>JARGNO010000025.1:43899-52430 GCA_029213165.1 Minwuia sp.
TCAGCGCCTTCAATGTGGCCACCACCGCAGTCACCCGCCAGGCCGGCAGCCTGTCCGGCGGCAACCTGCAGAAGTTCGTCATCGGGCGGGAGATCCTGCAGGGACCGACCGTGCTGATCGCGGCACAGCCGACCTGGGGCGTCGATGCGAAGTCAGCGGCGGAGATCCACACGGCCCTGGATCAGCTTGCCCGCGCCGGTGCCGCCGTGCTGATCATCAGCCAGGATCTGGACGAGTTGCTTTCGATCAGTGACCGCTTCGCCGTACTGGCTGGGGGCATCCTTTCCACGCCCCGCAGCAGCGAGGATGTGACGGTGGCGGAGATCGGCATCCTGATGGGCGGTGCTGCAGTCGGGTCGCAGGACGACGCCGCATGATCCGGCTGGAGCGGCGTCCCGAAACATCCCGTGCCATGCTCTGGCTGACCCCGGTGCTCGCCCTGATCCTGACGATCCTGGTCGGCATGGTGCTGTTCGCCATGCTGGGCAAGGATCCGGTCCAGACCGTGGTCGTGATCTTCGTCAGCCCCTTCTCCGACCTCTACAACCTCTCCGAACTGCTGGTGAAGGCGACACCGCTGATCCTGATCGCCATCGGCCTGTCGCTGGGATTCCGGGCCGGGATCTGGAACATCGGGGCGGAGGGACAGTTCACCATCGGCGCACTTGCGGGCGGCGCGGTGGGTCTGGCGTTTCACGGCACCGACAGCATCTGGCTGATGCCGCTGATGTGGATCACCGGCTGTGCCGCAGGCATGGCCTGGGCCGCAGTTCCGGCGTACCTGCGTACCCGCTTCGGGGCCAACGAGATCCTGGTCAGCCTGATGCTGGTCTATGTCGCGACCCTGCTGCTCTCGGCGTTGGTCACCGGGCCACTGCGCGACCCGGACGGGTTCAACTTTCCGGAAAGCCGCCTGTTCGAGGGCTCCGCCGCCATGCCGCTGCTCATGGAAGGTACGCGGGCGCACATCGGCTTCTTCGCGGCACTTCTGGCCGCACTGGTGGCCTGGCTGCTGCTGGGCCGCCACGTCGTCGGTTTCCAGATCCGCCTGCTGGGGGAGGCCCCGCGCGCCGCGCGCTTCGCCGGGTTCGTCGAGGCACGGGTGATCTGGTTCTGCCTGCTGGTCTCCGGCGGGCTGGCGGGTCTCGCCGGACTGTTCGAGGCAACGGGGCCGGTCGGGCAACTGGTCCCCAGCCTGCCGGTCGGCTACGGCTTCACCGCGATCATCGTTGCCTTCCTCGGGAGACTCAATCCGCTCGGCATCATCATCGCCGGTTTCGTCATGGCCGTGACCTATCTGGGCGGAGAAGCGGCGGAGATCACCATGCAGCTTCCCAATGCGGTCACGGAAGTCTTCCAGGGGCTGCTGCTGTTCTTCCTGCTGGGCATGGATGTGCTCTCCACCTATCGCTTCCGCCTGCGTCGGCGGATACGGGAGGCCGCGTGATGGAACTGGCCGTCAACATCATCCTCGGCATGATGCTCGCCGCGACACCCCTGCTGTTCGCCGCCACGGGGGAACTGGTGGTGGAGCGCGCAGGCGTGCTGAACCTGGGCGTGGAGGGGATGATGGTGATCGGGGCGGTCGCCGGATTCATCATCACGGCAGAGAGCGGATCGCACCTCGCCGGAATCCTGGGCGCCGCAATCGCCGGGGCCGCGATGGCGCTGCTGTTCGGGCTGATGACACAGGTCCTGCTGGCCAACCAGGTCGCGTCCGGCCTGGCGCTGACCATCTTCGGTCTCGGTCTCTCCGCATTGCTGGGCAGCGGCTATTCCGGGTTTTCGATACCGGCCCTGCCCCGCATCGAGATTCCGCTGCTGGCCGACATTCCCTTCTTCGGGCCGCTGCTGTTCCGGCATGAGCCCATGTTCTACCTGTCCATCGCACTGCTGTTGCTGACCGGCTGGTTCCTGACCCGTACCCGTGCCGGCCTGATCCTGAAGGCGGTGGGGGAGAACCACGACGCGGCCCATTCGATCGGGCATCCGGTGGTGCTGATCCGGATGCTGGCGCTGGCCTGGGGCGGGGCGCTTGCCGGGCTGGGCGGGGCCTATCTCTCCATCGCACGGACCCCGCTGTGGTCGGAGGAGATGACGGCGGGCCGCGGCTGGATCGCGCTGGCCATCGTGGTCTTCGCGGGCTGGCGTCCGACGCGGGCGCTGCTGGGTGCCTATCTGTTCGGTGGCGTCACCATCCTGCAGCTTCACGTGCAGGGCCTCGGGATCGCGATCCCGTCGCAGTACCTCTCCATGCTGCCCGATCTGGTGACCATCGCGGTGCGGGTGGCCATCGCCGCCAGTCCGCCCCGCGCCCAGCTGCGGGCGCCCGGCAGCCTGGGCCGGACCTTCCACGCCCAGGGCTGAGGAGATTGGTTGCAGCCCATTCCGATGGAGCGGGCCGCAGACAGACTCCGGACTCCCGGCTTTCCTTCCGGGGAAAATGCAATAGGCTTCGGCCATGGATGAAGAAAACCCCTCCTTCGAAGGCTATTTCCCGGTCCCCGACTGGGCGGAGCACACCCGTACCTGGATGGCCTGGCCGACAGACCCGACCGAGATGCCGGCAGGGCTGCTGGAGAGCCGCGTGGCCTTCGCGCATATCGCCCGCACCATTGCAGCCTTCGAGCCGGTGCGGATGATCGTGCCGGAGCCGGACCTGAAGGAGACGGCCCTGACCCTGGGCCCGAAGGTCGAACTGGTGCCGCATGACGTGGCCCACGGCTGGATACGGGACCTGGCACCGACTTTCCTGGTGAACGAGCAGGCCCGGACCAAGGGTGTGGCGTGGAAGTTCAACGGCTGGGGCGGTCGCCACATCGTGCATGAGGAAGATCACGGCTTTGCCGAGGAGCTGGTGCGTCTGATGCAGGTGCCCTATTTCCGCGGCCCCATCGTGCTGGAAGGCGGTGCAGTGCAGACCGACGGGCTTGGAACCGCGCTGGTCAGCGAGCAGACGCTGATGAGCCCGAACCGCAATCCGCTGGTGGGGCGGCGCGACATCGAAGAGATCCTGATGAACTTCTTCGGCATCGTGCGCGTGATCTGGCTGGGCGAGGGCATCAGCGGGCTGGTTGGCGGCGGCGGCCATGTCGGGCGCTTCTGCCGTTTCATCGCGCCGGGCAAGGTGCTGCTGCATTCCCCCGCCGATCCGGAACATCCCGACTTCCGCGCCATGCAGGACAATGTGCAGCGCCTGCGCGCCGCCACCGATCCCTTCGACCGGCCCATCGAGATGATCGAGGTCCCGGTGCCGGAGGCCATCGGCCCGGCCTCCATGACCTATTGCGGTTTCTATCTCGCCAACGGGGCAATCCTGATCCCCCGCTTCGACGATCCGCGCGATGGGGAGGCATTCGAACTGGTCGCGGGCTGCTTCCCGGACAGGAAAGCCGTGCCGGTCGATGGCGAGGTGGTTGGCGGCGCGATACATCACCTGGCTCTCGGCGAGCCGGTGGGCAACCATCTGGCGGACTGAGCATTCACGGCAGGAAACAGGAAAAACACGGGGGAGACAGGATGGCTGGACGCTTGCAGGGCAAGAAGTGCTTCGTCACCGCAGCAGCACAGGGCATTGGCCGCGCGACGGTGGAGGCCTGGTCGGCGGAGGGCGCGACCATCGTCGCGACCGATCTGAACGCGGAGAAACTGGCGGAGCTGAACGGTCTGCCCGGTGTCGAGACGCATCCGCTGGATGTCACCGACCCTGCGGCGGTGACCGCGATGGCGGCGAAGGTGGGTGCGGTGGATGTGCTGTTCAACTGCGCCGGATACGTCGATCACGGATCGCTGCTGGACACCACGATGCAGGGCTGGGACTTCAGCTTCGAACTGAATTGCCGGTCGCTGTTCCTGGTCACGCAGGCCTTCCTTCCGGCGATGCTGGCCAACGGCGGCGGCTCCATCATCAACATGGCCTCCGTCGTCAGTTCGGAGATGGGCGTGGTCAACCGCTGTGCCTATGGCGCCACCAAGGGCGCGGTCATCGGCTTCACCAAGTCGGTGGCTGCGGACTACATCGGTGAAGGCATCCGCTGCAACGCGATCTGCCCGGCCACCGTGCAGACACCGTCACTGGATGACCGCATCAATGCCTTCGATGATCCGGTCCAGGCGCGCAAGGACTTCGTTTCACGCCAGAAGATGGGCCGCCTCGCCCGTGCCGACGAGATTGCCTCTCTCGCGCTCTATCTTGCGGCAGACGAGAGCCAGTACATCACCGGACAGGCCATGGTGATCGACGGCGGCATGCATCTGTAGGCGCTGGAGAGCCCCGATGGATCTGGCGCACTGGATCGAGGGCTGGGCCGGACAGGCACCGGACAAGCCCGCCATCATCACCGACGATGAAACACTGACCTATGCCGGGTTCGCGGTGGCCATCGACCGGGCGGCGCGGGCGCTGCGGCACGGGCTGGGTCTCGGGGCCGGGGACCGTGTGGCGCATCTGGGCGAGAACTCCGTGGCACAACTGGTGCTGTTCTTCGCCTGTGCCCGGACAGGTGTCAGCCTGGTCACGCTGAACTGGCGGCTTGCCCCGCCGGAGCACGGCTTCCAGCTTGCCGACAGCGGTGCCAGCGTACTGTTTGCCGATCCCGGTTTCATTACCCATGCAGACGCCATTCCCGATGACCTGCCCGGCATGAAACATGTTTCCCTGGGTCCGGCGCAGCGGCACTGGCGTGCCTGGAACGACCATCTGGCCAGCGCCGCGACGGCCCCGGTGGTCGCCCCGGAAGCCAGCCATGAAACACCGGTGCTGCTGGTCTATACCTCCGGCACCACCGGTCGTCCCAAGGGGGCGGTACTGACCCAGGGAAATGTCTTCTGGAACGCGGTCAACGCGACCCACGCACATGACATGGTCAGCACCGACCTGATCCTGACCAACCTGCCGCTGTTCCATGTCGGCGGACTGAACAACCAGACCACGCCCGCGTTTCATGCCGGGGCGGCGGTCTGCCTGCAGCCCCGCTTCGACCCGGCGATGACCCTCGCGGCGATTGACCGGTTCCGCCCGACCCTGGCACTGGCCGTGCCAGCGATGATGCAGGCCCTGACCGATCATCCGGACTGGGCCACCACCGATCTCTCTTCTCTCAGGCTGGTGATGGCGGGATCGACCACGGTGCCCACGGCCCTGATCCAGCGGTTTCACGACCGGGGTGTGCCGGTCGGCCAGATCTACGGCTCCACCGAAACCTCGCCACTGGCCATCGTGCTGCGCGGACAGGATGCGTTCGAGCATGTCGGGTCCTGCGGACGTCCGGCGGTTCACGTGCAGGTCCGGATCGTGGACACCGAAGGGCAGGACGTGGCCACGGGCGAGGCCGGGGAACTGCTGGTGCGCGGCCCCAGCGTCTTCTCCGGCTACTGGCAGAACCAGGACGCGACAGCGGATGCCTTCGTCGAGGGCGGCTGGTTCCGCATGGGTGATATCGGTCGCCGCGACGCCGACGGCTTCTACCGCATCGAGGACCGGGCGAAGGACGTGGTGATCTCGGGCGGGGAGAACATCTACCCGGCGGAACTGGAACAGGTGCTGGCGGCGCACGCCGATCTGGCCGAATTCGCGGTGGTCGGACGGCCCGATCCGCGCTGGGGCGAGGTGCCGGTGATATTCGCGGTGGCACGGGAAGGCCAGGTCATCGATGCCCCGGCCCTGCTGGCCCTCTTCCACAACCGCCTCGCCCGCTACAAGCACCCGAAGGATGTCATCCCCATCGACGCCCTGCCCCGCAACGCGCTGGGCAAGGTACTGAAATTCGAACTCAGGGCGATGCTGGCGAAGGCGGAGTGACAACTGACTTCACGTCAGTGTGGATGAAGTCATTGCCCTTGAACAACAGGGCCCGACCCGTGTCGACCGCCAAGGCATAGGCAAAGCAGTCGCCGAAATTGAGGCGGGCCCGATGGTTGCCGCGACCGAAACGCCGATAGGCTTCTCGTGCAAGCTGCGCCTGGACCGCAGTTACCGGCATGATCTCGATCTGGGCCAGATCAATGAAACGGTCGAAAATTCGTACCGCCGCCTCATCGCCGACATTGTCGATCCGCACCGCTGCCTCGACATGATTCACTGCCGACATACCGACTTCGGTCGTTCCAGCGATCGCATCGGCGAACAACTGCGCTTCCGGTTCCTGAAACAGGATCGCGAGAATGGCGGAGGCATCGACAATCATTCCGGCAGGCCGTCTTCACCATAAAGGTCATCGTGATCGCTGGATGCGGCGGGCCCGCGGATGTGTCCGGCGCACTCGACCCCGATCTGCATCAGCGCCTTGGACAGAACCTGCCTGTCCCGTGTTCTTCGGACCTCACGAAGCCTTTGACGCAAGGCGTCGATCACGACGCGGGTCTTGGTGTCCCCTGTAAGCGCGGACAGTTCCGTTGCCAGTCGGAATGCTTCCTCGTTCTTGATGTTCAGCATGTCCCAAGCCCATTTCTACCATCCAGACAACAATTCTACCAATTTGATGTCCACCTTGGCAATTGCAATGTGACCGGCTTCTGCACCTCACCCGCCCAACAGGGCCCCGGTGATGCTGTTCAGCAGCAAACGGCCCCGGGGTCGGACACGCAGGGTGTGGTTCACGGTCTCGATCAGGCCCTCATCGGTCAGCCGGCGCGCGGCGGCAGGGTCCAGCAGGCGGTTGAGGCACCGGCCGCCTGTGCGCGCCTGGAACATGTTCCCGTCGATGCCTTGCGCCAGCCGCAGGCCCATCATCAGGGCTTCCTCGGCCTGTTCCTCCGTCGGGACAGCGCGGTCCTCCGCGAGGGCGGTGCCGCCTGATTCCGCCGCTTCCAGCCACACCTCGGGCTTCCGGTGGTTGGCGGTGGCGTGGCGCTGGCCGCCCTGATACACGGGGCGTCCGTGCGCGCCGGGGCCGACCCCGATCCAGGAGCCGTATTGCCAGTAGAGCAGGTTGTGGCGGCATTCCCCACCGGGCCGGGCGTGGTTCGAAGTCTCATAGGCGGGCAGACCGGCATCCTCCGTGATCTGCGCGGTCAGTTCGAACATGTCCGCCGCGCGATCATCATCCATCGGGTCGAAGACGCCCCGCTTCACCTGCCCCGCAAAGCCGGTATTGGGCTCGATGGTCAACTGGTAGAGCGACAGGTGATCCCCGGCCAGACCCAGCGCCGCGGCCAGCATCGCCTGCCATTCGGCCTCGGTCTGGTCCGGCAGGGCGTAGATCAGATCGAAGGAGAAACGGTCGAAAGCGGACGCCGCCACGGCGATGCCGCGTTTCGCGGCCTCCGCGTCATGCGCCCGGCCCAGAAACCCCAGCGCCCGGTCGTCGAAACTCTGCACCCCCAGGCTGACCCGGTTGACCCCCGCCGACCGGAAATCCCGGAAGCGATTGATCTCGATGGAGGATGGATTGGCCTCCAGCGTGATCTCCGCCCCATCAGCCAGTCCGAAGCGGTGGTCAATCTCCGCCAGCACCGCCGCCACCGTTTCCGGCGGCATGAGTGACGGGGTGCCACCACCGAAGAAGACCGTGTCCACGGCCTGTTTCGGCACCCGTTCCGCCCAGGCGTGGATCTCCGCCAGCAGTGCCGCGCGCCAGCGGTCCTGATCGACCGCTTCACGGACATGGCTGTTGAAGTCGCAATAGGGGCATTTGGAGACACAGAACGGCCAGTGGACATAGACGCCGAAGGCCGGTGCAGCGGTATGTTTCATCCCGGCAGGGGCTGCGTTGCCGTTGCCAGCCAGCCTGCCGTCTCCGCATCCAGCAGCGGCGTCAGCACCTCCGCCACACGGGCGTGATAGCGGTCGATCCAGGCCCGCTCCGCCGCTGTCAGCATCTCCGTGGCGATCAATCGGCGGTCAATGGGGGCCAGTGTCAGGGTCTCGAAACCCAGCGTCGGCCGCTCCCCGCCGTCGATCTTCGCCTCGACCACGGTGACCAGATTCTCGATGCGGATGCCATAGGCCCCGGCCTTGTAGTAGCCGGGTTCGTTGGAAACGATCATGCCGGGCTGCAGGGCCACGGCACTGTGGACCTTGGAGATACGGTGCGGTCCCTCATGCACACTGAGGTAGCTGCCGACGCCGTGACCGGTGCCGTGGTCGAAATCCAGTCCAGCCTGCCAGAGCGGCGCGCGGGCCATGGGGTCAAGCTGGCTGCCGGTCGTTCCCGCAGGAAACCGGGCCGTGGCCAGTGCCACATGACCCTGCAGCACGCGGGTGAAACGGTCCCGCATCTCCGCGCTTGGGTCCCCGATGGCGATGGTGCGGGTGATGTCGGTGGTGCCGTCGAGATACTGCGCGCCGGAATCGACCAGAAACAGTTCCCCCGGCTGCAGATGCCGGTTGGTTTCCGGCGTCACACGGTAATGCACGATGGCCCCGTTGGGACCGGAGCCGGAGATGGTGTCGAAGGACAGGTCACGGATCAGGTCGTTCTGGCGCCGGAACCCTTCCAGCGTCTCCGCCGCCGTGATCTCGTCCACGGAACCGTCACCTGCGTGGTTGTCCAGCCAGGCGAGGAAACGGACGACTGCCGCCCCGTCGCGGA
>JARGNO010000109.1 GCA_029213165.1 Minwuia sp.
TGATCCGGTGGGTGGCGGGGTGGGGGAGCGGGCCGGTGCGATTCCATCATTTGAAGGAACGATCCAGGCCATTCCGGGGCAGATCCGACTGGCTTCCGTTGCGGAAGAGCGTGCGAATTCCATCGCAGACGGAATCCCACTAGGATGCGTCGATGATGCGGGCAATACCGTTCGTGTCGCGAGGCTGCAGTCGACGGGTTGGCGTTTCATGAAAGTGATTGTCTGCGGGGCGGGACAGGTCGGGTCCAATATTGCGCGGCATCTGGCGGCAGAGCGCAATGACGTGACCATCATCGACCAGTCGCCCGAGCTGATCCGGCGGATCAGTGAAGCCTATGACGTGCAGGGACTGGTTGGTTTCGCCTCCCATCCGGACATGCTGGACAGGGCAGGGGCCGCCGATGCGGACATGCTTGTCGCGGTGACCTTCGCCGATGAGGTCAACATGGTGGCCTGTCAGGTGGCGCATTCGATCTTCGATGTGCCGACCAAGATCGCGCGCATCAGGGCACAGAGCTATCTCCGGCCCTCGTTCTCCAACCTCTTCACCCGCGACCACATGCCGATCGACGTGATCATCTCGCCGGAGCGTGAGGTGGCGGAGGCCGTGAACCGGGCGCTGCACATGCCCGGCGCGTTCGACATGCTGCCCTTCGCCGATGACCTTGTGCGGATGATCGGCGTCCATATCGACAGCGAATGCCCGATCGCGCACCAGCAGCTTCGCCAGCTGACTGAACTGTTCCCGAACCTGAACATCATCGTCACCGGCATCGTGCGGGATGGAAAACTGTTCGTTCCCACTTCTGTCGACCAGATGCTGCCAGGTGATGATGTCTACTTCGTGGTCGATACGAACCACGCCGCCCGTGCCATGCCCCTGTTCGGACACGATGAGAACGAGGCACAGCGGGTGGTCATCATCGGCGGCGGCAATATCGGTCTCTTCCTGGGCAACGCGCTGGAGCAGCAGGAGGGCCGGGTCAATCTGAAGATCGTCGAGGCGGATCGGGCACGCGCGGAACTGGTCGCCGAGAAACTCGACAAGGCCGTCGTGATCTGTGGCAATGCGCTTGATACCGAGATCATGGAAGAGGCCAATATTGCCTCCGCCCATGCCATCGTCGCGCTGACCAACGACGACGAGACCAATATCCTGGCATCGCTGATGGCGAAGCAGCTTGGCTGCGACACGGCCATAACGCTGGTCAATAACCAAGCCTACCAGTCGCTTGTCGGATCCCTGGGCATCGATGTTGCCATAGATCCGCGCGCAACCACGGTTTCCAGCATCCTGCGCCATGTCAGGCGGGGGCGAATCAAAAGTGTCTATTCACTGCGTGATGGCGTGGCAGAGGTGATGGAGGCGGAAGCGCTTGAAACCTCCGCCCTCGTGGGCAAGCCATTGCGGGAGGTCGCGCTGCCCGAAGGCGTGATCATCGGTGCCGTCGTGCGGCGCAAGGCAGTGCTGAAGCCGCGCGGGACGATGGTCATCGAACGCGATGACCGGGTGATCTTCTTCGCCCTGCGGGAAAGCGTGAAGAAGCTGGAGAAGCTCCTGGCCGTCGGTCTCGACTTCTTCTGACGGATCGCCCTCACATGATGCGCAGGTCGCAGCACAGGCAGGGGTATCGGGCATGGCGCTGACGGCGGTCATCGCGATCTTCGGCTGGTCCACGGTGATTTTCGCCGCGGCCATGCTGCTGCCCATTCCCGTTGCGCTGTTCTATGGCGAGACGGGCACCCCGTTCATCTTCCTCATCTCTGCCCTGATCACCGCCATGGTCGGTGGTGCGCTGACTGTTGTTTCGCTCAGTTCCACGCATCGCCGCACCGGGCGGCGGGAGGCGTTTCTGCTTGCGGTCATGATCTGGGTCATGCTGCCGGTCTTTGGCGCATTGCCGTTCCTGACGGTGGCCGCACCGCTGGATGCATTCCTGGAATCCATGTCAGGCCTCACGACCACGGGTTTCAGCGTCTTCGACACGCCGGAGGTCCTGCCGAAATCGCTGCTGTTCTGGCGTGCGGAGCTGCAATGGATGGGGGGGCTGGCCACCATCATGCTGGCCGTGGTGCTGCTCGGCCTGTTTGGCCTGGGTGGCCTGGCTGTCTATCGCAGTGCCATTCCCGCAGGCGACAGCACCGCATTGTCCGGACGCCTGAAGGACACCCTGTCAGCAATCTGGTGGGTCTATGGCATCATGACCCTGTCCTGTGCCCTGCTGCTCTGGCTCAGCGGTGTCAGGCCGTTTGATGCGCTCTGCTATGCCATGAGCACGATCTCGACCGGCGGGTTCGTTACCTCTTCGGAAGGCGTGGCCGGCTTCTCCTCCATCGGCATGGCAATCCTGGTGGTCTTCATGTGGGGATCGGCACTGAATTTCACGCTGCACTGGGCCGCTTGCCACGGACGCTGGCGTGTCTATTACGCCGATCCCGAGTTCCGTGCCTTCGGACGGCTCTGTCTGATCTCGGCGGCACTCATTGCGCTGGTCCATGCCTCTGTCACCGGTGGCGACCCTCTCGCCTCGATCGGTGCCGCGCTGTTCTCGGTCGCATCCGTGGCCTCGACGACCGGGTTTGTCGGCCTCTCGATGGAATCCGGCGTGATCGACGTTCCCTGGCCAACCGGCGTATCCGTCGTTTTGCTGACACTGATGATGATCGGCGGAGCAGCCGGATCGACGGCGGGCGGATTCAAGCTCATGCGCTTTGCTTTGCTGATCCGCCAGGGCGGCGCCGAACTGGCCCGCCTGTCGTACCCGAGTGGCATAAAACTGGTGAGCTATGGCGGCTATCGCGTTGAATCCGCCGTGCTCAGATCGGCCTGGAACTATGTGATCCTGTTCGCCATTTCGGTCGCCGTTCTTGCGCTTCTGATCGACCTTGACGGTCATGACCTGCCAACCGCGCTCGCACTTTCCATCGGGGCCATGAGCAACGCGGGGCAGGCGGCAACCTATGTCACCGTGGAGGCGATCTCGATTGTCAGTCTCGACCCGGTGTCCAAAATAGGTATCGTGATCGGCATGTTGGCAGGGCGTCTGGAACTGCTGGCGCTGATTGGCCTGTTCATGCCGTCCTTCTGGGGGCGGTAAGCCGACAGGCCTGACAAGAGCTTCAACAGGATACGGGATCAGCACAGTGGGCAGAGTGGCATTCGTGAACGGCCAGTACGTTCCGCACGGCTTGGCAAGTGTGCATGTGGAGGATCGTGGCTACCAGTTTGCCGATGGCGTCTACGAGGTCATTCCCGTCATCGCGGGCAAGCAGGTTGATGGTATCGGACATCGGGAGCGTCTGGCCCGCAGCCTGCGCGAACTGCGCATCACACCGCCGATGACGGATCGTGCCCTTGGTCTGGTGATCGGGGAAGTGATCCGCCGCAACCGTGTGCGCACCGGTCATGTCTATCTGCAGGTCACGCGCGGTGTGGCACCCCGCGACCATGCTTTCCCGGCGGAAGCGGATTCCGCGATCGTTGTCTACGCCAACAGCAAGCCGGCCGGGGGACTGGGCAAGCAGGCCGAGGTCGGCGTGCAGGTCATCACGGCACCGGACCAGCGCTGGGCCCGATGCGACATCAAGACAGTGGGCCTGCTGCCCAACTGCCTCGCCAAGCAGGCCGCGCGGGAGGCGGGGGCGCATGAGGCTTTCATGTACGATTCGGATGGCTACGTGACGGAAGGAAGTTCGACAAATGCCTGGATCGTGGACAGCGAGGGGCGACTGGTGACGCGCCCCGTGAGCCACGACATCCTGAACGGCATTACCCGGCTGTCCCTGATCAGCCTGGTCGAGGGTGAGGGGATCGAGGTCGTTGAGCGCCCCTTCACGGTCGAGGAGCTGAAATCGGCCAGGGAAGTGTTCCTGACCAGCGCTTCCGCCCTCGCCACGCCGGTCGTACAGGTGGATGACCGTGTGATCGGCAATGGACGGCCCGGCAGTGTGACCTCCCGACTGGTGGAAATATTTCGTGGCTATGTCGCATCGGAACAGGTTGACGCGGCGGCCGGAAAGACCATCTGACACTTACCGACAGTTGTGTTTCGTCGCACTCCGGCTGTTGCCTTGGCAACAGCGGTTTGCCGCTATGCAAAATGGTGGCTTGTACCCGGCGTGGCAAGAATCCAAATGTAGGGACATCGAGTAGCACTTCTGGTCGCACGTGTTAGAGGCTTTCAGCAAGCTGGTGCGGGCCGGAACAAAAAGAAGGAACGACGCCAATGGCAAGCGAGCGTCCGCAGAATGTACAGGATGTATTCCTGAATCATGTCCGGAAGAACAAGGTACCCGTCACCGTCTTTCTGGTGAATGGTGTCAAGCTTCAGGGCATGATCAGCTGGTTCGACAATTTCTGTGTACTGCTGCGCCGGGACGCTCATGTTCAGCTTGTCTACAAGCACGCGATCTCCACGGTAATGCCTTCACAGCCTGTCGACCTTTTCGAGCATATTCCGGCACCATCTGCATGATGGTCTTTGCCGGAACCCTCTGGAAAGACTGACATTTGACTGAACATCATGGAACGGGCGCCGCAGGTGCCCGGACGCTGCTGATCGATCCCTGGCTGCCCATGGAGGCAACGCGGGAACCTTCTGTCGCGCTGGAGGAGGCCATGGGCCTCTGTGACGCCATCCGGCTGGATGTCCGGCACGCCGAGTCCCTGCGTCTCGACAACCCCCGTCCGTCGACACTGATCGGTGGCGGCAAGGTGGAAGAGATCGCGGCGGCCGTGGAGGCCCAGGAGCTGGAACTGGTGGTGGTCGATGCCACGCTGTCTCCGACACAGCAACGCAATCTGGAGCGTGCGGTCGGGGCAAAGGTGATCGACCGGACCGGCCTGATTCTGGAAATCTTCGGCGCCCGTGCCCGCACGCGGGAGGGGCGCTTGCAGGTCGAACTGGCGCATCTGCAGTATCAGCGTTCGCGCCTGGTGCGGTC
>JARGNO010000026.1:0-29626 GCA_029213165.1 Minwuia sp.
CTGGGGCGGCTGATGAACGAACTGGTCGCCGCGCCGGAAGTCTACAAGAAGCTCGTCGGGATGCAGATGCTTGTCGAGGGGCTGGCCATGGGTGCCTTCGCCAGCCTGCACCGCTATACCAACGACCCGGTGCTGAAGCGCCTGGTGCAGCTCGTCATGACGGACGAGGCATTCCATCATCGCTTCGGCAAGATCTGGGCAGACCGGACGATTCCGAAGCTTGATACACGTGAGCATGAGATTGTCGAGGACTGGGCCGCGCGCTGCTTCGAGACATTGTTGTTCAACCTGACCAATATCCGCCAGAAGCGGGCAATCTATCCGCAGTTCGGCCTGGAATGGGAATGGGTTCGCGACTCTGTGCGGGAGGTCTATGCCGACCGTGATTCAAAGCGGCGCAACGACCTGAAGGACCCGACCAACATCATGCGGGTGCTGGTGAAGACCCTGCTGAACGCAGGCATCGTCACTGACCGGACACGCCAGCTCTATGCCAACTGGCTGGATATCGACGCGCTGGAACGCGAAGAGGGACTGCACATCGGTGAAGCCATCGCGGCAGACGGGATCGAGTTCCTGAAGACCGTGAACCAGGGACGGAAGAAGATCGGTCAGAAGCCGATCTGACCGATCTTTACAGTTCCTTCGACGGCAACGAGTTTTCGGCGGACTTTTCGCGTCTGATTACTGAACAAGTCCACTGAACCTAATGGTCTGACCAAGGTACTAGTTCCTGCTCGTCCGTTTTCCGCGAAACGGGGCTAACGTCCGGCCTCGTGAGTGGCGGGTGACCCAGAACACTAGCGGGGATATCATTAGCCAATCGACTTTGGGAGGTTGTCCCACTAGCTGTCTCTGCAAGTAGCGGCACATTGTCGAAAACGTTTATGTTCTCTAGCCCAAGATGTCCTAGGCCAATTGGTTCCAACAGCTCCTCCGAGGTGAATGGATTTTCGCGTACGCCAGAGCGTGAGGCATTAGTGTTAGACAGTATGGGGACGTGGCCTCCATCAGATCGGCTTCCAGGCAGGTTCTTGCCGTGATTTTGGTCGATAGTCGGCGACTGTTCGATGCCGTGGTTGGCAGATCCTATGGGCTTGGTCGAAATGGGGGGGCGCAAATTGTCAGCTTCCGCACCATGGTTACCGTTGTCGTCGATTGCCAAACCGACGATGCCTATCTCGCCTCCATTACCTGACGCTGCTGCTCGGTCGGCAGGAACTGGCTCTGCCGCAAGCAATTCGTCGCCGGCGATCAAATTCAATGAGTTATTCGGTAGGTTAGTTTGCGTGATGTTTCCTTTGCCGCCGGTCTCGATTAGGAATTTCTTCGCGGAAAGGCTATCTGGACCTTCCTTTGAAACGGGCAAATCTTCAATGGCGACAGGCAAGAATACGTTGCCGTCAAGTGTCGAACCCACATCCCCACCTGAGATCGAAACATGAACTGGCTGCCCTTGCAGGATCAGAAAAGGTGCATTTGCAGATTTGTGAGTTACCGCTGTGAAGGCATACCAAGTGCTGACTGCGGTAAATACACCGATGACCAAAATCATCAAAATACGAGAACCTTGATCAATCTTGGGCAGGGTGGCTGCGGCAAGCATCATAAGCGTGAAGGCGAGAAATACCGGCGCCACCATTGGTGCTTCGCTAATCAGGCGAAGAATGCCTTCCAGATGTGGCCATGGATTACTCATGGGAGCCACGATATCAGTAACCGTAGGACAGGTCGAATCATTGACGCGACTTGTCTCGACAGTGTTGTCGGACTGTGTTGCTCGATAAATATATATAAATCTGCTTGACGCGTGGCGACACTCACCCGTCGCGCGCGTCCCAGACCTGCTTCTTGCGATAGATTGTGGAGGGGCTGACGCCCAGGAAACCGGCGGCACGACCGATGTTGCCGCCGCATATCCGGATTGCCGCCTCGATCGCTTCCCTTTCCACCTCGTCGAGGGGCAGGATGTCCTGCTCCCGCTGCCAGCTTGCGACTCCAGCTGAGGTCACCGTGCCATCAGCGCCTTCCGCGCCAAGAGGTGCGATGGAATGCGCAGAGCCATCGGCACTGCCGCCTGGCGAAACCTTGAAGACCGGCGGCAACATATCCGGCGTCACCTCGGTACCGTCGAACAGCACCGTGATCGAGCGGATGATGTTCTGCAGTTCGCGGATGTTGCCCGGCCAGCGGTGGTTCAGCATTGCCTGTGCGGTCTCGGGCGAGAACCGTCTGAACTTCTTCCGCTCCTCGCGCGCGAAATGCTTCAGGAATGTCTCCGCGATCAGCAGGATGTCCTTCTCGCGTTCCCGCAGCGGCGGCAGGGTGATCGGAATGACATGCAGTCGGTAGAAAAGGTCTTCCCTGAAGCGCCCGGCCTGAACCGCCTCCATCGGATCCTGGTTCGTGGCGCAGACGAAGCGTACATCGACATGGCGCGTTCGCCCGTCACCAACCCTCTCGAAGCTGCCGGTCTGGACGAACCTCAGCAGCTTGCTCTGCAGATCCATGTCCATCTCGCAGATCTCGTCGAGAAACAGTGTCCCGCCATGGGCGCGGGCCGCCGCACCTTCGCGGTCCTGCACGGCGCCGGTGAAGGCACCGCGCACATGCCCGAAAATCTCGCTTTCGATCAGTCCCTTCGGGATCGCCGCGCAGTTGATCGCGACGAAAGCGCCGTTGGATCGCGGACTGAGGTTGTGTACCGCACTGGCGGCGAGTTCCTTGCCGGTGCCGGATTCGCCAACGACGAACACGGTTGCCTTGCTGGGCGCAGCCATCCGCAAGGTCTTGTAGACAGCGCGCATCTTGGTCGAATTGCCGATGAAGTCTGCAAAGCCGCTGCTGTCCGGGTTATCCTCATCCGCTTCTGCGCTGGCCGCCAGCAACCCCCGCTCGGTCGCGTTCCTGACCGTGAAGGTCAGGCGTTCGGCGGAAAAGGGCTTCACCAGGAAATCGAAGGCACCCAGTCGCATGGCCTCGACCGCGATGTTGATCGAACCATGTGCGGTGATGACGATGACCGGCGGCGGTGTCTCACGCGCGTTCAGCCGCTCCAGGATCTCCATGCCGTCCATATCGGGCAGCCGCAGGTCAAGCAGCACCACATCAAACGGGCGATCCAGTTCGTCCATCGCCTCGGAACCGGTTTCCACCGAAACGATCTCGAACGGTTCGTCGCGCAGATACTGCTCGTATGTACGGGCGAGGGAACGACTGTCCTCGACAAGCAGCAGCCTGTGGCGGCCTTTTTCAGCCATTCGGATATCTCGTGCCTGCCACATCGGCATTGCCCATCAGACCGGAGCCCTCCCGATCGTCAGGAACTTGTCGCGGCGCCGTTCCAGCAACTGGTCGTCTGCCATGTCCCTGAACATCGACAGGGCATCGGCGATGGCATCGCCCACACGCATCATCGTCGCCGCGGCGTCACGATGCGCGCCGCCGACCGGCTCCGGGATGACCTGATCGGCCACCCGCAGGCGCTTCAGGTCCTGGGCAGTCAGTTTCAGCGCCTCCGCCGCATCGATTGCCCTGTCGGAGGTCTTGAACAGGATCGACGAGCAGGCTTCCGGTGAAATCACCGAATAGATGGAATGTTCCAGCATCATCACCCTGTCGCCTACGGCCAGCGCCACGGCACCGCCGGAGCCGCCTTCGCCGATGATGACGGCAATGATCGGAACCTTGACGTTCAGGCAAACCTCGACGGAACGGGCAATCGCCTCTGCCTGACCGCGTTCCTCCGCACCCACGCCCGGATAGGCGCCGGCTGTATCGACGAAGGTGAGAATCGGCATCCTGAACCGTTCTGCCAGGCGCATCAGGCGTTGCGCCTTGCGATAGCCTTCAGGCCGGGCCATGCCGAAGTTGTGCTTGACCCGGCCCTCGGTCGAATGCCCCTTCTCCGTGCCGAGAATCATGACACCGCGACCGCGGAACCGGCCCATGCCGCCAACAAGTGCCTTGTCATCGCCATACGAACGGTCGCCCGCAAGCGGCGTGAAATCGGTGATCAGGGCGTCGATGTAATGCGATGTATGCGGCCGCTCCGGATGCCGGGCAACCTGTGTCTTCTGCCACGGGGTCAGGGACTTGTATGTGTCCTGCAGCAGTTTCGCGGCCTTGCCACGCAGCGTATCGACCTCGGCATCGATGTCGGTTGCCTCATTGGTCTGCGCCAGATGTTGCAGTTCCCTGACCTTGCCCTCCAGCTCGGCCAGCGGTTTCTCGAAGTCCAGATAGGTCTGCATGAAGTCCTCGCGCCCAGGGGGTCGATCGACGGTGAAGCTGCATCCTGCATCACCACCTGTCAATTGCGACGGCGAACATTCCGATTTTCCATCGTGAAAGGTGATATAGTACCGAAAAGACAGGGTTGCATCGTCACGGGGGGAAACCGCGATGCATGAGGGTATCTGGACAACTGTACTCGGGCTGTTCGGCCTGATGACGATAGCGGTGCTGATGCTGCCGCTGGCGAAGCGTATCCGCTTTCCCTACACGGTCCTGCTGGCGGCTGTCGGGATCGGCCTTGGCCTGATCAGTGAACTGACCCATGCCATGCACCTGGGTGTGGTCAGTGATCTGTTTCACAGCTTCGAGTCGCTGGAGATCACCTCTGAGATCATCATCTTCATCTTCCTGCCGGCGCTGGTCTTCGAAAGCAGCCTCGCCATCGACGTTCGCAAGCTGCTGGCGGACATTCGCCCGATCATGTTCCTGGCCGTCGTCGGTCTGCTGATCTCCGCCTTCATGGTCGGTGGTGCGGTCTGGGCCGTGTCCGGTATGAGCTTTCTCGTCTGCCTGTTGCTCGGCGCGATCCTGTCCGCGACCGATCCGGTTGCGGTCGTGGCCATTTTCAAGGATCTGGGCGCGCCGAAACGGCTGGCGGTGCTGGTGGAGGGGGAGAGCCTGTTCAACGATGCCACTGCCATCGTCCTGTTCAACATCCTGGCCGCAATGATCATCGGCAATGTGGAGGCTGATCTGATCGGCGGCGGCCTTGGCTTTCTGAAGGTCTTCCTGGGCGGCATCATCGTCGGCTTCGTCATGGCGCGCGCCTTCGTCTGGCTGATCGGGCGCATGGGCGGCGTGGCCCTGGTCGAAGTGACGCTGACGGTCTCGCTGGCCTATCTCTCGTTCCTGGTGGCGGAGCATTACCTGCATGTCTCAGGCGTCATGGCCGTGGTCACGGCGGCACTGGTCATGGGGTCGCTGGGCCGCACGGGCATGTCGGCAAATGGCTGGCACCTGTTGCAGGAAACCTGGGAAAACCTCGGGTTCTGGGCCAATTCGCTGATCTTCGTGCTCGTGGGACTGGCCGTGCCGTCGATCCTGTCCGTCTTCAACGGCGGCATGTGGCTGACCCTCGCCGTTCTGCTTGCTTCCGCGTTCATTGCCCGCGGACTTCTGACCCATGGTCTGCTGCCGATCCTCAGCAGTGTCGGCATGGCGGCAAACGTCAGTCTGGGATTCCGGACCGTCATGTGGTGGGGCGGCCTGCGGGGTGCCGTTTCGCTGGCCCTGGCGCTGGCGATCTGGGAGAACGACGCCATCCCGCAGGATATCCGTGAATTCGTCGTGGCGCTGGTCTGCGCCTTCGTGCTGTTCACCCTGTTCATCAATGCCACGACCGTTGGCGCGGTGATGAAGGCCTTCGGCCTCGACAAGCTGTCGCCGACCGATGTCACCATCCGCAACCGGGCGATCGCAACCGCGCTGGACAGCATTCAGCACAGGATCGGACAGGTCGCAGACAATCAGAAGATTCCGGACACGGTGGCGGAAGAGGTATCGGCGCTCTACGCGAAGCGGGTCGCCGATGCCCGGGCCGATACCGCCAACGAGGGTGCCCTGGGGCCGGATGACTGGATGAAGGTCGCCCTGATGGCCACTCTTGGTCAGGAGAGGCGGGGTTTCCTGCGCCACTATGCACAGGGCTACCTGTCATCGGCCATTGCGCGGTCATTGCTGTCGATGAACGACGAGATGCTGGACGCCACCAAGCACAACGGGCTGGAAGGATACGCGCGTGCCTGTGACAAGGTGCTGGGGTTCAATCGTTCCTTCCTGCTGGCGTTGCGATTGCAGCGCCGGTTCGGGTTCGCCGAGCCGCTGGCACGTCGCTTTGCGGACCGGATGGAACGGCTGCGGACCATGCGTGCGGTGCTGGCGGAGGTTCGCGATGGCGGTATCGAAGACATCGAAGCGCTGGTGGGACCGGAAGTCTCAGCCCGTCTCTGCGAGATGCTTGATGCACGGCTTGAGAAGACCATGGCGGCCCTGACAGCAGTCAGGTTGCAGTATCCGGACTATGCCCAGCAGTTGCAGCGTCGTTATCTGGAACGGGTCGCCCTGCGTCAGGAACGCCAGGACTACGACCGGCTGCATGAGGAAGCGGTCATCGGCGCCGAGATCCACGCCAGCCTGCAGGGCGATCTGGAAGAGCGTTACGCGATGCTGGGCAAGCGCCCGCCACTCGACCTTGGTCTCGACCCGGCAGAACTGGTTGCCAGCGTGCCCCTGTTCGAAGGTCTGTCAAAGGAACGTATCCACACGATCACGGCCCTGCTGAAGCCGCAGCTCGTCCTGCCGGGCGAAGCAATCGTCCGCAAGGGCGATGCCGGATCAGCCATGTTCTTCGTGTCGTCCGGGGCCATCCGGGTGGATATCGCCCCGCAGCCGGTGATCCTCGGTTCAGGGCAGTTCTTTGGTGAGCTGGCGCTGTTGAAGGATGCACCCCGAAATGCGGATGTGTTCGCGGAAGGTTTCTGTGACCTGCTGGTGCTGGAGCGTGCGGCGTTCCAGAAACTGCTCAGCGAGAATCCGGATCTGAAGGCCACGATCGAGAAGGTGGCGGCGGAACGCACCGCTACTTGAGCGACCGGTCCTGGTCGCTGCCTATGTCATCCAACGGCCGTTGGATTGCTCCGGTCGGGGTCAGATCCATTTCAGGCGGCGCAGTATCCATAACTGCAGGACAGTCACCACCGCCGAACCGACGATCAGGTAGGTGAAGCCATTGCCGTCCTCCGACCAGGGCACTCCACCGACGTTGGCGCCCAACAAGGCCGCGACGAGGTTCAATGGCAGGAAGATGCCGGCGATGATGGTCAGGATGTAGGTCGCGCGCTGGCTCGCTTCCGCCGTGGCCTGGTCGATCCGGTCCTGGATCAGGCGGCTGTGGTCGCGGATGGCCTCAAGTGCCGCAACATTGCGTCGTGTCGCGTGCCAGTTTTCCCGAAGATCGACCAGGTCGGAATCCTGCAGCCAATGCGGCTCCGCTGCCACGACGGCCTCCAGCGCGTCGGCCTGCGGCACGCAGAACCGGTGCAGCCAGATGGCCTGGCGACGCAACTGGGAGAGTTCCTGGGCCGAGGGGTTCGGTCCCGGTGCTTCCAGCATGTCCTCAAGATCGGCCAGCTGTCGATTGAGATGCACCAGTGAATCCTTCACCCGGTTGGTCAGTTTGCTGACCAGATTGGTCACGACCATGCCGGCACGTGCCCTGTCACCGGCGGCTCTCGCCAATTCCGCCGTGTCCTCGACAGCACGTACACGTTGCAGGGCAACCGTTTCAACACGGTCTTCCTTCACCGCGACCCGCAGGGACACCATGTCCTCAGGACGGCGGTTTTCGTTCAGGTTCACGCCACGCAGGATCAGCACGTCTGCGCCATCGAAACGGGTGAATCTTGGCTCCGTCTCATCCGCATTGATGGCCAGAAGGGCCGTTCTGGGCAAACCACCGGTTTCGGAAGCCGCAATCTCGGTTGCGCGCTGAGGGTGGTGTATCCACAAGGGGGCATCAGCGGATCCAGCGAGAATCTGTCCTGTAGTCATATCCAATGGCATCCTGATCTTGTGATCCCAATCAACATTGCAACTTGCCGACCCATGCGTGCATCGCTATTCAGCAAAGAGGGTTCGTTTGGGGGAAATAGCATGAATTTCATCAGATTCGTGCTGGTGTCCTGCGTGGCACTTGTACTTGCAGCTTGCCAGACGACAGGACAGGTGGCTCAGGTTCGGCCCGATCTGCGCCCGGGCGATACCCGGATCGCCCTGATGCCGATGGAATTGCAGCTCTATCAGCTTACTGCCGGTGGTGTACGCGAACCCAAGGCGGAATGGACACGTGATGCGGAAGTTCATGTGCGACGTGCAATCAACGTGATCCAGTCGGAGAAGCAGCTTCAGCTGGTGAAGTTCGATCCCAGCACGCTGCCGCTGGAACGGCAGAAAGCAATGGACCAACTGGTGAAACTGCACAGCGTCGTGGGTGGGGAGGTCTTCCTGCAGGCGCGCATTCCGCAGCGCCGTCCACCGACAAAGCAGGGCAGGTTCGACTGGTCCATCGGGTCCGAGGTCCGGACGGTCGCCGAGGCGACGGGAGCCCGCTACGGCCTCTTCATCTTCATGGAGGACAGCTATTCCTCCGGTGGCCGGGTGGCACTCGGTATTGCAATGGCGCTGCTGGGTGTCGGCATCCAGGGTGGCCAGCAGATCGGTTACGCATCGCTTGTGGATCTGAACACGGGACAGATTGCCTGGTTCGGCACGATCGCGCGCGGAACCGGTGATCTGCGGACCGAGGAAGCCGCCGAAGCATCGGTGCGCAGCCTCTTCAGTTCCCTTCCGAACGGCTGATCGTCCGATGGATTTCACGCGTCGGCATCTGTTGTGCGGATGCGCCGCGACGGCGCTGACCGGTTGTGTCAGCCAGGGCGGCGGCGGACAGATCAGGGCCGGATATGCGCCCTCACTGGATTCGGCGGAAGGCGGATTGTGGGAGATATTCAACAAGGCCGAGGCCGATCTGAAGTTCTCGCCCTTGCGCATGACTGATGAGGAACTGAACCGCTACGTCACGGATATCGCCTGCCGATTGGCTGGCAAGCATTGCACGGACATGCGCGTCTATCTGATGCGCACGCCCTTCTTCAACGCAACCATGGCACCGAACGGCATGATGCAGGTCTGGTCCGGCTTGTTGCTGCGGTGCCAGAACGAGGCACAGCTCGCGGCGGTCCTGGGTCATGAGATCGGTCACTACCTGAAACGGCATTCATTGCAGCGTTTCGAGCAGATGAGAGACAATTCCTCGGTCGCCGCGTTCCTGGGCATCGCCATCGCGGCAGCGGGTGGCGGAGCGCTGGCCAACCTGCCTGGCCTGGTCGCCATTGCGAATATCTTCGCTTTCTCCCGGGAGCAGGAGCGGGAGGCGGATGGCGTCGGGCTGGAACTGATGGTCAACGCCGGGTACGAACCGGTTCAGGCCGCAGAGATCTGGCGTGGCCTGATCGCTGAACGCGATGCCGGACTGACCCTTGAGGAACGGCAGGACCAGAAGCAGCAACGGGATGTGTTCTTCGCCAGCCATCCGGCGCCTGCTGACCGTGCCCAGGCGCTGGCCCTGCAAGCCGCAGCTTACCCAGGCGGAAAACGCATCGTGGGCGAGGACCGATATCTGGCGCAGGCGCGCGCGTTCCGGGACACGATGATGCAGGACGAACTGCGGCTGCATCAGTACGACCGGACCCTGGTCATCATCGAGCGCATGAAGACGGCCAATCCAGGCGACGCTGACCCGTTCTATTACGAAGGCGAGGTCTATCGCGCCCGGAATGACGGAATCGATTCCGGACGTGCCATGAATGCCTATGGCCGGGCGCTGGAACTTGACGAGACACATGGTCTTTCCTGGCGCGGAATCGGAATCCTGCATCGCCGGGCGGGAAAGCAGGAAAAGGCCGCCGCCGCCTTCCGCCAGTATCTGGAGCTTGTGCCGGACGCGGAAGACCGATTGATGATCCAATCCTATGTGGGAGCATGAGAGCATGAGAATTCGCAATTTCCTGGCTTCGGTTCTGCTGCTCTTCAGCCTTGCCGCCTGCGAGACCTATACCGCCGTCAGCGCCGGGCAGTCGGTTCCTGTGGGTGAGGGGATCACGGTCACCGCTGTCGGTGACTGGGCCGCCGTCTCGAGGCAGTTCGTCGGCAACGAGGGCATCGATGCCATGTGGACTGTCGATGGCCCTAGTATCAACCAGCTGCTTTTCTTCTCGCGGGTAGAGAGCGGCGAGCCGTTCATCAAATCGACGAACCAGAAGGTCAACGAAGGTCTGCCCACCTGGCGCATTGGCATGACGGAACCGGATGTCATGGAGATGGTCGAGGGAACGCTGGTCAAGGTATATGAGGCACCTGTTGTCACGGCCTCGAACCTGCGCCCGCAGGTCTTTCTCAACAGCCCCGGCTTTGCCTTCGAATTCGACATGGTGGCCAAGTCACAACTGGAGACCAAGGGGCTGGTGATCGGCACCCAGCAAGGCGGAGTGCTGCGCATGATGATCTACCTGGCACCGAAGCAGCACTATTTCACGTTGCATGAGCGGACCGTCCGGGCCATTGCAGCATCCGCACGCACGGGCAGCAGCTGACCAGAACTCAGACACGCAGGTCGAGCGCGCCCTGCAGGATATAGGCGGCGGCGTGGGCGTCGATGACTTCGGCGCGGCGGCGGCGTGAAACATCCTGGCTGATCAGGCTGCGTTCGACGGCGCTCGTCGACAGGCGTTCATCAATGAAGGCCATGGGCAGATCGAAAGCGCGTTCCAGGCTGCGCTGGAAAGCGCGCACGGACTGAGCCCTGGGGCCGGATGTGCCATCCATGTTCAGGGGCATGCCGACCACGATCCCGCCGGCCTGTGTCTCGTCGATGATCTTCCTGATGGCCGCGAAGTCCGCTGCCTGCTTGCCACGCCTGATCACCTGCAGCGGTGTCGCGACCATGTGCGCGGAATCGCAGACCGCCACGCCGATGGTCTTGGTCCCCGGATCCAGGCCGAGCAACCGTTTGCCTGCCGCGCGCTGGCGAAGCTCAACCGGTTTCAGAAGCACTATTGCGGACCTGGCGAGAAATCGTTCTGGCCGCTGATGTCCTGTCCGCGCATCAAATAGAGCGGGCGGGTGGCGAAATCGACCTGTCCCCCGGTCAGCTTCACGATCTCGGTTCCCAACTGCCTGTCGAAGACGGAACTGGTGGGCATGAAGCGCAGCACGTAGCCCGCTCTCCTGTGGGGCGAACGGTTGGGGCGGGAACCATGGACCATGTAAACGTCGTGCAGTGAAATCTGGCCCGGTTCCAGTTCGATCTCCACGGCCTCGGCCTCATCGAACTCTTCCGGCTTGAGCTGCTGGTTCAGTGTAAGACCGTCACTGTCGTTGCGGTCATGGCCACGCACGCGCTGGTCGCGATGAGACCCGGGAATGACCCGCAGGCAGCCGTTTTCCGACGTGGCGGGATCGATCGCGATCCAGACGGAGCAGGTAGCAAGGGGACGGATGGGCCAGTACTGCCCATCCTGATGCCATGGCGTTTCCTTGCCGGAATGCGCCGGCTTGCCAAAGACAGTGGTGCCCCAGAGCAGGATGTCCGGACCGATGACCTGTTGCACGGCATCCAGCACCTCCGGGATGGCGGCATGATCCATCCAGGTGTCGGCGCCCTTCAGGGACTGTGGTCCGTGCGACGGAATATGCGGGCAGAACATGGCGTCCGGTGACAGGTGCGGGTTGTCGGCAATCAGACGGTCCAGGTCCTCGCGCATCCGGCCAAGCCGTTCAGGATCGATGCGGAACCCCTGCGGCACGACATAGCCGCGTTCGTGATACTGCCGTACCTCGTCCGCCGACAGGGGACCGGGGGCGGTCGTCTCGTTCCGAAGTTCTGCGGTCGACATGGGTCAGCTCCCTGACTGGTTCAGGCGGCGCGCGGCCAGACACGTGGAAACAGATCACATTCCAGCGGCGCGCCGGAGGTGATGCCGGGATCGCGGATCAGCGGCTGGAAGCTGCCCTCCGGCCTGTAGGTACAATCGTCGCCGCAGAACCGCGTGGCAAGCGCCCGCCGCCGCCGGTCGATACGGCTGTTGCCCGGCGCCGAATGCAGGATCAGTCCGTGGTGCACCAGACAGTCACCCGGCGCGGTCTCGAAGCTGCGGAAGGTATGCCGATCACGCTCCGCCTCGATATCCGGAACCGGTTCCATGGTGTCGCCATACCTGCTGTCGCCGGTGAAGCTTCGCGGCTGGAACCGCCGTCCCCAGCGGTGTGAGCCAACCAGATATTCGACCGCGCCTGAGTCGCGTGTCACTGGGTCGAACGGCGTCCAGACGGTGCAGACCTGTTCCCCGTCTATGGGCCAGTACGGCTGGTCATGATGCCAGGGGGTCAGTGCCTGGGAGCCGGGTTCCTTCACCAGCAGGGTATCAAAGAACAGCGTCACACGTTCCCGCGCACCAAGCACCTGCTGGGCAATTTCGGCAGCGGGGCTGTCGAAGACAAAGGCCCGGAAATCGTCCTGCCAGGTCCAGACGAAACTGTCGCCATGGAAGCGTCCGTCCTTCCCCTGGTCCAGGTTCAGGGCCATCGGGCCAGGCGCCGCGATGGCGGCATCAACGGCCTTGCCCATGCGGGTGATCCATTCAGGATCGAACATGCCGCGCAGGCAGATGACACCGTCTTCCCAGAATGTCTCCTGTTCCTCGCGCGTGATCTGCCGCGTCGGATGCCGGTTCATGGCCGATACCCCTTCATCAGTTGTCGGCGTGCAGCGTACCACCGACAGTCGTGGATGCCCAATGCACGGATGTCAGGCTGTCATGTCGATGCTGCCCTCGCGCTCCAGCATCGCGCGAACCTCCGCCGGTACCGGTATTGCCTTCATGCCACGCGGATCGTCGGCGACATTCACGGCCCAGACACGCACTTCATGCCCCTCCGCCAGCAGATCCCCGTCGCGGGTGAAGTGATGGCGAACGGTGAATGACTTCGTGCCGAACTTCTCCACGAACGTGGTCAGCAACAGTACATCGCTGTAGAAGGCCGGACTGCGGAAATCCATGCCCGACGCGACCAGCGGACAGCCCCGGAAATCGGGTGTGGCTGTCAGCTTCGCAAAGGGAAAACCCGCCGCCTCCAGCAAGCCGTGCGTCCCCTGGTCCATCCAGATGTAGTAGTTCGGATTGAAGATGATCCGCGCCGGGTCGCAGTGACCCCACTCGACCCGGATGCGTTGTGTCGCGTGCAGCATGGCACTCCCCCTGACAGACCGTTGCCTGCTGGATAGCACAAGTTTGCCGGACATGGATCAGGGCGCGGGAACAGGCTACGGTCCCGAAAACGACAACGGGGGAAACGCGTGTGAGCAGACGGGTGCAGGTGGTGATCATCGGGGCAGGGCCTTCAGGCCTGCTGCTGGGCCAGTTGCTGCATCTGTCGGGGATCGAAGCGGTCATTCTGGAGCGCCAGACAGCGGACTATGTGCTCGGGCGCATCCGGGCCGGTGTCCTGGAACAGGGAACGGTGGAGGTCCTGAACCGGGCTGGTGCCGGGAAGCGCTGTGCGGTGGAGGGGCTGGTCCACTCCGGTGTCGAGCTTGCATTTGACGGGCGTCGCCATCGCATCGACCTGCAGCACCTTTCAGGCGGCAAGACTGTCACCGTCTATGGGCAGACCGAGGTGACGCGCGATCTGATGCAGGCACGCGATGCGGCAGGCTGCGAAACGGTCTATCAGGCCAGCAATGTCACCGTGCATGACTTCGACGGCGACACACCGCGCGTGACCTATGCACATGCAGGCCGGACCCATGAGATCAGCTGCGATGTCATTGCCGGTTGTGACGGGTTTCACGGGGTCAGCCGTGCAAGCGTGCCGGAGAAGTCGATCACGACCGTCGAGCGTGTCTATCCGTTTGGCTGGGGGGGTGGTCTGGCCGACGTGCCGCCGGTTTCGGACGAACTGATCTATGCCAATCATCCGAACGGCTTCGCGCTCTGTTCCATGCGGTCACGCAGTCGCAGCCGCTTCTATATTCAGTGCGAACTGGATGAGAGGGTGGAGAACTGGTCGGATGACCGTTTCTACGACGAACTCCGCTATCGGCTGGACGCAGAGGCGGCGGAGGCGCTGGTCACCGGTCCGTCGCTGGAGAAGTCGATCGCACCGCTGCGCAGTTTCGTGGCGGAGCCGATGCGCTTCGGCCGCCTGTTCCTTGTGGGCGATGCGGCACATATCGTCCCGCCGACCGGTGCCAAGGGGCTGAACCTGGCCGTGTCGGACGTGCACTATCTGCATGAATGCCTGAACGCCTTCTTCAATGACCGCGACGGTGCCGCGCTGGACAACTATTCGCGGCGGGCGCTGGCGCGGGTCTGGAAGGCAGTGCGCTTCTCCTGGTGGATGACGTCGATGATGCACCGCTTTCCCGACAACGGGGCGTTCGGGCAGCGCATTCAGGAGGCCGAGCTGGATTATCTGACGGGGTCGGAGGCCGCGGGGCGGTCGCTGGCAGAGAACTACGTTGGCCTGCCGTTCTGACGGCGGGCCCGGGGACCGAGGGAGGATACCGGGATGAACTTCGCGCGACTGAATGGCGTGGTGCTGCACTATGCCGACACGGGGGAGGCGGACCTGCCGGTCATTGCCTTCTCCAACTCGCTGGGGACGGACTTCCGCATCTGGGATGATGTGGTCGCAGGGCTGAAGGGGCGGTTCCGCTGCATCCGCAGCGACAAGCGCGGCCATGGCCTGTCTGAGGCCCCGGCGGCGCCCTATGTGATGGCCGATCACGTTGGTGATCTGGCCGCGTTGCTGGATCATCTGGGCATCGGGTCCGCGGTCATCTGCGGGCTGTCGGTCGGGGGCATGATCGCGCAGGGGCTGGCGGCCACTCGCCCCGACCTGGTGCGCGGTCTGGTGCTGTGCGACACGGGCCACGTGATCGGGGATGACGCGCTCTGGAACGGGCGGATCGAGACGGTGGAGACGAAGGGACTGTCCGTCATGACGGATGGCGTGATGGAACGCTGGTTCTCCGCAGCATTTCGGGTAACGGAGAACGCAGACTACCAGGGCTATCGCAACATGTTCGAACGGACGCCCGTGGCAGGCTATTCGGGCACATCCTCAGCGATCCGCGACACGGATTTCACGCAGAGCACAGCCGCACTGACCGTTCCGACCCTGTGCCTTGTGGGCGACGAGGACAAGGCAACGACACCGGAACTGGTGCAGTCGCTGGCCGGTCTGATCAAGGGCGCGCAGTTCGCTGTCATCAAGGGGGCCGGGCATCTGCCCTGCATCGAGCGCCCGGACGAACAACTGGCGCTCATGGATTCCTTCTTCCGGGAGAATGACCTTGGCTGACGATCCCCTGCAGAACAGCGACCGGTTCGATGCCGGCATGTCCGTCCGCCGCAAGGTGCTGGGCGACGCGCATGTGGACAGAGCCAGGGCAGCAGCGACCGAACTGGATGCGGAGTTCCAGGACTACATCACGGAGACGGCGTGGGGTGGCCTCTGGACCCGGCCGCATTTCAGCCTGCGCGAACGCTCCATCGTCACCCTGTCGATCCTGGCGGCGCTGGGACGTGACGGGGAACTGACCCTGCATGCGAAGGCAACGCGCAATACGGGCGCGACTCTGGACGATATCCGGGAAGCCATGCTGCATGTCGCCGTCTATGCCGGGGTCCCGGCAGCGAACCACGCCATCAAGCTGATCAAGCAGGTCTATGCGGAGATGGAAGCGGAGGCGAAGGACGCCTGATCCAATCCGGGGACGGGCGGTTCTGACTCTCCGGCGATGAACCGGACTCCAGAAGGAACGGGACCAGTAGATGAGCCTTACCAGCGGCATGAATCACCTGGGGCTGTCTGTCCGTGAACTGGACCAGACGACAGTTTTCTTCACCAGCGTGCTGGGCTGGCGCGAACTTGCGCGTGATGACAGCTATCCCCGCAATGCGGTCACGGACGGGCAGGTCAGACTGACCCTCTGGCAGGTTGATCACGATGGGGATGTTGTCGGCTTCGACCGCAGGGCCAATGTCGGCCTGCATCACCTGGCGCTGGAGGTTCCGACAGAAGCCAGCCTCAACGCCCTGGCGGGGCGGGTGCGCGACTGGCCCGGCGTTGTCGTCGAATTCATGCCTGAACTGCTGGGCGATGGTCCGCGCAAGCACATGATGTTCCGTGAACCCGGTGGCATTCGTCTGGAACTGATCTGGCCAGGCGAATAGGCCGCTGCCCGGGCGTGCACTTCGCCGTCAGGGCGCAAACCGGGCGCGCGTCCGGTTCGCGAAGGCCACCAGCGTCAGCATGACCGGGACCTCCACCAGTACCCCGACCACGGTCGCGAGGGCTGCACCTGAGTTCAGGCCGAACAGGCTGATGGCAACCGCGACGGCGAGTTCGAAGAAATTCGATGTGCCGATCAGCGCGCAGGGAGCCGCAATCCGGTGCGGTACCTTCATTGCGAAGGCTGCTGCATAGGCCACTGCGAAGATGCTGTAGCTTTGCAGGATGATGGGCACGGCGATCAGCACGATGACGAAGGGCCTGGAGACGATCACCTGTCCCTGCAGGCCGAAGAGGATCATCACCGTGACGATCAGGCCGACGATGGAATAGGGCTTCACCCGGGCCTGAAACGCTTCGATCCTTGCTTCCGTCCGAAGGCTCCGGCGGGTGAGCAGTCCCGCAGCAAGGGGCAATGCGATGAACAGCAGGACCGACAGGACCAGGGTCGACCAGGGGACGGTGATGTCGGTGACGCCCAGCAGGAAGGCCACGATGGGGGCAAAGGCGATGACCATGATCAGGTCATTCACCGAGACCTGCAGCAGCGTGTAGGTCTCGTCGCCGCGCGTCAGTTGCGACCAGACGAACACCATCGCCGTGCAGGGCGCGGCCCCGAGAAGGATCAGCCCGGCAATGTATTGTGCGGCATCCTCAGGCTGGATCCAGGGCGCGAAGACATGCTGGAAGAACAGCACGGCCAGGGCCGCCATGGTGAACGGCTTGATCAGCCAGTTCACCACCAGCGTGATCAGCAGTCCGCGTGGTTGGCGGGCCACATCGCGCAACGACCGGGGGTCGACCCCAACCATCATGGGATAGACCATCGCCCAGATCAGGACGGCGACCACCAGATTGACGCTGGCCACTTCCGCCGAGGCAACCGCGGAAACCAGTCCGGGGGCGACATTGCCCAACAGGATCCCCGCGACCATCGCCAGCGCGATCCACAAGGACAGGAACTTCTCGAAGATGCCCATTGGCTGACTGATGCCCCTTGTGGTCGGGTCGGTAACATCCCCAGGAAGCTACGACCTATCAACGTGGAGACTTCAGTCAACCCTGGGAGCCACCCGTCTGACACATGGGTCCCCGGACCAGCCTTGCATGATCTGCGGCACGCCCGGATTTGCCCTGCTCAGGTCATCGGATCAGAACAGGCCTTCGATGTCTCCTGCATCGTTCAGCATGATCTGTTCCGCCGCAGGAACCTTCGGCAGGCCGGGCATGGTCATGACCTCGCCACAGATAACGACGATGAAACCGGCACCGGCGGACAGGCGGACCTCCCGAACCGGCAGGGAGTGGCCGGTGGGCGCGCCACGCAGGTTAGGGTCGGTGGAGAAACTGTACTGCGTCTTTGCCATGCAGACCGGCAGATGGCCGTAACCGTCGGCTTCCCACTTGCGCAACTGGTTGCGGATGGTCTTGTCGGCCAGCACTTCGTCGGCGCGATAGATGCGCTTGGCGATGGTCTCGATCTTCTCGAACAGGGGCATCTCATCGGGGTAGAGCGGGCTGAACTGGGACATGCCGCTGTCGGCGATCTCCACCACCCGGTGTGCCAGGTCCAGAATTCCGGCGGAGCCATTGGCCCAGTGACGGCAGACAATGGCCTCCGACCCCATGGACTCGACGAAGGCTTTCACCGCTTCGATCTCCGCATCCGTATCGGCGACGAAATGGTTGATGGCGACAACTGCGGGCACGCCGAAGGACTTCACGTTCTCGATGTGGCGGCCCAGGTTGGCGCAACCCTTCTTCACCGCTTCGACGTTCTCTGTGCCCAGATCGTCCTTGGCGATGCCGCCATTCATCTTCATGGCGCGGACAGTGGCGACGATGACGACGGCATCAGGCGCGAGACCGGCCTTGCGGCACTTGATGTTCATGAACTTCTCGGCACCCAGATCGGCCCCGAACCCGGCTTCAGTCACCACATAGTCGGCCAGCTTCAGCGCGGTCTGTGTCGCCACGACGGAGTTGCAGCCATGCGCGATGTTGGCAAAGGGGCCGCCATGCACGAAGGCCGGATTGTTCTCCAGCGTCTGCACCAGGTTCGGCTGCATGGCATCCTTCAGCAACACGGTCATGGCACCGTCCGCCTTCAGGTCGCGGCAATAGATCGGTGTCCGGTCGCGGCGGTAGGCGATGATGATGTCACCAAGCCGCTTCTGCAGGTCTTCCAGGCTGGTGGCGAGGCAGAGGATGGCCATGACCTCCGACGCGACGGTGATGTCGAAGCCGCTCTGGCGTGGAAAGCCGTTGCCGATGCCACCGAGGCTGAGCACCACGTCGCGCAGCGCGCGGTCGTTCATGTCCAGCACGCGGCGCCAGGCCACGCGGCGGGCGTCGATGCCCAGGCTGTTGCCCCAGTGGATGTGGTTGTCGATCATCGCCGAGAGCAGGTTGTGGGCGGAGGTGATGGCGTGGAAGTCACCGGTGAAGTGGAGGTTGATGTCCTCCATCGGGATCACCTGCGCATAGCCGCCGCCCGCCGCGCCGCCCTTCATGCCGAAGCAGGGGCCGAGCGAGGCTTCGCGGATGCAGATCGCGGCGCGCTTGCCGATGGCATTCAGCCCGTCACCCAGACCCACAGTCGTCGTGGTCTTGCCCTCTCCCGCAGGCGTGGGGTTCACGGCAGTGACCAGGATCAGCTTGCCGTTCGGCTTGCCGGCCTGCGCGGCGATGAAGTCCTGGGAAATCTTGGCCTTGTCGTGTCCGTAGGGCAGCAGGGCCTCGGTCGGGATGTCCAGCCGGGCGCCGACGGTCTGAATCGGCTGCTTGGTGGCGGCGCGGGCAATTTCGATGTCGCTCATGTGGGCCATCGCTCACGGACTCCCTGTGTCTGGGGTTGCAGTCTGTGGATACCGGTCTAGAGGTCAATTCGGCCCGAGGCCTACTCGGCTGCGACGGTTTCCGTCGCGGCTTCGACACGCACGGCCGAGAACTTGAACTCCGGGATCTTTCCATAGGGGTCCAGTGCCGGATTGGTCAGCGTGTTCGCCGCCGCCTCAACAAAGGCGAAGGGCATGAAGACATTGCCTTCCGAGACCGCCCGATCCGCCCGGGCCATCACGGTCAGGCTGCCGCGACGGGTGCTGAGGCGCACCATGTCCCCGGGCTGGATGCCAAGGTCGCGGATTGTCTTCGGGTTCAGAGAACAGGTTGCCTCCGGCTCCAGCCCGTCCAGCACGCCAGTCCGCCGGGTCATCGACCCCGTGTGCCAGTGCTCCAGCTGCCGTCCGGTGATCAGCACCATCGGGTATTCGCTGTCCGGAACCTCATCGGGGGCGACGATGCTGGCGGGCGTGAAGCGGGCACGACCGCCTTCGCGCGGGAAGCCATCGCCGAACACGATCGGCTGGCCCGGGTCTTCGGGACTCAGGCTGGGGTAAGTCACCGCCGCCTCTGCCTCCAGACGCTCCCAGGTGATGTTGTCGAAGGACTTCATCGACCGCTTCATCTCGTCGAAGACGTCACGGGGATGCTCGTAGGTCCAGTCGAGGCCGAGGCCCCGCGCGATCTGGATGGTGATCCACCAGTCGGGCTTCGCCTCACCGGGTGCGGCGACGGCGGGGCGGCCAAGCTGTACCTGGCGGTTGGTATTGGTCACGGTCCCGGCCTTTTCCGCCCATGCGGTCGCGGGCAGGATGACATCGGCATAGTTGGCGGTCTCGGTCAGGAAGATGTCCTGCACCACCAGGTGCTCCAGCTTCGCCAGCGCGGCGCGGGCGTGTTCCACGTCCGGATCGGACATGGCGGGATTCTCACCCATGATGTACATGCCGCGGATATTTCCGTCGTGAACCGCGTCCATGATCTCCACGACCGTCAGACCCTTTTCAGACGAGAAATCCTGCTCGTTCTGCCAGATGTCGTTGAACATGGACCGCACACCGTCATCCGTGACGGACTGGTAATCGGGCAGGAACATCGGGATCAGCCCGGCATCCGACGCGCCCTGCACATTGTTCTGCCCGCGCAGCGGGTGCAGTCCGGAGCCGGGGCGGCCAACGTGGCCGCACATCAGCGCCAGCGAGATCAGGCAGCGGGAATTGTCGGTTCCGTGGATGTGCTGGGAAATGCCCATGCCCCAGAAGATCATGCCCGCCTTCGCGTTGGCGAACTCCCGCGCCACCGCGCGCAGGGTTCCGGCATCAATGCCGCAGACTTCCGCCATCTTCTCCGGGGGGAAGTCGGCCAGATGCGCCTTCATGGCGTCCCAGTTCTCGGTGAAGCCGTCGATGTACTGCCGGTCGTAGAGTTCTTCCTCCACGATCACATGCATGATCGCATTCAGCATCGACACGTCGGTGCCGGGGCGGAACCGCAGCATGTGGGTGGCGTGGCGACCCAGTCCGACGCCGCGCGGATCCATGACGATCAGCTTGCCACCGCGCTTTGCGAACTGCTTGAAATAGGTGGCGGCGACGGGATGGTTCTCCACCGGGTTGGCACCGATCACGATGGCACAGTCGGCGTTCTCGATCTCGTTGAACGTCGCGGTCACGGCGCCGGAGCCGACATTCTCCATCACTGCGGCAACAGAGGACGCGTGGCAGAGCCGGGTGCAATGGTCGACATTGTTGTGGCCAAAGCCCTGCCGGATCAGCTTCTGGAACAGATAGGCCTCTTCGTTGGAGCACTTGGCGGAGCCAAACCCGGCGATGGTCTGGCCACCGCCGCTGTCACGCAGTGCGGCCATGCCGTCCACCGCGCGCTGCAACGCTTCTTCCCAGCTTGCTTCCCGGAAGTGCGTGGACAGGTCGGCGGGGTCCACGTTCAGCCCCTTCGCCGGGGCGTCGTCGCGGCGGATCAGGGGCTTCGTCAGGCGATGCGGATGATCGACATAGTCGAAACCGAAACGACCCTTCACGCACAGGCGCTGTTCGTTGGCCGGGCCATCGACACCATCGACCCAGGCGATGCGTTCATCGCGGATCTTGAAGCTGAGCTGGCAGCCGACACCGCAATAGGGGCAGACGGACTTCACCTCCCGGTCGAAGGCGGCAGAATCCCCGGTCTCCGCAGCGTCCAGCGCCATCGCCGGCATCAGCGCGCCGGTGGGGCAGGCCTGCACGCATTCACCGCAGGCGACGCAGGTGCTGCTGCCCATCGGATCATCGAAGTCAAAGCTGATCGCGGCATCATGGCCCCTGTAGGCCATGCCGATGACGTCATTGACCTGAACTTCGCGGCAGGCGCGGACACACAGGTTGCAATGGATGCAGGCATCCAGATTGACACGCATCGCGACGTGTGAGCCGTCCAGCAGGGGCACACGGTCCTGCTCCAGTGCCGGATAGCGGCTTTCCGAAACACCCTGCATGTCCGCCATCTGCCAGAGGTGGGAGGAACGGTCGTGTGCGCTTTCCCGCGGTGGCTGGTCGGCCAGCAGCATCTCGATGACCGATTTGCGGGCGTTGGTGGCCCGTTCGGTGGCGGTCTTCACGACCATCCCCTCTGCCGGTGTGCGGATGCAGGACGCGGCCAGGGTACGCTCCCCGTCGATCTCCACCATGCAGGCGCGGCAATTGCCATCGGCGCGATAACCTGGCTGATCGGCGTGACAGAGGTGCGGGATCAGTGTGCCTTCACGCTTTGCGATCTCCCAGATGGTCTCGCCTTCCCGCGCAACAACTGTCGTTCCGTCGAGAGAGAAACTGATCGGATCGGCCATGGCTCAGATCTCCTCCGGGAAGTGTTTCATGGTCAGGCGGATCGGGTTGGGGGCTGCCTGTCCGAGGCCACAGATCGACGCATCGACCAGCGTCTGGCTCAGTTCCTCAAGCAAGGCCTGATCCCATGTGTCGGCCTGCATCAGCTTGACGGCCTTCTCGCAGCCCACCCGACAGGGCGTGCACTGGCCGCAGCTCTCATCCTCGAAGAACCGAAGCATGTTCAGGGCGGCGGCGCGGGCGCTGTCCTGGTCGGAAAGAACAACCACAGCGGCGGAACCGATGAAGGACCCGTGCGGCTGCAGGGTGTCGAAATCCAGTGGCACATCGTTCAGGCTGGCGGGCAGCAGGCCCGACGACGGGCCGCCGGGCTGATAGGCCTTGAAGGTGTGGCCCTCCAGCATCCCTCCGCAGGCTTCGATGATGTCCAGGATCGTCGACCCGGCGGGCAGAAGCCTGACGCCCGGTTGGCGGACACGACCGGAAACGGAATAGGACCGCAGACCCTTGCGGCCATTGTGCTCGACACTGCTCAGGATACCCGGTCCCTCCCGCACGATGCGCGCGATCCAGTGCAGGGTCTCGACATTGTGAACCAGTGTGGGACGGCCAAAGATGCCAACTTCGGCGACATAGGGGGGGCGATGCCGGGGCAGGCCGCGCTTGCCCTCGATGCTTTCGATCATCGCGCTCTCCTCGCCGCAGATATAGGCCCCCGCACCGCGCCGCAGGTCGATGTGGCCAGGGTCGACAAGTCCGGCCGTCTCGAGCGCCGCGATTTCCCGGTGCAGGATCTCGAGCACCGCCGGGTACTCATCGCGCATGTAGATGAAGATGCGCTCCGCCTCCACCGCCCAGGCAGCGATCATCGCGCCCTCCAGAAACAGGTGCGGTTCACGCTCCAGCCAGTAACGGTCCTTGAATGTACCGGGTTCACCTTCGTCACCGTTGACGGCCAGAAAACGCGGGCCGGGATAGCCGCGGACGAAGGACCATTTGCGACCGGAGGGAAAGCCCGCTCCACCCAGTCCGCGCAGGCCGGAGTCCAGAACTGTCTGCTGTACCTCGTCGGGGGTCCGTGATCCGGCGCGCAACTGCTCCAGCTGCGCGTAGCCGCCCGCGCGGCGATAGGCGTCGAAGGTCTGGTAATCGGGCAGGTGCGCATGTGTGTCACCGGCCCGGATCGCGGCATCGACCTTGGCGGCGTCCGCGTGGTCGATGTGATTGTGGCCGATCTCCAGCACCGGAGCGGTGTCGCAGCGGCCCATGCAGGGTGCCCGCACGACACGGACCTGTTCGGCCGGCAGGTTGTCATCCAGTTCCCGCAGCAGGCCCTGAGCGCCGGCAAGCTCGCAGGAGAGGGAGTCGCATACCCGGATCGTCAATGGCGGGGGTGGGGTCTCGCCCTCCTTCACCACATCGAAATGGGCATAGAAGGTCGCGACCTCGAAGACCTCCGCCATCGACAGCCGCATCTCCTCTGCCAATGCGCGGAGGTGCGCTGCAGACAGATGCCCAAGCCGGTCCTGGATCAAATGAAGGTGTTCGATCAGCAGGTCGCGGCGTCGCGGGCGGTCACCGAGCAGAGTCCGGACGTCCTGCAGGGCGCTGTCATCAAGCTGTCGGCCCTTCGGTGTGCGACGTCCCTTGCCCTTGCCGGATTTCCAGACACCCTTGCGTTCCGCCAGACCTGACACGCGCACTCTCCGTGGTGATCGGCGGGGTCGGCGTCATGCGTCGCCGCCGGTTGCTGCGACGTTACTATGGGCGCGGCGAAACATGACACACGTCCACTTGCGACATGTCGCTGCCTCCCCTGAGACAAGCAGTCGATTTGTCTTTCATTCGGGAAATCGCGGCTTTTCGACGGGTTGAAGTGATGCCGGATATGTCCAAGGATGGGTCGCAGTTTGAACAGGGCGTTCGCGGGGCGGGCAGACATGCTGGCCATGGGATGTTACGGTCAACTCAGAACGTAACCACAAATGCGCCCATCAATCGGGCCAACAGGAGGCTATCTATGTCAGGGAATCTTGATCCGGAACTTCTCGAGCGAATGGCGAAGGAGGCCCGTCTGGGCCGTCTCAACCGTCGTGACTTCATGCGCTATGCGACCGCCGCCGGTGTTGCCGGTGCTGTAGCGACCGGCGCCTGGTCGTCGAAGGTCGCCATGGCCGCACCGAAGAAGGGCGGCACCTTCCGCCTCGGCGCGCATGACGGCAATACCGGTGACACGCATGATCCCGGCACCTACGTCACCTTCTCCATGATCCAGCTGGCGCACACGTTCCGCAGCTATCTGACGCAGATCAATCCGGACAATAGCCTGGGTGGCGATCTGGCCGCGTCCTGGTCGGCAACCCCGGATGCCAAGGAGTGGACCTTCGAGATCGTCTCGGGTGCCACGTTCCATAGCGGCAAGCCGGTGACGCAGGATGATGTCATCGCCTCCATGAACCACCATCGTGGTGACAAGAGCACGTCAGCCGCCAAGGCGCTGCTGAAGGATGTGGACGATATCGTGAAGTCCGGCGCCAATGGCGTGACCTTCAAGCTGGCTTCGGGCAATGCCGACCTGCCGTGGCTGATGACCGACTACCATCTGGCAATCTGCCCGGGCAATGCCGACGGCACCCTGAACTGGCAGTCCGGCGACGGCTCCGGCCCCTACAAGCTGAACAATGCCGAGTTCGGTGTCAGCTACGAGTTGACCCGTCACGATGGCTGGCACGGTGAGGGGGCCTACTTCGACAGTGCCGAGATCCTGGTGCTGAACGATCCGAACGCGCGTCAGACGGCGCTGGTGACGGGCGATGTCGATGCGGTTACCGCGGTTGACCTGAAGACCCTCAGCCTGCTGAAGCGGAACCCGAACATCGAAGTCGACAACGTGCCGAGTGGCGCCGCGATCACGATGCCGATGTTCTGTGACACCGCACCGTTCAGCGATGTCAATGTCCGCCTGGCGCTGAAGCTGGCGATGGACCGTGAGGAGATCATCCAGAAGATCGCCTTTGGCACCGCCATCCCGGGCAACGACTCGCATGTCTCGCCGAACATGCCGTACTGGGCCGACCTGCCGCAGCGCAAGTATGATCCGGACCAGGCCAAGTCCCTGCTGAAGAAGGCAGGGCACGAGAACCTGACGATCAACCTGTCCACCGCGGACAGCGTGTACTCCGGTGCGGTCGACATGTGCGTGCTGTATGCGGAGCAGGCCAAGAAGGCCGGCATCAACATCAATGTCGTGCGTGAGCCGAACGATGGCTACTACTCCGACGTCTGGCTGAAGAAGCCGTTCTGCATGGTGCAGTGGGGCGCACGTCCGACGCCGGACGTCATGCTCAGCCTTGCCTACAAGGATGATGCGGCCTGGAACGAGAGTCGCTGGCAGAATGCCCGGTTCAACGAGCTGCTGCTGCAGGCGAAGGCGGAACTGGATCAGGCCAAGCGGGCGGAGATGTATCACGAGATGCAGGTTCTGGCGCGCGACGACGGCGGGACCATCATTCCGATGTTCACCAACTTCGTCTATGCACGGCGCAAGAATGTCATGCACGGTCCGGACCTTGCCGCAAGCTGGCAGGTTGACGGTGCCCGTGGCGTCAGCCGCTGGTGGTTCGACGGCTGATCCCGACCTGATGCTGCCCGAAAGGTCTTCGGGCACTGAACGGTTTGGCAGGCCCCCGGAAGAAACTCCGGGGGCCTGTTCTTTTTTGGTTGGCCGTAGCTCCTGTCAGCCCGTCACGGCGATTCTTGATGTCGCAATCAGGATAGTGGGCGTCTGAAAGCGCCGCATCAGGATGGACAAGGGTTACACCCCTGTTACACAATCAGGTTTCGTTAACCGCCTCGGGAAAAGAGACGGATCGATAAGGTTTTTTGGACTGCCGGACGTTCCGGCGCCGCAGGGAAGACTTCAGACGTATCCAGAGGGGGACGTATCATGGGCGATGTCGTGAACATCGTACTGAAACGCCTCGGATTGGGATTGGTCACGCTGTTCGTGATTTCAGTCATCATTTTCGGGGCTGTTGAGATGCTGCCGGGCGACATTGCCCAGGCGGTACTTGGACAGGGGGCGACGGAAGAGAACGTTGCTGCCTTGCGGGAACAGTTGGGTCTCAATGATCCGGCGCCCGTGCGTTATTTCGACTGGCTGGCCGGGGCCGTTGTGGGTGACTTCGGCGTTTCGCTGGTGTCGCAGACCTCGGTGTCCGAAGCGATTGCCCCCCGGTTTCTGAACACGCTCTTCCTCGCCGGATATGCGGCCGTCATCGCGGTTCCGATAGCGATCCTGCTGGGCGTCATCGTAGCGCTGCTGCGCAACACGCTGTTCGACCGGGTCGCCAACGTGCTGACCTTGACGTCCATTTCCTCGCCGGAATTCTTCCTTGGTTACATCCTGATTCTCTACCTCTCGGTGAAGACGGGTGCATTCCCTGCAATCGCCAAGCTGAGTACCGACATGACGTTCCTGGAGTTGCTGGACAGGACGTTCCTGCCTGCACTCACCATGGTCCTGGTTGTTGTCGCGCACATGATGCGCATGACCCGTGCTGCAATCATCAGCCTGCTGGCCTCGCCCTATATCGAGATGGCGCGGGTCAAGGGCATGCCCGCATGGAAGGTGATCGTGAAGCATGCGCTGCCGAACGCCTGGGCGCCGATCATCAACGTCGTTGCGCTGAACCTCGCCTATCTGATCACCGGTGTCGTGCTGGTGGAGGTTGTCTTCGTCTACCCGGGTATTGGCCAGTTGCTGGTCGATGCGGTGACCAAGCGTGACTTCCCTGTCGTTCAGGCCTGCTGCCTGATCTTCGCGGCAACTTTCATCCTGCTGAACCTGGCGGCTGACGTGGGGGCGATCCTCACCAATCCGCGGCTTCGGTACAAGAAGTGAGGGCCGGGAAATGAATTACTTTGTCATCGGCTATTTCGCCCTGCTGATCGGGGCTTCCTGTCTCGCGGCCTATACCAACAAGCGTGGCGCGTTCCTGCTGCTTTTCTCGCTGATGCTCGTCTCCTTCGTTGTAGGCATCCTCGGCGGCGAATCCTGGCTCTGGAACATCACGTTGGCGGCGGGGGCCATCGCGTTCTGCGCCGGTACGGCCTACGCCTTCCGTGAGTTCCTGGTCATCGTGCTGCCGCGGGAAATCGCGAAGGCGTTCCGTACCGCACCCCTGACAGCCACCTTCGGTCTGTTCGTCATCGGCGTCTATGCCATCGCGGGCATCTTCGCGCCGATCATCGCGCCCTTCGGGGAGGCCGAGATCATCACGGAGGCATTCGCGCCTGCGGATGAAACACTGCTGCTGGGCGGGGACCAGCTTGGGCGTGACCTCTTCAGCCGCCTGATCTACGGCGCGCGGAACACGGTCGGGCTGGCGCTGGTCGCGACCATCGCCGCCTTTGTCATGGGGGCCTTCGCCGGTCTGATGGCCGCGACGGTCGGCGGCTGGTTTGACCAATTCATGGGCCGGTTCGCCGATGTGATCATGTCGATCCCGTCGCTGATCTTCGCCCTGCTGATCCTGTCGATCTTCGGCACCAACATGTTCGTCATGATCTGCATCGTCGCGGTGATCTATTCGCCACGGGTGTTCCGTCTGACCCGCGCGGTCGCCGGCAATATCGTGGTGATGGACTACATCGAGGCGGCACGACTGCGCGGTGAGGGCATCTTCTACCTGATCCGTCGGGAGATCCTGCCGAACTCCATGGCGCCGCTGGTGGCGGAGTTCGGACTGGAATTCTGCTTCGTGTTCCTGCTGATCGCCGGTCTGTCGTTCCTGGGGCTGGGCATCCAGCCGCCGACTGCGGACTGGGGTTCGATGGTGCGGGAGAATGCGACCCTGATCTCCTTCGGTGAGATCACGCCGCTGATCCCGGCGGCAGCGATCGCGCTGCTGACGGTCTCCGTGAACTTTGTCGTCGACTGGATGCTGTACCGGTCGTCCGGCCTGAAGGAGTGATGAGCATGGAAAGCAAGCGCGACGTCCTGCTGGAAATCCGCGATCTCAAGATCGAGGGATATTCCGACGAGAAGTGGATCGAGATTGTCCATGGCATCGACCTGACCCTGCATCGCGGTGAGGTGATGGGTCTGATCGGCGAATCCGGTGCCGGCAAGTCGACCATCGGGCTTGCCGCCATGGGCTATGCCCGTGACGGCTGCCGGATTGCCAGTGGCTCGGTCGAATTCGACGGCATGGAGCTGACCACGACGCCGGAATCAGACCGGCGGGCCTTGCGGGGATCCCGCATCGCCTATGTGGCCCAGTCGGCGGCGGCATCGTTCAATCCGGCACACCGGTTGATCGACCAGCACACCGAGACGCCGGTTCACTACAACATCAGGAAGCGGCAGGACAGCCAGGAAGACGCGATGGAGCTCTACGAGAAGCTCCGTCTGCCGAACCCGCGGGAAATCGGCTTCCGCTATCCGCACCAGGTTTCCGGCGGGCAGTTGCAACGCGCAATGACTGCCATGGCCATGGCCTGCCGTCCGGACCTGATCATCTTTGATGAACCGACGACGGCGCTGGACGTGACGACCCAGATCGAGGTGCTGCTGGCGATCCGCGATATCGTGGAGCAGTACAACACGGCTGCGATCTACATCACCCACGACCTCGCGGTCGTTGCCCAGATGGCGGATACCATCAAGGTGCTGCTGAAGGGGGATGAGGTCGAGGAATCCGACACCCGCTCCATGCTGGACAACCCGCAGGAGGAATACACCAAGTCCCTCTGGGCGGTGCGCAGTTTCCAGCGGGACCAGAAGCAACGCCCGACCGGGGACGCGGTACCGGTCGTGTCAGTCGAGAACATCGATGCTTCCTATGGCCCGGTGAAGGTGCTGGAGGATGTTTCCTTCGACATCTACGCGGGCATGACGGTCGCGGTGGTGGGCGAGTCCGGTTCGGGCAAGTCGACGACCGCGCGCTGCATCACCGGCCTGCTGCCGCCGACCAAGGGCCGCATCCTGTTCAATGGCGAGGAACTGCCGGCGGATTATCGCAAGCGCTCGAAGGACCAGCTGCGTCAGGCGCAGATGATCTATCAGATGGCGGATACGGCGCTGAATCCGAAGGTGCTGATCAGCGAGATCATCGGACGCCCCGCCGCCTTCTATGGTGGACTGAAAGGCGGTGCCCTGAAGAGCCGCGTGGACGAACTTCTGGACCTGATCGAGCTGGAGCCGTCGAAATACTACAACCGTTATCCGCCAGAGCTGTCGGGCGGGCAGAAGCAGCGCATCGGCATTGCCCGCGCGTTGGCTGCCGACCCGACCTTCATCATCTGCGACGAGGTGACGAGTGCGCTCGACCAGTTGGTGGCGGAGGGCATCCTGAAGCTGCTTGACCGGCTGCAGAAGGAACTCAACCTCGCCTACATGTTCATCACCCATGACCTTGCCACGGTGCGTTCCATCGCGGACGAGGTGGTGGTCATGAAGCAGGGCAAGGTGGTGGAGCAGGGGCCGAAGAACGAGATGTTCACCCCACCGCATCACCCCTATACCGATCTGCTGCTTTCGTCGGTGCCGGAGATGGATCCCGACTGGCTGACAACGGTCGTGGAAGAACGCGGCGTCGACAATATCGGTGAAGCGGCGAACACCTGACAGTTCCCGCCCAGGCAGGGAAGAGGACACCGACAGTCTGATGGCGAAGGGCACCCTGATGCGGGAAAGCTATTTCCCGACCCGTATCTATCATCAGGACCTGCCCGACGCCGCTGGGCTGAATGTCGATCTGGCGCGGGGTATCCGTGCCTGGCAGGCGGCTGAC
>JARGNO010000026.1:29636-51778 GCA_029213165.1 Minwuia sp.
CGAAAGGGATCCAGCGTTCCAATGCGCCCCGTAGCGGTGCCTGGCACAGTACGCCAGACATGCAGGACCGGCCCGAGTTCGCCGGACTTGCGGTGATGATCGTGCAGGCCGCGACGGCGCTGTTCGCCGACATGGGATACCGTCGGGACCGTCCGCCGAAGATCGACACCATGTGGGCCAATGTCACCGCACCCGGCGGCTTCAATCGCGCCCATATCCACCCGAACGTGCTCTGGAGCGGTGTCTACTATGTGCAGGCGCCGCCCGATGCAGGGCGCATCATCTTCTCCGACCCGCGTATGCAGGCCCTGATGATGGGCGCGGAGAAGGACCCGGCTGCACCGGATCACCAGGACTACTGGTCGGAAGTGAACTTTGCCCCGACCGAAGGCCGCATCCTGCTGTTCCCGGCCTGGCTGATGCATGCCACCGAACCCAACCGGTCGAACCTGTCTGGCGCGGCGGGGGAGCGCATCAGCGTCAGCTTCAACCTGCGGCAGGGGCCGCCGGGCGCGCCGGACTGAACCCCACTCCGGTCAGATCGAGAAGCCGCCCAGCTTCGTCTCGAGATATTCGGCGATGCCTTCGCGCGCGCCTTCGCGGCCCAGACCGGAGTCCTTCATGCCGCCAAAGGGGGCGGCGGCGGCGCTGGGGTTGATGTCGTTGACACCGATGATGCCGAAATCCAGCCCTTCGAACATGCGGAACGCGCGACCGATATCACGGGTGTAGACATAGGCGGCGAGGCCGTAGTGGGTGTCGTTGGCGAGGCTCAGCGCCTCCTCCTCGTCATCGAAGGGGATGATCGGGGCGACGGGACCGAAGGTTTCCTCCCGATAGATATCCATGGCCGGGTTGACGCCGGTCAGGATCGTCGGGGCGTAGAAGAACCCCTGTCCCAGCGCGCCTTCGGTCAGGCGGTTGCCGCCCAGCACGACCTCCGCGCCCTTGTCCCGCGCGTCCTCGACCTGACGCGCGACCTTGTCGACGGCTTTCGCGTTCACCAGCGGGCCGATCCCGACGCCATCCTCGAAGCCCGAACCGGCCTTCATCTTCCCCACCCGGTCCGCAAGGGTGCCGGTGAAGGCATCGGCGAGGGAGGAGTGGACATAGAGGCGGTTGGGGCTGATGCAGGCCTGGCCGGTATTCAGGAACTTGACCAGTTGCGCGCCCTTGGCCGCGTGGACCGGGTCCGCATCCTTGAACACCATGAAGGGGGCATGGCCACCAAGCTCGCATGAAACACGTTTCATGTTGGCGGCGGCCTGCCCGGCCAGCATCCGCCCGACAGCCGTGGAGCCGGTGAAGGTGAGCTTGCGGACCTTCGGATTGGTGGTGAACTCGTCGCCGATGGGCTTCGGGTCCAGCGCGGTCACCAGGTTGATCACGCCGTCCGGGACACCTGCCTCCGCCAGGATCCTGAAGATCTCGATGGCGCAGAGCGGCGTTGCCTCCGCCGGTTTCAGCACCACCGTGCACCCGGCGGCGAGTGCGGGGCCGACCTTTCGTGTGATCATGGAGACGGGATAGTTCCAGGGCGTTACAGCCGCCACGACCCCGACCGGCTGATGCAGCACGATGAAACGCTGGTCCGCGCGGGGGGAGGGGATGGTCTCGCCATAGTTCCGCTTCGCCTCCTCCGAGAACCAGAGCAGGAAGTCGGCGCCATACTGCACTTCGGTCCGGGCGGCGCGGATAGGCTTGCCCTGTTCCTCCGTCATCGTGCGGGCCAGATGCTCCTTGCGTTCCAGCATCAGGTCGTAGGCACGACGCAGGATGGCGGAGCGCTCATAGGCCGTGGTGCCGGCCCAGCCACGGAAGGCATCGTGGGCCGCGTCGATGGCCCGTTTCGCGTCATCGCGCCCGCCGTCGGGCACCTGGGTGATCACTTCCCCGGTCGCCGGGTTGATGACGTCGAACGTTGCGGACGATGCAGCGTCCGTCCATGCCCCTGAGATGAACATCCCTCTGGTCTCCGTGGTTCTGGTGTTTCAGTTCTGCTTCATGGCGCGGATGGCAAAGCCCACGCGCGGAAAATGCACGACCACTTCGCCGACCTTCTCGTCGGTGCGGCGAACAGCGATGCGCTGACCGTTGTAGGCATCCAGCGTGCCGACGACCGGATCGCGGGCATAATCGGTCGGTGTGACGGAAACCCTGTCACCTGCCTGCCAGCCCTCCGCGTTTTCCGCCACGCCGGTTGTTTCATCCGGTGTCGCGGCGGCGGCCACGGACAGCGCCTCGGCGCCGGTCATGTCCCGGCTCGTGCCATGACCGACCGCCGCGATCCGTTCCATGAAACCGGTCAGTTCCGGATGAACATCCAGCTCGGCACGGCCCTTCCCGCCAGCGTTTCGCAGGAACCAGAGCGCATGATAGAGCGTCAGGTCGGCCAGTCCCGGTGCATCGCCCCCCAGAAACGGGTTGGCGTTGCGCATCAGGTCGGCCGACCATGCAAGCTGGGGTCTCAACTGTTCGAGCTGCATTGGCGCAGCGGCCTTCAGCTTGTCGATGTTGACGCTGCTGGCGCCACGCATCTTCGCACGGTCCTCGTGAAACCCGGCGGGCATCCTGTCAGCGTTGGTCCCCATGACGAAACCGGCCACCGCCCAGAACAGCGCGTTCTCAGCCATCCCGGAGACTGCCTGTGCCAGTCCCAGGCCACCGGCCATCAGTGTCGGCTCCGGGTGGCGGCGCTCCAGTTCCTCGGCAATCAGCTTTGTGTCGCAATAGATATCGGCACCAATCTGCAGCACGGGTGTCTTCCTGTAGCCACCGGTCAGTGGCATCAGGTCCGGCTTCGGCATGACATTCGGGATATCGACGGAGCGCCATTCAAGCCCCTTCAGCCCGAACATCAGCCGAACCTTCTCCGCGAAGGGTGACATTTCGTAGTGGTGCAGGATCAGATCGGACATGGTGCGCCTCCCCAGGGTCAGTGTCGGTATCTGCCGCGCACCATAGACCGGTTCGCCGATCCGCGTCAGGGGGGCAGGGACATGTCAGGGTGCGAATTCCATCGCCCGACGAAACCGTATATCGTCACCGTTCATTCAATTCCTGGGGAGGATGACATGGCCAGCAATGATGGCGGCAGGGTTGCGGGAAAGGTGGCAATCGTCACCGGCGGTTCATCGGGTATCGGGCGGGCGACCGCGGAACTTCTGGCGGCGGAAGGCGCTGCGGTGCTGGTCACCGACGTCGCGGTGGAATCCGGGCAGGCCGTTGTGGCGGGCATCAATGCTGCGGGTGGCAAGGCGGCGTTCCTGTGCCACGATGTGGCGGACGAGGCACAGTGGGAGGCCGCTTTCGCCAAGGCCGCTGAATTCGGCCCGGTCAGCATCCTGTTCAACAATGCGGGTGTGCGGCCAAAGACGGTGCCGCTGGAGGATGTCACCCTGGGTGACTGGCAGGCGCACATGGCGGTGAACATGGACGGCGTGTTCCTGGGCATCAAGCATGGTATCCGGGCGATGAAGCAGTCCGGTGGCTGCATCGTCAGCACGTCGTCCATTTACGGCATCGCAGGTGCGGCGATGATCGGGGCCTATTCGGCGTCGAAGGGCGGGGTCCGCACGCTGACCAAGGCCGCCGCCATCGAATGCACCTCGCTGCGCTATCCGATCCGCGTCAATTCCGTGCACCCGGGCTTCATCGAGACGGGCATGCTGGACACGGTGGTGGAGGAGTTCGGCGAATCCTTCATCAAGAAGCGCATGGTCAGCGCGACGCCGCTGGGCCGGATCGGGGAAGCGCGGGACATCGCGGAGGGCGTGCTGTATCTGGTCGCCGATTCCGGCAAGTTCGTCACCGGCGTGGAACTGCCGATCGATGGCGGCTTCCTGGCCCGCTGAGGTGGCGCAGGGGGCAACAGCGGCGCTTGCGCGGGACTTCAACCTCTACCGGTTGACGCCTGCGTTCCTGGAGGACCCTTTTCCGGTCTATCACGCGTTGCGACGTCACAGCCCCGTGCACCGGATGCCGGATGGATCGGTCTTCCTCAGCCGCTACGCTGATGTGCTGGCGGTCTACAGGGACCGTCGCATGTCATCGGACAAGACGAAGGAGTTCGGGCCGAAGTTCGGTGATGGCGGTCTGTACCGCCATCACACGACCAGTCTGGTCTTCAACGACCCGCCCCTGCACACCCGTGTCCGCAAGCTGCTGGCGGAGGCCTTCACACCACGGGCGATGCAGCAGATGGAACGGTCCATCATCGCCATGGTCGATGGCTTTCTGGACGATGCGGCGGAACGGGAACGGGTTGACCTGATCGGTGACTTCGCCTTCGCGCTGCCTGTCGGAGTGATCTGCGACATGCTGGGGGTGCCGGTGGCCGACCGGGACCAGCTGCGTGACTGGGCGGTGACGATCCTTGGCGCGCTGGAACCCGTCATCAGCGACGACCACCTGCAACGCGGCAACGCGGCTGTGGAAGGCTTCTCGGCCTATCTGAAGGATCTGACCGACGAACGGCGCAAGGCCCTGCGCGATGATGACATCCTCTCCCGCCTGATCATGGGGGAGGTTGATGGCGAAGGGTTGGCGGAAGAGGAACTGATCCAGAACTGCATCTTCCTGCTGAATGCCGGGCACGAGACCACGACCAATCTGATCGGCAACGGCATCGCCGCGTTGCTCGCCTTTCCCGGGGAGATGCAGCGGCTGCGCGACAATCCCGCGTTGATGGACAGTGCGATCGAGGAGTTCCTGCGCTTCGAAAGTTCGAATCAACTGGGCAATCGACGTGTGACCGTCGAGACCCGGATCGGGGACGAAGACCTGTCGCCGGGCACTGTCATCCATCTGGGCATCGGTGCCGCCAATCGTGATCCGGCGATGTTCGTAGATCCCGACAGGCTGGATATCACCCGCACACCGAATCGCCATCTGGCCTTCGGCTGGGGCGCGCATGTCTGCATGGGCAACACGCTGGCGCGGATGGAGGGGCGGATCGCGATCAGCGGTCTGCTGAACCGCTTTTCGTCAATCGAACCGGATGGCCCGTCAGCGCGGACCGGACGCGCCAGGTTTCGCGGGTTCAGGACTTTCCCCGTCAGGCTGCGAACCACCTAGAATCAGGTCAGCAAACAGGCGCGGGTTTGAATCTCTTTTTTGAACGGAACAGGAATATTCGTGAATTTTTCGGCAACCGGTTTCGAATCAAATCGGCAATGCAACCGAATCCTGACGCGTCACCATGCCCGCTGATCATTCTTGGTGATCGGGAGCATCAAGGGGGAGGGAGCGGCGACGCGCCAGGTCAGGTATTTAAGGTTGGATGATCAGGTGCCGCTGACGTGATGGCGACCATGGATCAGATTGCCGAACCAGTTGCGAACATCATGGTACCCGCTGGTCAGCAGGTCACCGATCAGGGCCGAGCGTGCTGCACGTGCCTCAAGGATCATGTTCTGGATTTCGACAGTTTCAAGCTTTCGCGCCGTGCTTTCGCCATGCGCATTCCGGGGAGACATCGGAAACTCCGTTTCTGGGACAGGCACCGGTGGGATCATCGTGATGACGCCGTATGCTGCAGTGCAATATAGGTCGCGATATCCGGCTTGTAACCAGCCTTGATGTTATGCTGCATTGCACAAAATGCAGGGCTTGATGGTTAAGAAAACCTTGCCGGAACATTTGGTTACCGTTTGCGGATGGCAAGCCTGATGGCGTCGGCTATCCTGCGCTGATGAAATTCCTGCATGGTCATGTCCGACAGGACGACGCGGCGAACGATCTGCCGCCCCTGAAAGTGGTGTCGCTCAACTTCAAGGATGTTGAGTGGGAACGCAGCTACAAGGCCGCCATGCGCGAAGGCAACCTGCAACAGGTGCGCTCCGCATTTCTGATCGGGATTGCCCTGAACACCGTGTTCGCACCGATCGATTATTTCGGTCTCTGGGCGAATGCGGAACTTCTGAGCCTGCTGCGGCTGCTCGGACTCAATGCCTTGCTGATGGTCTGCTTCGCCCTCAGCTACATGGAGTACTGGCGGACCCGGTGGCCCGGCCTGATCATGCTGGCTGCGGTGGAGGTAAGTGCCTTCCAGGCTTTCTCCAATGTATATGGCGGGCATCCGCAGCCGGCCGATACCGGCTTCATCCTGATGATCTTCATCATCTATTCCCTGTTTCCCCTGTTCTACATCCAGGCGGTGGTCTCAGCCAGCACATGCACGATACTGTTTCTGGCGATGACCCTGCCCTTCGCTGTCGGGGCGACGGAGACAACGCAACTGGTGGCGAGTTCCATGCTCATCATATCCGCCAATGTCGTTGGTCTGTTTGCCGCCCGCAGGCTGGAGCTCCTGCGCCGCAGGGCCTTTGCGCGATCCGTGATGATCGACCAGGAACGCAACAAGGTAAGGGATCTGCTGGACCGCATCCTGCCCGCGACCGTCGCGCAGCGGCTGCGGGAAGGGAATGGCCATACCACCGAGCGTCTGCCCGATGTCGCAGTCCTCTTCGCCGACCTGCAGGATTTCACCACTCTCGCGGCATCCTGCGAGCCGGAGGAGACGCTGACCCTGCTCTCCGACGTTTTCGAGAAGTTCGATGCGTTGGTGGTCCAGCACGGCGTGGAGAAGATCAAGACCATAGGTGACGCCTATATGGTCGCTTCCGGCGCGCCGCCGGGATCAACCTCCAACATCCGCAACATAGCGGCATTGGCCTGCGACATGATCCGCGCGGTGGAGGGGATGACCCGCCCCGACGGCACGCCGCTGGGTATCCGCATCGGCATTTCCAGTGGCCCCATCATCGCCGGTGTCGTGGGCGACAGCCGGTTCCTTTACGACCTCTGGGGCGACCCGGTGAACACGGCATCGCGCATGGAAACCACCGGCGAGAGCGGCCGTATTCAGGTGACCCACGACGTTGTCGCGTCGCTGGGCGACGCCTACCTGTTCGAGCCGCGCGGAGAGATCGAGATCAAGGGCAAGGGGCGGATGCAGACCTGGTGGATGACATCCGCGCCGGAGCAGGACAGCCAGAGCGCGGTCGCCGCCGAATAGTTCTCCTCCGCGTGGCCGGTCGTGTCAGTGACGCCCGGCAGGTCATCCGCGACCCCATCTCACCCGCGACCAGAGACGTTCGTGAAGCATGTAGGTCAGAGTGCCGGTGGCCGTGCCGATGATTGCCACGATGCCACCATCCGCCAGTGACCCGGTCACGGCATAGGTGATGCCACACATTGCAAGCAGGCCGGATGTCTGCCAGGTCGCGGTCTTCGCCAGGGTGCGCAGGTTCGTATCCATCTCGTTGTCGCCTCCGCGTTGTTTGATCCTGGGTCCGTATAGGCCTCAATCCGCGCTGAGGAAATTATGTGAATTCAATTGAAAAAATCCTATATGTGGATAAAAATCCCGAATGCAGAATTTATTCGACAAACGTGAGCGCTCCGAGATATTTCGGACGCGGCTCGCGGAAGGCATGCTTCGTTCGGGGATCAACCGGAGTGAGCTCGCACGCCGGACCGGGGCTGATCGCTCCACGGTTGCCCAACTGCTCTCCGATGATGTCGGTCGTCTGCCCAACGCGCATCTGGCTGCCTGTTGCGCGCAGGTGCTCGGGGTCAGTGCGGACTGGTTGCTGGGACTGACCGACCGGCCGGAACGGCCCGGCGACGTGATTGCGGCGGCAGTCTCGGTGACACAGGCCGCGCGCGCGGCTTGGGATGACGAACTGCTGGACTGGCATCGCGAAGCCGCCGGTTACAAGATCCGCCATGTTCCCGCGACACTGCCGGACATGCTGAAGACCGAAGACACCCTGCGCTGGGAGTACGAGCGCACGCTGGGGAAGACGGCGGAGCAGGCTATCGGTGCGATGCAGGACCGGCTGGCACTGATGCGGCAGAACCAGTCGGACTTCGAACTGGCCGTTTCACTGGGGGAACTGCACGCCTTCGCGGCCGGGCAGGGATACTATCGCGGACTGCCCGCCGGGGTGCGGCGGGACCAGTTGATCACCATGGCAAATTCCGCCCGCGACTTCTTTCCCTCCCTGCGGCTGTTTCTCTTCGATTCCCGGCGGATCTTTTCGGCACCGATCTCGGTCTTCGGACCGCTTGTCGGGGTGGTCTACATTGGCCGCTTCTACCTCGCGTTCCGTTCCCGTGACCGGGTGCGCATGCTGACCGAACAGTTCGATGCGCTGGTGCGGGAGGCGGAGGTGGATGCGCGCGACGCCGGGGACTGGTTGCAGGACCTGGCGGAGGCGATCTGAAGGCCGGCAGGAATCAGGGCGGGTCAGGAGATTCCGTTTTTCCGCGTAGTGGCTTATGTTACGCCTGTGACCGCGATTTTCGGGAGTAGGTGGCATGATCAACCGGGTACGACTGGGCGTGAACATCGACCATGTGGCGACCATCCGCAATGCGCGCGGGGGCGGTCATCCGGACCCGGTCCGCGCCGCGCGTCAGGCGGCCGAGGCAGGTGCCGACGGCATTACTGCGCACCTGCGGGAGGACCGGCGCCATATCTCCGACAATGACATTGACCGGCTGGCGGCGGAGATCGATGTGCCGTTGAATCTGGAGATGGCGGCAACGGACGAGATGCTGGCCATTGCGCTGCGCCACAAGCCACATGCCGCCTGCATCGTGCCGGAGAAGCGGGAGGAACGGACCACCGAAGGTGGCCTGGATGTGGCCGCGAAGCACCGTGAACTGGCTCCGCTGGTGAAGCAGCTCTCCGATGCGGGCATTCGCGTCTCCCTGTTCATCGAACCCTCACCGGTGCAGTTGCATGTGGCGACGGCGCTGGGTGCGCCGGTGGTAGAGCTGCATGTCGGTGCCTATTGCGACAGCGAGGGGCAGGAGCGTGCGGCGCACCTGCAGCGCATTCGGGAAGCAGCTGCGCATGGCGCCTCGATGGGGCTGGAAATTCACGCCGGGCACGGGCTGACCTTCGATACCGTCGGCGATATCGCCGCGATCCCGGAGATCGTGGAACTGAACATCGGACACTTCCTGATGGGGGAAGCGATTTTCTCCGGTCTGCCGTCGGCCATCACCCGGATGCGCAGCCTAATCGACAAGGCAAGGGCAGAGGCACTGGGTCAAGCCAGTGCCTGAGTTCCGGCTGTCCTGCAGATGATTGTCGGACTGGGCATTGACCTTTGCGACACGCGGCGGATTGCAGGCGCGCTCGACCGTTTCGGTCAGCGATTCCTCGACCGCTGCTTCTCCGCCGACGAACAGTCAGCCAACGAGGGGCGGGCCGACCGCGCCGCCCGCTATTCCCGGCGCTATGCGGCGAAGGAGGCTTTTGCCAAGGCTGTCGGCACCGGCATTGGCGAACATGCCTTTCTGACCGAGATCGAGGTGGTATCGGCCCCCAACGGCAAGCCGTCGTTGCGCCTGTCAGGCGCGGCGGCGCGAACCATGCAGGCCCTGGCACCGGACGGGCATCACGTTATCGCGCATCTGTCGATGACGGATGAGGCCCCCTATGCACTGGCGCAAGTCATTCTGGAGGCCCGGATCGGTTGACAGCAGCAGGGTGTTTGGGGTCTATCTCGCGGCTGCGTTCATCGCACTGAAACAGACTGCTCCGCCCGGTCGGGCAATCCAGCATCCACAGACGACAAGAGAGACGGAATGGCGTCGAAATCCAAGGGCGGCATTGGTGAGACGATCAAGACCGTTGTCTACGCGGTACTGATCGCGCTGGTCATCCGCACAGTGGCCTTCGAGCCGTTCAACAGTCCGTCGCGCAGCATGGTCCCGACCCTGCTGGTCGGGGATTTCCTGTTCGTTTCCAAGTACAGCTACGGCTACAGCAAGCATTCGCTGCCGTTCAGTCCCGACCTGTTCTCCGGCCGCATCTTCGGCAGTGATCCCGAACGCGGCGATGTGATCGTCTTCAAGACGCCGCGCGACCATGACACGGACTACATCAAGCGCCTGATCGGGCTTCCCGGTGACCGGATCCAGATGCGACAGGGTGTGCTGCACATCAACGACAGCCCGGTGAAACGCCAGCGTGTCGAGGATTTTGCCTATCACGACGAGTACGGTCGCACGAGCTTCGTTTCCCAGTTCGAGGAGACGCTGCCGAATGGCCGGAGCTATCGCACGCTGGACCTGCGTCCCACGAGCCGCGATGACAACACTCAGGTCTATACCGTGCCGCCGGGACATCTGTTCATGATGGGCGACAACCGCGACAACTCCAGTGACAGTCGCGTGCCGATCAGTGCGGGTGGCGTCGGCTTCGTGCCGGTGGAAAACCTGGTGGGCCGCGCGGAAGTGCTGTTCTTCAGCATCGATACGGATTTCCGCTGGTACGAGGTGTGGAAGCTGGTGGGCAACATCCGATATGGTCGCCTGGGCGACTCGCTGGAGTGACCCCGTGAACGACCAGGTATCAGGCCTTCAGAACCTGCAGACGCTTCTTGGTCACAGCTTTCGCAATCCCGATCTCCTCTCCCTGGCGCTGACGCATCCTTCTGCCCTGGCCAAGGGCCGGAAAGGGCGTGGTGATTATGAACGTCTGGAGTTTGTAGGCGACCGCGTCCTGGGTCTGGTGATCTCCGAATGGCTCTACGAATTCTATCGCCAGGCGGACGTGGGCCGTATCGCCAGTCGCTACAACGAACTGGTGCGGCGCGAGACCCTGGCGGAAGTGGCCCTGGAGATCGGGCTGGACAGATGCCTGATCATGGCCGACTCGGAACGCGGAACCGGCGGCGCCACCAAGCCCGCGATCCTGGCTGATGCCTGCGAGGCGGTGATTGCGGCGCTGTATCTGGAGGGTGGACTGGATGCCGCGCGGGATTTCGTGCGGCGACTGTGGCATGATCGTGTTGCGGGCCTGAAGCAGGCACCGCGCGATCCGAAGACTGAGATCCAGGAACTGGCCCATGCCAATGGCATGGAGCCGCCGAAATATACCGTGCTTGCAACGGATGGCCCCGACCATGCGCCGCTGTTTACCATAGAGGCGACGTGCGGTCTCGGGACTGCAACAGCGCAGGGGCCATCGAAGAAGGAGGCGGAGCGGAGTGCCGCGCGCCAGCTGTTGAAACAGATACAGGGAACCTGAGAGTGGCGAACAAGTTGGCAGCGGACGGCGACAGGACAAGGGCAGGCTTCGTGGCGCTGGTGGGCGCGCCGAATGCCGGCAAGTCGACACTGCTGAACCAGCTCGTCGGGCAGAAGGTCTCCATCGTCTCGCCGAAGGTACAGACCACCCGTGCCCGGGTTGTCGGTATCGTCATCGAAGGACAGAGCCAGATCATCCTGGTCGATACGCCGGGCATCTTCGCGCCGAAACGCAAGCTTGAACAGGCGATGGTGGATGCTGCCTGGGCGGGTCAGGAGGAGGCGGATCGCACCCTGTTGCTGATCGATGCCGAACGGGGTGTGGGGGAAGACACCAGCAGGATCCTGAAGCGGCTGGACCAGGCCGGGCAGAAGGTCTGGGTGGCGCTGAACAAGATCGATCAGGTGCGCAAGGATGCCTTGCTCGCGCTGGCTGCACAGCTTGGTGACGTTGAATGTGTCGACCGCATCTTCATGATTTCGGCCCTGAACGGCGACGGGGTCGGTGACCTGCGTGATGCGATGGCCGCCGCCGTGCCGGAAAGCCCGTGGCTCTATCCCGAGGACCAGGTGTCGGAGATGCCGAGCCGCCTGCTGGCAGCCGAGATCACGCGGGAGAAGCTGTTCCTGCGCTTGCATCAGGAATTGCCCTATTCCCTGACGGTGGAGACGGAGAAGTGGACGGAGCGGAAGGACGGGTCAGTCCGCATCGATCAGATCGTCTATGTCTCGCGCACCGGTCACAAGCCGATCGTGCTGGGCAAGGGCGGGCGCACCATGCGCCAGATCGGGCAGGCCGCGCGGGAAGAACTTTCCGAACTGCTGGAGCGTCCGGTGCATCTGTTCCTGTTCGTGAAGGTCCGGGAGCGCTGGCTGGAAGACCCGGCACGCTATCGCGAGATGGGGCTCGAGTTTCCGCGTTAGGACGTTCCACTGCTTGCCTGCAGTACCGGCCCGCGTCTCCGCCGCTGACTTCAGCTCGCCTGTCGCATGGCCAGGTTTCCTGCGGCCTGACGGAAGGTCTGCATGACGAAGATGCGGATGGCGCTGGAGAGGTTCGCCGTGTCACGGTTGCGGTCGATCTCTTCGACCAGCGCACTCAGTCTCTGGCCGCGGGCATCCGCGATCTCGCGCAGGGCTGACCAGAATACATCCTCCAGCGAAATGCTCGTCGGGTGTCCGGCGATGCGTACCGACCTCTTGTGGATGGCCCCGAAGCCGACAACATTTATCCGTTGGTCGTTCATGCAGACTGGTCCTCGAATTTGGCGCGAGCGGGGGGCTTCAACTTGCCCAGAAACAGCTCGAGCAATTGCCCTGCCTTTGCGATCTGACGCTCATTCGCCTGATCCATCAATTTCTCAAGTGTCTCACTTGCGCGGCGGTGACCGGCGCGTTCCGCCAGTTCGAACCACATGATCGCGCGCGCGAGATTCTGCGGGACATTCGTCCCGTCACGGAATTTCTCACCCAGTGTGACCAGGGCCCTGCGATGACCGCGCGCCGCCGCCCGGCGATACCAGCGCAGCGCCTGGTCGACATCGACGTCGATGCCCTTGCCGCTCTCGAACGCCTCAGCCAGCAGGAAACTCGATCCGGCATCGCCACGTGATGCACCTTCCCTGAAGTAGGTGACGGCGCGCGCCCAGTCCCTGACAACGCCCTGACCGCGCCCGTACATCAGTCCGAGCTGGTAGAAGGCCCTGCGTTCCCCCTGTTCGGCGGCGCGCAGGAACCAGTCCAGTGCCGCTTCCGGGTCAGCATCGACGCCAGTGCCGTCCAGCAGCATGACACCAAGGTTTTTCTGGGCGTTGCCATGGCCCTGCTCCGCAGCGGCCAGGTACCAGCGATAGGCTTCGGCATCGCTCTGCTCCACGCCCCAGCCCTTCAGGTACGTCCGTGCCAGATTGTTCTGTGCCGCGGCCCGACCGTGCGCGGCGGCATCACTGAACAGGCTGTGCGCCAGCTTGCGATCGACCTTGACGCCTTTGCCATGCAGGTAGCACAGGCCGAGATTGTTCTGTGCTGCCGCGTGTCCCTTCTCGGCCAGGTTTCTCCAGACTGCGACGGCATGATCGTAATCCTGGGCCCGGAACGCGCTCAATGCCTCGCGATAGAGTTCGGCGCGATCTTCGGCAGCAACCGGCGACAATGTCAGAATGGATGCGAATCCCATAATGCATGTCAGCAGCACCACTCTGCGCAGGACTGGCGAGGGGCACCCTCGCAATTTGCAATACATCACCATGATACCCCACAGGTCAGCAAGTCGCGCGCCATCGCGGGAATGGCCGGAAACGCAGCGTTTCCATGCGTGCAATTGATTGGGGACTGACGCGGCGCCATCTCTGGGGCAGGTTGGAAGTTCAACAGGACAGGAGCACCGGAATGGACGCGACATTGCAGGATGGCAGCCGCCAGACCCCGACGGATACGCGCGCCGTCGCGCACATCGTGCCAGGCGTTGCCGCTCAGGATGGGGCGGGGGTACGGCTGAAGCGCAGCCTGGGCGGACCGGAACTGCAACTGTTCGATCCGTTCCTGCTGCTGGACGAATTCCGTTCCGACGACGCCAGCGACTATATCGCCGGTTTCCCCGACCATCCGCATCGTGGTTTCGAGACCGTGACCTACATGCTGGCCGGTCGCATGGGTCACAAGGACAATCAGGGCAATGCGGGATTGCTGAAGCCGGGCGGCGCCCAGTGGATGACCGCCGGTCGTGGCATCGTGCATTCAGAGATGCCGGAACAGGAAGACGGCCTGATGTGGGGCTTCCAGCTCTGGGTCAATCTTCCCGCCGCGCAGAAGATGCGTCCGCCCCGGTATCAGGACATCGAACCCGAGGATATCCCGGAGCTTGATCTGGCGGATGGTGTGCGGGTGCGTCTGGTGGCCGGAACCCTGCGCGGGCAGGAGGGCGCGGTACGGGACATCGCGGTCAGTCCGATCTACTGGGATGTGCATCTTGAGGCTGACCGGTCGCTCGCAGAGGCTCTGCCTGCCGGTCACAACGCCTTCATCTATGTCTATGAGGGGGCGGTGTCTGTCGGTGACCGCCCGGTTCGTACGGGTGAGATGGCGTTGCTGACCCATGGCGCGCTTCTCGACGTGCAATCTGCCCATGCTGCGGCTGCCCGCTTTCTGGTGATCGCGGGGCAGCCGATCGGGGAGCAGGTCGCCCGCTACGGACCTTTCGTGATGAACACGCGGGAGGAGATCATGCAGGCATTTCAGGACTACCAGGCTGGCAGGTTCTGAGTCGGGTTGTGGTACTTGACGCCAACGTCAGCCGGGACTACCTCCACCTGACCCGCTCAACGATGATCAGAGACCCATGGCCCTTCTTCCCATCATTACCGCGCCGGACCCCCGTTTGAAGGTCCGCTCCGAACCCGTCGGGCAGATCGATGACGATCTGCGCGCCTTCATGGATGACATGCTGGAGACCATGTACGACGCGCCCGGTGTCGGCCTGTCCGCGATCCAGGTCGGGTCGCCGAAACGGGTGATGGTTGTCGATTGCGCCGACGACGGTGCGGCGGCCAATCCGCTGTATCTGATCAATCCTGAGATTGTGGAATCGTCGGAGGATCTGCGGGCCTACGAAGAAGGTTGTCTTTCCCTGCCGGAGCAATATGCCGAGGTGGAGCGTCCGGCAACGATACGGGTCAGATACCTCGACAGGCAGGGTGAGGCGCAGGAACTGACTGCTGACGGACTGCTCTCGACCTGTATCCAGCACGAGATGGATCATTTCGAGGGGATCCTGTTCGTCGATCATATCTCGGCGCTGAAGCGCAACATGATCCTGCGCCGCCTGAAGAAGGCCAAGAAGCTGCAGGCCACCGGCTGAATGACTGACCGGGCGCAGGGCTTGCGCATCATCTACATGGGAACTCCCGATTTCGCGGTTGCGCCGCTGCGTGCGCTTCATGCGGCAGGCCATGAGATCGTGGCTGTCTATTGCCAGCCCCCGCGCGCGGCTGGCCGGGGCAAGAAGCCCCGCCCAAGCCCCGTGCAGCAGGCGGCGGAGGAACTGGGTCTGCGGGTATGTACACCGCACAACTTCCGCGACCCTGCGGATCGGGCCGAGTTCGCGGAACTGGAGGCCGACATGGCCGTGGTTGCGGCTTACGGGCTGATCCTGCCGCAGGCGATCCTGGATGCGACGCGCCTCGGCTGTTTCAATATCCATGCGTCCCTGCTGCCGCGCTGGCGCGGTGCCGCGCCGATCCATCGTGCGATCATGGCGGGGGACGATGAAACCGGCATCACGATCATGCGCATGGAGGCGGGGCTGGACACTGGCCCCATGCTGCTGGTGGACAGGACACCGATCCGGGCGAGCGATACCACCGCGACGCTGCACGACCGGCTGGCGGCCATGGGCGCCGATCTGGTGGTTCAGGCGGTTGCCGATATCGCTGCCGGGCAGGCGGTTGAAACACCGCAGCCGGAGGCCGGCGTGACCTATGCCGCCAAGATCGACAAGGCCGAGGCTCGCATCGACTGGAGTTGGGGCGCGGAGCGGATCGAACGCCTGATCCGCAGCCTGTCACCCTTTCCGGGAGCCTGGTGCGAGATCGACGGGCAGCGGGTCAAGATTCATGCGGCTCATCTGGTGGAGGATACCACCACAAGCCGGCAGCCCGGCGAAACCGTTGACGATCAGCTTGCCGTGCAATGCGGGTCAGGCCTGCTGCGCCTCACCCGCCTGCAGAAGGCGGGCAAGGGGGTCATGGATGCTGCCGACTACCTGAATGGTCGTCCGGTGCCCGAAGGCACCGGACTCTGATCATTCCGCCGGGGCTGTGAAGCCGCCGTAGCCGTCATCAGCCGAAGGCGTCTTCTTTTCCAACTCGGCCTGCTGCGCCGCCTTCTGCTTGCGGCGGTTCCAGGGCATTGCGCGGCCCGTCGCGACGCCGAGGGCCAGCATGCTGGGGGTGACGACCAGCGTCAGGATGGTGGCGAAGCCAAGCCCGAAGGCCACCGCACTGGCGAGCTGTACCCACCATTGCGTTGACGGCGCCCCCATCGTGATCTCACGGCTGAAGAAGTCGATGTTGGCCTGGAAGACCATGGGCATCAGGCCGCAGATTGTGGTCACGGTGGTCAGCAGCACTGGCCGCAGACGCTGTGCGCCTGTGCGCACGATCGCCTCCAGCGGCTCCATGCCGTTTCGCGCCAGATAGGAGTAGGTATCGATCAGCACGATATTGTTGTTCACCACGATACCGGCCAGCGAGATCACACCCACACCGGTCATGACGATGCCGAAGGGCTGTCCCATGACCAGCAGACCGATCATGACACCGATGGTGGACATGATGACGGCGGTCAGGATCAGGAAGGCCTGATAGAAGCTGTTGAACTGCGTCACCAGAATGATGCCCATGACGAACAGCGCGATGACGAAGGCATTCATCAGGAACGCGGTTGCGGCGGCCTGTTCCTCGTCCTGGCCCTTGAACGAGATATCCACATCCCTGTCAAAATCCTGCTCTGCGAGCCAGGCCTTGACCTGCTTGACCTTGTCATCGACCAGCACGCCTTCCTGAACGTTGGCCTGCACGACCAGCTTGTAGGCACCGTCAACACGCTCGATCCGCCCCACCTTCGGTTCAGGTGTGCGGGTGACGAAATTTGCCAGCGGCACCAGTCCATTGGGGGTGTTGATGCGCAGGTTGTCCAACTGGTTCAGCGTCCGGTATTCCTCCGGGAACCGCACACGGATATCGACTTCCTCATCAGTGTCGTCCGGGCGGTAGTCGTCGACCTTCACACCATTGGTGACAAACTGGACCATCGCACCAATGGCCGCCACATCCGTGCCGAACCGGCCTGCCTGTGCGCGGTCGACCTGCAGTTCCCACTGGATTCCGGGCAGGGACCGCGAGTCTTCGAGGTCGCGCAGACCTTCGACGTTCTCCTCCAGATAGGCGCGGATGCTGTCGGCAACGGGCGGCAGTTTCTCGCTGAACAATGACGTGATCTGGACCTGCACGTCCTTGCCCGTTGGCGGGCCGTTCTCTTCCTTGCGGGTCTCGACCTCGATACCGGCGAGATCAGCAGTCGCCTCCCGGATCTGCGGCAGGACCACGTCCGCCGGGCGACGTTCCAGCCAGTCCTTGAACTCCAGCGTGATGATGCCGATGACGTCCTCGGAAATGTCGTTGCCGTCCTGTTCGCGCTTGCCGGAGCGGGTGTAGACGGTGGAAAAATCATCGAACTCCAGCACCCGGTTCTCGACCTCACGGACCAGGGCATCCTGTTCCTTGATCGACAAGTTGCCGCGCGCATGGACATAGACCAGCGCGCGTTCCGGCTCGACATCGGGGAAGAACTCGACGCCCTTGCCGAACTGGCCGTAGGCCATGTTCACGCCAACCAGGCTGACGACGGCCAGTATCATGATCGTGGCGGGCCAGAGCACGGGACGGCTGACAACACCGTTGAGCAAGCGCGCGTAGGCCCCGGTGAATCCCCGGATGCTCTTGATCGGACCTGTTTCAGCCGCCGCGACCGCGCTGTCAGGACCCGCCGTTGTCTTGCCGAAGATCGACCCGAGTGTCGGGATGAAGATCAGCGCCATCAGCAGGGAGCCGGAAAGCGTCGTGATCAGGGTCAGTGGCAGGAACTGCATAAACTCGCCCACAACGCCGGGCCAGAACAGCAGCGGCATGAAGGCGGCGAGCGTGGTTGCGGTGGAGGCGATGATCGGCCAGGCCATGCGCTTGGCGGCCATGGCGTAAGCGACCTGCTTCGGCTCGCCCTCCTGCATCTTCCGGTCGGCGAACTCGGTCACCACGATGGCGCCATCGACCAGCATGCCGACAGCCAGGATCAGCGCGAACAGCACCACGATGTTGATCGTGAAGCCGAACAGGAACAGGTAGAGGATGCCGATCAGGAATGATCCCGGAATGGCGACACCGACCAGCAGGGCACTGCGCAGTCCCAGTGCGGCGACCACGACGATCATGACCAGCAGGATGGCACTGATGACGTTGTTCTGCAGGTCCTGCAGCATGTTGCGGATGTCGTTGGACTTGTCCTGGCTGAACGAGACCTCGATCCCCGCGGGCCAGCGCTGGGCCTGCTCCTCAACCAGATGCCGCACCGTGTCGATGGTCTCGATGATATTGGCACCCAGACGCTTCTTGACCTCCAGCGCCACGGCAGGGCGACCGTTCAGGCGGGCGTAGTTCTCCGCATCCTTGAAGGTGCGGCGCACGGTCGTGACATCGGCCAGTGTCACGACGGCATCGCCATCGGTCTTGATCGGCAGGCTGAGGACATCGTGGGCGGTCTTGAACAGGGCCGGGACCTTGATCGCGAAGCGGCCTTCGCCGGTATCCATGGCACCTGCCGCGACGAGGCGGTTGTTCAGTGTCATGGTCTGGATCAGCTGTGCCTGATCGATCTGGTAGCTTTCCAGCTTGGCCGGGTCCAGCACGACCTCCAGCAGTTCATCGCGGTCACCGGCCATATCGACGCCCAGGACTGTCGGAATGCCTTCGATATCGTCCTTCAGTTCGCGGGCGACACGATAGAGTGCGCGCTCCGGAATGTTGCCTGACAGGGTGACGACAATGACCGGGAACAGGCTGAAGTTGACCTCTTCGACGCGGGGTTCGTCAGTGTCCTCCGGCAGTTCGGACTTGGCGGTATCAACCTTTTCCCGCACGTCCGTCAGGGCCTGGTCGGCATCGAACCCGGCGTCGAATTCCAGCACCACGGACCCGAAACCGTCGGCGGCGATGGAGCGCATTTCCTTCACGCCATCAATGCCCTGAAGTTCCTGCTCCATCGGGCGCACCAGAAGACGTGCGGAGTCTTCGGGCGAGATGCCGTCATGGGTCATGGAGACGTAGATGATCGGGATATTGATATCCGGATCGGACTCCTTCGGGATCGCATTGTAGGCTGCGGCGCCTGCGAGCAGGATCAGTACAAGCGTGGCGATGACCGTTCGGGAACGGTTGATCGCTGCATCGATAATGGCGCTCATCATGGTCGCTTACTCCGCCAGTGCGACGTCTACGATCTGGCCTTCGCGCACGAATTCCTGACCGACGGTTATGATCTGCACCTGGGGCGGCAGGCCGCTGACCCAGATGCCGTCAGGCCCATCGGCAATGATGCTGATGGGCACGAATGCGACCTGCCGGTTGCGGTCCACTGTCCGCACGCCGATGACGCCGGCATCATTCAGCGTCAGGATCGCCGGGGTCAGGAAATGCGCCTGAACGCTGCCTGCCTCCAGCATGATCTCCGCAGTGATGCCATCACGGATCGAACGGTCGGCATTGTCGATCTCGATCTCGGTCCGGAATGTCCGGGTTGACGGCTCGGCGATGGGGGAAATGAACCGGACCTTGCCGCTCACCTTCCGTCCGTCGATCAGCACGACCGCAGCCGGAGTGCCGATCTCGACCTGTCCGATCTCCCGCTCCGAAATATTGCCGATGGCAAGTATCGGATCCTGATCGACGATCACGGCCACCGGATCACCGACCTTCAGAAAAGCGCCGAGCTGCACGGGGCGGGAGGAAATCACCCCGTCAAAAGGTGCTCGGATGGTCAGATAGGCGATATCGACCTCCATGCTCATCCGCGCAGCCTTGGCGGCATCAAGAGCTGCAGCACCGGCAACAACCTGGGTGTCCGCCCGATAGCCCTTGGCATTCAGTTTCCGGTCGGCCTCATGCTCGATCTCGCGTTGCTTGATCAGGGCTTCGGTTTCGGCCAGGCGGGCGCTGCGGTCACCGGCTGCGAGGCGGGCAATCGGATCACCCTTCGCGACCCGGTCGCCCTTCTTGCGGTAGATATGTTCGATGCGTCCCTGCGTCTGCGCCCGGACCTCGACCGTCCGAACCGACTCAGTACGGCCACGCACGGTAATCTGTACGGCATGGGGGGTGGACTCGCTGATCCGCGTACGGACGCTCGGCTTGTGGGGCTCGTGCCTGCTTGCCGGTGGCGCGGCAGCTGCCGGTGCGGTGGTTGCTGTCGCTGCCGCCCCTTCCGATGCGTTGGCGCTGTCCTGATTGCCCGGACCATCAACGCCCAGCACTCCGGTCAGCAGCCAGCCGACAGCGGCAACGGCAATGATAATCGCGATTAGGATTGATCGGTTCACGGTCATTAACTCCGGGACGGGCGGTTCAGTCGGCTGCGGCGCGGGCCATCAGGGCCTGGGCTTCGACGAGGTGGCGGTTCTCTTCAAGATAGTCGTGCTCCGCCTGGTACATGGCCTGGCCGAAGCCACGCAGGAACCGGACGACATTTGGTGTCGCGGCCTCGTCCGAGCAGACCTCAACTTCCTTGAGATGCGCGTCGAGTGCGGCCAGCCGTTCGTCGATCAGGCTGGCGATGCGGGAAGGTGCCATCAGGTCGGAGAACATCATCATCGCCAGGAATTCCGAGCGGATGCGATCCTTGCGTGGCTTCTTCTGCAGCGCATCCATGAACGCCATGCGGCCAGCGGAGGTGATGGAATAGATCTTCTTGTCGGGTCGCCCGTCCTGCGCCTCGGCCTTGCAGGCGATCCAGCCGTCCTCCGTCATGCGGTTCAGGGCCGGATAGATCGAGCCGAAGCTCGCCTCATAGAAATGGCTGAGCTCGTCCTCGAAGACCTTCTTGATCTCATAGCCTGTCGCGTCGCGCATCGTCAGAATGCCGAGGCAGAGGGTGCGAATGTCCATCTCTTGGATTCTCTTTGAATGGGGAGGGGGCCGTGCTCCGGTCCCTTCAAATCGATATATATTGAATTGATATATGCATTCAAGCAAAAAACCTGAATGCAATCAGGAGGTGCAAATCTCACTGATCAATGCACAATTCGATGGTGTCAAAGCATATGCGGCTTGTATGTCAGAGATGTTAACGCGCCCGGACGCCGGGTTGCCCTGTTAATAGCTCGGCAAGGTCGCTCTGCTAGAACAATTTGAGAATTCGGCTGTCAGGTGAGTGTGGAATGGACACCCAGGTCTTCAGGGATCCGGAAGACAAGGTGATGGGCAGTGCAGTCTTGCTGCAACTGCTGCGCTATTGGCGTGGCCTTGTCAGGGACGGGCACCTGCCGTCACGATCGGACCTGGCCCCGTCCGACATGATCCCGTTGCTGCCCTGGCTGATGCTGATTGATGTACTTGATGTCGACCGATACCGCTATCGGCTCGTGGGCACGGGAATCGTGGATCACGTCGGTTTCGACGCGACCGGCATGGACGTCGCCAACGCCTACCGTGGAGGCAACTGGTCGGAGATTGCCAAGGACTACACCTATGTCCTGCAACAGCGAAAGCCCTGCCTGACCGTTACATCCGTATTCCTGAACCGCAACGACCCGGCGCCTGTCACCTACCGCCGATTGCTGTTGCCCCTGGCGCGGGATGGTGTGAATACCGACATGCTGGTGGGGGCGATCCAGTTCGCCGACTGAGTTGATGTGGCGGTCACACGTCGCGTGTCGGTCGGTGGCCAACGATGGACACACGGCCCCCGGAACGGCTGTAAGGATAGTAGTCCCACGACGCCTGATGCTGCAGACAGCGATTGTCCCACATCACCAGCGTATTTGGCCGATAGCTGACGCGGCACTGGATATCCAGCCGCTTCTCCACATGCCGGTAGAGCATTTCCAGCAGTGACTGGCTTTCGAATTTCGTCAGGCCCTTGATATGCGACGTGAAGCCAGGATTGACGTAGAGCAACTCCCGACCGGTTTCCGGATGCCGCACGATCACCGGATGCTCGTTGCGCGGATAGCCCCCCTCCGGCGGGATCGTGTTGTAGGCCCCGACATAGGGAATGGCGCCGTCGTGGATGGCTGTCTGCGCCCGCAGGAATTCCTGCATTGGTTCCGACAGGGTCTCGAAGGCGCGGTACATGCTGGCAAAGCATGTATCACCGCCACAACCCACCTCCGGGATCTGGCGGATCAGCAGCATGGAGATGGAGGGAGGAAGTTCGTCGCAGGTGACGTCGGCATGCCACGCACCACCGGCTGTATATTTCGAAGTGGCTGTCGTCCGGATGTCGAGGATCGCCGGATCGCTGCCGCGTTCGGCCCCGGCGGACTG
>JARGNO010000027.1:0-1637 GCA_029213165.1 Minwuia sp.
CCGATCCGTCACCTGCCGTCCGGTCCAGCCAGGCGAGAAAGCGCGAAACAGCAGCACCGTCACGGACATGGGCGGCGCGGCTGCCCTGCACTTCCACCGGGTTCTTGCAGGCCTTGGGCAGCATGGTCGGGTCGTCACCCAGCACCACTTCCGCGCCCACATCCCGCAACCGCTCCGTCACCGCCTTCACGGCGCTGGGCCGGTCGACCAGCACATGCTTGCCCGCCAGGGCCGTCAGCCCATCGGCAAAGGTGGCCTTCGGCGCGATGACGACGGCATTGCCCATGTGGGCGCGGGCTTCGTCGGTGATCTTCTGCGGGTCCATGAACAGATCGACGCGCGCATCGCCATGCAGCACGGCAAAGCCCAGCGGCAGCGGGGTGCGGGGCACGTCGCCACCCCGGATGTTCAGCAGCCAGGCGATCGACTCCGGCAGGGTCAGCACGGCAGCATCCGCGCCCTTCTGCCTCACGATTTCCGCAATGCGCAGCCGCTTGGCCTCCGCCGTTTCGCCCGTGTGCCCGATGTCATGCGGCACGACCGGGGCCATGGGCGGCGCGGGCCGGTCCTGCCAGATCAGATCGACGGGATTGCGGGCAACCGGCACAAGCTCCGCGCCCGCGTCCTCCACCGCCTTGCCGATGGCGGTCAGGCCGGCCGCCGTGTGCAGCCAGGGGTCGAAACCGAGCCGCTGACCGGGTTTCAGCACGCCACGCAGCCAGTCGCTCGCCGGTTCCTCCGTCACGTGGCGGATCTCGAAGACATCCAGATCCACCTGGTCGCGAACGGCCAGCGTATAGCGGCCATCGACAAACATGGCGGCCCGGTCAGCCAGCACGATGGCCAGACCGGCGGACCCCGTGAAACCGGTCAGCCAGGCCAGCCGCTCCGCATTCGCAGGCACCCATTCGCCGAAGTGCTCGTCATTGCGCGGGATCAGGAATCCGTGGATTCCGGCGGCCTGCATCTCCGCCCGCAGGCGGTTCACGCGATCAGACACGATTCTACTCCAGCTATGGAATGGGGCTGTACCGGCCCGCGCGCCGAGGGCCGCCGCAAGCGCAGCACCGACCACTCGTTCTGCCGGTGATGCGTGACCAGCTTCAGGCCCAGCGGGCAATAACGCGTCAGGACCATGGGCACCTGCCAGGTCAGGATGCCCGCCAGGATCAGATCACCCCCCGGGGCCACATGCCCGGCAATCATCCGCGACATGCTGGCCAGCGGCCGGGCGAGGATATTGGCAAAGACCAGATCGTAGGGACCGCCATCCCGGACCAGCCGGTGGCGGGTACCATCCGCAAAGGCGAACCGCGTCAGATGCTTCGCGTCATTCAGTTCCGCATTCTCGATGGCAACCGTCACCGAGACCGCGTCGATGTCGGTGCCGACGCCGCGGGCACCGGTCAGCCGGGCCGCGGCGATGGCCAGAATTCCGGCACCTGTGCCCACGTCCAGCACGCGGCGCACGCGCCGCTGCCGCGCCAGTTGCTGCAGCAGGATCATGCAGCCTTCGGTGCTTTCGTGCCGCCCGGTACCGAAGGCCTGCCCGGCCTCGATCACCAGGTCGATGCGACCGGTTATGGCAGGTTTGTCCCAGCCGCCCCGGACCCGGAACCGTCCGATGTCGAGGGCGG
>JARGNO010000027.1:1710-51563 GCA_029213165.1 Minwuia sp.
CTCGGCCACCCAGACGCGCATTTCCAGCGGCGCGGCCTCGCTTTCCCCCGGCACCGGCCAGTGGGCAAGGTCGGGTTCGTGGTCGACAATCGCCGTCACCCGCCAGCGCCCGTCCTCCGCCCTGAAGACGGAGGTGGAGAGCGGCAGGTCACCCAATGCCGCCTCCACCGCCTGCATCGTCGGCAGATCGGTCAGGGTAATGACCTGCCAGTAGGCAACATCCACGCTGTCGGTTGCGGCGCCGCTCATCCTGCTTTCGTCCGGTTCCGCAATCTCACAGACCGTCGAACAGCGCGGTCGAGAGATAGCGCTCGGCGAAGGACGGCAGGATCACGACAATCGTCTTGCCCGCCATGTCGGCCCGCTGCGCCACTTCCAGCGCCGCGGCGACGGCGGCGCCGGAGGAGATGCCGACGGGAATGCCTTCCTCCCGCGCCAGACGGCGGGCGGTCTCGAAGGCGGTCTCATTGCCGATGGTCAGAACCTCGTCCACCAGGGCGGTATCCAGATTCTCCGGCACGAAGCCGGCACCAATGCCCTGGATCTTGTGCGGGCCGGGATTGCCGCCGGACAGCACCGGGCTGTCCTCCGGCTCCACCACCACCAGCTTCATCGTCGGGTTGCGCTGCTTCAGCACCCGGCCGATGCCGGTGGCCGTGCCGCCGGTCCCGACGCCGGAGATCACCACATCCACCTTGCCGCCCGTGTCGGCCCAGATCTCCTCCGCCGTCGTCGCGACATGGATCGCGGGGTTGGCCGGGTTGGCAAACTGCTGCGGCATCACCGCGCCCGGCGTCGCCTCCACCATTTCCTTGGCCTTGGCGATGGCACCGGGCATCCCCTTTTCCGGCGGGGTCAGTTCCAGGGTGGCGCCCAGCAGTTTCAGCATCCGCCGCCGCTCCACCGACATGCTTTCCGGCATCACCAGCGTCAGCGGATAGCCCTTTGCCGCCGCGACGAAGGCCAGGGCGATCCCGGTATTGCCGGAGGTCGGTTCGATGATCTGACCGCCCGGCTTCAGGGTGCCATCGGCCTCCATTGCCTCGATCATGGCGACACCGATCCGGTCCTTGACGGAAGACAGCGGATTGAAGAACTCCAGCTTGGCCAGCACCTGCGCGCCCGCGGCAACGCCATCGGTGACACGGTTCAGGCGGACCAGCGGCGTCGAGCCGATGGTGTCGACAATGGAATCATAGATGCGGCCGCGCGGGGCGGTGAAACGTTGGTCGGGGCTCAGGAGGTGAGGCTCCCCCGGAGTTGCATGCTGGCTTGCTCATCTGATCAGATAAGGCTGACCGTCAGATCGTGAAGTCCCGTGATGCGCGGGTGGCGCGCGCAACGCCCGCGTCCTGGGCGCGGCGGCAGAGATCTTCCAGCGTCACGGTCTCCAGACGCTCCATGATCTCGTCCTGAATCTCGCTCCAGAAGGGGCGGATGATTTCCTGCCCAAGCGGTGATCCGCCCTGGTCCTGTTCCTCGTCCTCGGCGGCGATGATGCGGATGATCTCCGCCACGCTGATACGGCGGCGTTCCCGCGCCAGGGTGTAGCCACCGCGCGGGCCGCGCACCCCCTTCAGGATGCCCGCGCGCACCAGCTGCTGCATCGCCTGCTCCAGATAACGCGGCGGAATCCCCTGCCGGTCGGTGATGTCCTTGGACTGCACCGGGTCGGGACGGGCGTTGTAGGCAATGTCCACCACCGCATCCAGCGCGTAGAGGGTCTTCTTCGGCAGCCGCAGTGCGTCCTTCATGCGGATCGTCCCCCTGTTGAACCGAAACCGCCCGCACCGCGTGACGTTTCGACCAGCGCATCACGTTCCTGCCAGTTGCCGCGCGCGACCTTCGCCACCACCATCTGGGCGATCCGGTCGCCGTGACTGACCAGAAAAGCCTCCGACCCGTGGTTGATCAGGATGACGCCCACCTCGCCCCGGTAATCGGCATCCACGGTGCCCGGGGTGTTCAGCACAGTCACGCCATGTTTCAGCGCCATGCCGGAACGGGGCCGGACCTGGGCCTCGTAGCCCGCAGGCAGCGCAATGGCAATTCCGGTCGGTACAAGCGCCCGCCCGCCCCCTGCGGCCAGGGTCAGCGTCCCGTCAGGCAGCGCCGCGCGCAGGTCCATGCCTGCCGCACCATCGGTTTCATAGGCAGGCAGGGGCAGGTCGGCACCATGGCCAAGCCGCCGGATCTCGATGGAGACATCCTGTATCATGCGCGCCCCAGGTGTTCTGCGATGCGCTGGACCAGCCGGTCCGCCACCTGCTGCTTGCTGAGGGGGGGCCAGGTATCCGGCGCCGCGTCGGAGATCAGGGTGACGCTGTTGTTGTCGCCACCGAATGTGCCGGTGGCGGGGCTGACGTCATTGGCCAGGATCCAGTCGCAGCCCTTGCGTTCCCGCTTGGCGACGGCGTGTTCGATCACCTTCTCGGTCTCCGCCGCGAAGCCGATGACAAGGCCGGGACGGGCCTCCCGCCGACCGGAGAGCGTGGCCAGAATGTCGGGATTTTCCGCGAAGGCCAGGCTGGGTGGGCCACCGCCCTTCTCCTTCTTCAGCTTCTCCCCCGCCTCCGTCGCGACCCGCCAGTCGGCGACCGCGGCGGCACAGACAGCGATGTCCGCCGGCAGGGCCGCCTCGCAGGCGTCCAGCATCTGACGCGCGGTCTCGATGCGGCGGACCTCCACACCTGCCGGATCGGGCTGGCTGGTGGGGCCGCTGACCAGCACCGTCTCCGCCCCCGCGCGGGCCAGTGCCGCGGCGATGGCATGGCCCTGCTTGCCCGACGACCGGTTGGCGATGTAGCGGACGGGGTCGATCGGTTCATGCGTCGGGCCGGAGGTGACAAGCGCACGCAAGCCCTGCAGCGGGCGCGGGCCGAAATGCGCCTCCAGCGCCGCAACGATCTCCAGCGGTTCCGCCATGCGGCCCGGGCCGAACTCGCCGCAGGCCATGGCACCGTCATTCGGGCCAACCACCAGCACGCCATCCTGCTTCAGGATTGTCAGATTGCGCTGCGTCGCCGGGTGCAGCCACATTCGCACGTTCATGGCCGGGGCGAGCATGACCGGCTTGTCGGTGGCCAGCAGCAGTGTCGCGGCCAGGTCGGGCGCCATCCCGGCGGCCATGCGGCCCATCAGGTTGGCGGTCGCCGGGGCCACCAGCACGATGTCGGCCTGGCGCGAAAGCTGGATGTGCCCCATCTCGGATTCATCGGTCAGGTCGAACAGGTCCGTGAAGACCCGATCCTCCGACAGCGACGACAGCGCCAGTGGTGTGGTGAATTCATGGCCTGCCGCCGTCAGCACGCAGCGGACAGCGGCCCTCCTCTCCCGCAGCCGACGGATCAGATCCGGGGCCTTCACGGCGGCAATGCCGCCGCCCACGATCAGCAGGACGCGGCGACCGGCCAGCGGCGAGGCACCATTCGGGACCGTCATGGGCAAATGTCCAATTCACGAAATGCGCGTGTGGATCGCATATAAACCCGAAAGCGTCGCACCGGCAACCGGAAGCGGCCGCGCGGCTGTCGCTTCGACACCGTCAGCAAGATTGACGACCATCAACAAGTACTTGGTCAAGCGAAGCTTCGTTTGACAGGACTGCCGCGCAACCGCACACTGATGACCTGCGCGGTCGGGGGGCCGGAAACACATCATCTGTTCCCACCGGTCACGCTGAGGATTGGGGGATGGCACGGAACGCCCAGGGTCGGGCGGCGGGCCATCGTTTTTCCACGTGGTCTCCGTTGGACGCCTGTCGTCCGGGGCCCGTGGCAGGCAAGCAGGGGGTCAGACATGGCGAACACGAATCGCCCGTTGTCACCGCATCTACAGGTCTATCGTCCCCAGCTCACATCCATGCTGTCGATCCTGCATCGCGGTACGGGTGTTGCGCTGGCAGGTGGTCTTGTCCTGATGCTCTGGTGGCTGGTCGCATTGGCGAGCGGGCCGGAATACTACGATTATGTCATGGGGATCGCGGGCAGCATCATCGGCCGACTGGTCATGCTGGGCTTCACCTGGGCCCTGTTCTTCCACCTCTGCAACGGCCTGCGCCATCTCTACTGGGATGCCGGCTGGGGCTTCGAGATCGCGTCCGTCTACCGCAGTGGCTACATGGTGGTGATCGGGGCAACCGTCCTGACCGTACTTGCATGGATTGCCGCTTATGGATGGGGAGGCTGATCATGCAGAAGTCACGTCTCAATACACCGCTGAAGAACGTCCGCGGCCTGGGTTCGGCCCGGGACGGGACCGAACACTGGTGGATGCAGCGGGTGACGGCGATCGCGCTGTTGCCGCTGGTCTTTGCCTTCGTCGTGCTGGCGATCCGCCTGACCACGGCTGACTACCTGACTGCCGATGGCGTCGTGGGCCACCCGGTTGTTGCCGGTGTGCTGCTGCTGCTGATCGTTGCCGTGTTCTGGCACCTGAAGCTGGGCATGCAGGTGGTGATCGAGGATTACGTGCACGGCCACGCGCCGAAGCTGTTCCTCATGTTCGTCAATACGTTCGGCTGCTGGATCGGTGCCCTGATCTGCGCGCTTGCCGTCCTCAAGATTGCCTTCGGGGGTTGAGCACGATGTCAGATGCTTACGAAATTACTGAGCACAAGTTCGATGTGGTGGTTGTCGGTGCCGGCGGTGCCGGGCTGCGCGCCGCCATGGGCTGTGCGGAGGCAGGGCTGAACACGGCCTGTGTCACCAAGGTGTTCCCGACGCGGTCGCATACGGTCGCGGCGCAGGGTGGCATCTCCGCCTCGCTGGGCAACATGGGCCCCGACAACTGGCGCTGGCACATGTACGACACCGTCAAGGGGTCGGACTGGCTGGGTGACCAGGACGCCATCGAGTACATGGTCCGCGACGCGGTCAATGCGGTGCTGGAGCTGGAGCACTTCGGCGTGCCCTTCAGCCGTACCGAGGAAGGCCGCATCTACCAGCGCGCCTTCGGCGGCATGACCACGGAGTTCGGTGAGGGGGCAGCCGCGCAGCGGACCTGCGCCGCCGCCGACCGTACCGGTCACGCCATGCTGCACACGCTCTATGGCCAGTCGCTGAAGAACGACACGCATTTCTTCATCGAGTATTTCGCCATCGACCTGATCATGGATGATGAAGGCGCCTGCACCGGCGTGCTCTGCTGGGACCTGTCAGACGGCTCCCTGCACCTGTTCCGGGCGCAGATGGTCATCCTGGCCACCGGCGGCTATGGCCGCGCCTACTTCTCCTGCACCTCGGCCCATACCTGCACCGGCGACGGTGGCGGCATGGTGCTGCGCGCGGGCCTGCCGCTGCAGGATCTGGAGTTCGTGCAGTTCCATCCCACCGGCATCTACGGCGCGGGCTGCCTGATCACCGAAGGCGTGCGTGGCGAGGGTGGTTATCTGGTCAATTCGGAGGGTGAACGCTTCATGGAGCGCTATGCCCCCTCCGCCAAGGACCTGGCCAGCCGGGACGTTGTTTCCCGCGCCATGACCATGGAAATCCGGGAAGGACGCGGTGTCGGCAAGGATGCCGACCACATCTTCCTGCACCTGGATCACCTGGACAACGACATCATCGCGGAGCGTCTGCCGGGCATCTCGGAATCGGCGCATATCTTCGCCGGTGTCGATGTGAACAAGGAACCGATCCCGGTGCTGCCGACCGTGCACTACAACATGGGCGGCATCCAGACGAACTACAAGGGCGAGGTGCTGACGCTGAGGGACGGCGACCCCGACGCGATCGTGCCGGGCCTGATGGCCGCGGGGGAGGCCGCCTGCGTCTCCGTCCATGGTGCCAACCGTCTCGGCTCCAACTCCCTGATCGACCTGGTCGTCTTCGGGCGGGCCTGTGCCAAGCGGTGTTCGGAGATCCTGGAACCCGGTGCCCAGCACAAGGACACCAACAAGGAATCGCTCAACAAGGCGCTGGACCGCTTCGACAAGATGCGCAACGCCAAGGGCGACATGCCGACGTCCCGCATCCGCAACAACATGCAGCGCGTGATGCAGAACAACTGCGCCGTCTTCCGCACCTCCGAGGTGCTGGCGGAGGGCAAGGGGCTGATCGACGAGGTCTATACGCAGATGCCGTCGATCGGTGTTCAGGACCGCAGCCTGGTCTGGAACTCGGACCTGGTGGAGGCGCTGGAACTCGACAACCTGATCCGTCAGGCGGTCGTCACCATGCATTCCGCCGAGAACCGCAAGGAAAGCCGCGGCGCCCACGCGCATGAGGACTTCTCCGACCGCGACGACGAGAACTGGATGAAGCATACGCTGAGCTGGTTCGATGAGGACGGCAAGGTCACCATCGACTACCGCCCGGTGCACACCTACACCCTCTCCAACGAGATGGAATATGTGAAGCCGAAGGCGCGCGTTTACTGATCGAGCACCAGAATTCCCGGGCCGGATAGTATCTCCGGCCCCGGATTGGGGGACACGACATGGTCGAATTCAATCTACCGGCTAATTCCCGGATCAAGTCCAACGGCAAGACCTGGCCGAAGGTCGGGGATGGCAGCAATACCAAGAAGTTCAAGATCTACCGCTACGATCCGGACTCGGGCGAGAACCCGCGGGTCGACACCTACGAGGTCGATCTCGACGACTGCGGCCCGATGATCCTGGACGCACTGATCCGCATCAAGGACGAGGTCGATCCGACCCTGACCTTCCGGCGGTCCTGCCGCGAAGGCATCTGCGGCTCCTGCGCCATGAACATCGACGGCACCAATACCCTGGCCTGCACCAAGGGCATTCAGGAAGTGAAGGGGGATGTGAAGATCTATCCCCTGCCGCATCTGGAGGTGATCAAGGATCTGGTCGGTGACCTGACCCACTTCTACGCCCAGTATGCCTCCATCGAACCCTGGATGCAGACCAAGACGCCGGCCCCGCCGGATCGGGAGCGGCTGCAGGATCGCGATGACCGCGTGAAGATCGACGGCCTGTACGAGTGCATCCTGTGCGCCTGCTGCGCCACGTCCTGCCCCAGCTACTGGTGGAACGGCGACCGCTACCTCGGTCCCGCCGTGCTGCTGCAGGCCTACCGCTGGGTCATCGACAGCCGTGACGAGGCAACCGGCGACCGGCTCGACAAGCTGGAAGACCCGTTCAAGCTCTATCGCTGCCACACCATCATGAACTGCGCCAAGACCTGTCCGAAGGGCCTGAACCCCGGCCGGGCCATCGCTGAGCTGAAGAAGATGATGGTGGAGCGCAAGCTCTGACACGATGACAGCAGGCGCCCCGTGCCTGTTGGCGGAAAAGACCTGGACGGCGCGCCTGATTGAATCGGGCGCGCCGTCTGTCGTTCCCGCAGTTTCACCTCCGCCCCCACCGACGCCGTGCCCGGGAGTGCTGCGCAGACGTGGGAGAATGGGCTCTCGGGTCAAGCCCGAGAGCATCGTGGAGAGGGCGGAGAAGGAGCACCAGACCATCCCCCACCACCACGCCGTGCCCGGGCTTGACCCGGGTACCCAGCAGTGCCGCGCAAACGTGGGAGACCGGGCTCTCGGGTCAGGCCTGAAAGCATCGCGGGGGTTGGAACGCAACGCACATGTGCTTCCACCCCACCGACGCCGTGCCCGGGCTCGACCCGGGTACCAAGGAGTGCCGCGCAGACGTGGGAGAATGGGCTCTCGGGTCAAGCCCGAGAGCATTGTGAGGGGAAGGTGGAGAGGGAGAACATGCCTCTCCCACCCCACAGACGCCGCCAGACCGCTTCCAGAAACCTGACACCTGACCGTTCGGACAGGTACAGTTCCGCCTCCGGCTGCATCAGGATGGTGTCGATGGAGGGAACCGGATGACAGAACAGGGACCGGACCTGGAATTCGAGCGGCAGATGGCGGATGCGATCTCGCTCGATGACCTCGGCGACGCGCTGGAATATCGGGTGCGGGCCATGGGCTATGCGGGCTTCGTCTATTACACCCACCGGCGGATGCCACTGGACGAGGTCGCGGCGGGCGAAGCCTTCGTGCTGTCCCGCGGCCCGGCGTTCCTGAAGGCGTTCGAGGCGATCTACTACAGCCGCCGGATGTTCCGCTTCGACCCGATGCTGCAACTGGTGTCGGAGCGCCACGCCCCCTTCACCACCCTGGCCGAGCGGTCGCAGATGGTGCTGACCCGGCGGCAGCGCTGGATCTGGGCGTTGGAGAAGCGGTTCGGCATCAAGTACGACCTGTTCATCCCGATGAACACGCCGCTGCGGACCCAGGCGCTCTACCTGTTCATGCTCGGCGATCCCGCAGGCGCAGACGAAACCATCGCGGCGACCACCAATGAGATCCACCGGCTGGCACTGCGCTTCACCGTCAGCATTGCCGACTATCTGGTACTGGGCGGGGAGAACGAACTGGCGGACATGGTCTTCTCCCGCCGCGAACAGGAATGCATGTTGTGGATGTCGAAGGGCCGCAGCAATGCGGAGATCGGCGATATTCTGGGTATCAGCGAGCGCACGGTGAAGTTCCATGTCGCCAATGTCATGAAGAAACTCAACGCCGCCAACCGCACCGAAGCCATCGCCATCGCCGCCCGCTCCGGCTGGCTGACCAACTGAGCGGGGCGTGATCACCCACGACCCGGGAAAAGCGTGACGAACCCGAAGAGTCGGGTCGCTCCCGCCTCAAGGCGTACAGGTGGTCGGCCCACATTGATGACAGTTGCTTATCGCCGGTTCCGAGGCATGCTCTGCTTGACGCAACGTGCAGGAGGCCGAGCGGGGGCTGGACACACGCATGACGTTGGGAATTGGCGAGATCATCGGGTTTCTGGGGCTGCTCGCCACGATCATCGGCGGCCTGATACTCCACTACGGGGACATGCTGAAGCACCGTGAGGGAAAAGCATTCCTACGGCTGCGTGCCAGCCTGCGCAAGGGCAGCACCACGGCAATGGTCTATGCCTGGAGCCTGCGCTGGCTGCTAGGGAGGGTCGACCAATTCTTCGAGGGCAAGCCGTTCGTCCCGGAAGATGACATCGACCCGGACACCCGTCGGGGCCGGTTCGCACGCTGGCTGTTCCGCCGTGCCCCAGACTACCGACGACCGGTCGAGGTAAGGGGCAAGTACTGGCAGGCCCCGGCCTGGAGCGCCGCGAGCTATTACCGCTGCCTGCTGCTGGCACTGGCCTACCCGGTTCTGTCAGCACTGCTGTCCTGGCTCATCGCGGGCCAGGCCGGGAGTTTCGGTCTGACGATCAGTCTCGAAGACAACGTAGACCGCCTCTACCGTTTCCATGTCGGGGCGGTGCTCGCATTGGGAGTCGGTTCGCTGATTGCAGGGTTCCGTTTCAAAGGTAATAAGCGCTTGATTTTCATTCTTTCTGGGACTGCGATCATCCTGGGCGGCTCGTTCTTGACCAATTCATTCTTCGATTCGAAATTCCCAGTCGCATTCGCCGTCGCTTTCGCTTTCGCTGTCGCTGTCACTGCCACGGTCGCTTTCCCTGGCGCTGCCACTGTCACTTTCCCTGGCGCTGGCGCTTTCGCTGTCGCTTTCGCTGTCGCCTTCGCAGTCGCTTTCGTTTTCGCTGTCGCGGGCTCTGGCGCTCTGGCTCTCGCTCTCGGTGTTGCTTTCGGTGTCGCTTTCGCCGTCGCTGGCGCTTTCACTGGCGCTCTCGCTTATGCTTTCGGTGTCGCTGTCGCTGGAGCTGTCGCTGGCACTCTCGCTCTTGTTCTCGGTGTGGCTTTCGGTGTCGCTTTCGGCGTCACTGGCGCATTCGTCTTCGCTGTCGCTGGCGCTTCAGCTGTCTCTTGGTCAATGGCGCTCAACAGGCTGTGGTCGACCCTTGCCACCTTGTCGATCCTGTATTGCGTCGCGGCCTATCTTCTCGTGAGGCTGGCGGCGGCTCCGGAATTGTCCGCATCCGGTTTTGCACTTCTCCTGGCCCTGACGCTTCTGCCGCTAATCAATGCACCGTTCGACTGGTTGTCAGTCGGGCTGACCCGTTACCTGCTGCGGCTGGGGCTTCAGCGACGGCGGCTGCCGGAACGGATGATCTGCTGGCTGGCGGACATCGGGGGGGCGGTCCTGCTGCTGTTGGGTCTCGCCATCAGCATAGTGGTCGCTCTGGAAGGGCTGAATGCCGTAGGCTTTGCGGGTGGCATGAGCGAGCCGATTGCGCCGGTGGCGGCGACGCTGCATGACATTCGTGCCGAGCCAGACGCAGCGCGGCATCTGTGGATTTACTTCGCACTATTCTCAACCCTGATCCCGACCCTGGTCCACATGGCGATGATCCTGTTCAGTGTCCTGACTGCCAATGCGCCACCCCTGCAGCGGCGGATTGCACGGCTGATCAGCTACGGCCCTGATACCGGGTATGACATGGAGATCGCAATTCTGCTCAGCATGCGCTGGGTAATTGCCATTGGAGCGACGGTAGCGCTGGCGGTGGGCATCTGGTGGATCCGGTCGGAGGTCGGTGACGTATGGGAAGATCTGCTCTGGCTGCTGATCGAGGTGCAGAAGCTGGCACGCGCCACCTTCGTCGGATAGGCCGGGACCCTCTGCGACCGCACCGAAGCCATCGCCATCGCCGCCCGCTCCGGCTGGCTGACGAACTGAGCGGATTTCGAGAACCGGAGCCCAAACGAAACGGGCACGCGGAAAATACCCGCGTGCCCGTTGGACTGGTCCATCGGAGGATTACAATCCAGAAGGAACGACTCCGTCAGCGCTGGTCGGGATCAGCGGGGTGCGATCACCATGACCATCTGGCGGCCTTCGGTCTTCGGGTGCTGTTCGACCTTGGCGGTTTCCTTCATCTCTTCCTGCACGCGGATCATCACGTCCAGGCCGAGATTCTGGTGCGCCATCTCGCGGCCACGGAACCGCATGGTCACCTTGACCTTGTCGCCTTCATCAATGAATTCCACGACCTTCTTCATCTTGGTCTCGTAGTCGTGGTCATCGATGTTCGGGCGCATCTTGATTTCCTTCACCTCCTGCGTCTTCTGCTTCTTGCGGGCGGCGTTGGCTTTCTTCTGCGCTTCGTACTTGAACTTGCCGAGGTCCATCAGCTTGCAGACCGGCGGGCGCATGTTCGGGGAGACCTCGACAAGGTCCAGTCCGATGGTGCGCGCAGCCTTCAGCGCGTCGACCGTCGCGACGACCCCGTGATTGTTCCCCTCGTGATCGATCAGGCGGATTTCCCGCACTTCGATACGTTCGTTGGCGCGCGGTCCGTCCCGGACGGGCGCGGCATTCATTGGCGGACGGGCTATGGGTTTCCCCTTTCAGTCAGTGATCAACAGGTTACAGGTCTGGAGGTGGCGTCGGGCCGAAAATCACACGTCCCGAGGCAACGCGGCAGTTATACCGTACTGCCGGGCATTACCGCCTCCGCCTTAAGGATAGCAAGCGCGTCTTCAAGGGCAAGAACTTGTTGCCGCTTGTCGCCAAGTCGGCGGACGGAAACGGTGCCCTGTTCCGCCTCGTTCTTGCCGACCACCAGCATGACCGGCACCTTGGCAAGACTGTGCTCCCGGACCTTGTAGTTGATCTTCTCGTTGCGAAGGTCGCTCTCGACCCTCAGCCCCGCCTGCTTCGCCGCCGCCACGACGTCCGCCGCATAGGCATCCGCATCCTGCGTGATGGTGGCAACCATGGCCTGCACCGGGGAAAGCCAGAGCGGGAACCTGCCGGCGAAATTCTCGATCAGGATACCGGCAAAGCGCTCGAACGAGCCCAGGATGGCACGATGCAGCATGACCGGGCGGTGGCGGTCGCCATCCTCCCCGATGTAGCTGGCGTCCAGCCGTTCCGGCAGCACGAAATCCACCTGCAGCGTGCCGCACTGCCAGTCACGGCCAATGGCGTCACGCAGCACGAACTCCAGCTTCGGGCCGTAGAAGGCGCCTTCGCCGGGGTTCATCTCGTAGGGCAGGCCCACTTCCTCGATGGCTTCGCGCAGCGCCGCCTCCGCCTTGTCCCAGGTCTCGTCGGACCCGGCGCGCACCGGCGGCCGGTCAGAGAACTTCACCCGCACGTCCTCGAAGCCGAAATCGCGGTAGATCGTGGTCAGCAGGTCGCAGAAGATCGCGCTCTCGCTGTTGATCTGGTCCTCGGCGCAGAAGATATGGGCGTCATCCTGGGTGAAGTTGCGCACCCGCATCAGCCCGTGCAGCGCGCCGGACGGCTCATAGCGGTGGCAGCAGCCGAATTCCGCCATGCGCATTGGCAGGTCGCGATAGCTCTTCAGCCCCTGGCGGAAGATCTGCACGTGGCCCGGACAGTTCATGGGCTTCAGCGCATAGTTCCGCTCATCGGCGTCGGAGGTGAACATGTGCTCGCGGAACTTCTCCCAGTGGCCCGAAGCCTCCCAGAGCTTGCGGTCCACCAGTTGCGGCGTCTTCACTTCGCGATATCCGGCGGCATCCAGCCGCTGGCGCATGTAGCGTTCCAGCGCCAGATAGAAGGTCCAGCCCTTCGGATGCCAGAACGCCATGCCCGGCGCTTCCTCCTGCATGTGGAACAGCGACATCTCCCGGCCCAGGCGGCGGTGATCGCGTTTCTCCGCCTCCTCCAGCATGGTCAGATAGGCCTTCAGTTCCTTCTCCGTCCGCCAGCAGGTGCCATAGACCCGCTGCAGCATCGGGTTGCGGGAATCGCCGCGCCAGTAGGCCCCGGCCAGCTTGGTCAGCTTGAAGGCATGACCCAGCCGCGCGGTGGAGGCCAGATGCGGGCCGAGGCAGAGGTCCATCCAGTCACCCTGGGAATAGACCGAGATCGGATCCTCGACCGGCAGGTCCTCGATCAGCTCCGCCTTGTAGAGCTCGCCCTGTTCGCGGAAATGCCTGATCGCGTCATCACGGTCCCAGACGGAACGCTCGATGGGCAGGTCACGGTCCACGATCTCGTGCATCCGCTTCTCCATCGCCGCGACATCTTCGGGCGTGAAGGGCTCGTCGCGGGCAAAGTCATAGTAGAACCCGTTCTCGATGGCCGGGCCGATGGTGACCTGGGTATCGGGAAACAGTTCCTGCGCCGCCTGCGCCAGCACATGCGCCGCATCATGGCGCAGCAGCGGCAGGACAATATCGTCCGCCGACTTGGCGGTGATGATCTCGATCCGCGCATCCTGTTCGATGGGACGCTTCAGGTCGCGCAGTTCGCCGTCGATCTTCACGGCCAGGGCAGCCTTGGCCAGGCCCGGTCCGATGGCCGCCGCCACGTCCAGGCCAGTCGGCGTCCGCTCGAACGTCAATGCATTGCCATCCGGCAAGGTGACGTTGATCGCGGCCTGGGCCTGGGTGGTCATCGGCTCTCTCCTTCAGTCAAAGAGCGGTTCAGAGTTACCTGCGCTCTTTTAGAGTGGAGCCGTGAAAGGTCAAGCGAACAGGGCGAAGGGGCACATGCGAAAAAACCGGCCGCGACAGGTGTCGCGACCGGCTTTTCGTTGTTGTGGTGCCAAGAGGCGATGCCCGTGACACCGCCCCGACACGTATCGGATCAGATGACGGCGTCGATCTCGCCCAGACGCTTGGTCATCTTCACGTTCTCGGCGTAGTCGATCGGCAGCGCGATCAGGGCCGGGCCGTCCTGCTGGAAGGCTTCTTCCAGGGCCGGCTTCAGTTCCGCAGCCGACTTCAGGTTGCGGCCCCAGATGCCGAAGCTCTCGGCCATCTTGGCGAAGTCCGGATTGGTGAACTTCAGCTCCGAATGCTTGCCGCCGAACTGGTTCTGCTGCTTCCACTTGATCAGGCCGTATTCGCTGTCGCACCAGACCATCCAGACCACGTTCAGCTTCAGCCGCGCCGCGGTTTCGATGTCCTGCACGTTCATCATGAAGCCCGCATCGCCGTTGATCGCCAGCACACGGCTGTTCGGTTTGGCGAACTTGGCGCCGATGGAGCCCGGCATGGCAAAGCCCATGGTGCAGAAGCCGTTGGAGATCAGGCAGGTGTTCGGCGTATCGCACTGGTAGTAGCGGCTGATCCACATCTTGTGGGCACCCACGTCCGACAGCAGGATGTCTTCCTCACCCATGACCTCGCGCACGTCCCAGAGAACCTTCTGCGGCTTCATCGGGAAGGCATCGGAGTCCTTCTCCATCGCGAAATCGTCCAGGATGCGCTGGCGCAGCGGCTGGACCTTGGCGATGTCGAACGGCGGCTTGGTGATCCCGCGATCATCCAGTTCCTTGTTCACCTGCCAGAGCGCGTCGGCGATATCGCCCTGCACGTCGACGGTGGCGTCATAGTCGGTATCGACCTCGGCCGGCCAGAAGTCGATATGAACGATCTTCTTGCCCTTGGTCTTGTTCCAGTGGCTGGGGCTGTATTCGACCAGGTCGTAGCCGACGGAGATGATCGTGTCGCAGGCGTCGATGGCGACGTTGGAGTGATCCTTGCCCTGCAGGCCCATGGTGAACAGGCAGTATTCCGACGACCGCGGCACCGCGCCCTTGCCCATGAAGGTATTGATGACACCGATACCCAGCTTCTCCGCCATGATGGCAAGCTGCGCCGCGGCGCGCTTCCGGATGGCGCCGTTACCGGCCAGGATCATCGGGTTCTTCGCCGCCAGGATGACGTCCACGGCTTCCTTGATCGCCTTGTGATCGGCACCGGGGCGACGGGTCCGCACCGGCTTCATCGGCTTGGCGACCGCATCCGGCACGTCGTTCTTGGCCAGATCCTCCGGCAGTTCGATTAGCACCGCGCCCGGCTTCTCCTGCTCCGCGACCTTGAACGCCTTGCGGACGATTTCGGGGATGGCACCGGCATTGGACACGGTCTGCGCCCACTTGGTGATCGGACGGAACATGGCGATGGAGTCCATGTTCTGATGGCTTTCCTTGTGCAGGCGATAGGTACCGGCCTGACCGATGATGCCGACCAGCGGCGCGCGGTCCATGTTGGCATCGGCGATACCGGTGACCAGGTTGGTCGCGCCCGGGCCCAGCGTGGCGAGGCAGACGCCCGACTTGCCGGTCAGACGGCCGTAGACGTCCGCCATGAAGGCTGCGGCCTGCTCATGCCGGCACAGGATGAAATCGATCTTGCTGTCGAGCAGCGAGATCATGGTGTCCGCGTTTTCCTCACCCGGCACGCCGAAGATGCGCTCGACACCCTCTTCCTCCAGACAACGTACAAAAAGATCCGAAGCTTTCATTGTTCAACCCTCCAATGCGGCATCCCGTACCGCGAAACCCCAAGACCCGGAACTGGGCCGGTCAACCCTCGCCCTGTTCCGTTTCCCCTTCCGCCAGCCGCTTGCCATCCAGCAAGAGCCGACGCCTGTTGCTTTCGGTTTCATGACGCCGCCGCTCGGCATCGGTCCGTCCGAAAAGTATCCTGTTTTCCGCGGCCCGTTCAGCCTTGGCCTTGCGGTCACGGTTCTTTCTCTCGCGACGGAGGTTGATCAGGTCTGCCATGGCTCCACCCCCTGTGACCGTCGTGGCCTGGGTTCAACGCAAATCCACCCGGCACCGGACCAGTCCCGCAGCCCGGGCATCAACGCGATGAAACACACGTTCCGCGCATCCTGAATGCCAACCCCCTGTCATTCGGCAAAAAGCTTAGCTGAAAGTCCCGTTGACGCAAGGTCTGCAACCGGCATGGTGTCGATCATCACCATCAATGGCGCTGCAGGGACGCTAAGTCTCCGGTGCCGAGACAACCAGGAACGGACAGGCTGAATGGCGTATGGAAACGACCCGATGGTCGGCCACAGGGCGAAACAGGCATGAGGCACCGGTCATGAGACACCGGTCATGAGAGTTCTGATTGCCGCATTTGTCGGACTTGCCGTGCTGGTCGTCGCCGGCCTGTTCGCCGCGCCCTTCCTGATCGATGCGGAAAGCCATCGCGACACGATTGCCCGCCAGGCCCGCGCCCTGCTGGGGCAGCCGGTGACGCTGGACGGCCCCATCGGATTCCGCCTGCTGCCCACGCCCCGGCTGCGGGCGGAGGCTGTGGCGGTGCAGTCGGCGGAACAGGACCTGCCGCCGGTCCTGCTGGCCCGCGCGGTGGATATCCGCCTGTCGATCGCCAGCCTGCTGCTGGGTGATGTGGTGGCAAACCGGGTCACCCTGATCAGCCCGCAGCTCAATCTGGTGACACTGGCGAACGGCAGGCGCAATCATGCGGGGATCGGGCATCTGGCTGGGATGCTGGGTCAGCCGGGGGGCGGTGGCGGGGCCGGTGGCGGGGGCTTCGGCGATGCTGACGCCGATGCTCCGATCCGGCACCTGGACTTCGTTGGCGGCCTGATCAGCATGCGGAACGCCAGGAACGGCCTTGACCTCACCCTGGCGGAGATGACCGGAACCCTGGATGCCGCGCGGGACGGCAGGCCGCCGACCTTGCGCATGACAGGCCGCATGACAGGGTTGCCGCTGGCTGTGGAAATCAATGCGACCGCACCGGAGGCCGGGACCCGCCTGTCGGTCGTCCTGAACGATGAAACCGGCGGCACAGCAACATTCCGGGGCAAGGCATCGCCGGATGGACCGGGCCGGATGCGTGGCTCCCTGACTGCGGAGTCGCCCGACCTGCTTGCCAGCCTGCGCCTGCTCGGTATCGACCTGACCGATGACCGGATACCCGATCCGGTACCCGGCACCGTCAATGGCGACATGACCGTCGCGGACGATGCCTTGGTCCTGGAAAAGATGATCTTCGATTTCGCGGGTATCGAGGGACGGGGCCGGGTCACGGCCTCCCTGCCCGGCGGACAGGGGGGCTCGGACGCACCGGTGCTGGATGTCAGCATCGGTTTCGAGCAGTTGAACGGTGACGATCTGCTGCGCCGCGCCGCGCCGCTGCTGTCCGGCGACGGCGGCCCCGGTCCGGCCCTGCCGACCGGAGTCACGGCGGCACTGCGCCTGGATGTCGGCGTGGTGGCGCTGGGTGGCAGCCAGTTGCGCCAGTTCGCCTTTGACGCGGGCCTGTCACGGGGGGAACTGGCAATCGGGCGGCTCAGTGCCCTGCTGCCGGGCGGCTCCGACCTGGCCTTCACGGGCAAGCTGCGCACCCCGACCGGGCATCCGCGCCTTGACGGCACGCTGGAGGCCGCGACCGACAATCTGCGCGCGTTGCTCGACTGGACCGGACTGCCGGTCACGGATCAGGCCGCGGACCGGCTGCGCAACGCCAGCATCACCGCGACCATCAGCGCCACCGACGACGTGATACAGGCCTATGGGCTGGACATGCGGCTGGACCGGTCACGGGTCAGCGGCGGTTTCGCCGTGGCCGTGCGCGAACGTCCTTCCTTCAGCCTCGACCTGCGCATCGACCAGCTGAACGCGGATGCCTACCTGCAGGCATTGGGATTGACGGGGCATCTGCGCCGCATCACCGGCAACAACGGCCCGCCCGATGTCGGCTTCCTGGGGGACCTGGATACCAACAGCAGGCTGGCGGTGGATCAGCTCTGGCTGAACGGGCGCACCTACAGCGACCTGACCCTGGACGCGAGCCTGATCGGCGGTCAGCTTTCCCTGAACGGCCTGCAACTCTACCTGCCGGGCGGGGCGCGACTGACGCTGGACGGATCACTGGACAATCCGGAAGACCCCCGCTTCGCCCTCAGCGGTACCGGCAGCGGCGACGACCTGCGCGCGGTGCTGCTGGCCTTCGGACTGCCGCTGGACAGCGTTGCCGCGCGCTTCGGGTCATTCGATGCCGGGTTCGGCCTGGAAGGCTCCTTCGAAGCCGTCCAGCTCACCAGCCGGATCGAACTGGCGGCTGCCCGGCTGGTGGTGGAGGGTCGTGCCGGCAACTGGCTGACTGATCCGCGCTTCGACCTGACCATTGCGGTGGACCGCGCGAGACTGCTTTCGGGTCTGGACCTGTTGTTCCCGAGACTGCGCTGGCCCGGCCACCTGGACGACACCATGGTCGCCAACCTGCGCCTCGACGGCACAGCCGCAGACTATCGCCTGCTGGGCCATGTCGATGCCCTGTCAGGCCGGATGGAACTGGATGGCAACATCAGCGGCCCGGCGGAGCAGCGCCGTTTCCGCGGCGGTGTGGCGCTGCGGCACCAGAACCTTTCGGCGCTGGCTGTGGCACTGTTGCCCGACCTGTCGCCGATGGTCGCCAGTACCGGCCCGGTGGAACTGCTGGGCACGCTGCTGATCGAACCGGGCGCACTGGAGATCAGCGGAATGGAACTGACATCCGCACCGCTCAGCCTGACGGGCGGACTGCGCTGGGACAATCGGGCCAGGCGTCTGACGGGCGCACTGACGGCGGGCAATGTCGCACTTGACCCGCTGTTGCCGGCAGCGGACAGCGGCGCTGCGCTTGCCGCGCTGCAATCCGACACGGCACAGCGATGGTCGCGGGCTCCGCTGGACCTGCTCTGGATGACGCGGATGCAGGGCGCGCTGGACCTGCGCCTGGAGAGGCTGGAGGTCCGTGGCCTGACACTGCACGATCTCGCCGGATCGGCCAGTCTGGAGGCCGGATCACTCTCGATCTCCGGTCTCGGTGCCCGCATGGCGGATGGAGAGGTGAAGGGCAGCTTGCGGCTGACGGGTGGCGCCCGCCCGGAACTGGACCTGGATCTGGCTTGGCGGGACAGCGACATCGGTGCCCTGACGACGCTGGCAACCGCGACCGGCGTCATCACCGGACGCGGTGATCTGGACCTCAGCCTGCGCGCACGCGGTGTGGCCCCCTTCGACATGGCCCGCGCGGCGGAGGGGGAGATGCGGCTCGCCATGCCGTCGGCAGCAGTTCAGGGCATTGATGTTCCGGCGTGGCTGCAGGTCACCAGTGATGACGCGGCCGAGGCCGCGCTGCGTGGCGGGCAGACCGTATTCTCCGGGTTCCAGGCGAACCTGGCCATCAGGGAAGGCATCATCTCGCCCGCCGAACCGGTCAGCATCGGTGCGGGCGCGGCCCGCAGCATCTGGCGCGGCAACGCCGATGTTGCGGACTGGACACTGGATCTGGAGGCCCTGTTGCAGTCTCCCGGCGAGAGTGCCCGGAGCACCCTGCTTTCCTTCACAGGCCCCCTGAATCAACCACGGCTGCGGATTGCGCCGCAGCCGTGATGGTTCTGCTTGCAGTCCAAGTCGTTCACTGACCCGGGTCAGCAGACGATCCCGCCTGACGACGTCAGTCGCGGAAGCTCGGGTCGATACGGTCGAGCTTGCGCAGCAGGCCCGGCCAGTCGCGATGACCGATGGGCGCGAACTTCTCGAACTGCTGCGCGGTATGCTCGCAGACTTCCTCGCTCGGCAGTTCCAGTTCGACACCGCCCGACAGGGCATCAAGCTGTGACTGGCAGGATTTCTCCAGATAGGCCAGCACGTTGAACGCTTCCGGCACCGTCTCGCCGACCGACAGCAGGCCGTGGTTACGCAGGATCATGGCCTTGTTGGTGCCCAGGTGACCGATCAGCCGATCACGCTCCGAATGATCCAGCGCCACGCCCTCATAGGGGTGGTACGACAGTCGCTTGTAGAACCGCAGTGCGGTCTGGTTCAGCGGCAGCAACCCGTCCTTCTGCGCCGAGACAGCCATGCCGGCGCGGGTATGGGTATGGGCCACGGAGAACACGTCCGGGCGGCCTGACAGGACAGCTGAATGGATCGTGAAGCCGGCCTGGTTGACCGGATAGTCACCCTGCATCAGCACATTGCCGTCATAGTCCAGCTTGATCAGGCTGGAGGCCGTGATCTCGTCGAAGAACAGGCCATGCGGGTTCAGCAGGAAGGCATCCTCACCCGGCACACGGGCGGACAGATGCGTGGCGGTCAGGTCATCCCAGCCATACAGGGCGACCAGCCGATAGAATGCGGCCAGGTCAACGCGGACCGCCCATTCCTCTTCTGAGACCTTCTTGCGGACTGATTTCACGATTGGTGCGGTATCCGGCATCATTTCCTCCCGGGTTCGCTGGGTTTTCTGGCGATCCGCCGACCATCCCCGACGGCCGGTTGCCCCATCTGCAAGGGGGCTGTTGCCCGCAAACTGACGCAAGGAAAGCCCCCAGACAAGTACCTATGCTGCACGATGACCATCCACCTGTCGCAATCCTCGCCCGTGCGGTTATTGTTTCCGGAATCATTTCGGGGAGGGTTTTCATCATGAAGGTCATGCAGTTCTCACGCTTTGGCGTGCCGCATGAGGTTGTCGAGCTTGTGGAGGCCGATGCGCCGGGGGCACCGGGACCAGGCCAGGTCAATGTCCAGGTGCTGGCCAGCCCGATCAATCCGGCGGATCTGCTGAACATGGAAGGCCGCTATGGTGCGGAACTGCCGCCCTTGCCCATGACACAGGGGGCCGAGGGTGTCGGGCGCGTCACCGCCGTCGGCGAAGGCGTCGACAACGTGAAGGTCGGCGATCTGGTGACACCACCGGCGCGCGGGCTCTGGCGCGAACAGGTGCAGGGACCGGCCCGCGGGCTGGTCGCCCTGCCGGCGGAGGCTGACCTGCTGCAACTCGCCATGCTGCGCGCCAATCCGGCCACTGCCTGGCTGATGCTGACGAAATACGTGACGCTGGAAGCGGGTGACCACGTGATCCAGAACGCGGCGAATTCCGCCGTGGGCCGCCATCTGATCCGGCTGGCGCAGGCGTCCGGCTGGAAATCGGTCAATGTCGTGCGCCGCCCCGAGCTGGTGGCGGAGCTGACCGACCTTGGCGCCGATGTGGTACTGGTCGATGGCCCCGACCTGGCCGAGCGCGTGTCAGAAGCAACCGGCGGCAACCTGCCGAAACTGGCCATCGATGCCATTGGCGGCAGTGCGGTGCAGCGGCTGGCCCAAGCCACCGCCGACAAGGGCACGGTGGTCAATTACGGGCTGCTGTCGGGTGAGCCGCTGATGATCGACGCGCGGGAAACCGTGTTCCGCGACATCACCGTGCGCGGTTTCTGGCTGGCACCCTGGTTCGCGGAGGCAACACCGCAGGAGATCGGCGAAACCTACCGCTTCCTGTCGGAGAAGGTCGCAAGCGGCGACCTGTTCGTACCGGTAGAGGCGACCTATGACCTCAGCAATGTCGCAGACGCCCTGCGCCACGCCGCGAAGGAAGGCCGCAACGGCAAGATCGTCATCACGATGGGGTAGGGTGAACCTGCGCTGGGCAGACATTGTCTGAGTCGTTTGCCGACCCCGGCCTGCCCTCTCCCCCTCCCGACCACCCATCAGGATACTCGCGTCGGTGGTCGGGAGGGGGAGAGGGCAGGCCGGGGACCACCATTGAATTGCAACAGCACCGAAGCATCTTGCGCTTGATTGCTGCACGCGCGAACATTGCGGATGCCTGATCCGGATCTGCCGCCCGCATCGTCGCCTGACACGGTCCTGCTGGTCGTGCACCAGCGCCATTCCGACCCCGGTCGGGTTGGCCTGCGCCTGCGCACCATGGGCTATCGCGTCGATATCTGCCGTCACGCCTGTGGCGAGCCACTGCCGACCGATTTCGACCGTTACGCCGGTGTGACCGTCTTCGGCGGACCGATGAGCGCCAATGACGTGCATGAGGACTATATCCGCAACGAGATCGCCTGGATCCCGGATGTGGTGGAGAGCGGCACGCCGTTTCTCGGCATCTGCCTTGGCGCGCAATTGCTGGCCCGCGCGGCGGGCGGCACGGTCGCCGAGCACCCTGAAGGGCGGGTGGAGATCGGATATTATCCGGTGCGCGCGACCGAGCCGGGCAAGGCGTTCTTCCCGGACGAGATGCGGATATTCCAGTGGCATCGCGAGGGTTTCACGACACCTGAAAGCGGCACCCTGCTCGCCACCGGCGACTGCTTTCCGGAGCAGGCCTTCGCCATGAACGGCAACGCCCTGGCAATCCAGTTTCATCCGGAGGTGACGGAGCAGATGAACCGGCGCTGGCTGATCGGCGGTGCCGCGCGGCTGGTGTGCCCGGGCGCGCAGCAGCCGGAGGAACACATCGTCGGCCGCCGCAACCATGATCCGCATGTCGATGGCTGGGTCGACGGGTTCCTGCAACGCTGGCTGGCCTTGGACCAACGTGAACGGAACGGGATCGGGGCCCCGGCTGCGGCAGCCGCCGGGGGTTGAAACTTGACTCTGTTGACCGGAACAGACGCGAACGAAATCGGAAAATACGAATAATCAAGACGAATCGATTCGCCACTCCGCGAATCATGCGGGTCGGGGAGGGCCTGAGCAGATGATCTTTCGTGATCCTTCACAGATGACCGAGGAACTGGGGATGCTGCGCGATACCGTGCAGCGCTTCGTGGCGGAGGCCGTCACACCACATGGTGACGCCTGGGAGGCGGAGGGCCGCAGCCCGAAGTCGGTGCTGAAACAGATGGGCGAGCTTGGCCTGCTGGGGGTGCGCTATCCGGAAAGCTACGGCGGCTCCGCCCTCGACACCCGGGCGACGGTGACCCTGCACGAGGAGCTGGGCCGCGCCACCTTCGGCGGCTTCAACGCCATGGTGGCGGTGCATACCGACATGGCCTCCCCGCATCTGGCGCGCTATGGCACCGATGCGCAGAAGGACCGGCTGATGCCCGGGATCGTGGCGGGTGACATCCTGACAGCGGTTGCGGTGACGGAGCCCGGCGCCGGATCGGACGTCGCAGGCATCACCACGAAGGCGGTGCGTGACGGCAATGGCTGGCGGCTGAACGGCACCAAGGTGTTCATCACCAACGGGGCCACGGCTGAAGTGCTGTTCGTCGGTGCCAAGACCGACACCAACGTCAAGGGCAGCCGCGGCATCTCCATCTTCATCGTGCCACGCGACACGCCGGGCTTCAGCGTGGCCCGCACGCTGGACAAGACCGGCTGGCGGTCGTCCGACACGGCGGAGCTGGTGTTCGAGGATGCGTATCTGCCCGCTGACGCCCTGCTGGGGGAGGAGAACCGTGGTTTCTACGCCATCATGGACAACTTCCAGAACGAGCGGCTGACCCTGGGCGCCATGTCGGTCGGCATGGCGATGGCGGGGATCGAACTGACGCTCGACTGGGTCAAGCAGCGCCAGGCCTTCGGCAACACGCTGTGGGACATCGGTGCGATCCGCCAGCGCCTGTCCATGGCGGCGGCGGAAGTGGAGGCATCGCGCCAGTTGCTCTGGCACGCCGCCTGGCTTGATTCGCAGGGGCAGGACTGTGTCCGCGAGGTCTCCATGGTCAAGGCATTGACCGGGGAGATGGTGAACAAGGTGCTCTACGACTGCACCCAGTTCTTCGGCGGCATGGGTTTCATGCGGGAGAACCCGGTGGAACGCCTCTATCGCGACGCCCGCGTCATGTCCATCGGCGGCGGCGCGACGGAGGTGATGCTGGAGGAAGTGGCCAAGCGGCTGTAGCGGACGCAGCCGCCGGAAACCTCCCCCAGCGCCCGCGACTCAGCCCCGTTCCATCAAATGATGGAATCGCACCGGCCCGCAATCAAACAGTGGAACAGTCTAGTCCCGTTCCACCACGGTGAACTGAACCGGCACCCGCCCAGCGTCGCGGAAGATCAGTACCAGATCGCGGGACTGGTTCAGTTTCAGTGCGGATTCCAGACCCATCAGCATGATGTGGTCACCACCGGGCTGCAGGTTCGCCTCGCCCTGAGCCGGAACCATGATCTGTTCCACCGGACGCATCTTCATGGTGCCGTTCTCGTGCTTGTGGGTATGCAGTTCGGCGCGCGCCGAGCCGTCGAATTCCACACCCAGCAACGCGTCATCCCTGGCCCCGCCATTGCGCAGGGTGACAAAGACGGCACCGGCCCGTGCCACGCCGATGGAGGCATAGGCGTAGGGGTGAATGATGCTCAGGTCACCCTTCTGGTAGTCGTGTGCCGATGCGCCCTGCAGTCCCAGGCCAAGCATCAGTGCCAGCAGGGGGATGATGCGTTTCATGCGTCTGTACATTGTGTTTCTCCTTCTTCCTCAAGAATTCCGACAAGCCCGGTGAGCCTGTCCGGTCGAGAGAGATGTGCCGCATCATGAGCCGCAGGCGGCGTGGCCATCATCTTCCCGTGTGCTTCCGTGGGACTGGAGAGCGCCAGCACGGCCACCCCCAGGGCGGCGAGCATGTGGCTCGCCGCGAATACTGCTGTTCGCATGAATTTCCTCGCATCCAGCGCGATCACGGACTGCCTTTCCGGCCCCGGCAGGGTCGGCGAACGTCGGACGTGCCGCTGCTGACAGTTTCCGAATGTCGAAATCAGGTGATGTCGATGCCGGAAACCGGCGGCGCGCGGGGGCGCGACCGGGCAAGGATGAAGGAAGGTCGGACCGGTTCGGCGGCAAGCCGTTCCGCCAGAACAAGTTCCGCGACCGTTGCCGGATGCAGCGTCTGGATCGAAGGCGCCACCGCACTACCACCGCACATCTGGCTGCATTCCGGGCACGTCTCACTGGATGGTGCCCGGGTCGTTCCATCGGCCAGCACTGTCTGCTGCAGCCCTTGCGGCGTACAGATCAGGATACCGAGATCTGCGGTCGGAGACCCGGTCGCCTGATGGGTCGTCTGCACGGCGCAGGCCACCCAGAACCAGGCATGAAACGCCAGCGCCAGCACTGCAAAGGCGCAGACAACAGGCTGGATCACGTACATTCGGGCGTGCATCAGATGGCGTCCGGTTCCGATGGCGGATGCGGCACAATAGACCAGGCCGCCCCCGGCACGGGATGCGGCGGAATGGCATCGGCGATCAGCAGCCCGGCGGATCAGGCCCGGCGGATCACGATTTCCGCATGCGCCGCAAAACGGCGGAACAGGTCAGGATGACACGCTCATCGGTGTAGATCTCGCCGCGCATGAAGACCATCTGGCCGGTGCGACGCACCACCTCGGCCCGCGCCTTGATGATCTCGCCACGGTTGCCGCTGGCCATGAATTCCGCATTGAAGGACACGGTGAAGACACCGTTGTCGTCCGTGCCCTCGGTGCCTGTGGCGCACATCATCAGATCGGCGAAGGTCATCAGCAGCCCGCCGTGGACGATGCCGCCGGAGTTGCAATGCTTCTCCTCCGCCTCGAAGGCAAAGCGCAGCCGCCCGTCCCGCTTCCGCCAGAAGAACGGACCGGTATTGGTTTCGTGCGGATCCTTCGGATCGAAGACCTTGTAGCGATCGCCGGGATTGCGCTTCGCGGCGAAGTAATCGGTGTCCCTGTCCACGGCGCTCTCCCGGTCAGTCAAAGCCGGCCGGAGCCTGAAAGCCCCCGGTCAGGCTTTCGATCACCCGCGCCACGGCCAGGGTGCGGCGATCCCCCATCTCCGGCCCGACGACCTGGATCCCGACCGGCAGCCGGTCCTCCGTCATGCCGCCGGGCACGACCGTACCGGGCAGATAGCTGACGCCGGTCATGCCAGCCCAGAACAACTGGTCGAAATAGGGCACGGTCCTGCCGTTCACCGTCAGGGTGCGCGCGTTCATGTCTTCCGATTCGTCGTGCGGGAAGGATGGCACGGAGGCCACGGGGCAGAGCAGCACGTCAAACCTCTCGAAGAAGTCCGCCCAGGCATACCGCATCCGGGTGCGCGCCTCATTGGCGGTGGCCCAGTCACGATGGCGGATCGTCTGCGCCCGCAGCACTTTGGCCCCATCGGACATGTCATCGGGCGAAAGACCCTCCAGCCGCCGGATGCCCTGTTCGAACTGCGCCTGCGGCTGCCGTGCCGCCATCGCGGAGAACAGCAGGGTCCGATAGGTGTCCATGCAGTGCTGCGGTGTGAAGTCGGGCCGGGCCTGGTCATCGACGATGGCCCCCGCCTCCGCCAGTGCCTCGGCTGCATGACGCAGCACCTTCTGCACGCGGTCGTCGACCGCGGCGATGGGGTCATCGCACCAGAGTGCGACCCGGAGGCCCTCCGCCCCCTCCATGTCGGATGGCGGCAGGTCCAGTTTCCAGCCGGGTTCATGCAACCGGTCCGAACCAGCAGTCAGTTCCAGCGCCAGTTCCAGATCATCGATGCTGCGGGCCAGCGGGCCGACGACGGAAATGTCGGTCGGGGTCAGCGCGCCGGTCAGCGCATGGCCGCGCATCGGCACGATGCCCCAGGTCGGCTTGTGGCCGCAGACACCGGAATAATGCGCCGGATTGCGGATGGAACCACCGATGTCGGAGCCATACTCCAGCGCCGTGAAGCCTGCGGCCAGCGCGGCAGCGCCACCCCCTGACGACCCCCCCGGCGTATGGCCCTGCCGGTGCGGATTGTGCGTGGTGCCATAGACGGCGTTGTAGCTCTGGAAGTCGGCCAGCATCAGCGGCACGTTGGTCTTGCCGAAGATCACCGCCCCGGCATCCTTCAGCCGTTGCGGCACGACGCCGTCGCGGGCGGCGATATTGTCCTTCATCTCCGGCACGCCCCAGGTGGTCGGCAGCCCGGCGAGATCGAAGCTTTCCTTCACCGTCATCGGCACGCCATGCAGCGGACCATGGGACACGCCGCGCCGGGTTGCGGCATCGGCCTCATCCGCCGCCGCCCGCGCACGATCGAAATCGCGCACGACAACGGCGTTGACCTGATCGTCGTGACGCTCCACCCGTTCGATCAGGTGGTCCAGCAGCTCGCGGGAGCCAAGGCGCCGCGCGCGGATCAGACCGGCAAGCTCTGTTGCCGATTTCCAGGCAATCTCGGACATGGAACTTATCTCCCCCCAACAGACATTACCGCAGGAGGATAGCGCCAAATCGCCCGGCGGCAATGTCGCGATCAGGCGGCCAGCGCGGCTTCCGTTTCCGGGCTGCCTGCAATGCGGCTGTGCCACATGCGCCGCGCCTGGGTGAAGGGCCAGGGCGTGGCCTGATGCATCAGGCGCCGATTGTCCCAGATCACCACATCCCCCGCTTCCCAGTCGTGGTGATAGATACGCGGCGGCTGGCAGGCGAAATCCACCAGTTCCTGCAGCAGTTTCTCGGATTCGTCCGATGCCATGCCGATGATGTCATAGGCATGGCGGCCCACCAGCAGGTTCCGACGACCGGTCTCCGGATGCACCTTCACCAGCGGGCGGACGGAAACGGGACCCTCGTGAAAGCCGTAGCCGCCATAGGTCTTGCCGGAATTGTCGTCCGGATTGACGCTGGAATCCTTTACCGGCGCGGCCTGGTGCCCGACCTTGGCCTGCGAATGATAGAGTGAGTGGTGACACCGCAACCCCTCGATCCGCGCCTTCATGGCATCGTCCAGGGCATCGTAGGCGTGGCGCATGTCGGCGAAGCCGGTGGCACCGCCCTCCTGCGGCACGATCTCCGCCGTGAAGACCGCGCCCTTGGCCTGGACCGGCATGTAGGTGCTATCATGATGCCAGCCCATGTTGCCGCGGTTGATCTTCATCATGTCGTCGGAGCCGTCGTCCGGGCGCAGGGTTCCGTCCTTGCGCATGTTGCCGATCTCGGCAATGTCGAACTCCAGATCGCCGAACCGCTTCGCGAAGGCGACCTGCTGTCCCCTGTCAAGGAACTGCCCGCCGACGACCAGCAGGCCATATTCCAGCCACTGGTCATAGAACGCACGGAAACTGTCGGCATCCATGTCCGCCAGTTTCACACCAGATACCCGCGCGCCGAAGCAGACGCCGCTCAAGGGTTCGAAGGTCATGCCGCTCATGTCATCCTCCCACAAATGCACGCGCATCATTGTCGCCAATTGTGCCGCGCCCCGCGCCGCGTGCCAAGCGATACGGCGCAGGGCTGCTGCGCGTTTGCCGATGTGTCGGGGCATCGCCTTTCACCGGGTCTTGCGGCCTGCTTCACCGATCTGGCGCGCGATATCCGGGTGTGTCCTGGGATCAGGCCATGTTTCGCTGGTGTCCGGATCACAGATATCAGTGTCATTGTCATGGCCGAAGGTCTTCAGACCACGCCGTTCGGGATGGTGTGGCGTCACTCTGCGCGTGGCCGGTCCCCGGACCAGCGGCCTGCCATTGCGGACAAGCACGGCAGTCACGGCCATGTCCCAGGTCTCGCCGCTGGCCCAGTTCCTCACAACGACAGGAACGGGTTCGGAGAGTTCGTATGCGGCATTCACATGCCGATCCCGCTCCCGCTGGTCCAGCCAATCAAGCAGTCTGGGTCCGACGGGAACGCGCTGGCCGTCCGCATCCACCGCAACGTCAATGTTCGCCACCCTGAAATGACGGTAATCGCGGCGCAGCCAGCAGTATGCATGAAGGTACTTCGGAAACCTGTCTCCATGCAGCGACAGCACCAGAACCGTACGTTCCGTCCAGACACCATTCCGGTCCGAATACTGGATGCGCCAGGTCTCGTTCATTCCCTGTCGCAGGGCCGGTCCGGGGTCAAATCCGTTGTCCGCGACCGGCCCGGAACCATGACGGGACATCGGGGCCTGCCTGTCACCGCGTGCCGCTGCACGGGAGTGGCCTCGACCTCTTCGTGCCCGCGTTACCAGGGCCCAGCAAACCCCGGCGATCAGCATGATGACGATGAGGGTCATGAAACGGCACCTGCAGCGGCCTGAACGGCCAAGTCTGTCAGGCCATGGCGCTCCGGTCGAGGGGGCGCGGCAATCAGGGGGTCACGCGGAACCGTGTTCGTGACCCCCCGACCGCAGAACGGGCACTAGGCTTGGCCCGGCCGATTGACGGCCCGTCCGCAGGTTTCGGCCACGTCATGGCTCAGGGCTGCCATGTCCGTGTCCGAACGCCCCCGACCCCACCAGGTGGCGGCGCCTCTTTCACCCTTGCCGCGCAGGAGGACACGGCAGGGGCGATCTCTTTTCCGGTTCCGGGCGGGGTTTCGGGAACCCCGGGAAGGGCAGCCGGAACCGGCAACTTCAGCGACCCAGGTCAGGGCAGTTTACGGGCTCACCAACGATATGCGGTATCATGATGCCGCATGATTGGTGATTTCGTTCGTGCCCCCGACCGGTCTTCGTTAGACTTGCCTGAACAACACACCGGACCGGGTGCTTATTCATATCGTCATGACGGATGCCGATCACGAAACTGTGAGAGATGGGTTGGAAGCCCATCTGCCCCGCCTCTGGCGGTATGGCCTTTCCCTCAGCCGCAACCCGTCCGTGGCGGAGGAGCTGGTGCAGTCCACCTGTGTGCGGGCCCTTGAAAGACAGGCACAATTCCGCCAGGGCACCAACCTGCGCGCGTGGTTGTTCACCATCCTCTCATCCATCTGGAAGAACCATCTGCGGGCCGAGAAGGTCCGAACCGGGGGTGGCTTTGCCGACCCGGAGACCGAGCTTGTGTTCGACGGATCCGACAGCATGGAAACGAATAATTTGTTTCAACGCGTGTTGAGTGAGGTGTCGGAACTGCCGGAAGCGCAGCGACAGGCTGTGATGCTCGTCTACGTGGAGGAATTTACCTACCGTGAGGCGGCACACATTCTGGAAGTTCCTATCGGTACTATCATGAGCAGGCTGTCTGCCGCGCGGGGCAAACTGGCCGGGCTTGATCCCAGCGCAACTCCTGCGCGTAGAACCCGCGACGGTGAGGTCGAGAAAAACTGATGTCATCCGCCGGCACGGCAGATCATCCGAGAGACGAGGACCTGGTCGCATACCTGGACGGGGAGCTTTCGCTGTCCGACCGCCAGGCGCTCGACCAGGCACTCTCGGATTCCGCCCCGCTGCGGCAGAGGCTGGAACTGTTGCGCCAGGGCGACCGCCCCTTCCGTGCGGCGTTCGACACCTTGCTCGACCAGGCCCCCATGGATCGCCTGATGGCGGCATTGCCGGAACCGACATTGAGTGCTTCGGTCATCGCCACCAGCAATGCGCCGGCGCCTCGTCCGGCGAATGACTGGCACTCGATCGGTGTCGCGGCCATGTTGCTGCTGACGCTGGGCATCGGCTTTGCCGTGGGCTTCGGGACCAGCTCGGACCAGGCCGGCAAGCGGGAAGTCGCGCTGCTGGCAGAACTGGACGAGATGGAGGCAGAGCTGGAGGAGGCAGAGGCCGCCGCCGACGCCGCTCCGGTGGTCGCCGCAAAGGGCTGGCGCCAGGCGGTTGCCGACTACCAGATGCTGTTCACCACCGAATCCCTGACACCGGATCAGGGCGGCGCCGCCGCGCTGGCGCTGGCATCGGAACGGGTCGGGCTGCCGCTGGACCCGGCAACGCGGGCGGCAAGCGGACTGCAGTTCCGCCGCGCCCAGCTTCTCGCCTTCAATGAGAAGCCGCTGGTCCAGCTTGCCTACCTGGGGGATGACGGCGTGCCCGTCGCCTTCTGCATCATCGCCTCCAACAAGCCGGAGGCGGATACGCAGTATGAGGTTCGCAACGGTCTGGGGATCGTGCACTGGATCATCGGCGGCTACGGCCTGATGGTGATCGGCGACCTGCCGGAGGACCGCCTGTCCCGCATCGCCAGCGACCTGCGCAAGAGCATCAACCTGTAGCCCTGCCCCGACAAGCTGTCCCGATTAAGAAAGTGTTCAGCTTGCTCAACTACATACGGGATTTCTCGCCCATCATGCGGAGGCAATGCGTTCCCGACAACGGGCGCAGGATATGAGCTGACGATGACCGATGATCGCCCATCAGCGAAGCCGGTGCCCGGAGCCGAAAGGCAGGAATCCGCATTCCGGAGGACCGGAACCAGCAACGCGCGTCAGCGCAAGCGTGGTTTCGCGATGCTGGCGGGCATCTTCATGTGCCTGCTGCTGGTCTCGCTCGCCGCCAGCTATGCCGCCATCGAGGTTGTCGATGCGACCCGCGCCTATGCCACGGGTGAGGGGCGGTATTCCAAGGCGCAGAAACTCGCGGTGCTGCACCTCTACCGCCTGGCCCTTACAGGGCAGGAGCGACATTACGAGGCGTTTCAGAAAGTCATCGCGGTGCCGCGCGGTGACCGGGCGGCCCGCATCGCGCTGGAAGCCGGGGAAGTGAACCTGCGCGCGGCAAGGGAGGGTTTCCTGAACGGGGAGAACCATCCCGACGACATCAACGGCATGATCAGGCTGTTCCGGCTGTTCAGCTGGTGGGGACCATTCGCCGCCGCGGTGGACGATTGGCGCACCGGCGATGAGCTGGTGGCTGAACTGCTGGACCTGGGCGGTGAACTGCGGACCCGCATGGACGATCCCGATTTCAGCACCGGCGAGAGTGCGGCGATCCTGCGCCGCCTGGACGCGATTGACGGCGAACTGACCCATCTGGAGGACACCTTCTCCACGCACATGGGCGAGGCAGCGCGCAGCGCGGCATTGCTGGTGGTGCTTGGCCTTGGTGGCACGACCATCCTGCTGTGGGGCATCGGCATGCTGTTCGCCTCCCGGCTGCTGCGCGGTCAACTGGCACTTGATCACAAGCTCGCGGTCAGCGAGAGCCGGTTCCGTGACTATGCCGAGGTCGCGTCCGACTGGTACTGGGAAACCGACAGGCAGCATCGCCTGACCTATCTGTCGGACCGTTTCTTCGACAGTGTCGATATGACCCCGGATGCCGTTCTCGGCCACTCGGTGCCGGACCTCCTGCGCGCCAGCCACGACACCGAGATACCCGACGGCACGCTTCCCGCATTTGATGGCCGCAAGCCGTTCAGGGACGTGAGGATCCGTTTGCCGCGACGCGGCGATGACCACGGATACTGGTCGCTGGCCGGTAAGCCGCGGATCGACGCAGAGGGCAACTACCTGGGCTATCGCGGCATCGGGACCGACATAACAGCCACGGTCAGCAATGCGATGGCGCTTCGGCTTGCCCGCGACCAGGCGACCCTTGCAAACCGGGCCAAGTCCGAGTTCCTGGCCAACATGAGCCATGAACTTCGGACGCCGCTGAACGCGATCCTCGGTTTCTCGGAGATCATCAGGGACCGGGTACTGGGTACTTCAGCCGTCCAGCGACATTCCGAATATGCGGGCGACATTCATGCGTCGGGGGCGCACCTGCTCGCCATCATCGACGAGATTCTGGACCTGTCGAAGATCGAGTCGGGGAACGCGGAACTGGACGAGTCGGAAGTGACGGTCGGCGCGGTGCTGGACGGAACCCTGCTGCTGCTGGGCGAGGAGGACGGTCGCGCGCAGCTCCTGCTGGCAGTCGATGATGCCCAGAGAAGCATCGGCCTGCGGATCGACGAGCGGAAGTTCAAGCAGGCGCTCGTCAATCTGCTCACCAATGCACTCAAGTTCACGCGGCCGGGCGGGTCGGTCGAACTGTTCACGGTAACAGGCCAGACATGTGCATTCGGCATCGGGGTGCGCGACACGGGCATCGGCATGACTGCGGAGGGTATCGAGACCGCACTGACCGCATTCGGGCAGGTGGCGAGCGCCTATAACCGCGGTCATTCCGGCACCGGCCTCGGCCTGCCCCTGACGCGGGCGCTCATCGAACTGCATGGCGGCAGGCTGAGCCTGGAGAGCCGTGTCGGCATCGGCACGACCGCCACACTCTGGCTGCCGCCTGAACGCCTGGTCACGCAGACCCGCGGCAGCGACCGTGCAGGTCACCGCCAGCGGGTGAGCGTGGTACCCGGCAACGGCTGAAGGTGCCCTTGCCCGAGTAGGCCTGAGCTGGCCGGAGTGGGTCTGGTCAGGACGGGTCGGGGCCGAGGCGGACGATCTGCTTGCCGAAGTTCTCGCCCTTCAGCATGCCGATGAAGGCGGCAGGCGCATTGTCGATGCCTTCGGCGACGGTCTCGCGGTACTTCAGCTTGCCGTCGCGCATCCAGCCGGTCATGTCGGCGATGAACTGCGGCAGACCGTCGAAATGCTCGGAGATGATGAAGCCACGGATCATGGCGCGGTTGATCAGCAGGGACTGCAGATTGCTGATCCCCTCCGGCTGGGTCAGGTTGTACTGGCTGATCATGCCGCACAGCGCGATGCGGGCGTAGGGATTGATGTTGGCCAGCACCGCATCCATCATCGCGCCGCCGACATTCTCGAAGTAGATGTCGATGCCGTCCGGGCAGTGCTCACTGAGTGCCGCGCTGTAGGAATCGACCTTCTTGTAGTTGAAGCAGACGTCGTAGCCGCAGGACTCCATGGCCCAGGCGCATTTCTCGTCATCACCGGCGGAGCCGACAACGCGACACCCCTTGATCTTCGCCACCTGGCCGACGACCTGGCCCACGGCCCCGGATGCCGCGGAGACATAGACCGTCTCGCCCGGTTTCGGCTCACCGATGTTCAGCAGCCCGTAGTAACCGGTGAAGCCCGGCATGCCGAGAATGCCGAGGTAATAGGACAGCGGGGCGGCCTTGGCATCCACCGGCATCAGGCCCTCGCCGCCCTTCACCAGTGAGTGCGTCTCCCAGCCCAGCCTGCCGCTGACCACCGTGCCGACGGGGACATTGTTGTTCTTCGAGGCAATGACCTCACCGACCGCACCGCCATTCAGGGTCTCGCCCAGCGTGAAACCGGCGGCATAGGACTTCCGGTCCGACATGCGGCCGCGCATGTAGGGATCGACCGACATGACGATGTTGCGGGTCAGCACGTCGCCGTCTGCCAGCTCCGGGATCGGCGCATCCTCGATGCGGAAGCAGTCCGGCGTCACCCAGCCCTCGGGCCGTTTGGCAAAGATCACGCGGCGGTTGGTGTCGGTCATGTCGGATGCTCCCTCTGAATTTTCTGTTGGCCTGTAGATAAGGCAGAGCGGCCAGATTGGAACGCTGACAGCGACGATACCGCGACGACCGGAGCGCGAACGCTCAGTTCACCGTCCGCGATGCCTTGGCAATCTCGTCGGCGGCGATCCAGAGGCCGTTGCCGTCGAACTGCGGCATCACGGCCTGGATGAAGCCTTCCATGATCTCCTCCGGCGCGGGCAGGGTCGTCGGATCCTCGCCGGGGAAGGCACCGGCCCGCATCGCGGTGCGGGTGGGCCCGGGGTTGATGACGTTGACCCGGACCCGGGTCTGTTTCATCTCGACCGCGTAGGTCTCCGCGATCTTCTCCAGCGCCGCCTTGGTCGCGCCGTAGAGGCCCCAGAAGGGTGAGGCGACACGGGTGATGCCGCTGGTGACGAACAGCACCCGTCCGGCATCGGATGCCCGCAGCAACGGATCGAGTGCCCGGATCAGACGCCAGTTGGCGTGGACATTCAGCTTGAAGGCCTGTTCCCAGACATCGGGCGGAAAGTGTCCCATCGGCGAAAGCTGCCCCAGCATCCCGGCATTGCCCACCAGCGCATCCAGCTTGCCATAGCGTTCAAGCAGCGGCGCGGCGAGCCCGTCGATGGCGGCCCACTCCATCAGGTCCATCGGCACCAGGGTGGCGGAGCCACCGAGGCCGTTGATCGCGTCGTCCAGACTCTCCAGCCCGGCAGTGTCGCGGGCGATGGCGATGATATGCGCGCCCTCCGCCGCATAGGCCATGGCGATGGCGCGGCCGATCCCCTTGGAGGCGCCGGTGACCAGGGCGATGCGGCCTTCAAGACGTTTCAGGCTCATCGCTGGCCCTCGCGGAACAGACTGCCCTGATCGGCCTCGACGCCCTTGTCGTTCTCGTCCAGCAGCGGAATGGCGTAGTCACCGCTGAAACAGGCGTCGCAATATCCGGCCTCCATGCTGCGCCCGCTCTCGCCCACCGCGCGGTAAAGCCCGTCGATGGACAGATAGGCCAGGCTGTCGACCTTGATCGCGTTCCGCACCTGATCCAGTGATTCGAACTGGTTGTAGATCAGTTCGGACTTGGAGGGGGTATCGACCCCGTAGAAACAGGGGCTGACCGTCGGCGGGCTGGCGATGCGCAGATGCACCTCCGTCGCGCCGGCATCACGCACCATCTCGACGATCCGCTTCGATGTGGTGCCGCGCACGATGGAATCATCCACCAGCACCACCCGCTTGCCCCGCAGCAGTCCACGGTTGGCGTTCAGTTTCCGCAAGACGGCGAGGTCACGATGCTGCTGGTCCGGTTCGATGAAGCTGCGGCCCACGTAGTGATTGCGGGTGATCGCCAGTTCGAACGGGATATCCAGAACTTCGGCATAGCCCAGCGCCGACGGTGTGCCGGAATCGGGCACCGGCACCACCATGTCGGCGGAAACCACTTCCTCCCGCGCCAGTTCGCGCCCGATGTTGCGGCGGATCGAATAGACATCCTTGCCATTGACCTTCGAATCCGGCCGCGAGAAGTAGACATATTCGAAGATGCAGAAATGCGACGGCTCCTCGGCGAGCGGGAAATGGCTTTCCATCCCGTTCTCGTCGATGACGATCATCTCGCCCGGTTTCACGTCGCGCACGAAATCGGCGCCGATGATGTCCAGACCACAGGTTTCCGACGACACCACCCAGGCCTCGTCCAGCCGCCCCAGCACCAGCGGGCGCACCCCTGCCGGATCACGGGCGGCGATCAGTTTCTTCTTCGACAGGGCAACCAGGGAATAGGCCCCGACGATGCGTTTCATGGCACTGACCAGCCGCTTGACCAGCTGACGCTCGTCACTGCGGGCCACCAGATCCAGAATGACTTCCGTATCGGTGGTCGACTGGAACCGCCGGCCCTCCGCCCGCAGTTCCTTCTTGATCTGGCGGGCGTTGGTCAGATTGCCGTTGTGGGCCAGCGCGAAGCCGCCGGATTCGTCCAGATCGGTCCACAGCGGCTGGATATTGCGGATCATGGTCCGCCCCGAGGTGGCATAGCGGGTGTGACCGATGGCGGCGCGCCCGGTCAGCCGCGCGATCGGGCTGTTGCTGTCGCTGTCCGCCGAGCCCTTGCCGAACACGTCGCCGACCAGCCCCAACGCGCGATGCACGTTGAAATGGCCGCTGTCGAAAGCGACGATGCCGCAGGCTTCCTGCCCGCGATGCTGCAGGGCATGCAGGCCAAGGGCCGTCAGTCCGGCGGCGCCTTCGGCACCCCAGACGCCGAAGACGGCGCATTCCTCGTGGAAATGATCGTCGTCAAAAGGGAGGGTCGTCCCGGAAGAGAGGGTGCTCATTCGCGCTCCGTAACGGAATCCATCAGGCGTTCGAGGTCTCGTTTCTGCTGCTTCGTATACCCCTTCTCGGGCGCCACGTCCTGTGCTTCCCCGTCGCGGCTGTCATTTGCGTCATCCGCGTCCCGCTGACTGTCCAGCAGGGGACGGAGAACGCGGGCGGCCCGGTTGGCATCCTCCGCCGCGCCACGCGCGTCATCCGCGGTCCCGCGCGTCTGGTCCCGGACCCGGCGCGGGATGACGGAGGTGACATAATCCGTCGCCATGATGACATAGGGCAGGGAGCGTGAATCCCGCACGGTCTTTGGCGGGTTGTCCGGCATCAGGTAATCGATCACCAGCCAGGCGGCGATGATCACCAGCGCCCCGCGTCCGACACCGAACAGGATGCCCAGCGACCGGTCCAGCGTGCCGATGGCGCGGCTGTCGCGCACCCGGCTGGCAATCCTGTGGGTGATCAGGATCAGCACGATCAGCGCGCCGAGGAAGATGACCAGGGCGGAGACAATGTCGGCAGCGGTGGGGTCGCCGATCTGCTCCAGCGCCAGCGGACGCAGCAGGGGCTGGCCATACCAGGCGGCAACACCGGCACCGACCCAGCTGCCCAGCGACAGGACTTCGCGGGTGAAACCACGCATCAGGCCGAAGACGGCAGACAGTGTGATGACACCCAGGACTATCAGGTCGGCAAAGGTAAGGGTCATCTCAACGCCCCTCATCCAGCGGGAACAGCGCCGCCAGCGCGTCGAGGCGATCGATCTCCGTCACCCGCAGCAGGTCCCGCCCCTCCGACCCCGCAGGGGCAATGGCGTTGCGGAACCCGAGCTTGGAGGCTTCCTTCATGCGTGCCTCCGCCCGCGCCACCCGGCGGACTTCTCCCGACAGGCCGATCTCTCCGAACACCACCGTCGCCGCGCGTACCGGATCATCGGAAAGCGACGACAGCAGCGCCGCCGCCACGGCCAGATCGGCGGCGGGTTCATTGATCCGCAGGCCACCGGCGACATTCAGATAGACCTCGTTCTGGCCCAGCGACAGGCCCAGCCGGGTATCCAGCACGGCCAGGATCATGGCCAGCCGGCCGGCGTCCCAGCCCACCACGGCCCGGCGCGGCGTGGCCAGCGGCGACGGCGCGACCAGCGCCTGGATCTCCACCAGGATCGGGCGACTGCCCTCCATCCCCGCGAAGACGGCGGCCCCGGCCACCGGTTCCTCCCGCTCCCCCAGGAACAGGGCGGACGGATTCGGGGTCTCGATCAGCCCGGCCTCCGCCATCTCGAAGACGCCGATCTCGTCGGCGGCCCCGAAGCGGTTCTTCACCGCGCGCAGGATGCGGAACTGGTGGCTGCGGTCGCCTTCGAAATACAGCACCGTATCCACCATGTGCTCCAGCACCCGCGGTCCGGCGATCTGGCCGTCCTTCGTCACGTGACCGACCAGCACCACCGCCGTGCCCGACTTCTTGGCGTGCTGGATCAGTTCATGCGCCGTGGCGCGGACCTGGGCCACCGTGCCCGGCGCACTCTCCAGCGCCTCCGAGAACACGGTCTGGATGGAATCGATGATCACCAGATCCGTGTCGGCGTGTTCCTGCAGGGTGGCGAGGATCTCCCCTAGCCCATTGGCGTTGGTCACCTGCACCGGGGCGCCATCGACGCCCAGCCTGCGCGCGCGCATGGCGATCTGGGTCGTCGCCTCCTCCCCCGAGACATAGATGATCTTCGCGCCCGTCGCGGCCATGGCGGTTGCCGTCTGCAGCAACAGGGTCGACTTGCCGATGCCGGGATCGCCGCCGATCAGGATGGCGGAACCGCGCACCAGTCCGCCGCCGAGCACGCGATCCAGCTCCCCGATGCCGGTCCCGCGTCTCGGTTCGTCCAGTGTCTGCACCGAAAGGTCGGTCAGCACGGCGGGTCGACTGCGACTGCCGCCGACGACGCCGAAGGCACGCGGGCGCGGGGTCACCGTCTCTTCCTCCACGGAGGACGCGGTGCCACAGGCATCGCAGATGCCGCGCCACTTGGGGTAGCTGGCACCGCAATCGCGGCAGACAGATCGGATGCTCGCCTTGGCCATCGTTTCCGGTTCAAGCCCTGTATCGGATGGGCGGGTCAGGTGCGGTCTGCACCGGGAATCAGTTTCTGCCCCAAGCCATGCCACGCCGGGGCCGCGGACGGAATCACAATTTCCGGATCTGCATCTGGATCGGCCCCTCGGCACGGCCATTGATGAACTGGTCCACATGGTCATTGCCGGAGTGATCCACATCCCCCGCCATGCCGTGCCAGATGATCCGGCCCTCGTAGATCATGGCCACGCGGTCGGCGATCTTGCGGGCGGAGGCCATGTCATGGGTGATCGACATGGTGGTCGCGCCCAGTTCCTTGACGCATTTCACGATCAGGTCGTTGATCACGTCGCCCATGATCGGGTCCAGACCCGTTGTCGGCTCGTCGAAGAAGATGATCTCCGGATCCGTGGCAATGGCACGGGCCAGGCCGACGCGCTTCTGCATGCCGCCCGAAAGTTCCGCCGGCGACAGTTCACCGACGTCGGCACCCAGGCCGACCTGGGCCAGCTTGGCCATCGCGATGTCGCGGGCCTTGTCACGTGGCATCCCCTTGCCCTGGATCAGGCCGAAGGCAACGTTTTCCCAGACCTTCAGGCTGTCGAACAGGGCACCGCCCTGGAACAGCATGCCCATCCGTGACATGACCGCTTCCTGGTCACGCCCATTCAGATGGGTCACGTCCTGGCCGTCGATGTGGATGGTGCCGCCGTCCGGATGCAGCAGGCCCAGGATGCACTTCAGCATCACCGACTTGCCGGTGCCGGAACCCCCGATGATCACCAGCGACTGGCCACGCTGCACGTCCAGATCGATCCCGCGCAGGACCTGTTTCGGTCCGAAGTGCTTGGTCACGCCCTTCAGGCTGATCTTGGGGTGTCCGGTGCTGGTGGCTGCGGTGCTCATTGGGCGAAGAACAGTTCGGTGATGATGTAATTGGCGGTCAGGATCATGATGGAGGCGGAGACAACGGCATTGGTGGTCGCGCGTCCGACACCCTGCGCCCCGCCCCGGCTCATGAAGCCGTGGTAGCAGCCCATAAGCGAGATCAGGAACCCGAAGATGGAGGCCTTCACGAGGCCGGAAATGACGTCATCCATATGCAGGAAATCGATGGTGTTCTGCAGGTAGATGCCGACGTTGAAGCCCAGTTTCTCCGTGCCGACGACAAAGCCGCCGAAGACCCCGATGACATCGGCCACCAGCACCAGCAGCGGCAACATGGTCGCGCCCGCGATAAGGCGCGGCGCCACCAGATACTTGAACGGGTTGGTGGACAGCGTGGTCAGCGCGTCGATCTGTTCGGTCACCCGCATGGTGCCGATTTCCGCCGCCATCGCCGCCGAGACCCGGCCTGCGACCATCAGGCCGCCGATCACCGGCCCCAGCTCGCGGGTGATGCCCAGCACGACGATGGAGGAGACCAGGCTCTCCGCATTGAAGCGCGCACCGCCGATGTAGATCTGCAGCGCCAGAACCGCGCCGGTGAAGAAGGCCGTCAGCCCGATCACCGGCAGCGAGTAATAGCCGATCTGCAGCATCTGCCGCAGCAGGATGCGTGGATAGAACGGCGGCGTCACGCAATGCAGCAGGCCCTTGCCGGTGAACATCGCCAGACGTCCGACGGCGCCGAAGAACTGAAGGATCACGCTGCCGATCAGGGCAAGGAAGTTCCAGCGCATGGCTCAGACTGCCCCCCGGCCAGTATAGACACGGGCATAGCGCGGACCCAGTCCGGCCAGCAGCTCATAGGCAATGGTGCCACCGGCTTCCGCCAGCGCATCGACATCCACGCCGCCGCCGATCAGGGAAATCTCCGCGCCCGCGCGCGACAGATCCTCCGGCACTGCTGAGACATCAAATGTCGAAAGGTCCATCGAAACGCGCCCCACCAAAGGCACCACATGGTCGCCGATCCGACCGACTGCCTGGCCACTGAGTGAACGGGGATACCCATCCGCATAGCCGACACCAACGGTCGCGATCCTGGCAGGCCCGGCCACCGGATGGGTCGCACCGTAGCCAACGGTCCGGGGGGTGTCAACGCGATGGGTCTGCAGGATTCTTGCTTTCAAATGAATGACTTCCTGCATTCTGACCTTCGCGGCTGGCGTCGGGTTGGCACCATAGAGGGCTACACCGGGCCGGATCAGGTCGAAATGCCAGTCCGGTCCCAGATGCAGGGCGGGTGAATTGCAGAATGATGCGGGTGCGGGCGGCAGCATCGCCAGCCGCGCCCGGAACCGGTCCAGCTGCGTCAGGTTCAGCGGGTGATCGGGCAGGTCGGCACAGGCCGGATGGGTCAGCCAGAGCACCACCTGCACCCCCTGCAACCGGGTCAGTTCCGCCGCCAGGCGTTCCGTATCCGGCCCGCGCAGGCCGAGCCGCGTCATGCCGGTATCGAGCTGGATCGCGGCAGGCAGCACGGTTTCCTGCCGCGCCGCCCAGGCCTGCCAGCGTTCGATATCCGCCAGATCGTTCAGCACCGGGATCAGGTCATGTGATGTGAAGGTGGCTTCGCTGCCCGGCAGCAACCCGTTCAGCACGAAGATGCGCGCCTGGCCGTTCGCGCGACGCAGCCGCAGGGCCTCGTCGATCGTCGCGGTGAAGAAGGTCCGGCATCCGGCCCCTGCGAACGCACGCACCGCCGGTTCCAGACCGACACCATAGGCATTGGCCTTCACCACCGCCGCGGTCTCCGCCGTCGGCGACAGTGCAGCCAGCCTGCGCCAGTTGGCCGCCAGCGCATCCAGATCAATGTGAAGGCTCGCCGCCGCCGTCATGCCTGCCGGACATCCGAGAAGATGGCTGATGCCATGCCGCCTGCGCCCCTTCCCCCTCGACGGGGGAAGGTCGGGAAGGGGGTGCGCGGCGGCTGTTTCCGATTCAGGTGATGGACCTGAAACACCGGGCTTCCCCCCCACCTCGATCCTCCCCCGCCAGGGGGGAGGAGAAGCGATGCGGTGCAGCCGGATGCCTCAGTGCACATCGCGCGGATCGTGGATGCGGTCGTAGTCCTTGAAGGTCGTGTATTCCGGTTCGAAGAACAGCTCGATGGTACCGGTCGGGCCATGGCGCTGCTTGCTGATGATGACCTCGGTCTTGTTGTAGATGCGGCTCATCTTCTCCTGCCACTCCTCCATCGCCACCTGGTCGGTCTCGTCGGGCTTGTTCTTCTGCTCGTAGTAGGACTCGCGATAGATGAACATGACCACATCCGCGTCCTGTTCGATGGACCCCGATTCACGCAGGTCGGAAAGCTGGGGCCGCTTGTCGTCGCGCTGTTCGACGGCGCGCGACAACTGCGAAAGCGCCACCACCGGCACCGCCAGTTCCTTGGCCACGGCCTTCAGGCCCTGGGTGATCTCGGTGATTTCCTGCACCCGGTTCTCGGTGCGCTTGGCCCCGGAGGGGCGCATGAGCTGGATGTAGTCGATGATGATCAGGCCCAGCCCGTGCTGGCGCTTCAGCCGCCGGGCGCGGGACCGGAGCTGCGAGATCGAGATGGCTGGCGTGTCATCGATGTAGAACGGCAGGTCCACCAGTTGCTGCGTCGCCGGAACCACCGTGTTCAGATAGGTCTCCCGGTCGATGGTGCCCTTGCGCAGATCGTTGGAGCGGATGCGGGTCTGTTCGGAAACCACACGCGTGGCCAACTGTTCGCGCGACATTTCCAGGCTGAAGAAGCCGACCACCGCCCCCTCCGTATCCACCACATTGCCCGTGTCGTCGCGGATCTGCCGGTAGGCGCGGGCGGCATTCAGGCCGATGGTGACAGCCAGCGAGGTCTTGCCCATGCCCGGTCGGGCGGCCAGCACCAGCATGTCGGTGCGATGCAGGCCCCCCAGCCAGTTGTCCAGATCACGCAGACCGGTGGTGACGCCCACCAGTTGCCCGACCCGGCGATAGGCGGCTTCGATGCTTTCCAGGCTCTCGGTCACGGCCTGGCGGAACGGGCGCAGGTCGTTCTGCGCCTCACCGGCCTCTGCCAGCGAATAGAGACTCGCCTCCGCCGCCTCGATCTGCTTCTCCGCCGTGTCGGACAGGTCGGCACCGTGACTGCGCTCCGACATCTCGTCCGACAGCAGGATGATCTGACGCCTGAGATAGAGGTCATAGAGGATGCGGGCATATTCCTCGGCCCGGATCGCGTTCACCGCGCGGGCGCTCAGGTCCACCAGATAGCCCGCGCCGCCCAGTTCCCGGATTGCCGCGTCCTGTTCAAAGCGGGTCTTCAGGGTCACCGGATTGGCCAGTTCACCGCGATCGACCAGCGTCAGGATGGCGTCGTAGATGCGCCCGTGCAGCGGCTGGAAGAAATGCTCCGCACGGAGGAAATCCAGCAAGCGCGCCGCCGCATCATTGTTGTAGAGCAGGGCGCCCAGCAGTTGCTGCTCCGCCTCCAGATTATGCGGCAGTTCCCGGGGTGCGTCCTCCTGCACGGAGGGCTCGTCCCGGTCGATCAAGCGTGCGTCGATGATGTCAGCCATGATCCGCAGAACCTATCATTCCGGTGCCCGGACCGCAGGCGTCGCACACGGTCCCCGCCCCACTTTCCTGTGGATTCAATTATCCACAGGCAGTCGAGAAGCGGGGATAGCCTGAAAATCCGGCTGTTTCGTGGCGGGTTGGAGCCGCGTCGGCCTGTGATCTATTCATGCTCCAGGATGACAAATGGCGCCCGCATCCGCACACCCCAGAATTCGTAGATCACATAATAGCGCCGCCCGGTTTCCAGCAGGCCGCGGTTCAGCAGCAGGCTGTTGGTGGCATAGATCGTTTCCCCCGGAGCCAGCTTCAGCACGGATTCGCTCGGCTCGCAGTCGGTGTCGCCGCGGGTCGCGATCAGGTCATTGTTGGGATAGACGATATGGTAATTGTGCACATCGCAGATGCTGGGGGCCTTGATCACCAGCGGGTCCGGTCCGGTGTTCGTCAGTTCGATGTTCACCGGAATGCGGGCTGCGGCACCGCCCTGCGGCAGGCGAACCCGGCGATCAACTGTGATGCGGCCTTCCAGGAACTCATCCGTTTCAGCGGTCTTCAGTTGCGCCTGCGCAGTTGTGGTGACGGAGAACATCGCCACGAAGGTGGACGCAAGCAGCGCAAGGCCGGTGACAAGTGCAGGTCGAAGCATTCTCTCGGTACTCCAGGGAAACTGTCGCTGTCTCAAGTGTGGTGAACCCGTTGGAACACGACAACCCTGCAGCCGTCACGTTCCCTGATCTTCGCCGGTCTCCGCCATCAGATCCCGATCGTCGGCCATCGCAGGCGGCAGGTCCATCCAGCCATCCGGTGTCAGTTGTTCCAGCGGGCGGAAGGCCGACTTGTAGGCCATCTTGCGGCTGCCCGGAATCCAGTAGCCGAGATAGACGTTGGTCAGATCTTCCGACAGGGCATGCCAGACATGCCATTGCAGGACATAGACACCCAGGCTGCGCCGCTCGTCCTCCGTGTCGAAGAAGCTGTAGACGAGGGAGAAGCCGTCCTGCATCCGGTCGGTCAGACAGACCGCGTGCAGCTTCAGGTCCGCATCCCGGAACTCGACCAGGAAGGTATCGACGGGCGTATCCTCCACCATCGCGCGGTAATCGCCGAAGCGCATGTCGGCCATCCCGCCCTCCGCATGGCGGGTGGTGAGATACTGGCGGAACAGCATGTAGTGCTCGCGGGTGGCCAGCGCCGGCACGATGCGGGCACTCAGATCCTGGTTGCGCCGCCAGTTGCGCCGCTGCGTGCGGTTCGGCTGGAACCGGGCGACCGGCACACGTACCGGAATGCAGGCATTGCAGTTGTCGCAGGCCGGACGGTAGGCGAGATCCTGGCTGCGCCGGAAACCGGCAGCCGAAAGCGCGCTGTGCAACTGGTCCGGTTCCTCCCCCGACAACAGGGTCACGACCTTCCGCTCCATGCGACCGGCCAGGTACGGGCAGGGGGTTGGTGGCGTGGCAAAGAAATGCCGCAGCGGGATCTGAACGCGCTTCATGCGCAAAAGCGTAATCCAGCATGACGCGGCTTGCAGCAAATTCTTGCAGCGGATTTTGGGCAATTTGTCGATATGCCCGAACAAGCGGCGAAAAATGCGCCATTGCCCAGTTTTCAGGCAATCTCCGGTCAGCCCGAATACCTCGTCCCGGCAAGCGGCTGATTCCAATGGAGAAACCGGAATGCGCCTGCTGGCACACGGCTTGCGCAGGTATCGCCAACAGGTGACTAGGGTTCCGGCAGGCCGCAAGGCAGGCGTCTGGTCCGAGAGTTGCCATCCTGCCGAGCACACGGCGGGACACACGGCGGGCCAAAATCCCGGGAGATCTTGCGCGGCGTTGAACGCCTGACGAGGTCTTTGTCCGACCTCCCAGGTCCGGTGGACAGCGTCAGGAACTGACGATCGAGGAGGGTTTGATGAAACGAATCGCTGCATTGATGACGGGACTGGCGCTGTTGGGCGCTGTCTCCCTTTCCCCGGCCGAGGCCGCGAAGAAGGACAGCTTTCGCGTGGCATGGTCGATCTATGTCGGCTGGATGCCCTGGGGCTACATGTCCGACTCCGGCATCATGAAGAAATGGGCCGACAAGTACGGCATCGAAGTCGAGATCGTGCAGATCAACGACTATATCGAGTCCATCAACCAGTACACGGCAGGCGCCTTCGACGGCGTCTCCGCCACCAACATGGACACCCTGTCGATCCCGTCGGGCGGCGGTGTCGACACGACCGCGCTGATCGTCGGTGACTTTTCCAACGGCAATGATGCGGTCCTGGTGAAGGGCGATGGCGGCTTCGCGGCGCTGGCGGGCAAGCCGGTCAACCTGGTGGAGCTTTCGGTGTCGCATTACCTTCTGGCCCGCGGGCTGGAAAGCGCGGGGATGCGGGAGGCCGACATCAGTGTCGTGAACACCTCGGACGCCGACATGGTTGCCGCCTTCGCCACACCGGACGTGCAGGCGGCGGTGACCTGGAACCCGCTGGTCTCCACAATCATGGAGATGCCGGGGGTCACGAAGATCTACGACAGTGCCGACATCCCGGGCGAGATCATCGACCTGATGGTGGTGAATACCGAAACGCTGGCCGACAACCCGGCCTTCGGCAAGGCGCTGGTTGGGGCCTGGTACGAGGCCATGCAGGTCATGTCCTCCGACACGCCTGCCGGGATCGCGGCGCGCGAAGGCATGGCCTCCGCATCAGGCACGGACCTGGCCGGCTATGACGCCCAGCTCGCCACCACCCAGATGTTCTACGATCCCGCCGCCGCCGTCGCCTTCACACAGGACGCGAAGCTGATCCAGACCATGGACTTCGTGCGCAAGTTCCTGTTCGAGCATGGGATCCTGGGTGAGGGCGCGCAGTCGGTGGATGACATCGGCATCGCCTTTCCCGGTGGCAAGACCCTGGGCGACAAGGGCAATGTCACCTTCCGCTTCGACCCGGCCTACATGCAGATGGCTGCCGACGGCGCCCTCTGACACCACCGCGATGATGCTGACCGTTGCGCCGGGCCTCACCTGAGCCCGGCGTGACAGTCGGCGGCGGTCACCCTCCAGGCGGAAAGAACAGATGCGCTGGATCAACAGACGCCCCGGACGCCCCCTGCTGTTCGTGCTCGCGGCCCTGCCGTTCGTGCTGACCCTGCTGGCCTATGTCATCGGTTCCGACATCCGCCGCACGGCCAATCCGAACGACAAGCTGCTGCCCGCGCTGGAGAAGGTGATCGACCGCGCCCAGGCGCTGGCGACGGAGCCGGATCGCCGCTCCGGCGAGATCCTGTTGTGGATGGACACGGCGGCAAGCCTGCAGCGTCTGGCCATCGGTGTGGCCTGCGCCGCTGCCGTCGGGGTGTTCTTCGGGCTGCTGATCGGCCTGTTCCCGCTGGCCCGGTCTACCCTGGCATCCTATGTCGCCGTGCTGTCACTGATCCCGCCACTGGCGCTGCTGCCGGTCCTGTTCCTGGTCTTCGGCCTGGGGGAAACGGCAAAGATCGTGCTGATCGTGGTCGGCATCACCCCGTTCCTGATCCGCGACCTGGGCCAGCGGGTGCTGGAGATTCCGCTGGAACAACTGGTGAAGGCGCAGACGCTGGGCGCATCGTCGTGGCAGATCGTGACCCGTGTGGCGCTGCCGCAACTCGCGCCGCGCCTGATCCAGGCCGTACGCCTGTCGCTCGGTCCCGCCTGGCTGTTCCTGATCGCGTCGGAGGCCATCGCCGCACAGGCCGGTCTCGGCTACCGCATCTTCCTGGTCCGTCGTTATCTGGCCATGGACATCATCATTCCCTACGTCCTGTGGATCACGGTCCTGGCCTTCCTGATCGACTGGTCGCTGCGCCTGACGTCCCGGCGCGCCTTCCGCTGGGCACATGTGCAGGGGGAAAGCCTGTGAGTGCCGTGACCGTCCGAGATGTCTTCAAGAGCTATGGCGATGCACCGGTGCTGGAGCGGGTGAACCTGGAAGTGGCGGACGGCGACTTCTGCGCCATCGTCGGCGCCTCCGGCTGCGGCAAGTCCACGTTCCTGCGCATGTTGCTGGCGCAGGAGCTGCCGACCCGTGGCCGCATCCACATCGGCGATGCGCGGCCCGCGCGCGAACCCGGCCCGGACCGGGGCGTGGTCTTCCAGCGCTATTCCGTCTTTCCGCACCTCAGCGTGCGCGACAACCTGATCCTGCCGGTATCGTTCCGCGATGCACCGATCCTGGGACGGCTGTTCGGATCCGCGCTGCGCAAGGCGGAGGCGGAGGCCAATGCGACGCTGGAGCGGGTTGGCCTGGCCCATGTCGCCGATGCCTGGCCGAGCCAGCTTTCCGGCGGCATGCAGCAGCGGCTGGCGATTGCACAGGCGCTGGTGCGCCGCCCCAGCGTGCTGCTGCTGGACGAACCCTTCGGCGCACTGGACCCGGGCACGCGGCTGTCCATGCACGACTTCCTGCTCGACCTCTGGCGCGACAGCGGCATGACCGTCTTCATGGTCAGCCATGATCTGTCGGAGGCTTTCAAGCTCGGCACCCGCGTCGTCGTCTTCGACAAGCCGCGCTGGGACCCCCAGGATCCCAGCCGCTATGGCGCGACCATCACCCATGATTTCAGACTTGGCGACAAGAAGGGGGAGACAACCAATGACCCGACCCATGAATCCGACCGAGAGACGGCAGCAGCGGCAATCCGTGGTGCCGATGCGGCAAGGCCCGGCGGAAACCCGGCGGCACCACCATCCTGACCTGACGAAGCTGCTTGGCTGGAAGGCGGCACGGGCGGAGGCGGAACTGCCCTCCGGCGAATGGGACAAGGAACGCCAATGGGCGCTGCGCATGGGGCTGACCGCCGCCGACAGCGTGCAGGACCGGTCCATCCCCACCTTCGCGCGGGGCGAACTGCCCCATTACGCCGGCATCAACACCTTCCTGAAGGCACCCTATGCGGAAGATGTGACGGACGTCGGCCATTTCGACGCCACCGTGCTGGGCGCGCCCTTCGATGGCGGCACCACCTATCGCCCCGGCACCCGCTTCGGACCGCAGGGCATCCGCAAGATCTCGGCGCTCTATACCCCCTACAACTACGAACTGGGCGTCGATCTGCGCGAACAGATGACCCTGTGTGACGCGGGCGACATCTTCACGATTCCGGCGAATATCGAGAAGACCTTCGACCAGATCTCGCGGGCCTGCTCGCATGTCTTCTCCAGTGGTTCCATGCCCATCATCCTGGGCGGCGACCACTCCATCGGTTTCCCCACCGTGCGCGGCATTGCCGAATGCACGTCGAAGACCATCGGCATCATCCATTTCGACCGTCACGCCGATATCCAGGAAAAGGACCTGGACGAGCGGATGCATACCACGCCCTGGTTCCATGCCACCAACCTGCCCAATGTCCCGGCGAAGAACCTGGTGCAGATCGGCATCGGTGGGTGGCAGGTACCGCGCGAGGCGGTGGCCGTGGCGCGGGAGCGCAATACCAACATCATCACCATGTCCGACGTCGAACAGCTCGGCCTCGACCGGGTTGCCGACATGGCGCTGGAGATGGCCTGGGACGGGGCCGACATGGTCTATCTCTCGTTCGACATCGACTGCGTCGACTGCGGCTTTGTCCCCGGCACCGGCTGGCCCGAACCCGGCGGCTTCCTGCCGCGCGAGGTGCTGCATCTGGTCTCCCGCGTCGCGGCGGAGGGGCTCTGCGGCATGGAGATCGTGGAGGTCTCGCCGCCCTATGACACCTCCGACATCACCGCGCTGTTCGGAACCCGGGTGATCGTCGACGCGCTGGGGTCGATGGTCGCGGCCGGAAAGCTGGGGGCGCACAAGGGCCATATCGACAAGCCCGTGACAGTGCCGATGGGCGACTATGACGCCGCCCGCGACGGTCATCGCTGGTCGAACAAGCCGAAGGGAGCCTGAGCCATGCCGCATGACCATCATTCACACGCGCCTGACCATGATCATGGTCATCCCCACGGTTCCGGTCACAACCACGCCGCCGACGCGCCGCTGCACCTGCATTCCCACATGGAGGAAGAGGACGCGGCCACCGAGATCGGGATGCTCTGCGATCAGTTCATCGAGGGCTTTCGCGACGCCACCGACAAGGCCACCTTCCTGCGTCTGGCGGGCGTGGCCTTCGAGGTGCCGGGCAATGCAGGCGGGCCGTCACTGAAACTGGTGGACGTGAAGGTGGAGACCGCCTGGCAGGTCGGCGCGGCCTCCCCCGCCTTCGGCAGCGCGGAGCTGTCCTACCTGCCGTTCCCCGGCGCAATGATCCGCGAACGGACCAACTGCGCCCTGGTCTATGTCTCGAAGCAGGAACGCCGCGATCTCGACCTGCGGGAGTTCATGCAGCAGAGGCGGGCGACGATGTAAACCGCCGCCCGGTGAACGTCGCTCAGGGAAGCACCGCTCAGGCGGCGTCTTCCAGACCGGCTTCCCATTCACCGCGGGCGGCGAGCCAGTTCATGCGGGCGCGGTGCAGGTAGGCGGCCTGGGCGGCGGCGACATTGCCGGTCTGGCCGACCCATGCCTTCAGGGCCGACTGCTGCAGGGCGCGTCCATAGGAGAAGCTGAGCGCCCAGGGCAGCGGTCCCATGCGGTTCATCGCATCCAGATGCGCCGTTGCCTCGACCTCGGTCTGGCCGCCGGACAGGAAGACGATGCCCGGAACGGCGGAGGGCACGCAACGCTTCAGGGTGGCGACAGTCGCGGCGGCCACGGCCTGCACATCGGCGCGATTGGCGGCGTCCTGACCGGAAATCACCATGTTCGGCTTCAGCAGGATGCCTTCCAGCTCCACGCGCTGGGCGTAGAGTTCGCTGAAGACGGCATCCAGCGTGTCCTCGGTGACCTTCTGGCAGCGGGCCAGGTCGTGGTCGCCGTCCATCAGCACCTCGGGCTCCACGATGGGCACGATGCCGGCTTCCTGCGACAGCTTCGCGTAGCGGGCCAGCGCATGGGCATTGGTGTCGATGCAATAGGCAGACGGGATCTCGTTGGTGATCTTGATGACCGCGCGCCACTTGGCGAAATCGGCACCAAGCTGGCGGTATTCGGCGAAGCGTTCGCGCAGGCCGTCCAGCCCCTCGGTCACGGTCTCGCCCTCGGCACCGGCCAGCGGCTTGGCGCCCATGTCGACCTTGATGCCCGGCGCCACGTTCTCGGACCGGATCAGGTCGACCAGCGTGGTGCCATCGGCTGCCTTCTGGCGCAGGGTCTCGTCGTACAGGATGACGCCGCCGACATGCTTGCCGTGGCCCGCGGTGCGGAACATCAGCTCCCGATAGTCGCGGCGGTTGTCTTCCGTATTCTCGACCCCGATGGAATCGAAACGCTTCTTGATGGTGCCGGTCGATTCGTCGGCGGCAAGCACACCCTTGCCATCCTCGACAATCCCGCGGGCAATGGCATTCAGGTCACGGTCAGACATCGGTTCCTCCACACTCACTCACATACGTCCCGGCGGCGACGCCAAGCGCGCCCGCCGCCAATCTGGTTCAGTCGTCCTGGTTCATCAGCACGGC
>JARGNO010000110.1:0-3432 GCA_029213165.1 Minwuia sp.
CAGCTCTTCAGCGTCCGTGCGGCACCTCCGGGTCCCCGTATCAAGTACGGGGACGGCGTATGTGGTGGGCGGAGCGCTGGTGCGATACCCTATTCCGGACCGGGGACGCCCGCGCCCGGGGTCAGGATGTCGAATTGCATCCCGAAGGTGTCGAGCATGTCGAACAGGTCCTCGATCACCGCGCGGTCGCCGTCGATGCTCAACGCGCCGGAAGCAATGGCATCTGCAGTGCTGACCTTGCCGACGATCAGGCCGACCAGCACTTCACGCGTCGTCGTCACGGTCGCCGCCGGTGACTTGGCCACCTTGCCCATCAGTTGGGTCAGTGTCTCGTTGCTGAGGGTGTGACAGACCTTCTCGTCACGGTCGGTCAGGTTCCAGTTCACCTGCCAGCGCTTGCCAATGGCCTTCGATGAATCCAGCCGGACAGCAATGAAATCGAACAGGATATCGGTCGATACCGCGCCCAGCAGGTCAGGGCTGAGGATCGGGCGCGGCGGCAGCTTCATCACGCCATGGCGCAGTTCCTGCGCGGCATAGAGGTAGGCATTGCGCCAGGTGGCGGACTCGGCCTGATAGCCGAGTTGTTCGAAGGCGTCTGCCGCGAGATGCTTCGCCGCCGTATTGTCCGGGTCCGCGAACAGCACGTGATAGAGCACCTGCGCCACCCAGCGGTATTCTCCATTGTCGAAATCGGCCTGCGCACGGGCCAGCACCTCCGGCCCGCCACCCATGTAGTCGACATATTTCACGGCGGCATGGCGCGGCGGCAGCGGGTTCAGGTTCGCCGGATTGCCGTCGTACCAGCTAAGGTAGCGCTGGAAGACAGCCTTCGAATTGTGGCTGACCGAGCCGTAGTAACCACGCATCCGGAAATCGGTCGCCAGGGAGGGTGGAATGTCCAGCACCTCTGCGATCTCTGCCGGTCGCCAGCCGTGGTTCATCAGGCGCACGGTCTGGTCGTGGATATACTTGTAGAGATCGCGCTGACGCTCCAGGAACGCGACGATGTTGTCCGATCCCCACGTCGGCCAGTGATGCTGGCAGATCAGTGCCTCCGTCCGGCTGCCGAACTTCTCGACCGCGTCGGCCAGATAGTAGGACCAGATGCGCGGATCCCGCACTTCGGAGCCGCGCAGCGGGCAGAAGTTGTGCAGCAGCGGCGTGGCGTTCTCCGCCATGTTCAGTACCCCCAGTTCGGGGAAGAACATGTGCATCTCCGCCGGGGCTTCCGTGCCCGGGGCCAGATGGAAATCAACCTGCAGGCCGTCGACCTCATGCCGTTCCACTGCTTCCCGGATCAGATGCGTCGGCGCCAGCAGGGTGATACGGCCACGGGCCGTGACCTTGCCCAGCCCGGCATCCACCTGTCCGCGCGGTCCGGGCCGCAACAGGGGGCCGAACTGGAACTGCGCCCGCCGGCTCATGGCATTCCCGGCGAGCACGTTTTCCCCGCCCACAGCCTCCATGAACCCGTCAGGCGCGTAGATATCGCAGTCGCCCGCATCCACGGCTTCCTGGGTGGCAATGCCCTTCACGCCGCCATAGTGATCGACATGGCTGTGGGTGTAGAACACGGCCTTCACCGGCACACGCGGGCGATGGCGGTAATAGAGTTCCAGCCCCGCCTGCGCGACCTCCGCCGTGGTCATGCAGTCGATGATGATCAGGCCGGTCGCGCCTTCGATGATCGTCATGTTGGCCAGGTCCATGCCCCGGACCTGCCAGACCCGGTCCACCACCCTGAACAGGCCGTTTGCCATGTTCAGCCGGGCCATCCGCAGCAGGCTGGGATTGACAGTCGGGATATCGTCGGTGCCTTCGAGGAAGTCATAGGCTGGCAGGTTCCAGACCACCGTCCCACCGTCGGTCTTGACGACTCCGCCATCCGGCAATGCCTCCACCAGACCACGGGCGGCATTGGCAAAATCATCGGACTGGTCGAAATTCAGCCTGGCGCGAAGGCGCTCGTGCGCGGCACGTGTCGCCTCGGTTGCCGACTTCTGATCAGTATTGCCCATTCCAGTCACCTCCCCCGATGCAATTCCACTCCATTCTGGAGCAATGTGGCACGGTGTGGAAGGGAATGCGCGGCTGTTCAACCCGGCTTCGCGACCGCTGGCGGACGGACACTCAGGTCGCCCCAACTCGTGCAAAGCTCCACATCAATGACGATCATCGGCCGCTCCTCCAGAGCCATGTCGCGATACTGGTGATAGCGGGCACGCAACAGTTCGATGGCGGTATGCAGCTCTGCCGCCACAAGTTCCACACGTGCCCGGCCCCGCAGCATCACCCAGCCAAGGTCCGACCAGTCGTCGGCATAGCGGTCAATCATCAGGCAGACGCGGTCGTTCTCCATGATGTTCCGCAGACGCTTCAGACCCCGCGGGTCGCCGCGCTTCGGCTTCTCGTCGATGGGGATGAAGACCGTGTTGCCGCCAACCGCGAAGCACACCGGCACGACGTGCGGGTATCCGGACCCATCCGCCGTCCCCAGCCGCCCGACAGGCCGCCCCTTCATGAACGCGCGTTCCTCGTTTGGGATAATCATGGGTTCTCCCGACGCTGGCCGCGCCTTATTGTCTTCCCTGAATTGCAGCATCATACGCGGAAGAGATGAACATGGATTACGGTTTCGCATGGTTCACGCGCGGGCCGCTGGCGAACAGCGAAAGCCTGCGGACAATCGCGACGACGGGTGAAAGCCTGGGCTACAGCCATATCGTCGTGCCCGACCATGTGGTCATTCCGGTGGCGATCGACAGCACCTATCCCTACAGCGCCGACGGATCATTTCCCGGCACTGCCAACGGCGAATGCATGGATACACTGGTGGCCCTGTCATTCATCGCCGCCATGACCAGCCGGTTGCGCCTGCTGACCTCGGTCATGGTGGTGCCGCACCGCCCTGCGCTGCTGACCGCGAAGATGGTCGCCACCATCGACCAGCTTTCCGGCGGTCGCATGACGCTCGGCTGCGGCGCCGGCTGGATGGAGGAGGAGTTCGACGCCCTGGAACTGCCCCCTTATGCGGAACGCGGTGCCGTGACCGATGAATATATCGCGGTGTTCCGCAAGGTCTGGTCCGCACCGGTCGTCAGTCACGCGGGCAAATATGTGAACTTCAGCAATGTCTCGGTCCTGCCCAACCCGGTGCAGAAGCCCGGCGTGCCGGTCTGGACCGGCGGCGAGAGCGCCCCGGCACTGCGGCGTGCCGTGCGGGTTGGCGACGGCTGGTACCCCATCGGGAACAACCCCCGCTTCCCCATGGACACCCACCAGCGCATCGCCGGACGCCTTGACCGGCTGAAGGGGATCGCGGATGAGGAAGGGCGCGACCTGGCCACCCTGGACCTCGCCTACTGGAGCCATTGGTACAATCTGGGGGAAGAGGTCCGGAACAAGGATGGCGACCGGATGATCCTGACC
>JARGNO010000110.1:3442-4587 GCA_029213165.1 Minwuia sp.
CGGTTCCGCGGATGCCATAGCCGATGACATCGGCCGGATGAAGCAGCAGGGCTTCGGTAACCTGATGCTGAACTTCACGGCTGGCAGTGCCGGGGAGACCACGGATCGCATGGCCGCCTTCATGGCCGACGTCGCCCCCCGGGTCGCCTGAGGGAGCAATCGAAGACATGACTGAAGACGTACCGGCGGGTTTCCGTCCCGCCCGGCTGCCTGCGCCATTCATCGAGGGCAATGGCCCGATGTTCTGGCGTGACGAGGGCGGCTACCTGATCCTCGGCATCCGGGTCGAGCCGCGCCACACCAATGCCGGCGGCACACTGCATGGCGGCATGCTGATGACCCTGGTCGACATGCAGCTCAATTCGTCGCTGAACTACCAACTCGATACCGGGCTGTTCATTCCCACCGTTTCCATCAACGTCGACTTCCTGGCACCCGCCGTGGCAGGGGACTGGGTACAGGGCCGGACCGAGGTTCTGAAACGCGGTGGCAGCACGGTGTTCACGGACTGCCGTATCATCAAGCAGGACGGCACGCTGATCGCGCGCGCCGCCGGAATTTTCAAACTGCCGCGCAACGGCGATCCGAACGCGCTGGACCCGAAGGAGCTGTTTCAGTGACACCAGAGCAAGAACACGACGTACCGGAGGGGTTCAAGGTCTTCGGCGTGCAGGACGGCCTTTTCGGTCTTGTGGGTCCGGTCTTCGGTCGCATCATGGACGGGGAAGCCCATCTGGGGTTCCGGGTGGCGGAGAAGCACCTGAACCCGACCCGCACCTGTCACGGCGGCATGCTGGCAACCCTGGTCGATGTCCAGATCGGCTTCGGCTCCGCCGTCGCCCTGAAACAGCAGAAATTCTTCCCCACGATCAATCTGAACTGCGATTTCCTCGCGCCGGTCCTGACCGGGCAATGGGTGGAGGGTCGGACGGAGGTCGTCCGCGCCACACCGCGCATGGTGTTCTGCAATGCCATGCTGCTGGTGGAGGACAAGCCGGTCCTGCGCGCCAATGGCATCATGAAGATCCCCAGTGACCGCGACAACCGGTTCCAGATGACGCGGCCCCAGACCTGATCCGACGCCCTTTGGGGGGGGGCGGTCAAGTACAGGATCTTCTGGTGGACCGTTCCGCCTCTCTCCCCAT
>JARGNO010000111.1 GCA_029213165.1 Minwuia sp.
GAAGCAACGGATGCCGGACGCGGAGCCGGGGGTGGTCGAGAAGGACCGCCAGAAGCCGTTGCGGTCGCAGACGCTGGTCGCGGTCATCGCCTGCATCACCCCGGACCATCCCAAGGCCCCGGAGATGGAGCAGATCCTGACTGCGGGCATGGCGGGCTACAACATGATCCTGGCGGCCCAGGCGATGGGCTTTGGCGGAATCTGGCTGACCGGCGCGCCGACCTATGACGCCCATGTCCAGTCCGCCCTGCAGATCGGGGCGCAGGAGAAGCTGCTGGGATTCGTCTACCTCGGCCAGCCAAAGCGTGATTTCAAGGCACCGCGCCGCCCCGACTGGCGAGACTTCTTCAGCGCCTGGGGCGACAGCAAAGGCTGACGCCGGTCCCGCCGTCAGTCCGCGCGATTGCGGGTGCGGAACACATTCTCCATCTCACGGCGATAGGCGACTGTCGGATCGCTTTCATCAATCTCGACATCGTCATAGGTCAGGACAGCATCCTCATCCATGTCGTGGCGCAACCTGACACCATGCGCCAGGCCCAGGGGCAGGCATCCGTCCATCAGCGAGTCATCGGCACGGCGCAGCTTGCCGTAGACCGTGAAGCCGCCCTCCCCATCCAGCGTTTCGCCAGCCTTCAGCGCGCGTTTGGCGGTGGCGACCACGTCACCACGGAAACCGGTCGCGGAGCCTGTCGCTTCCCCCCGCAGGGCCGCCGACGCCACCGAGACACCAAGTTCCAGACCGATCAGGTGGTACGGTCGCCACAGCGCCGCATAGTCGCCGGTGGGATCCGTCACCAGACCATAGTCGGCAAAGCAGTTCCGCACATACCCGTCGGGCGCGCGGAAAGTGACATAGACCCCCCAGCGCAGGTCGTTGGGAACCGGTTTTCCGTCATGCGTCTCGCAGGAGACGACTTCCACCGTGCCGTCGGTATCCAGTTGCCCGCCGACCGCGCGGGGCCGAAGTATTGTCGACAGCTCGTTCACTGATGCGGGCGGAAAGGCGAGGCCCTTGCGTTCCGGCGTCAGTCGGCAGGCATTCGAGACAGCGGCCATCTCGATCGCCGACTTGGTGCCGTCAAGGAACGAATTGAACATCTGCGGGTTCATGCCCGACTCGGCCGCCCGCTCCGGCGTCAGACCATAGTGTGACCAGACCGTGTCGGGGGTGGAGCGATGGTAGATCGGACGATACTTCGTGCCCTTGCCGGCACAGACCACATCCAGCCCGATGGCGCGGGCCCAGTCCACCTGCTCCGCGATCAGCGCGGGCTGATCGCCATAGGCCATGGAATAGACAACACCTGCCCGGTTCGCCTCCTCTGCCAGCAGGGGACCGGCCAGTACATCGGCCTCCACATTCACCATGATGACATGCAGACCATGGGCGAAACCCGCGCGGGCATGACGGATACCGGCCGCCGGGTGTCCCGTGGCATCGATGATGACGTTCATGCCGTCCTGCGTGATCAGCGCCATGGCGTCCTGGCCGCACCAGGTCGTGCCGTTGGAAATGGCTTCCCCGGGGGTGCGGGCCGTCAGCAGCTCATCCGGCCAGCCCGTGTCGCGGCAGGATTGTCTGGCGCGACCCTCTGACAGGTCGGCGATGCCGACCACATGAATTCCGGGTGTGCGGCGCGCCTGCGCCAGAAACATCGATCCGAACTTGCCGGCCCCGATCAGGCCGACGCGAACGGGTTCCCCAAGTTCATGTGCTTCGCGCAGCAGTGCATGCAGGTTCAAGACGCGTTTCCTTCCAGCCGTTTGACCGGGCGAAGGATATACACAGCCAGTCGTGGCGATAAGCCTATAGTTCGGCGGCGATTTCGGGATCGGGACGCTTGCCGTAGACAGCGACCATCACTTCGCCACCATCATGCAGTTCGATGCGCCGATGGCTGACGACCACCAGATCGCCGTCCTGCACTTCGCCCACCACGCCCTTGAAGTCCCTGTCGGTGGCGTCGGAGCCAATTGACTCGCAGATCTTGCGATCCTCTCTGACCACGCCTTCCACAACACGGCAATCCTCACCGGTCACGAAGTCCAGTGCCAGATCGGTTGCGCCCTTGTTGAAGGCAACCGTCCCGGTCAGCGAGGCAATGGAGACGATTTCGCCAATGCCGACACCTGCGGCGAAGGGGACGGCGCAGCCGCCCAGCATGGGCGTGGCCAGCAGCAGCAAACCGGCGGTGGCCGCGCGCGCGCCAAAGCTGGAACGGCATTCGGTTCGGCGCTGTCTTGCAGTCATATCCGATTTTCCCTTCGTCTCGCGCCGCCGGAGCGAATCGCGAATCAAACGAATCATCCTGAATATTCCAGCGCCCTGCTGGCTTCGCAAGTGCGAAGGGATGGCCGCCCCCGCTTCAGATGGCTTTTCTACACCCGGCGTCGTCTGGTATGCAGGCACTGGAGACCGGCAGCCTGGTTTTCGCATCTGCGAAATCGGGCGCGCCTGTCCGCACATTCTTTCCGCTGCTCCGGTGTCCGGTGCGGCGTTGTCGCTCAGCCTGAAAGGAATCGGCAAAATGGCACGCAAGAAAATCGCACTGATTGGTGGTGGCAATATCGGTGGGACGCTGGCGCATCTGGCTGCGCTGAAGCAGCTTGGTGATGTTGTGGTCTTCGACATTGTCGAGGGGCTGCCGCAGGGCAAGACGCTGGACCTGGCCGAATCCGCGCCGGTTGACGGCTTCAACGTGGGCCTCTCCGGCACACAGGACTATGCCGATATCGCTGGCGCAGACGTCATCATCGTGACCGCAGGCGTCGCGCGGAAGCCGGGCATGAGCCGCGACGACCTGCTGGGCATCAACATCAAGGTCATGCAGGCGGTGGGTGAGGGGATCAAGACCCACGCCCCGGACGCTTTCGTCATCTGCATCACCAACCCGCTGGATGCCATGGTCTGGGTACTGCAGAAGATCTGTGGTCTGCCCACCAACAAGGTCGTCGGCATGGCGGGCGTACTGGATTCGGCGCGTTTCCGCTTCTTCCTGGCGGAGGCGATGAATGTCTCCGTGGAAGACGTGACCGCCTTCGTGCTCGGCGGTCATGGCGACACCATGGTGCCCTCCACCCGCTACACCACTGTTGCCGGTGTGCCGATGCCGGACCTGGTGAAGATGGGCTGGATCACGCAGGAGAAGCTGGACCAGATCGTCCAGCGCACCCGTGACGGCGGCGCGGAGATCGTCGGCCTGCTGAAGACCGGCTCCGCCTTCTATGCTCCGGCCACTGCCGCGATCCAGATGGCCGAGGCCTATCTGGGCGACGAGAAGCGTGTCCTGCCCTGCGCCGCCTACCTGTCGGGCGAGTTCGGCGTGGACGACATGTACGTCGGCGTACCGGTGCTGCTCGGCGCCGGTGGCGTGGAGCGGGTCATGGAAATCGAACTGAATGCTGACGAGAAGGCCGGTTTCGACAAGTCAGTCGATGCCGGGCGTGGCCTGATCGCCGCCTGCAAGGGCATCAATCCCGACCTGGCCTGACCGCCGGTCCTGTGCGTATTGCCTGGCACCTCCGCAAGGATGGTGCTGGGCGGTTGCGCCCTGCGGGGGTGGCGGTTAGGTTGACCGCGTCCGGTCGGGGCCGTCCAGGATCATGTGGGGGAAGGCCTTGTGTCGGCCCGTCCCTGGTTTCCAACGATTATCCGGAACATCATGAACATTCACGAATATCAGGCAAAGGCGCTGCTGCGTAAGTACGGCGTTGCCACCCCGAAGGGCGCGCCCGCGTTCACGGTTGAGGAGGCGGTGAAGGCCGCCAATGAACTGGGTGGCCCCGTGTGGGTCGTGAAGTCCCAGATCCATGCAGGCGGTCGCGGTGCCGGCCGATTCCAGGGCAACCCGGATGGCAAGGGCGGTGTGCGTGTCACCACGTCTGCCGCGGACATCCGCACCAATGCCGAGGAAATGCTGGGCCATGTCCTGGTCACCAAGCAGACCGGCCCGGCGGGCAAGGAGGTCAAGCGCCTCTATATCGAGGATGGCTGCGACATCGCGCGCGAGCTGTACCTCTCGGTGCTGCTGGACCGCGCGACGAGCGCCGTGACCTTCATCGCCTCCGCCGAAGGCGGCATGGAGATCGAGGAGATCGCCGAGACCAATCCGGAGAAGATCCTGCGTTGTCCGGTCGATCCGGCAACCGGCATCCAGGGCCATCACTGCCGCCGCATCGCCTATTTCCTGGGCCTTGAGGGCGATCAGGTGAAGTCAGCTTCCAAATTCATCACCGCGCTGTACAACGCGTTCATCGAACTGGACGCCAGCCTGGTGGAGATCAACCCGCTGGTCGTGACCGGCGCGGGTGAGGTGATCGCGCTCGACGCCAAGATGAACTTCGATGACAACGCCCTGTACCGCCACAAGGATGTGGCAGAGCTGCGCGACGTCGAGGAAGAGGATCCGATGGAGGTCAAGGCCTCCGAATACGACCTCAACTACGTCAAGCTGGATGGTTCCATCGGCTGCATGGTGAATGGCGCGGGCCTGGCCATGGCGACCATGGACATCATCAAGCTCTACGGCTCCGAGCCTGCCAACTTCCTGGATGTCGGCGGTGGCGCGACGCGGGAAAAGG
>JARGNO010000112.1 GCA_029213165.1 Minwuia sp.
GAGGCACGACCGCGCATGCAGTCCCGGGCCGAGGCGATCACGCTGGACGAAGGCGAAGGTCTGTTGTTCGCGGTCAATCAGCGCCCCGTGCCGGGCAAGCGCGGGGACTTCCGGGTCACCATGCGCCATGGCGTTTCCACCGTGACGGCGGGACACCGGCAGACACTGGGCGTCATCTTCCACGATGCGCGATAGGCCTGCTTCCGGATTGCAGGTGCTTCAGCCTTCCATCCGCAGGCTCAGCGCCGCCAGCACATCTGCGAACATCTCGGCGGTCAGCCGGTTGGTGTTCACGTTGTAGCGGGAGCAATGGTAGCTGTCGGCCAGCAGCAGCCCGTTGGGCAGGTCATGCATCGCACCATGGCCAAAGGCATGGTCCTTCTGCCGCAGCCCGAAGGTGCGGATCACGGCCTCATGCGCAAACCGGCCCAGTGCCAGCAGGGCCCGCAGTTCGGGCATTGCGCCGATCTCTGCCACCAGGAAGGGGCGGCAGGTCTTCGCCTCATCACCGGTCGGCTTGTTGGCCGGGGGAACGCAGCGCACCGCATTGGTGATGCGGCAGTCGACAAGTGCCAGCCCGTCGCCCGGATGCGCGCCATAGGTCCCGCGCGCGAAACCGGCGTCGATCAGCGACGGATAGAGCAGGTCGCCCGCATAATCGCCGGTGAAGGGCCGGGCTGTCCGGTTCGCCCCTTTCAGCCCGGGGGCGAGACCGACGACAAGCAATCGCGCTCCGATATCACCAAAGGCCGGAACTGGGCCGTTGTGAAAGTCGGGATAGGCGGCCTGGTTGTCCTGCCGGAAAGCGACCAAGCGCGGGCACAGGGTACAGTCCGGTGCCGGTTCGTGCGCGGTCATGGCCGGATGTCAGCTGACCAGTTCATCATCGTAATCGTCGTCGTCCTCGTCATCGCGTACGTTCCCGCGCGGAGCATCGTCCCGGCGCGGATTCTGCGGGCGCACGAAACCTTCCCGCCCGATCAGCGGCTGCAACGTCTGCAACTCGATGAAGCGGTCCGCCTGCCGACGCAGCTCGTCGGCGATCATCGGCGGCTGGGTCTTGATGGTGCTGACGACGGTACAGCGCAGGCCGCGGCGCTGAACGGCCTCCACCAGGCTGCGGAAATCGCCGTCACCGGAGAACAGGACCGCGTGATCGATGAACCCGGCCATCTCCATCATGTCGATGGCCAGTTCGATGTCCATGTTGCCCTTGACCTTGCGGCGTCCGTCATGGCCGACGAATTCCTTCGCGGGCTTCGTCACCATGGTGAAGCCGTTGTAGTCCAGCCAGTCGACCAGCGGACGCAGGGGCGAATACTCCTGATCTTCCAGCAGCGCGGTGTAATAGAACGCGCGCACCAGATTGGTGTGTTTCGCGAAAACAGTGCGCAGCTTCCGATAGTCGATGTCGAAGTTCAGGGTGCGGGCTGCGGCATAGAGATTGGCACCGTCGATGAAAAGGGCCACCTTCTCGGACGGGTAAAATCCGAGGTCGAGATCAGACATTTGCAAAACCGTTTCAATGAATTATCCATGGCGCTCCGCGTTCCACCGGATCGCGACACCTGATGGCGCAATCGAGCCGGTTCAGGACCTTTGTCGGAGCTATCCCTGCATAGGCTGGAAGGCTTGGAAATGCCAGTGAAAACCACGCCTGACCGACAGGGTGAACAGGCTGCGTGCCGGGAGGACGGGATGATCTTGATCGGACTGGGTGGCAACCTGCCACACCCCGACTACGGACCGCCGGAGAACACGCTGGAGGCTGCGCTGGAGCGCCTGTCGGCGCGCGGCGTGCATGTCGCCGCGCGATCCCGCTGGTACGTCACGCCGCCGTTTCCCCCCTCCATCTCGCCGCAGCCCTGGTACGTCAATGGCGTCGCCCGGCTGGAGACGGCGGAGGAGCCGGAGCGGCTGCTGCAGATCCTGCACGAGATCGAATGGTCGTTCGGGCGCGTGCGGCAGGAACGCTGGGCGCCGCGCTGGATCGACCTGGACCTGCTTGCGCATGGCACCAGGGTTCTCGGTGCCACAGGCATTCACGGTGTGCCACAGCTGCCGCATCCCCGGATGGCGGACCGGGCGTTCGTGCTGCTGCCGCTGCAGGAGGTGGCGCCGTACTGGCGGCATCCGGTTTCCGGCCAGACAGCGGCCGAGATGTTGCAGACAGCCGACGCGAGCGGCGTGAGCCTGCTGGAAGCCGAAAAAGAGGTTGCAGGCGCGGCGGCGAGCCGTTAGAGACCCTGATCTTTCCAGAATTGCGCAACCTGTGCCGGAGGTGCCTTCATGGCCCGCGTTACCGTTGAAGACTGTATCGACAAGGTTTCGAACCGTTTCGACCTCGTGCTGCTTGCTGCCCAGCGTGCCCGCGCGATCTCCAGCGGTTCCGAGATTCTGGTCGAGCGTGACAACGACAAGAACCCGGTGGTCGCCCTGCGCGAGATCGCTGAAGAGAAGGTCAGCACCAAGGAACTCGGCGACGCCCTGATCGCCAGCTACCAGCGCCATGTGGAGCGCGACGAGCCGGAAGAGGACGACCTCGCCACACGCATGCGTCGTGAACTTGCTGCCCTGGCCGCAGGTGAACAGAGCGGCGGTTGATGACGCCGCATCGGGTGATGCGATAGGCTTCGCCCCATGATGCGCCAGATGCAGCTGGTGGAACGGGTCCTGAGCTATGACCCGAAAGCCCGCGAAGACCTGATCAACAAGGCCTATGTCTTTGCTGTGCGTGCGCACGGCAGCCAGAAGCGCGCGTCCGGTGATCCCTATTTCAGTCACCCGGTCGAGGTCGCCGGCATCCTGACCCACTATCGGCTGGATACCGAGACCATCGTCACCGCGCTGCTGCATGACACCATCGAGGATACGCTGGCGACGCCGGAGGAAATCGAGCGCGAGTTCGGTCCGCAGGTGGCGCAACTGGTGGATGGCGTCACCAAGCTTTCCAAGATGGAACTGAAGTCGGACCAGACCCAGCAGGCGGAGAACTTCCGCAAGTTGCTGCTGGCCATGTCGGATGACATCCGTGTGCTGGTGGTCAAGCTGGCCGACAGGCTGCACAACATGCGCACGATCGGCTATCTGAAGCCGGAGAAGGCGCAGCGGATCGCCCTTGAGACCCGCGAGATCTATGCCCCGCTGGCAGAACGCGTTGGCATGAACGACATCAAGGAAGAACTTCTGGACCTGTCGTTTCAGGTGCTGGACCAGAAAGCCTGGGGATCGATTGACGAGCGGCTGAAACAATTGCGGCGACAGGCAGGAAACCTGGTCCTGCGCATGCAACTGGCGCTGCAGGAAACGGTGTCGAAGACCGGTCTGATCGCGGAGATCAAGGGGCGGGAGAAACGTCACTTCTCCATCTGGCGGAAGCTGCAGGAAAAGCGGATCACGTTCGAGCAGCTTGCCGATGTCTATGCCTTCCGCATCATCGTCGATGATGCGGATGCCTGCTATCGCATGCTCGGCGCCATCCACCAGCGCTATCCGATGGTGCCGGACCAGTTCGACGACTACATCTCGATTCCGAAGCGCAACGGATACCAGTCACTGCATACGGTCGTGCTGGGACCGGAGGGCGTCAGGACGGAGATACAGATTCGCAGCCGCGAGATGCATGAACGCGCCGAGTTCGGCGTTGCTGCGCACTGGCACTACAAGTCCGGGGGCGGCAAGGGGTCACAGCCGAATGCGGAGCAGGAACGCTGGCTGCGCGAACTGCTGGAAATCCTGAACGAGGCGTCGGACTTCGACGAGTTCCTGGAGAACTCGAAACTGAACATGTACGCCGATCAGGTCTTCTGCTTCTCGCCCAAGGGACGCCTGATCCAGTTGCCTGCAGGCGCGACGCCGGTGGACTTTGCCTATGCCGTGCATACCGATCTGGGCGACACCTGCGTAGGGGCGAAGGTCAATGGTCGCGTCGCGCCGTTGCATGTCCTGCTGCGCAACGGTGACCAGATTGAGGTGCTGACCTCCACGGAGCAGTCGCCGCAGCCGCTGTGGGAGGAATTCGTCGTCACAGGCAAGGCCCGCAGCGCCATCCGCCGTGCCACCCGTCAGCGGGTCAGGGCGGAGCATCAGGAGGTCGGGCGACGTCTGCTGGACACCACCTTCCAGGCCGCGCGCCGCCGCCCGACGGCAAAGACCCTGAAGAACGCGCTGCAGGCCCTGCGGCTGGATTCCCTTGCCGAGCTCTATGAGGGTGTCGGAACGGGTACGATCTCCTCTCGCGATGTGCTTGGGATGCTCTACCCCAGCGAACGTTCGCGGCGGCGCTCCCTGGCGCGCCCGAAGAGGAAGGTCGCGACGGATGCGATACCTGTCAGGGGACTGACGCCAGGTGTCGGCGTCACCTTCTCCACCTGCTGCCACCCGATTCCGGGCGACCGGATCGTCGGCATCAACGATGCGGGGAAGGGCATTCATGTCCACGCCATCGACTGCGCCACGCTGGAGCTTTACCAGGACGTGCCGGAACGCTGGCTTGATGCAGCCTGGACCGGCGAGGCGGCGGCGTCACAGA
>JARGNO010000028.1:0-16105 GCA_029213165.1 Minwuia sp.
TCTGAAAGCCCCGGCCTCCCCGCCGGGGCTTTTTCGTTGGGGTGGCAGAATTCGCCTTCCCCCTCGACGGGGGAAGGCCGGGATGGGGGTGAGTCGGCGCAGCCGAATTGCTGTTGAGCCGCAGTGCAGCAGCCTTCGGCTGCACCCCCCCATCGACCGCTGCGCGGCCACTTCCCCCGCAAGGGGGGGAAGACGGGATCGGAGTCCAACACCGACAGACTGGCAAAGGCTCAGACAGATGAGGCCGTGACGCGCCTCAGATGCCGCGCGCCAGCTCCAGGAAGCGGCGTTCCATGTCCCGGTCTTCGCGGAAGACGCCGGTAAAGCGGGTGGTGATGCAGGACACGCCGGGCTTCCGGATGCCACGGGTGGTCATGCACTGGTGGGCGGCATCGATCATGATGGCGACCCCGCGCGGCTTCAGCACCTTCTCGAAGGTATGGGCGATCTGCGCCGTCATGGTTTCCTGCGTCTGCAGCCGCTTGGCGTAGATTTCGACGACGCGGGCCAGCTTGCTGATGCCGACGACCTTCCCGTTCGGGAAGTAGGCCACATGCGCCTTGCCGATGATCGGCACCATGTGATGCTCGCAATGGGTCTCGATGCGGATGTCGCGCAGCATGACGATGTCGTCATAGCCCTCCACATCCTCGAAGGTGCGGCCCAGCACCTCCTCCGGGTCCTCGTCGTACCCGGCGAAGAATTCCTCGTAGGCGCGGGCGACGCGCTTCGGCGTGTCCAGCAGCCCCTCGCGATCGGGATTGTCCCCGGCCCATTCGATCAGGGTGCGGACCGCAGCCTCCGCCTGTTCGCGACTGGGACGGGATTTGCCGGTGGCGGGGTCATATTCCCGCCCCTCGGTTCCCTTGCCGGGTTCCGTAACCAGAGCATCCATGGCTCGCCGTCCTTCCTCGTCCAGTCCGTGGCCCTGCCACGGGCCCCCTCGTCAAGCTACAGGTACGTTGCCGTCCCGGGTGCGGATCATTCCGTCACCGGATTGCTCAGGTAAGGCGTTGAGCCGGTATCACAAGCGTCCTGCGACGATTATTGCGCAGGTGCGGGGGGATGTCATCCACAGCCGCGCACATGACTTGCGTTGCCATGTGGGAGGGTCGATAAGAACCCACGCCAGCTTAACCGACCACAAGAGGATGCGGGAAAAGACCAATGACCCTGACGATTTACAATTCGTACGCACGAAAACGGGAAGCCTTCGTACCGGCCGATCCTGACTGCGTGACGATGTATGTCTGTGGTCCGACGGTCTACAATGATCCGCATATCGGCAATGCGCGTCCCGCAGTGGTCTTCGATATCCTGTTCCGCCTGTTGCAGCGCCTTTATCCGAAGGTGCGCTATGCCCGCAACATCACCGACGTCGAGGACAAGATCAACGACAAGGCCCGGGCGGAAGGTGTGCCGATCGAGACGATCACCAACCGCTACATCGAGGTTTACCGCGCCGACATGGCCGCACTTGGTGTCCTGCCGCCGACCGTCGAGCCGCGCGTGACAGAGACGATGGCGGAGGTGATCACCATGATCTCCGGGCTGGTGGACAGCGGCAATGCCTATGAGGTGGACGGCCATGTGCTGTTCCATGTCGGGTCCTTCGACGGTTACGGCAGCCTGTCGAACCGCAGCCGCGACGAGATGATCGCCGGGGCCCGGGTGGAGGTCGCGCCCTACAAGAAGGACCCGGCGGACTTCGTGCTGTGGAAACCGTCAACCGGCGAGATGCCGGGCTGGGAAAGCCCGTGGGGGCGGGGACGGCCCGGCTGGCATATCGAATGCTCCGCCATGGCCGAGACGCACCTGGGGCGGACCATCGACATTCACGCCGGCGGGCAGGATCTCATCTTTCCCCACCATGAGAACGAGATCGCGCAGAGCACCTGTGCCCATGGCGGGGAGACCTTCGCGCGCTACTGGATGCACAACGCCATGCTGCGGGTGGACGGCACCAAGATGTCAAAATCCATCGGCAATGTGCTGCTGATCTCCGCCTTGCGGGCGGAATGGCCGGGGGAGGTCATCCGCTGGCTGCTGATCTCGGGCCATTACCGGCATCCGCTGGATTTTGCAGCCGCAGGGCTGGAGCAGGCGCAGAAGACCCTCGACCGGCTCTACGGCCTGCTGCGCGACACGGCGGATGCCGCCGGGGGCGCGCTGGCCGATGATGATCCGGACGTATCAGCCATCGTCCAGGCTCTGTCGGAGGATCTGAACACGCCCAAGGCACTGGCGGAGGTCTTTCGCATCGCCAAGGCGCTGGAGGCCGCCGAGGGGGGTGAGCGGCAACGGCTGCGTGCGGCGCTGCTGGACGGTGCGGGGCTGCTCGGACTGTTGCAGCGCGATCCGGTGGACTGGTTCGATGCGAAGCAGGCGGCGAGCGGTATCGATCCGGCTGAGGTCGAGGCGCTGATCGCGGAACGGCAGGCGGCACGCAAGGGGCGTGACTTTGCCCGTGCCGATGCCATCCGGGACGAACTTGCCGCGCGGGGCGTGGTGCTGGAGGACAGTGCGGCAGGCACAACCTGGCGGATCGAGGCCCTGAGCGCCGAGGTGGCGGGAGCTGGCAGCGCGTGACGGCCACCCTGTCATGGCGCAGGGCCATCCTGCCCCTCGCCATTGCCCAGACGGTCGTCTGGGCCGGGGTGTTCTACAGCTTTGCCGGTCTGCTGGCGCGGTGGGAGGCGGATCTGGGCTGGTCCAAGTCCGACCTGTCCGCCGGGCTGACCCTGGCATTGATTGCCTCCGCCACTTTCGCGCCCTTTGTCGGGCGGCTGATCGACCGGGGCAAGGGGCGCTATCTGCTGACCTTTGGCCCGGTCATGGCCGCGATCCTGCTGCTGGTGCTGTCCCAGGTTCAGACCCAGGCGCAGTTCCTGGCGGTCTGGATCCTGCTTGGCTGCACCATGGCGGCCTCCCTCTACGAGCCCTGCTTTGCCTTCATCACCCACCACTATGGCGCGGAGGCGAAGCGACCGATCACCCTGATCTCGCTCGTCGCCGGGTTCGCGGGCACGGTTTCCTTCCCCACGGCCTTCGCGATCGCGGAGGTCGGTGGCTGGCGGCTCAGCATCATGGTCTTTGCCGGGCTCATCCTGCTGGTCACCGTGCCGCTGACCTGGATCGCGACGGGACGGATCGAGCAGGCGCTGCCCTTCATTCCGCCGACGGTTGCGAAATCCGGCGCCGCGCCGCCGGTGCGGCTGATCGCGCGGCCTGCCTTCTGGTTCATCGCGCTTGCCTTCGCTGCCATCACCATGAACCACGGCATGATGATCAACCATCTGATGCCCCTGTTGCAGGAACAGCAGCTGGCACCTGAAACGGTTGTCCTGGCGGCCTCCATGGTCGGGCCGATGCAGGTGGCCGGGCGGTTGGCCATGATGGCGGCGGAGCGGCATATCTCCATGGTCCGCATCACCTCCTTCGCCTTCGGGGCCATGGCGGTGGCGGCGCTGGCGCTGCTGGGCACGGCTGCGGCCCCGGCGCTGATCGTGGTCTTTGTCGTGCTGCAGGGGGCGGGGGTCGGCGTCAACTCGATCACCCGTCCGGTGGTGACCGCCGAACTGCTCGGGCGTGAAGGCTTTGGCGCGATCTCCGGCACCATCGCCGCGGTAACAATGACCAGCTATGCCATAGCACCGCTGGCTGCCGCCTGGCTCTGGGGGCTTGGCGGCTATGACGTGATGATCTGGATCTGTCTGGTGCTGGCGCTGGTCGCCACCTTCTCGATCCCCCTCGCGGCACTGCAGAAGAAGCAATAGGGAAAACGACTTCAGTCGGCCTGACCGAAATGCAGGGTGGCCCGTCCATGCTTGCGCTGGTCGATGGCCGTGAAGCCCTCCGGCCACCCGAACGGGTCGGCGCCGTCGGTTTCGACGATGACGAAGGCACCCGCTGCCAGCCAGCCGTCATCACGTGCCGCGCTCAACGCCGTTGCCGCCATGTCCTGGCCATAAGGCGGGTCCATCAGCACGAGATCATGGGCGACCGGCGGCCGCCCGGGTTTCAGGGCATCGCGGCGGATGATCCGGGTCGTGTTATCCGCGCGGGCACGGGCGATGTTCTGTCTCAGCACCTTCAGCGAGGTCTCGGCCTTCTCGACGAACGTGACCTGCGCCGCACCGCGTGACAGGGCCTCCAGCCCCAGCGCGCCGGACCCCGCGAACAGGTCGAGTACGGTAGATCCGTTCGGACAGGCGCCGCGGTCTGTCCGGAAGTGGCTGTTGTGGGCCAGCACGTTGAACAGGCCCTCGCGTGTTCGGTCGGCGGTGGGGCGGATGCTGCGGTCTTCGCCGCCCTCCAGCTTCAGCCCACGCATGGTTCCGGCAACGATGCGCATGGCGGCCTAGCCCCTGCCTCCCTCGCGCTGGATCTCGAAGACGCCTCGTACGGCCTTGCGCAGTTCGAACCCGGGCACTTCCGTGACCTCCCCCCGTTGCAGCTTGTCCAGTGCGAAGGGGCCATAGCGGGTGCGGATCAGCCGATTGACCGTCAGGCCGGCAGCCTCCAGCGCCCGGCGGACTTCCCGGTTCCGCCCTTCCGCAAGTTCGACCAGCAGCCAGCAGTTGCGGCCTGCCTGCCGCTCGATGGTGGCCTGGATCGGGCCGAACTGTTCGCCATCGACGCGAATGCCGTCGGCCAGCCGCGCCAGCCGTTCCGGTTCCGGGGTGCCGAAGGCGCGGGCACGGTATTGCCGCACCCAACCGGTTGCGGGCAGTTCCAGCGCGCGTTTCAGGCCGCCATCGTTGGTCAGCAGCAACAGGCCTTCCGAGTTCAGGTCCAGCCGCCCGACGCTCATCACGCGGGGCAGGCGCTTGGGCAGGTGATCGAAGATCGTTGAACGCCCCTGTTCGTCATTGGCGCTGGTGACCAGCCCGGCAGGCTTGTAGTAGCGCCAGATGCGGGTTGGCTCTGCGGCGGCGACCGGCTTGCCGTCCACCAGGATGGTATCCTCCGGCGTGACGTTCAGGGCCGGAGAGGTGAGGCGCTTGCCGTTCACGGCAACACGCCCGGCGTCGATCATCCGCTCCACTTCGCGTCGGCTGGCGACACCGGCGCGGGCCAGGCGCTTGGCGATCCGTTCGCCCTCATGTTCGGTCATGACCAGCGTTCCGTTGCGGCATCATCCACCGCGCGCGCTTCCACCCATTGTGGCCCGTCAGGCGTATCCTCGGACTTCCAGAACGGGGCGCGGGTCTTCAGCCAGTCGATCAGGAACTCGCTGGCCCGGAACGCTTCCCCCCGGTGAGCGGAGGCGGTGATCACCAGCACGATCCGCTCCCCCGGTTCCATCCGGCCATGGCGATGCACGATCAGGCTGGCCTGGATGTCGAAGCGTGACAGCGCCTCCGCCTCGATGGCGGCCAGCGCCTTCTCGGTCATGCCCGGATAGTGCTCCAGCGTCAGGGCACCGACATTGCGGGCGTCGCTGAAATCACGCACCAGACCGACAAAGCTGACCACGCCGCCGATATCCTTGCGCCCGGCCAGCAGCGCATCCAGCTCCGCGCCCGGATCGAAGTCGTCGCGTTGCACACGCACTGTCATGGTTCAGCCGCCCGTCATGGGGGGAAAGAATGCAACCTCGTCAGCATCGCTGACAGGATCGTCGAGTTTGGCGGTTTCCTGGTTCACGGCGGTCCTGATCTGCTTCAGATCGGCGAAGGCGTGGGCGAAGCCGGGGCCCCGTCCGGACAGCGCGCCGATCAGCCCGCGCACGGTGGTCACGCCCTCCGGCAGGCTCCAGGTTTCCTCATGGACCCCGGTGCGTTCCCGCACCCAGGCAAAATAGAGCAGTTTCAAGAGATCGCCTCCCGGAACGAGATGAAGCCCAACCTATCGCCGGGCGCGACCGCCGTCACCTCTTCCGCGATCTCGATCAGCCCATCACTGTCGGTCAGCGAATGTATCACGCCCGATCCCTGTTTCGGGTAACGGCTGGCAACCAGTTCACCGCTGTCATCCAGCGCAAGTGTCCCGCGCAGCCACTCCCGCCGGTCGGGCTTGGATTTCATGGCAAACCCCGACCTGACGGGCCATCGGCGCAGCGGTTTCGGCATGGCGCCCTCCAGCCGGTCCAGCAGCGGGCGCACGAACATCAGGAAACAGGCCATCACCGCCACCGGATTGCCCGGCAGGCCCACGAAAGCCCTGCCTGCAACATGCCCGAAGGCCAGCGGGCGGCCCGGTTTCACGGCCAGCCGCCAGAGGTGCACGGCGCCAAGCTCACTGACGACGTTCCGCACATGGTCCGCATCTCCGGTCGAGACCCCACCGGAGGTCAGGATCAGGTCCGACGACTGTGCAGCCTTCGCCAGCGCCTGCCGCACCGCCACCGCATCATCGGGCAGCACGCCACCATCCACGGCGGCTATGCCAATCCTTTGCAGCAGGCCAGTCAGCATCGGGCCATTGGCGTCATGCACCTGACCGGGCACCTGGACACCGCCCTGTCGCTGGATCTCGTCCCCTGTGGAGAAGATGGTGACGCGGGGGCGCGCATGAACGTCGACCGCCGTCAGACCGCCCGCCGCCAGCAGGGCGACCTGCGCCGGACCCAGCCGCTCACCGCGCCGCAGCAGGGTATCGCCTGCGGCAATGTCCTCGCCCGCGCGGCGTCGGTTGGCTCCGAGCTTCAGTCCCGGCGGAATCCGCACCCGCGCCCCATCCAGACTGACATCTTCCTGCATCACCACGGTGTCCGCCCCGTCCGGCATCACGGCCCCGGTGAAGATGCGAACGGCGGTTCCGGGCGCAATGCTCCGTCCCAGTGGATGGCCCGCAGCAGACTGCCCGCTGACGGTCAGGATCGCGGCACCATCGGCGGCACAATCGCTGAACCGGAAGGCATAGCCATCGACGGCTGCGTTGTCGGCAGGGGGCGATGCGCTGAGGGCTGTCGTATCGGTGGCGAGCACGTGATCCGTGGCTCCGGTCAGATCAAGGCGTCGCACGGCGGTCAGGGCAGGCACATTGGCAGCGATCCGGGCTGTTGCTTCATCGGCGGTCATCAGCGGGCCACCAAAGGCAAAGCAATCGTCGCTGATCTGGCTCATGCCGAAACCCGTGCTGCCGCAAAGGCGGCGATGGCGTCGATGGCGTCCAGGGCAAAAACGGGGCGTCCGTCCGCCTGCGTGACCGCATCGCTGACAACGGCCAGCACGGTCGGATCGTCGGGGTAGAGCGGCGGCTTGCCGGTGGCGGCGCGATGTACCTCGATCTTCGGATGACCTGCGGACTTGTAGCCTTCGACCAGCACCAGATCGACCGGCGCGAGACGCTGCAGCAGCTCATCCAGTTCCGGCTCTGGCGCGTCGCGCATTTCCCGCATCAGCGCCATTCGCGCGCGGGAGGAAATCAGGACTTCGCTGGCCCCGGCTTCCCGATGGCGCCAGGTGTCCTTGCCCGGCGTGTCGATGTCGAAGCTGTGGTGCGCGTGCTTGATGGTGGAGACGCTGAGGCCCTTCGCCACCAGCGCCGGGATCAGGCGCGTGATCAGGGTGGTCTTGCCCGAGCCACTCCACCCCGCGATGCCCAGCACGTTGCGCGCTGTCATGGACCGTCGTCCCGGAACTGCGGCCCGGCGGCGCTCAGATAGGCGAAGCCGGTCTGAAGTGCCAGGAAACCGGCGATCCAGAACAGCAGCAGACCGGGCAGCAGGGTCGCCTGAAACGGCAGCAGCAGGACGGTCAGCGCGACCATCTGGGTGGCTGTCTTCCACTTGGCCAGGCGGCTGACAGGCACCTCGATCTGGCGAAAGGCCAGAAACTCCCGCAGGCCGGAAACGAACATCTCCCGACACAGGATCGCGATGGCCGGGACCACGTGCCAGCCGCCGATCGTGCCAAAGCTGACCAGCATGACGATGACCGCGACGACCAGCAGCTTGTCGGCCATTGGGTCCATGAACTGGCCCAGCTTGCTGCCCGCGTTCCAGCGCCGGGCGAGGTTGCCGTCCAGCCAGTCCGTGATGCTGGCCACCACGAACAGCACCAGCGGCAGCCAGGCACGCCAGGGGTCGGGCAGGAAGAACGCGATCACCAGCGGCGGTATCACGGCCACGCGCAACCCGGTCAGCAGGTTGGGCAGGCTGCGCTGGAACGGCGTCGGGCTGTGTGATTGATCCGTCATTGCGGCGGACCTTAGATGATTTCGGGGCCGGGTGAAATCAGGCTTGCGCGGGTTCCGTCAAAGGGTCTGCCAGCACAAGGTGAAGTGTATCTGTGACCGTGCGAACTTCCGCCTCTGCCGCCAGCCCGTGGGCGCGCATGGCGCGGTGTGCGGCGGGCAGGTTGTAGAAGGGGATGGCCGGATACATGTGATGTTCGACGTGGAAATGGACGTTGCAGGGAAAGAACAGCCACATCAGCAGCGGGGGCCCGACATTTGTCCGCGCCGCCTGCAGTGGCGAGGTGGTATCGCGCACGGCGCCATGTTCGCAGATCGCCCGCAGGCGCAGCAACGGTTGCAGGAAGGTCACCAGCGGCAGGGCCCAGAGCAGCAGGTATTCCACGAAGAAGCCGCCCGCCAGGGCCAGCACCGGGGCGACCACGTGAAATCCCAGCACCCACCAGCGGTCGGCCCGCGCCGCCGCCCGCAGCCGTGGCGAGGTGTCGTCCAGCGGTCGGCTGCCCTCTCCGGTCCCCTGATCGGTGTTGATCGCCGGATTGCCGAAGAAATAGCGATAGGTCTTGAAGGCTGTGAGACCCAGCAGGTCCCGCGTCAGCTTGCGGAACAGGTAATCGCGCCCACGTGGGTATCCCGCATGGATCGGGATGTCGGGATCCTGCGGCCCGTAGAGGTGGTTGTGATGCAGCCGGTGAACCACGCGATAGGCAGGCATGGAGATGCCGACAATCATGCCGAAGAACCGGCCCATGAGATCATTGAGTGCGCGGTTGCTGAACAGCCGGTAATGCGCGGCATCATGTGCGATGACGAAGCAGGCCTGCTGGCGGGTCGCGATCAGGATCATGCAGGCGAAGATCACCAGCGGATGCCAGACCTCCAGGGCGATGGTCATGAAGCCGGCGATGGAAAGCAGCAGTTCCGCGACCCCCCGCCAGGCCCTTGAATCGTCCTGTTGGCTCAGTTCCCTGACGACTGCCGGGGGCAGGGACCGCCGCGCGGCACCGCGCCGAAAGCTCTCCCCGGAATTCGCTGACACTGCTTGCTCTCGCATTTCTGACCACCCGTTTGTGATCCGTTGAGGTTCTGGAGCCTATATCCTTGCCTGCACATGAATTCAGTCAACTAGTATGGTCGCATGAGCCAGGTCTATACCCGAACATTCTCCCACACCTTTGCCGAGCCGGTGGAGGCCATCTGGCCTGCATTGGCGGATACCGCCCGCTATAACGAGGCGGCAGGTTTCCCCAAGCACGACATCGAGGAACGCCGGCAATCGGACGGAACGATGCGCCTGTTCGCCGCCGGGCGGATGGGCAAGGTCGACCTGGCCTGGGAGGAGTTTCCGGTCGAGTGGGTGCTCTACCAGTGGTTCTGGCACTGGCGGGAGTTCTCGAAGGGACCGGTCTCCACCCTTGGTGCGTTGGCCAGGTTCGAGCCGACGGCGGAAGGCGGCTGCACCTGTCACTACGAGATCCGGGCGACCGCCGCGAACCCCTTTGGCTGGCTGATCCTGAACACGGGTTTCTTCAAGAGCGCGAAGGCGACTTTTGATTCGCTATGTGAACAGGCGGGGGCCTGGGCGCGGAGCATCAATCCACTGCCATTTGAACTGACACCGCACAAGCTGGATGATCCGGCCCGCCGCCGTGTTGATGAAATGGTGCTGGCGCTGGAGCGTTCGCCCTATGGCCACGGATTGGGGGACCGCCTGATCGACTGGACGCTGACGGCTTCGGAAGTCGATCTGGTGCGCATGCGCCCCATTGCGCTGGCGCGCCGGTTCGGGGTGGACGTGCGTCCGATGGTGGAGGCCTGTCTGCAGTCCGTCCGGGTCGGACTGCTGCAACAGCGCTGGGACCTGCTCTGCCCGCGTTGCCGGGGGGCAAAGCTGACAGTGGACGGGCTGGACCAGTTGCCGGACAAGGCGCATTGCGATGCCTGCGATATCGACTACGACCGGGACTTCGCCCGCAATGTGGAAATCACCTTCACACCCGCGTCAGCACTGCGGCCCGTCTATGACGGTGAGTTCTGCCTTGGCGGCCCGATGACCACGCCGCACGTCTGCGCCCAGATCAGGGTGGATCAGGACGCGGCACGGTCGGAGGCGGGGATGCTGCCGCCGGGAGATTACCGGCTGCGCACACTTGATGCCGGCCCCTATCTGGAGGTCGAGCACCACGGTGGCGCGTTTCCCGCGCTGGTCATTACCGACAACGAGATCGTCGCGGAGGAGAATCCGGACGCCGGCGCCCTCGTTTTCCGGAACCGCACCCGCCGTCCCCGTTTCGCGGTGATCGAGCGGCGGGACTGGGCGGAGGATGCGCTGACGGCGGAGCGGGTGACGACCTTTCAGGCGTTCCGTGACATCTGCGCCGCGGAGCGGCTGCGCCCCGGTGATGGGGCCGGGGTCAGCCAGGTGGCGCTGATGTTCACCGACCTGAAGGGATCGTCCGATCTGTATCGGCGGGTCGGTGATGCCCTGGCCTACGGGCAGGTGCGGGGCCACTTCGCCTATCTGGCCGATCAGGTCCGTCGTCATGATGGTGCCATCGTGAAGACCATGGGGGATGCCGTGCTCGCCGCCTTCGCCGAACCGGCAGACGCCCTGCGCGCCGCCATCGACATCCAGCAGGGGATCGAAGGTTTCAATCAGCGCAATCAGGCCAGTCTGGCCATGAAGATCGGCGTTCATGCCGGATCATGCCTGGCCGTGACCCTGAACGACCGACTGGATTACTTCGGCCAGACCGTGAACCTGGCCGCCCGGCTGCAGGGTGAGGCGCGCGGCGGCGAAGTCGTGATCTCGGGTCGCCTGCATGATGACCCGACAGTCCTGCCACTGGTAGCACCGTTCAATCCGACGGAGGAAAAGGCCATCCTGCGCGGCTTCGCCCTGCCCGAACGGCTCTGGCGGCTGCGACCGGAACCGGAAGCTGCATCCGGCGGACCGCATCCGTCAGGCGGTTGAGACGGCGACGACCTGCTTGCCATCGCCGCATTCCATCCGGCTTCAGGCCTCCCGCCGCAGCACCCGGCCCTTGCGTTCCGCGCTGACGGCCCCCTCCGTGAAGGCCAGCTTGCCGTTGACGAAGACATGCTCGATCCCGGCGGAGGGATTGAGCGGCGCATCGAAGGTGGCCCGGTCGCCGACCGTGTCGGGGTCGAAGATGACGATGTCGGCATAGGCCCCGGCGCGCAGATGACCCCGGTCGCGCAGGCCGAAGTTGGTGGCGGACAGGCCGGTCATGCGGTGCACCGCGTGCTCCAGCGGGATCAGCCCCAGTTCCCTGACATAGTGACCCAGGACGCGAGGGAAGGTGCCCCAGAGCCGCGGATGCGGGTGGGGGTCACCTGGCAGGCCGTCGGAGCCGATCATGGCATGTTCGAAACGCAGGATCTCCCGCAGGTCATCCTCCGACATGGAGAAATAGATCGCTGCCGCCGGTTGCAGCCGCTCCACCGCCTCCGCCTCCGTGCAGCCCCAGTCCCGCGCGATGGCATCCAGGTCGCGGCCCGCGCATTCCGGATGCGGCTTCGACCCCGTGACCATCACCCGCTCCGCCCGCGCGATCATGTGCGGCAGCAGGATGGTTGATCCGGCGATGTAGGGATAGACGTCCAGGCTGATCGGCTGATGCTTCATCGCCTCCCGGAACTTCGGCAGGGTCTCCGCCGTGCGGCCGAAGTTCGCCCGTCCGTTGCACTTGTGATGCGAGATGACCACCGGTGCCCCCGCGTGGCGTCCGATCAGGAAGGCCTCGTCCATCGCGGCGAGGATATCGTCGCCCTCGTCGCGCATGTGGGCGGTATAGACGCCCCCGGCAGCCCCCAGCGGTTCGGCCACGTGGCAGACTTCCTCGGTCGTCGCCTTCGCGGCGGGCGGATAGTAGAGACCCGACGACATGCCGATGGCCCCATCCTCCAGCGCCTCCGACAGGCGGCGCTGCATCCGGTCGATCTCCGCCGTCGTGGCCTGCCGCTCCACGTCCAGGCCCATGGCATCATAGCGGAGTGTCGAATGGCCGGTCAGGAACGCGGCGTTGACGGAAGGCTTCGCTGCCTCCACCCGCTGCATGTAGTCGCCCAGCCGCTGCTCCATCAGCCCTTCGCCGCGAATGATCGGCTCCAGCCGGAAATCCGGCACCCGGGCGGTGTCGAAGGGCGCGGTGGAGAAACCACAATTGCCGACAACGACAGAGGTCACGCCCTGGCTGATCTTCATTTCCATGTCCGGGGTCTCGATCAGGGCCGCGTCGTCGTGGGTGTGCACATCGATGAAACCCGGGGAGACCACCTTGCCGACCGCGTCGATGCGCGCCTGTGCCGACCGGTCCCCCAGGTCGCCCACGGCGATGATGCGGTCACCGCTGATGGCTATGTCCATCTGCTCCGGCCGGTCCCCGGTGCCGTCGATCACCATGCCTCCGGCGATGATCAGGTCAATGCGACCCTCGCTCTGCGTACTCATCTGTTTCACTCCAGCCTGGATGTTGCCCCGCCAGCCTAGCGGCTTTCGCGTTGCAGCGCATCGTCGTGCGGGACCGTGACGGACAGGTTACACCGTGCCGGCATGGCTTCTCTCGCCCGGCCGGTTGGTATAGGCAGTCGCCATGAACAGACGCCTGAAACGTGAAATCCGGTCTTGCGCCATCATCGCAGGCAGCGCCGCCATTCTCGGCGCGGTCTTCGGCATCGCGATTGCGGTGGGCGGGGACGGTGAAACACGTGCCGCGACGGTTGCCGCCGCGGCGTTCCGCGGGGTCTGGACCGGGGGCTTCATCGCCTCCCTGCTGGTGGCCACCGAGACCTTCTTCATCAATGGCGCCGCCGGAGCCTGGGTGCGGCGGCTTTCGTTCAGCGCGCAACTGCTGCTGCGCTCCCTGCTGTATCTCCTGGTCATCGTGGCGGGCATCCAGTCCGGTGCGGCCCTGTTTCCGGTGACGGCCTCGACGCCCTTCGGCTGGAACAGCGAGACCGCGATGCAGCTCGGCTTCTCGCTGGTGATCAGCCTGGCCGTCAATTTCGCCATGTCGGTGAACCGGCTGCTGGGTCAGGCGGTGTTCCTGAACTTCGTGACCGGGCGCTATCACCGCCCGGTTGTCGAACCTCGCGTGCTGCTGTTCGTCGATCTGGTGGGTTCCACCGCTGCCGCGCAGGCCATCGGTGACCTGGCATTCCACAGCCTGCTGCGCGATGTCTATCGCGACCTGACCGGCCCGGTGATCGAACGGCGGGGTGTCATCGAGAAATATGTCGGTGACGAGATGATCGTCTCCTGGCCCGACAGGCCCGGCACACGGCTCGCCGCCCTCCGGTGCGGGCTGGATTTCGGGCAGGTGCTCGATCGGGCCGCCGACCGCTACCGCCGCGACTACGGCCTCGCCCCGCGCCTGCGCGGCGCGGTCCATGCGGGCCCCGTGGTGATGGGAGAGATGGGGGAAGTCCGGCAGGAGATCGTGATGCTGGGCGATGCCATGAACACCACCGCGCGCATGGTTGACCTCTGCCGCAGCCATGGTTGCGACCTGCTGGCCAGCGATGCCGTGCTGGACGAAAGCCTCCGTCGCCCGGAATCTGCCGCGGCGGCAGGCCTGCGCATCACCGATATCGGCAGCACCGCCATCCGGGGCCGCAACCAGCCCCTGCATCTCTACGCCCTGACCCGGGCCATCGCCCCGCACTGAGCACCGCAAATGCGACCGACAGGGAGTTGCACCCCCGAATTTTTCCCGCTATAGACCGCGCCTCGGCAACGGCCCGGTGCGCCGCTGTAGCTCAGCTGGTAGAGCAACTGATTCGTAATTAGTAGGTCGGTGGTTCGAGTCCACTCAGCGGCACCATTCTTCCGTCCGGCGTCAGAAGTCGGCCACGCCAAACGCCTCCAGCACTTGGGATCACTCGCTGTTCGCGGCCTTCCTCGGTGTCGCCGCCTCGCGCGGCGCTGATTCCGTTTCCTGGCCCTCACCGAAGACCTGGATCTCACCGGCGATGCGGCCGCCGGCTTCGATCTCGACCTCGCCGTAGCGCAGGATGCCCTTCAGCTTGCCGGTGGAGCGCACGATCAGGCGTTCGCGGCAGTTCAGGGTGCCTTCGAAGTCACCGGCGATGTCGGCAGTATCGACGTGGCATTCACCGGCGTAGCTGCCGCCGGGGCTGACGCGGAAGCTGGTGGCTTCGACGCGGGCATCCACCGCGCCCTCGATCACCAGTTCGGCGCAATTGCTGACTTCGCCCTTCAGGGAGATGCCGCTGCCGACCAGCAGGCGCGACTCCTCTTCCCTGGCGCTGCTGCCGGGGGGGCGCATGGGCGCTTCCTGACGCGGGCGGGGAATGTCGGGCCGGGGGCGGCGCGCGATCAGGTCCTCCGTCGGCATCGGTGTGCTGGTCTTTGGTGCCGGGCGCTGGGCCTCGCTGCTGCCTTCGCCATCCTGGCCGTTCGGTTTGCGGGTGAACATGGTCGGTCGCCGCCTTCCTCGCTGGTCTGATCCGTCAATTGACGCTATCCATAATCCTGTTCGATCACGGCGACAATTGGGCGAAGCACAGGTTTTTTGCCGGTCACCGTTTTGACACCTTGCAGACACGGCCTGATTTCGCCGTGCACGCCAGCCTGGGGAGGCAGACATGACGGACGCATACATCATCGGCTCTTTCTCGACCCGGTTCCAGAAATGGCCGGACAAGTCGTTCAAGGACCTGACGCGGGAGGCCTACATGGGCGCGCTCGCCGATGCGGGCATGGAGAACGGTGACGACATCGAATTCGGCTGGTTCGGCAATTGCGGGATGTGGCTGCACAACGACCAGGGCTCCATCCGGGGTCAGGTCTGCTTCACGCCACTGGTGAACGAGGGACTGTTCCCCGCCCGGGTGCCGATGGTGAATGTGGAGGGCGCCTGCGCCACCGCGTCGATGGCGCTGCACGGGGCGTGGAAGGATATCCTGTCCGGCCAGACCGACGTCAGCCTGGCCATCGGGGTGGAGAAGATCTGGATCCCCGACGAGCCGGAGAAGATCCAGCGCAGCTTCTTCGCCGGGATCGACAATTTCGATCCGGAGGAATGGCAGGAATATTATCGCAACGCGGGCGAGGAAGCCGGCAAGCCCTTCGAGACCGGGCCGGACCGCACCGTCTTCATGGACACCTATGCCATGCAGGCCTGCTATCACATGAAGAAGCACGGCACGACGCAGCGCCAGATCGCGGCAGGCGCGGCCAAGAACCACAACTATGGTGCCCTGAACCCCAACGCCCAGTACCAGTTCCCCATGACCGTGGACCAGGTGATGGAGGACCGTCCGATCACCCATCCGCTGACCCGTGCCATGTGCGCGCCCATCGGCGACGGCGCCGCGGCTGCGGTCGTGGTGTCGGAGGATTACTACAAGGGCCTGCCGCAGGCGGTGAAGGACCGGGCGGTGAAGATCCGCGCCAATGCCCTGTCGGGCGGCAAGTACAAGCGGCTGGACGAGCCGTCGCTGTCGATGACCGCAGCGCGGAAGGCCTATTCACAGGCCGGGCTGAAGCCGGAGGACGTGCAGGTGGCGGAGGTGCATGACGCCACCAGCTTCTGCGAGGTCCTGCAGGTGGAGATGATGGGCTTCTGCGACGTGGGTGAGGGGGGCCGGTTCGTCGAGGCGGGCGAGACCGGGCCGGGCGGCAAGGTGCCGGTGAACACCTCCGGCGGTCTGGTGTCGAAAGGGCATCCGGTGGGCGCCACCGGCCTGTCGATGATCTACGAACTGACGACGCAGTTGCGCGGTGAGGCCGGGGAGCGGCAGGTACCGGACGCCCGCATCGCGCTGGCCGAGAACGGCGGTGGCGTGATGGGCTTCGAGGAAGCAGCCTGTTCGGTTACCATCCTGGAACGCGCCCGGGATTAGGTTGTCTCCGGACCGTGCCGCCCCTCTCCCCCTCCCGACCACCCACGGGATTATCCTTTGGGGTGGTCGGGAG
>JARGNO010000028.1:16115-47450 GCA_029213165.1 Minwuia sp.
GCGGGGCGGCACGGTCCGGAGAACAAGCCGGAACCCGCCAGCAATCAACAACCGCTGAAGAGCGCCAACGCATAACCGAGGAGTCGCCATCATGCCTGTCAGGGTCGGAATGGGTTTCGGGGAACTGCCCTTCACCGGGGCGGCCCCGTTCTGGGACTGGATCGACATGCTGGAGGACGGCGGCGTCAACAGCTACTGGCAGTCGGACCGCATTGCCTCCGCCAGACCGCATCTGGAACCGATGGCGACACTGGGGGCCATTGCCGGTCGCACGCGGCGGCTGAAGTTCGGCATGAATGTCGCCTCCCTGGCGCTCAGGGAGCCGGTGCTGCTGGCCAAGCAATGCGCCACCATCGACTATCTCAGCGGTGGGCGACTGCTGCCGGCCTTCGGCATCGGCGCGAAGCTGGCACCGGACTGGGCCGCGACGGGGACACCCACCGCCGGACGCGGCGCGCGGGCTGACGAGGCGCTGGAGATCATCATCCGCCTGTGGAAGGGGGAGACGCTGGACTACGACGGCAGGTATTTCCAGCTGAAGGGCGCGCGGATTTCCCCGACGCCCGTCAATCCCAACATTCCCATGTGGATCGGCGGCGCGACCAAGGCGGCGGTGGAACGCACGGCGAAATACGGTACCGGCTGGCAGGCCGCCTTCGAAAGCCCGGCGCAGCTTGCGCCTGTGGTGCGGGCCATCCGCGAGACCGCGGTGGCGCAGGGCCGTCCTGTCGCTGACGACCATTTCGGCGCGGCCTTCCCGTTCCGCTTCGGCAGCATGGATGAGGAAGTGGTGGCGACGGAGGCCGGCCGCTTCGAGAAGCGGCTGCGCAAGGATCCGACCGGATATTTCGTGGTTGGCGATGCGGCAACGATCCTGGAGCGCATCCGCGCCTACGTCGATGCCGGGGCGTCGAAGTTCATCCTGCGCCCCATCGCGGGCAGTGATGCCGACATCATGGACCAGACCCGGAAGTTCATCGATCTGGTGCAGCCGGAACTGGACGCGATCCCGTTGCCGAAAGTGGCCTGACTGTCGCCTGGTCAACCATGTGGTATCGGCGCCTGACTGACGAATGTACCGAACCACTCATCTTCCCCCCTTGCGGGGGAAGTGGCCGCGAAGCGGTCGATGGGGGGAAGCCGCAGGCTGCTTGGTTGCATTGAGATCAACGCTATTCGGCTTCGCCGATTCACCCCCATCCCGACCTTCCCCCGTCGAGGGGGAAGGGGAAGAATGGGCGCCGTTGCTTTCAGGCGCGTTCGAAACCGCGGGCGACTTCCCAGTCGGTGACCACGCGCTCGTGTTCCTGCTGTTCCCAGACAGCGACATGGACGTAGTGATCGACCACGTCGTCACCCAGCGCCGCGCGCAGCATCTTTGACCGTTTCAGCGCCACGGTGGCATCGCGCAGGTTGGCGGGGATGCGGCGGATGCGGCGTCCCCGATAGGCATCGCCCTCGAACCCCGGTTCCAGTTCCAGCTTGCGCTCGATTCCGTCGATTCCGGCGGCAAGCAATGCGGCCATGGCGAGATAGGGGTTCAGGTCTGCACCGCCAACCCGGCATTCGACGCGGATAGCCTTCGTGCCCTCGCCACAGAGCCGGTATCCCGCCGTGCGGTTGTCGCGCGACCAGATGGCGGCGGTCGGCGCAAAGGTGCCTGCCTGAAACCGCTTGTAGCTGTTTACATAGGGGGCGAGGAACCAGGTGATGGCGCTGGCGTGCTCCAGTTGCCCGGCGAGGAAATGGCGCATCAGGTCGGACATGCCGAGCGGGTCCTGCGGATCGTGGAACACTGGCTTGCCCTCCATGTCCTGCAGCGACTGGTGGATGTGGCTCGAATTGCCCGCCGCGTCCGTGTCCCACTTGGCCAGGAAGGTCAGGGCTCGCTGTTTCGCCCAGGCGATCTCCTTCGCCGCATTCTTGATCACGGCATGGCTGTCGGCCATGTCCAGGGCATCCGAATAGCGGACGTTGATCTCCCCCTGTCCGGCGTCTGCCTCCCCCTTGGAATTCTCCACCGGTATTCCGGCGGCCTGCAGCCCCCGGCGCAGGGCCCGCATCACCGGTTCCTCCTTGGTGGTCTGGAAGATGTGATAATCCTCGTTGTAGCGGCTGAAGGTCGAGAGATTGCGGTATCCGGACTCCGCTGCCTGTTCGTAGGATTCCTCGAACAGGAAGAACTCCAGCTCCGACGCCATCATGGCGCGATAGCCCATGCCCTCCAGCCTCGCGATCTGGCGCTTCAGCACCGCGCGGGGCGAATGCGGCACCGGCTGGTGGTGGTGATCCAGCACATCGCAGAGCACCAGTGCGGTGCCTTCCAGCCAGGGCACCCGCCGCAGGGTGGCGAGGTCGGGCTGCATGACGTAGTCACCGTATCCACTGGCCCAGCTCGCGGCGGCAAAACCCTCCACCGTGATCATCTCCAGATCCGTGGCCAGCAGGTAATTGCAGGCGTGGGTTTCCTTCCAGCCGCTGTCGAGGAAGAACTCGGCCTGGAACCGCTTGCCCATCAGCCGACCCTGCATGTCCACCATGCAGACCAGCACGGTGTCGATCTCCCCCGCGCCGACCGCTGCCGTCAGTTCGTCCATCGTCAGATTGCCGGGCATGGCTGTCCCCTCTTGTCTCCGGGCCGGGAATTCTTGACTTCCCCTGCTGCAGCCAAAGCATACTGCGCCCGCGCCTGCAACGGGGCGGTTGGGGATGGAGAGAGCGCGAGATGGCACTACAGGCAATTCCGACGATGCTGGTGGGCAGTTATCCGCAGCCCGGATGGCTGGTGAACCGCGAGGTCCTGATGGGCAGCGCGCCGCCACGGGTGCGCATGAAAGATGTCTGGCTGCCACGGGCCGAGGAACTGCAGGAAGCGCAGGACGATGCCTGCCTGCTGGCGCTTCGGGATCAGGAGAAGGTCGGGATCGATATCGTCTCCGACGGGGAATGCCGGCGGGAGAGCTATTTCAACCACTTTGCCAATGCGCTGGGCGGCATCGACATCGACAATCCGGGCGAGATGCCGGGGCGCACCGGCAAGCCGACCATGGTGCCGCGTGTTGTTGGCCCGATCACCCGCAGCGGCGGCGTGCAGGTCCGTGACGTGGCCTTCATGCGCAGCCAGACCGACCGCGCGGTCAAGGTGACGATCCCCGGGGCCTTCACCATGGCGCGCATGGCGAAGGATGAATACTACGGCGATCAGGGAAAGCTGATCAGCGCCTACGCCGCTGTCCTGAATGCGGAGATCAGGGACATGAAGGCTGCCGGCGCCGACATCATCCAGATCGACGAGCCCCACATGCAGGCCCACCCGGAGGAGGCGCGGAAGTACGGCATCGATGCCATCAATCAGGCACTGGACGGCGTCGGGGGGATGACCATTGTCCATGTCTGCTTCGGCTATGCCTATGTCGTGAAGGACAAGCCATCAGGCTATTCCTTCCTGTCCGAACTGGATGCCTGCGACGCCAGTGCGATTTCCATCGAGGCGGCGCAGCCGAAGCTTGATCCGTCGATCATCGACCGCCTGCCGTCGAAACAGATCGTCTATGGCGTCATCGACCTGGGCACCAATGATGTGGAAACCCCGGATCAGGTGGCCGGACGGCTGCGCGGTGCCGTGGGGCACGCGGGCGCGGCGCGTGTCATCGCGGCCCCCGATTGCGGCATGAAGTACCTGCCGCGTGACGTGGCGTTCGGCAAGCTGTCGTCTCTGGCCGAAGGGGCCGCGATTGTCCGTCGCGAGGTTGCGGGGGACTGACGGCGCGATGACCAGCATCTACATCGACGCCGATGCCTGTCCGGTGAAGGACGAGATCCTGCGGGTTGCCAGTCGGCATGGCCTGCAGGTCTACATGGTTTCCAACGGCGGCATACGCCCCAGCCCCGACCCCCTGGTGCAGACGGTCATAGCGCCGGAGGGGCCGGATGCGGCGGACATGTGGATTGCCGACAGGATCGGACCGGGCGACATCTGCGTCACCGGCGACATTCCGCTGGCCGCGCGCTGCCTGGAACATGGCGGGGCCGCGATCCGCCACAACGGCGACCCCTTCACGGCTGACAATATCGGGCACCAGCTTGCCATGCGCGACCTGATGGCCGACATGCGCGCCGCCAATCCGCTGGGAACCGGTGGCGGTGGCCGTCCGTTCAGCAAGGCGGACCGGTCGAACTTTCTCAACCGGCTGGAGACAATGGTGCAGGCTGCGATGCGGGTCTGAGGGGGAGAGGGGAGGCACGGTCCACCAACAGAGTCTTCGGGAGAAGGCCGCACGGCCCGCGCCCGGATGATGACAGCGCCGGGCCGATATGGCATTGGGGGAGCCATCAGCGAAATCGGGAGAGCAGAACCATGAGCGATCTTTCCGTCTATCTGTCGGGCGAAATCCACACCGACTGGCGCGAGCGTATCGAGGCAGGGGCCGCAGCGGCCGGTCTGGAGATCGAGTTCACCGCGCCGGTGACCGATCACGGCTCCAGCGATGATTGCGGCGTGGCCATCCTGGGGCAGGAGAACAGCGGCTTCTGGAAGGACCACAAGGGCGCCAAGATCAATGCCATCCGTACCCGCACCCTGATCGAGCGGGCAGACGTGGTCGTGGTCCGTTTCGGTGACAAGTACAAGCAGTGGAACGCCGCCTTCGAAGCGGGCTATGCGGCAGCGATGAACACGCCGCTGATCGTGCAGCACGACCCGTCGCTGACGCACCCGCTGAAGGAAGTCGATGCCGCCGCCCTGGCCGTGGCCGAGACGCCGGAGCAGGTGGTCGAGATCCTGGCCTATGTCATCAAGGGCGAGCTGAAGCAGCTTTCGGCGTGAGTTTGTTTGCGGGCTGTTCCATCGGGGTTCTTTCGTTGGCCTGTGCCATCCCTCTCCCCCTCCCGGCCACCCACGGGAGTATCCTTATTGGGTGGCCGGGAGGGGGCGAGGGATGGCACAGGCCGCAAACGACTCCCGCCACCGTATGAAGCATGAGGAACAAGCGTGCGCTATGTGAGCACCCGGGGTCTGGCCCCGGTTCTGGAATTCGATGATGTGCTGCTGACCGGACTGGGGCGGGACGGTGGCCTGTATGTGCCGGAGGCGCTGCCGCAACTCGATCTGGCGACGTTGCAGGGGCTTTCCTATGCCGACCTGGCGGCGCGGGTGCTGGGGCCGCTGACCGGTGACAGTATCGGGCGGGACGACTTCCGGCAGATGATGGCCGACACCTACGCCGCCTTCGGTCACACCGCCGTTGCACCACTGAAGCAGATCGGCGCCAACGACTGGGTGATGGAGCTGTTTCACGGCCCGACGCTGGCGTTCAAGGACTTTGCGTTGCAGGCGCTGGGCCGGTTCTTCGACCGCGTGCTGTCGGATCGTGGTGAACGGGTGACGATCCTGGGGGCGACATCGGGTGACACCGGTTCGGCGGCCATCGAGGGCTGTCGGGGCCGCGACGCGGTGGATATCTTCATCCTGTATCCAAAGGGCAGGGTGTCGGATGTGCAGCGCCGCCAGATGACGACTGTCGAGGACGCAAATGTCCACGCAATTGCCATCGAGGGCGATTTCGACGATTGCCAGGCACTGGTGAAGGCCGCCTTCAACGACCTGGGTTTCCGTGACCGGATGCGGCTTTCGGCCGTCAACTCGATCAACTGGGCGCGGGTCGCGGCGCAGGTCGTCTATTATGTCCACGCCACGATCGCGCTGGGCGGACGCCCCGTGGCGTTCTCCGTCCCCTCCGGCAATTTCGGCAATGTCTTTGCGGGCGAGATCGCGCGGCGCATGGGTCTGCCGGTTGATATGCTGCTGATCGCCACCAACGTCAATGACATCCTGACACGCTTCTTCGAAACCGGGGAATATCGCACCCGGGGCGTGTCCGCGACCATGAGCCCGTCGATGGACATTCAGGTTTCGTCGAACTTCGAGCGGCTGCTGTTCGACATGGTGGATCGTGACGGTCCCCGCGTTCAGGGGCTGATGGACAATCTGAAACAATCGGGTGGTTTCACCGCCCCTGCCGCCGCCTTTGCCGCTGCGCAACGGACCTTCGCCGCCCGTCGGGTGGATGAGGACGAGACGCTGGAGGAGATGCGCCGGGTATATCGCGACACGGGCGAGATCCTGGACCCGCACAGCGCCATCGGTACCGCCGCCGCCAGGCGGGCACGGTCGGAGGGGCGGATTGCTGACGCGGTACCCACCGTCAGCCTGGCCACTGCCCATCCCGCCAAGTTCCCGGATGCGGTCAAGCGTGCCATCGGCATTCATCCGGCCCTGCCTGACCGGCTTTCCGACCTGCTTGAAAGAAAGGAACGCAGCATCACCCTGCCCAATGATCTCGGTGCGGTACAGCGCCACCTGGAAGCCCACGCCCGCATCGCAGGCGGAGGGGCGAATTGAGCGCCGGACTGCTGCATACCCTGCCAAGCGGGTTGCGCGTCGCCGTGGCCCCGATGCCCGGCGTCGAGACCGTCTCCGTCGGTGTCTGGGTCGACGTCGGTGGTCGCCATGAACGCGTCCACGAGAACGGTCTGGCGCACATGCTGGAGCATATGGCCTTCAAGGGGACGGCCCGCCGCTCCGCCCTGCGCATCGCGGAGGAGATCGAGGATGTGGGTGGCTATCTGAACGCCTATACCAGCCGTGAACAGACAGCCTACTACGCCCGTGTGATGCGCGATGACACCGACCTTGCCATCGAACTGATCGCGGACATCCTGCTCCAGTCGACCTTTCCGGAGGACGAACTGGCGCGGGAGCGGGAGGTGGTCCGTCAGGAGATCGCGCAGGTCAATGACACCCCCGACGACCTGATCTTCGATCATCTGCAGGCGGCGGCCTATCCGGACCAGCCGGTCGGCCGGTCGATCCTGGGATTGCCGGAGCGTGTCTCGACGTTTGCGCGCAGCGACCTGCAGGGGTTCCTGGGCCGTGGTTACGGGGCTGAGCGCATGGTTGTCGCCGCTGCGGGTGCGGTCGATCCGGATGCCTTCCTGAAGGCTATCGAGAGGCTTTTCTCAGACGTGGGAACCGTCACCGATGACACCCCGGAACCTGCCGTCTGGCGCGGCGGCGCGGTGATCGACAAGCGGGCGCTGGAACAGACCCATCTGGCACTGGGGTTTGACGGGGTGACGATCCACGATCCGGACTTCATTGCCGCCCAGGTCGTCTCCAACCTGTTGGGCGGGGGGATGTCATCGCGGCTGTTTCAGGAGGTGCGGGAGAAGCGCGGCCTGGCCTATTCGGTTTTCAGTTTCGCCGGTGCGATGGCCGATGGCGGCATGGTCGGGGTCTATGCCGCATCCTCGCCCGACAGCGTTGCCGAACTCGGCCCCGTGCTCGCGACCGAGATCCGACGCCTGGCCGAGGACACAAATGAGGTCGAGACGGCCCGCGCCCGCGCGCAGATGAAGGCCGGGCTGGTGATGTCGCTGGAAAGCTCCTCGGCACGGCTGGAACAGATCGCCCGTCAGGTGCTGGTGCATGGCCGGCCGCTGGAGACGGCGGATCTGCTCGCCCGCGTTGACGAGGTGGATGTTGCCGCCGCCCGGCGGGTCGCGGAGACCCTGTTCAACGGCGGCAAGCCCATGGCCATCGCGGCGGTGGGTGACACGGAACAGCTTGCGTCACCGGAGGCCTTCGCCGCACACTTCGTCTGAGGGTTCCGCCCGCCAGGCGGAGATATCTGCACAAGCCCTCTGACAGAAGCCTGACCAGAACCGCGAACCGTGGAGGGCACATGTTCGCGAATATTGCGACCGATGATGCCCGGCCGATGCTGCGGGGCCGCCGTATCTACCTTCGCCCGCCGCAGGCGCATGACTGGCGGGCCTGGGCGGAGTTGCGGGCGGGCAGTCGCGCATTCCTGGAACCATGGGAACCGACCTGGCCTGCCGATGCCCTGTCGCGCTTTTCCTATCGACGGCGCCTGCGTCTCTATCAGCGCGATGCCCGTGCCGACATGGCGTATTCCTTCCTGATCTTCCGCAATGGTGATGACGCCCTGCTGGGCGGGATCACCCTGTCGAACGTGCGCCGCGGCGTGACCCAGGCTGCTTCCGCCGGATACTGGATGGGGCAACCGCACGTCCGGCATGGCTACATGGCTGCAGCGATCACTCTGGTCTGCGACTGGTCATTCGGCGACCTCGGTCTGCACCGGGTGGAGGCTGCCTGCCTGCCGGAGAATCTCCCCTCCGCCACCCTGCTGCGCAAGTGCGGCTTCACGGAGGAGGGCTATGCCAGGAAGTACCTGCGCATCGCCGGATACTGGCGCGATCACCTGCTGTTCGCATTGCTGGAGGCCGATCCGCGCCCCCGGTACGACTGAGGCGCGACAGGTTCGGTCTTTCCCCCCGCTGCGAACATGAACTACAACGGTTCCATCGACTGCAATCGTCCTGGGGGAGGCCGCCGCAGATGCCGGTGCTTAAATCCGAGATCAACACGCGTTCCGACGCGTTCAAGGCCAATACCGCCCATTGGCGCGACGAGATCGCGCGCCTGAAGGACCGGGTGGCAGAAATCAAGCAGGGCGGCGGCGAACGTTCCCGCAAGCGCCATCTGGAGCGGGGCAAGATGCTGCCGCGTGAGCGTATCCGCGCGCTGGTCGATCCGGGCGCGCCGTTCCTGGAACTGAACCAGCTTGCCGCCTGGGGCCAGTATGACGGGGAGGTGCCCTCGGGCGGTATCATCACCGGCATCGGTCGGGTGTCGGGCCACGAGTGCATCATCATCTGCAACGATGCCACGGTGAAGGGCGGCACCTACTACCGCGAGACCGTGAAGAAGCATCTCAGGGCGCAGGAAGTGGCGCTGGAGAACAATCTGCCCTGCATCTCGCTGGTGGACAGCGGTGGCGCGAACCTGCCGCAATGGCCGGACGTGTTTCCCGACCGGGAGCACTTCGGACGGATCTTCTACAATCAGGCCAACATGTCGGCCCGCGGCATCCCGCAGATCGCGGTGGTGATGGGCAGTTGCACGGCGGGTGGTGCCTATGTGCCCGCCATGTCCGACGACGCCATCATCGTGCGCCAGCAGGGCACGATCTTTCTGGCGGGCCCGCCGCTGGTGAAGGCGGCGACGGGGGAGATCGTCTCGGCAGAGGACCTGGGCGGTGCGGATGTGCATTCCCGCATATCGGGCGTGACCGACCACTACGCCATGAACGACGCCCATGCGCTGGCCATGGCCCGCAACATCGTTGCCAACCTGAACCGGGTGAAGCCGGTCACGCTGCAGACCCGGGCACCCGTCGCCCCGGCCTTCGACCCGGAGGAACTCTATGGCGTGCTGCCGCAGGATGTGCGCCAGCCCTATGACGTGCGCGAACTGATCGCGCGCATGGTCGACGGCTCGGAATTCGACGAATTCAAGAAGCTCTATGGTCCGACCCTGGTCTGCGGCTTCGCCCACATCATGGGCTATCCGGTGGGCATCGTGGCCAACAACGGCATCCTGTTCTCCGAATCCTCGAAGAAGGGCGCGCATTTCATCGAACTGTGCAGCCAGCGCCATGTACCGCTGCTGTTCCTGCAGAACATTTCCGGTTTCATGGTCGGGCGGAAGTATGAAGCGGGCGGCATCGCCAAGGATGGCGCCAAGCTGGTCACTGCCGTTGCCACCACGAAGGTGCCGAAGTTTACCATGGTTGTCGGCGGCTCCTACGGGGCCGGCAATTACGGCATGTGTGGCCGCGCCTACAGCCCGCGGTTCCTGTGGATGTGGCCGTCCGCGCGGCTGGCGCTGATGGGGTCGGAGCAGGCGGCGGGCGTGCTAGCCACTGTCACGCGCGCCAACTACGAACGGCGCGGTGAGGAATGGTCGGCGGAGGATGAGGCCGCCTTCCGGAAGCCGATCTTCGACCAGTTCGAGGAACAGTCGGACCCCTATTTCGCCACCTCCCACCTCTGGGATGACGGGCTGGTCGATCCGGTCGACAGCCGCATGACCATGGGCCTGGCGCTTTCCGCCGCGATCAACAAGCCGCTGGAGGATACGTCCTTCGGCGTGTTCAGGATGTGAGGGCCGCATAATGGCATTGTTTGACAAGATCCTGATCGCGAACCGGGGCGAGATCGCCTGCCGGGTCATCCGCACCGCCCGCCACATGGGCATCCGTACCGTCGCCGTGCATTCCGACGCCGACACCGACGCCATGCATGTCGCCATGGCCGACGAGGCCGTGCGCATCGGCGAATCCGAGGTGACGAAGAGCTACCTGCTGGCCGACCGGGTGCTGGAGGCGGCGCAGCGTACCGGCGCACAGGCGATCCATCCCGGCTATGGCTTCCTCTCCGAGAACGCGGCCTTCGCCGATGCGATTGCCGCCGCCGGTCTGACCTTCATCGGCCCCAGCGCGGATTCGATCCGCCGCATGGGCCTGAAGGACGCGGCGAAGGCGATCATGGAGAAGGCGGGGGTGCCTGTCGTCCCCGGCTATCACGGAGAGGGCCAGGACCCGGAGATGCTGGCGGCGGAGGCGGAACGCATCGGTTTTCCGGTCCTGATCAAGGCCGTGGCAGGTGGTGGCGGCAAGGGCATGCGCCAGGTGCACAAGGCGGAAGATTTCCCCAAGGCGCTGGAAGGCGCGATGCGGGAAGGCCAGAACGCCTTTGGTGATGCGCGGGTGCTGATCGAGAAGTATCTGGTGAAACCGCGCCATATCGAGGTGCAAGTCTTCGGTGACACGCATGGCAATGCGGTCCACCTGTTCGAACGCGACTGCTCCATCCAGCGTCGCCACCAGAAGGTGATCGAGGAAGCGCCCGCCCCCGACATGCCGGCGGAAATGCGCCAGGCCATGGGAGAGGCGGCGGTGGCTGCCGCGCGTGCCATCGACTATCACGGTGCGGGCACCATCGAGTTCATCGCTGACGTGTCGGAGGGGCTGAGCCCGGACCGGTTCTATTTCATGGAGATGAATACCCGCCTGCAGGTGGAGCATCCCGTGACCGAGCTGATCACCGGCCAGGATCTTGTGGAATGGCAGATCCGTGTCGCGGCGGGGGAACCGCTGCCGCTGGCGCAGGACGATCTGACCATCAAGGGACACGCGCTGGAGGCGCGGCTCTATGCGGAGAATCCGAACCGCATGTTCCTGCCCGCCACGGGGAAGCTGACGCGGCTGCGGTTCCCGGACGGTGACACAGGTCCGGGCGGCAACGGCTTGCGTGTCGATACCGGCGTGCGCGAAGGCGACAGCGTCACGCCGTTCTATGATCCGATGATCGCCAAGCTGATCGTGCACGGGAAGGACCGGGCGGAGGCGATCCGGCGGATGGCCGGACTGCTGGAGCGGACGCGCGTCGCCGGGCTGGTGACCAATGTCTTCTTCCTGAAGCAGTTGGTCACCCATGCCGCCTTCGATCAGGCCGATCTGGATACGGGCTTCATCGAGCGGTTCAGGGACGACCTGCTGCCGCCTGTTGCGCCGGTCGACGACACGGTGCTGGCGCTGGCCGCCCTGTCCGTGATTGCGGAACGCAGGATGGCGGCCAACCGCGCCCATGCCAGCGACCCCCACAGCCCCTGGGACTCGGTTGATGGCTGGCGGCTGAATGATGACGGGCGGGAGGTCATGAGCTTCGCCAACGGCGATTCCACGACCGAGGTCACTGTCCACTACCGTCGCGGTGGCGGCATGGTGCTCGACCTTCCCGGCGGCCCTGTGATGGCGGATGGCCAGTTGGACGGGACCGGCGAATTGCTGGCGCGCCTGGATGGTCACCGGGTCAGCGCGCTGGTCGCCCGCGACGGCAACGGCCTGACCGTGCTGCGCGAGACCGGGCAGTGGAAGCTGGAACTGATCGACCCGATGGATGCGGATCTGGAGGATGCCCAGGCGGGCGGTGCGATCACCGCGCCTCTGCCGGGCAAGCTGATCCGCATCATGGCGTCGGAGGGGCAGAAGGTCCGCAAGGGCGATGCCCTGCTGATCCTGGAAGCCATGAAGATGGAACACACCATCACTGCCCCCCACCCCGGCACCATCGGCCCCATCAGCTTCGCGGAAGGCGATCAGGTGGAAGAAGGCACGGTCCTGCTGGCCATCGAGGGGGAAGAATAATCCCGGCAGGCGGCATTCCTGCCGCCCGTCACGCGGAAAGGCTGTTGTTCAGGCTTGCGTGGTAGTGGGTCAGGGCGGGTTCGTTCAGGCCGTAGATCAGGGATTCGTGGGCGCGGGCGGTGTGGCCGGACTGGATGGCTTCGCTGAGGGGGAAGTCCTCCCCGTCGACGGTGCGGATCGCCAGGTCGATGTTCTTCTCGTAGTAGGCCTTTGCCTTCTCGCTCTCCACGGCTTCCGGAGTGAAGACCGAGACCTCCACCTTGCAGCGGTCGGCGGCGTCGCCGCTGGGGTAGCTGCGCCACATCTCCACATGACCGGCCTGCACCACCATCGTCACGTTGGGGAAGAAGGTGTAGATGATCGCCGTCTCCGGGATCAGTCGCCATTCATCCTCCGACCTGTCGCGCAAGTCCATGATGCGCCGGCGCGGCAGGGTCAGGCGGGAGTGTGGACCGAAGGCATCGAAGGCCATCAGGTTGGAGAAGAAGATCGGGCCCACCGAGTCCCTGTGCAGGTACTGCAGGTGATAGCCCTCCATGAAGGTCTCGGGACAGAGCTTCCAGTTCATCTGACGCTCGATGGTCAGGCTGCGGTAATGGTGGAACTGCCCGAAGTCATAGGCGGCCATGTCGCGTTCCAGACCGGCCAGATGCCGGTCCACGTCGATCGGATCGCCGCCGCCGGGGCGGATGAAGATCAGGCCGTGCTTCTCCGCCGACGGGATCTCGCTCAGGCCATGCGCGGACTTGCACACGCCGTCGAAGCTGCGCCCGTCGGGGATCGACTGCAATGCGCCATCCAGGCCGTAGGTCCAGGCGTGATAGGGGCAGACGAAACGCCGGGCATTGCCGGATCCCTGCGCCACAGGCGCGGCGCGATGGCTGCAGACATTGTGGAAGGCGCGGACGGCACCGTCGCGGTCGCGGGTGATGAGGATGGCGCGTCCGTCGATCTCCTCCACCACATAGTCGCCGGTCTTCGCCACACGCCCGCTGAAGCCCACCAGCAGGGGCGTGTCGCGAAACAGGGTGCGGCGCTCCCGGTCCAGCCGGGTCGCGCAGGTATAGCTGCTGACGGGGGTGCCGCCCATCTGACTGGCGTAGCTGGTGGTTCCGGCATCGATGTGTCCGAAAAGGCGGTGGATCATCGCGATCTGGTCATCGTGGCGCATGGTCGGGGTCAGACTTTCGCGTTGAGGCCCAGGTGCGCACGGATGCGGCTGTGATAGTGGCTCATCGCAGGCTCGTTGCGGCCATAGACGACGTGTTCAGGTGCGCCGTTCTCGGCGTTCTGCTGGATGATCCTGCCCAGTTCGAAATCCTCCGATTCCACCGTGTCGATGGCCAGCTGCATGTTCTTCTGCCAGAAGTTCCGCGCCTTCTCCGTCGTCGGCTTCTCGGGGACATAGGCGGAGAGTTCGATCACGGACCAGCCGGGGCGCCCCCGGTCGGGCCAGACCCGCCAGAACTCGATATTGGCGGCCCCCTGCACAACGCCGATCATGGTGGGGAAGAAGCCATAGACGATCGCCGCGTGGGTGATCAGGTCCTGTTCATCCTCCGGGGTGTCATTGAGGGCTGACAGCGTGGTACGCGGCGCCACCATCCGGTGGTGATCGCCGATGGCGTCGAAGGTGGCCCGGTTCGACTGGACGTAGGGGGCGATCGTTTCCTTGTGCAGCACGCCGATGTGATAGCCTTCCAGGAAGGTATCGATCACCAGCTTCCAGTTCATTGGCTGCACCATGCGATAGCTGCCGAAGAAGTGGTAGCTGCCGAAGTTCCACTCCGCGAACTCTTCCGACAGCGGACCCAACGGGTCCTCCGGCATCGGCGTGGTGCGGTCCAGCGGCCCGATCCAGATCATGCCGTCCTTTTCCAGTGCCGGGATCTCGGTCAGGCCCAGTTCGGACTTGTCCAGACCGTCGAAACTGCGCGCGTCCGGAATGCCCTTCAGGCTGCCATCCAGATTGTAGGTCCAGGCGTGGTAGGGACAGGCGAACATCCTCGCCTTGCCGCAGCCCTGCGCCACAGGCGCGCCACGGTGCCGGCAGACATTCAGGAAGGCATGCACGATACCGTCGCCGTCGCGCGTGATCAGCACCGGACTGCCATCGATATTGTCCGTCAGATAGTCACCGGGGTCGGGCAGGCGGCCGCTCAGGCCGATTGGCAGGGGGCGCTGGCGGAAGAAGATTTCCCGCTCCCGCTCGGCGCGGGCCGGATCGGTATAGGCGCTCAGCTCATTGCGAAAGGTTTCGGGCGCATAGGCCGTGCTGCCCTCCTCCTGATGTTTCAGCAGGCGTCGGATCAGTTCCAGCTGACGGTCGCGCCGCATGTTGACCTCCCCCGAGCATCAAATTGATAAGCTAGCGTACTAAAGCGGGGGGCAAGCGTCAACCACGCAGCAGCCAGACCATGCCGACGCCGAAGGCTGCTGCGATCAGGCCGATCATGCGAATGCGTTCAGTGGGTTGCGACAGGATGAGGGCGAGCGAACGGCGCATGGCGTCGGGAAAGAGGGCATAGATCGCACCCTCGATCACCGCCACCAGCGCCAGCGCAACCAGGAAGTCCTGCATCCCGGTCAGGGCCGACGGAACTGTTCAGTGGTCTGTGCCATCAGAGGGGCGTCCTTGTTGTTGGCCTGTTCAATCCCCCAAACCCCACCCGGTGACCCACAGGAGTGCCCCTGCTGGGTGGCCGGGTGGGGGAGAGGGATCATGAACAGTCCGCAGGCAAACTCCGATCAGCGTACGGCGCCGCCCTGGACACTGCCGATGTCACCGAAGAACCTGAAGAAGTCCGACTTCGGGTTCAGCACCATCGTCGTGTCGTCGCCCTTGAGCGCGGCACGGTAGGCCTGCAGCGACCGGTAGAAGGAGTAGAACTCCGGGTCCCGGTTGGCGACATTGTTGAAGATGGCGGCACGGGCACCGTCACCCTCACCACGCAGGATCTCCGACTGCTTTTCCGCCTCGGCCAGCAGCACCGTCCGGTCACGTTCGGCACGGGCGGTGATGCGCCGCGCTTCCTCGTCACCCAGCGCCCGTTCCTCGCGTGCCTCACGCTGACGCTCGGTCTGCATGCGGTTGAAGATGGCGTTCTTGTTGGCTTCCGGCAGGTCCGCGCGCTTGATGCGGACATCGACGATCTCGACGCCGAAATCACCGGCCTTCTGATTCATCTGCTCGGCGATCTTGGCCATCAGGGTCGAGCGTTCACCGGACAGCAGCGTCACGAATTCCTCGTCACCCAGCACGGCACGCATGCTGGAGATCAGGATCGGCTGCAGCCGTGAACGGGCCTGACCGGTGGTGCGCACAGCCTGATAGAACTGCAGCGGATCGGTGATCTTGAAACGGCTGAAGGCATCGACGACCATCCGCTTCTGATCCTTGGTGATCAGCTCTTCCGGCTCGATATCCAGGGCCAGGATGCGCTTCTCGATCGGCACCACGTCCTGAACGAACGGGATCTTGAAGTGGATACCCGGCTCGGTATCGATCCGCTGCGGCGCACCGAACTGCAGCAACAGGGCCTGCTGGGTCTGATGCACGGTATAGACCGAACTGAACAGCACGATCCCGGCAAGTGCGACCAGGACGGCAATGGCGATAAGACCCTTGCTCATCAGTTTGACCCCCGGCTCTTGTTGTTGAGTTCATTGAGCGGCAGGTAGGGCACGACGCCCGAGCCTTCCTCGCCCTGCTCGATGATGATCTTGTTCATGTCCCGCATGACCTCTTCCATCGTCTCCAGATAGAGACGGCGGCTGGTCACTTCCTTCGATGTCCGCCATTCGTTGACGATGGCGCTGTAGCGGGATGCCTCACCCTCGGCCTCGGCGATCTTCTGTTCCTTGTAGGCCTGGGCCTCTTCAAGAACCTTGGCCGCCTGGCCACGGGCTTCCGGAATGATCGAGTTGGCGAAGCCCTGGGCCTCGTTGATCTTCCGCGCCCGGTCGGCCTTGGCCGCCTGCACGTCGCGGAAGGCATCGATGACCTCTGCGGGCGGATCAACCGTCTGCAGCTTCACTTCGCTGATGCGAATTCCGGCACCATACTCGTCCAGCGTTTGCTGGATGCTTTCCTGAACGGTCTGTTCGATCACCAGCTTCTGCGCGGTCAGCACGTCCTGGATCGGACGCCGTCCGATCACTTCGCGCATCACGCTTTCCGCGACCGCCTTCAGCGTCGCCTCCGGTGCTTCGATGTTGAACAGGTACTGGCCCGCATCGCCGATCAGCCAGATCACCGTGAAGTCGATGTCGACGATGTTCTCGTCGCCCGTCAGCATCAGGCTCTCGTCCTTCAGGTCGCGACGGCGGTCGGTGCCGAGGCGCTGAAAGCCGACATCAAGCTGCTGCACCCTGGTGACTTCGGGCAGCAGTACCGTCTCGATGGGTGCTGGCAGGTGATAGTTCAGGCCCGGATCAGTCGTATCGACCCATTCGCCGAAGCGCAGCACCACGCCCTGCTGGGACGTATCGACGCGATAGAAGCCGCTGCCGAGCCAGATCACCAGAATCAGCAGCAGCACGACGATGACGCCGAGACGGCCACCACTGCCACCACCGGGGGTAAACCGTTTCAGACGGTCCTGACCCTGCTTGATCAGATCCTCGATGTTCGGTCCGGGGCCACCGGCCCCGCCGCCACCACCGCCGCCCTGGCCACCGCCGGACGGTCCCTGTCCCCAGGGGCCACGGTTTCCACCGCCGCCTTGCCATCCGCCGCCGCCGTTGCCGCTTCCGCCGCCTTGATTATTCCAGGGCATCTGCCGTCCCTTGCTTCTCGTGTCAAACGATCAAAGAAAATCTCTGCCAGCCCGCCCCTTTCGGGGTCACCGCAGGCGCGTTATATGACGTTGGCCCGGCGGTAGCAAACCCGACAGGGCAACACTGTTCACTGGTGCCATATCGGTGACAAGGCGGAGTTTTTCAACGATGGCGGATATTTCCGAGGCGCAGGTACGTCAGGCACTGGCCAGTGTGGTCGATCCGGACGCCGGCCAGGACGTGATTTCGGCGGGCATGATCAGTGGTCTGGTGGTGAAGGGCAGCAATGTCGGCTTTGCGGTCGAGGTTGATCCGGCGAAGGGCGCGGCCAAGGAACCGCTGCGCGTCGCCTGTGAGAATGCGGTCATGGCATTGCCCGGTGTCACCTCTGTCACCGCCGTGCTGACTGCGCACAATCCGCAGGGCGCGGGACGCGGCGGCGCGCCGGCAGGCGGCCCGGCCCCGGGCGGCACAAGGCCACAGCAGGCCTCCGGTCCCAAGGCACCGCAGAAGCAGGGCGTGCCCGGCGTGAAGTCCATTGTCGCGGTCGCGTCGGCAAAGGGTGGTGTCGGCAAGTCGACGACGGCTGTCAATCTGGCCGTGGCCCTGTCGAAGCAGGGCAAGAAGGTCGGCCTGCTGGATGCTGATATCTATGGCCCGTCCGTTCCGCGCCTGATGGGACTGTCGGGCAAGCCGAATTCTCCCGACGGGAAGAGCATCGATCCGATGGGCAACCACGGCATTGTCTGCATGTCCATCGGTTTCCTGATCGAGGGCGACACGCCGATGATCTGGCGCGGTCCCATGGTGATGAGCGCTCTGGAGCAATTGCTGCGTGAAGTCAACTGGGGTGAACTGGATGTGCTGATCGTCGACATGCCTCCGGGCACCGGTGACGCGCAGCTGACCATGGCGCAGCGGGTGCCACTGACCGGTGCCGTCGTGGTTTCGACACCGCAGGACATTGCCCTGATCGATGCGCGCAAGGGCCTGGCCATGTTCCGCAAGGTGGATGTGCCCGTCCTCGGGATCATCGAGAACATGAGCTATTTCCTCTGCCCGAGCTGCGGCGAGCGGTCGGAAATCTTCGGCCATGGCGGTGCGCGGGAAACGGCGGCTGAACTCGGCACCGACTTCATCGGGGAGATCCCGCTGCACATGTCGATCCGCGAGACCTCGGACGAGGGCCGTCCCATCGTATCCGTCGATCCCGACGGTCCGCACGCCATGATCTATCGCGGGATCGCCGACCGTGTGGCGGAAAAGATCGACGAACAGCTTTCCGGGGGCCGGAAAGGCCCGCGCATCGTCATCCAGTAGCAGTCTGGTTTCCCGGTGCGGCCATCAGGCTCTCGGCAACACGGCCTTACCCGGCCATCGCCTGGTGTTCAGCCAGCAACTCGCGGAAATAGGCAATTGTCGGTATCAGTCCCTCGGCCAGCGGGATCGTCGGTTCCCAGTTCAGCAGGTTCCGCGCCCGGGTGATGTCGGGGCAGCGCTGCATGGGATCGTCTGACGGCAGGGGTTCGCGTACCAGGTTTGAATCACCACCAACCTGCTCCAGCACCTTCTCCGCCAGTTCCAGGATCGAGAACTCGCCCGGATTGCCGATGTTGACCGGTCCGGTGACGCTGTCGTCCGTTTCCATCAGGCTGATCAGACCGCGCACAAGGTCGTCGACAAAGCAGAACGACCGGGTCTGGCTGCCGTCACCATAGATGGTGATGGGTGTCCCGTTCAGCGCCTGCCAGATGAAGTTCGACACCACGCGCCCGTCCTTCGGGTGCATCCGCGGGCCATAGGTGTTGAATATCCGCGCTACCTTTATCGCCAGTCCGTTCTGGCGGTGGTAGTCGAAGAACAGCGTCTCCGCACAGCGCTTGCCCTCGTCGTAGCAGGACCGGACGCCAATCGGATTGACGTGGCCCCAGTAGTCTTCGGTCTGCGGATGCTGCTGCGGGTCGCCATAGACCTCGCTGGTCGAGGCCTGCAGGATCTTGCAGTCCAGCCGCTTGGCAAGGCCGAGCATGTTGATCGCGCCATGGACCGAGGTCTTCGTCGTCTGGACCGGGTCATGCTGATAGTGAACCGGAGAGGCGGGGCAGGCGAGATTGTAGATCTGGTCAACCTCGACATAGAGCGGGAACGTCACGTCATGGCGCATGAATTCGAAGCGCGGATGATTGTGCAGATGCTCGATATTGCGTTTCGTGCCGGTGAACAGATTGTCCGCGCACAATACCTCATGCCCCTGTTCCAGCAGGCGGTCGCAGAGGTGCGAGCCGACGAAACCGGCGCCGCCGGTGACCAGGATGCGCTTGCGGCTGTCATAGAGCCTCATTGATCAGCTTCCCCGAGGGTTGTTGCAGACGGCACCGGCAGGCCCGGCCCGCTTCTGATGCCAGTTTCAGGCGCGCGCCACAATGGTGCAGATTTTCACGGCCACCTGAGCTGTCTTCCTGATCCAAGTGTGGTAGGGGAGCCCGGTGAGCCCACGGAATCACGGCGGGGGCTGAGGAGCGTCATGGCCAGTACAGAACGGACACCGGCGGAACGGAGCAGGCGGCAGGCGAAACGCATTGCCTTGCCGGTCCTGCTTTTCGGGTTCGTGTTGCTGTTCGGCCTCTTCGCCGCGCGTGCCATACCAGCCCTGCCGGTGCTGACGGAGCCGGATATCGCGGATGTCCCCATGTCGCGCCTGTTCACCCGTGCGGAACTTCTGACCCATCGGGCCGGAACCGCCATCGAGACGGCGAGCGCGGAACGTCGGTTCCTTCTGCGGATGCGGCTTCTGGTCGATGCGGAGTTCGCGGCCAGGAAATCGCTCGCCCTGCGCCCCGTCAGCAGCGAGGCATGGCATGCCCGGGCCTATGCCGCACTGAAATCCGGTCGGACCACTGACGCCGAACGCTACACGCGACATGCGCTGAACGACGGCCCCTTCAGCAGCCGGTTCGCCCCGTCCCGCCTCAGTCTCGGTCTCAGGTTCTGGGACAGCCTGTCGGAGGCGGAGCAACAGCGCCACTATGCCCTGATCCGAAAGGTCATCTACTACGAACCGGAAGGTTTCGTGGACGGCATCATTCCGGTGCAGGACCTTGTGGTGCATGTTCGTGCAGCGATTGGTGATGACAGGCGGCTGAACGGCCATTTCGACCGTCGTCTCGACAAGATGGGACTCACGCCTCTCGGCACCAGGAAGTGAGGGCGGGTGCCGGTGCCGCAAGCAGGCAGCGGGACGCTCCAGGTGTGCAACCTCACATCTGGCTTTCCAGAACGTAGCCATCGGTCAGATCCCGGGCCGTGTCCCTGTCGCTGCGTTCCCCCGCCGGTCCATAACCCGCGCCGCCGCCGGTTCTGACCACCAGCAGGTCGCCGCGCAACAGCGGCATGCTGGTCTTTGACGGCAGCCCGATCCTCTCGCCCGCGCGCTCGACCCAGACCTCTGCCTTGCCGCCCGGCGCGCCGCCGAACAGCCCTTCCGGCGCGATGTCGAAGCGGTCGCCATAGGCGGCAAAGGTCACGTCATCGGCGGTGATCTCATAGACCCGCTGGAACCCGAGACCGCCGCGATGGCGGCCCTCGCCGCCCGAACCGGCCACCAGGCTGTAGTCGCGAACCCGGAAGAAGGGGTAGGCCATGTCCTGCGCTTCGATCGGGATGTTGCCGCAGTTCGACAGCGGGCTGTCGACCGCGTTGCATCCGTCGTTGGCTGGTCCGGCCCCATAGCCGCCGCCGAAGATCTCCAGGTAGATGTTGTAGCCCTTCGGTCCCAGGTGGCTCAGGCAGCAGGCATAGGTGGTGTCATAGCCACTGGCAATCACCCGTTCCGGCACGGCCTCGGCCAGCGCCTTCATCACCGCGTTGAAGACACGGTAGGTCGGCAGCAGGCGGGCGCGGACAGGTGCGGGATAGATCGGGTTCAGGATCGATCCGTGCGGCGCGGTTATGGTCACCGCGCGGGCACAGCCGGTGTTGAACGGCAGGTCGGCGGAGGTCAGGGCCGACTTGATCACCGACAGCGCTGCGCCGACCGTGGAGGCGAAGGGACTGTTGATGTTGCTCTTCACCTGCGGGCTGCTGCCGTCGAAATCGACCGCGATGTCGGAGCCCTTCACGGTCACGGTGGCGGCGATGCGCAGGGGGCCGCTGCCCTGTCCGTCGTCGTCCAGAAAGTCCTCGCCGTGGTAGGTGCCATCCGGCACTGCCTCCAGCGCCGCACGCATCCGCCGTTCCGCATAGTCGAGCATGCCGGTCATGGCGCTCTCCACCCGTTCGGCACCATGCCTGGCGCAGAGGTCGCGCACCCGTTCGATGCCGATCTGGTTGGCGGCGAACTGGGCCTCGAAATCGCCGATGGTGTGGTCCGGCATGCGGATATTGGCCCGCACCATGCGCTGCAGTGCGCCGTCATTGCGCCAGTCGCGATCCAGGTTCCAGCGCGACGGCGGGAAGATGATGCCTTCCTGATGTACATCGGTTGCATCGGGGTTCAGCCCCGGTGCGCCGCCCCCCAGATCGATGTGGTGTGCCACGGTGGCGGAAAATCCGATCAGCCGTCCCGCGATGAAGATCGGCGAGAACAGGAACACGTCCGGCAGGTGCTGACCGCCGTTGTAGGGGTCATTGGTGATGTAGAAATCGCCTTCCTTCAGGGTCTCCGGCGGCGTGATCTTCGCGCAGGGACCGAAGGTATGGGCAATGGAGCCGAGTTGCAGCGGAATCAGCTCCGACTGCGCCACGACGTTGCCCTTGGCATCCAGAATGGCCGAGGAACAGTCTTCCGCTTCCCGCACGATGGTGGAATGGGCGGAGCGGATCAGCTTCACCCCCATTTCATGCGCCGCCGCGATCAGGGCCTGGGTGATGATGGCCTGGTCGACCGCCGAGACATTATTGAGGGCTGTATCAGGCATCCGTCGTCTCCTCCTCGAACCGCAGGATCAGATTATGGGCGGAATCCACGGCGCCGCGCCAGCCGTTCGCCACCAGAATGGTTGATGTGCCGTCCTCGACCAGCGCAGGCCCGGCGACCCCGACACTCTCCCCTGGTCGGGTGGTGCAGGGGGCGTCGGCGTGCTGCTGTCCGCGTTCGAAGAATGATGTCCGGTCGGCGATACTGGCTGCTGCGGCGTCTCCCGAAAGGTCGGGCTGGACGCCCGGTGACACGGCGGCTCCGGCGCGGAAGGCCACGATCTCGATGGCCGACCCGCCCGCCTTGTCGAATTCGAAGACGCGATGATGCGCGGCCTCGAACAGCGCGCGGATGGTCGCCGTATCCAGCTCTTCGGGCGTGCGGTCCCCCAGGTCCACCGGAATTTCGAAGGCCTGCCCGACATAGCGCATGTCCAGGCTGCGCTTCAGTCCGACATCGCCTTCAAGGCCCAGATCGCGCAGATGCGCTGCGGCGGCGCCTCCGACCTCCGCAATCACGCCCCTGATCTCTGCCTCATGCGCATTCTCCAGCCGCACCTGATGCGTGCGGCTCTCGAAATGCACGAAGTCGGAGGCGAGCAGGCCATAGGCGGAAAGCACGCCCGCTGCGGGCGGCACCAGCACCGTGTGAATCCCCAGATCCTCCGCCACGCGGCAGGCCAGCATCGGGCCAGCACCGCCGAAGGGCAGCAGCGCGAAGTCGCGTGGATCATGTCCCCGCTCCGTCGAGATGCGCTGGATGGCCCGCACGATGTTCGCCTCTGCCACCCGGATGGCGGCATCCGCTGCCGCAACTGCCGACAGGCCGAGCTGCGCCGCGATGGGCGTGATCACTGCCTCCGCTGCTGCGCGATCCAGCTGCATGGTGCCACCCAGGAAGGTCTCCGCGCGGATGGTGCCACGCACCAGATGGCAGTCCGTGATGGTTGGACGCTGGCCGCCTCGGCTGTAACAGGCCGGGCCGGGATCCGCGCCTGCAGACTCGGGGCCGACCCGCAACAGCCCGCCGTCGTCGATCCAGACGATGCTGCCGCCGCCCGCGCCGACGGTGGCAATGTCGATGACAGGTGTCTTGACCGGCAGGCCGTCGATCTCCGTCGCCGCCGCCAGATCGGGCTGACCGTCCCGGACCAGGCAGACATCGGTGGAGGTGCCGCCCATGTCGAAGGTGATGATGTTGCCGAAGCCGGACCGCAGCGCCTGTCGCGTGGCCCCGACGACCCCCGCCGCAGGGCCGGAGAACAGCGCCGTGATGGCGGAGCGGGCCATGCCTGCGGCTGGCAGGCGCCCGCCGTTGGACTGCATGACGGAGAACCGGCCCCGATGGCCGCGCGCGCCCAGAGCCTCCCCGAAACGACCGAGATAGGCATCGATCACCGGCTGCACATAGGCGGCAAGCGCGGTGGTCGATGCCCGCTCGTACTCGCGGAATTCCCGGCAGACGTCAGATGATATCGTGACCTTCTGGTTCTGGAACCGCTTGCGTACGGCATCGGCCACCGCCTGTTCGTGGGCCGGCTCGACATAGGCGTTCAGCAGGCAGATCGCGACTGCGCCATAGGCTTCACCGGCGACCTCCGCCGCGTCGAGCCGCTCCGCAATCCGTGTCATCGTGGTGTCGAGGTCCAGCGCGTCGACGACCGCACCGGCGGCATCGATGCGTTCCGGGGCCTCCACCACGTCCCGGCGCTGCACGACCGGTTCGGGCTTGGCATAGAACAGGTCGTAGATGCGGCGGCGGTTGTGCCGCTGGATGAACAGGATATCGCGCGTCCCCTCGGTCACCACCATCAGCACCCGCGCGCCCTTGCGTTCCAGGATTGCATTGGTGGCGACGGTGGAGCCATGCACCAGGTCCTCCACCTGTGACAGATCCAGCCCGGCGCTGTCGATGGCGTTCAGCGCGCCCTCATCCGGGCGCGCTGGTGTCGAGGGGACCTTGGTCACCTTCAGTCGGCCATCGTCTCCGATGGCCACCAGATCCGTGAATGTTCCCCCGACCTCGACCCCGACCCGCATAGACATGTTCCTCCCCTGTGCACGGCGAGGGTAGGCCAGCAGTCATCGCCATGGGAAGATGGTCAGAGGGGATTCGCCGTCATCAAGGGGCTGCCATGCATCGCGCGTGGGTGATCGTCATTCTGTGTGCGCTGGTCGTGGGGTGTTGCCTGGGGCTGGCCCGCTTTGCCTTCGGCATGTTGCTGCCCGGAATCAGCACCGATGTCGGGCTTGACTACGCCCAGGGTGGGCTGCTCGGCACCAGCTATTTCATCGGTTATCTGGTGATGGTGCTTGGGGTGCCGCGTATCGTGCGGGCTGTCGGCCAGCGCGTGATGATTCTCGCAGGACTGCTGATCCTGACCATCGGCATGGTGGGCATGGCCATGGTCAGCCGGTTCGAGCCCTTGCTGGTGCTCTATACGCTGACCGGCATGGGCGCAGGCGGGGCCTATGTTCCGGCGATGAGCCTGGCGTCGAGCTGGTTCGAGGCGTCACATCGCGGGCGCGCGGCGGGCACCATGCTGGCCGGTGCAGGGATCGGTATCGTGCTCTCCGGACTGCTCGTGCCTTCGCTGTTTCCGGTTTCGGGCTTCGCGGGCTGGCAGGTGGGCTGGCTGCTGTTCGCAGGCATCGCCGCCCTGACCCTGCTGGCCTGCCTCATCGGCCTGCGCGACCGCCCGGCCCGGATCGGCCTGAAACCCTATGGCATCCCGACCCCGCCACCAGACGCCGGTTCACCGCCACCCCGCCGCGGCTTGCTGGTGCTGCTGCACCTGGGCATCATCTATGCCTGCTATGGCATCACCTACATGGTCTACACGACCTTCATCGTCACCACGATGATCGACGAGCGTGGTCTCGATACGGCACAGGCCGGGCAGGTGTGGAGCATCGTCGGCTTCTGTTCCATCTTCTCGGGTGCCCTGTTCGGCGGACTCTCGGATCGCATCGGGCGGCGCGGCGGCCTGATGGCGTCGTCGCTGGCCCAGGCGCTCGCCTTCGCGCTGGTGGCGGGCAACTTCGGTGAGGTGGCGCTGTTCGCCTCCGTTGTCTGTTTCGGCATTTCGGCCTGGAGCGTGCCCACGATCATGGCCGCCGCCGCCGGCGACCAGGTCGGGCCGGAAAGGGCCGCTGGCGCGCTGGCCGTCATCACCCTGATATTCGCCGCAGGTCAGGCGGTCGGCCCGGTCGGCGCCGGTGCGCTTGCCGAACTGACCGGGCGTTTCGGACCAGGATTCGGCGCCTCTGCCGCCATTGCCATCCTGGCGGTTGCCCTTTCCGCCCTGTTGCCTGTGCGCAGATAGGCTGGCTCAGCGCCGCCGGGGCGGGCGGCCCATGACGCGGCGACCGAACAGGCTGGCGGTGAGATCGCGCATCAGTCGGGCCGTCTTGCCCCTGTCGTCCAGATAGGGGTTGATCTCCGCCAGGTCGACGGAGGTGACGAGGCCGCTGTCGTGCAGCAGTTCCATGATCAGGTGCGCCTCCCGCACCGTCGCGCCGCCGGGCACGGTCGTGCCGACGCCAGGGGCCACGTCCGGGTCCAGGAAGTCCACGTCCAGACTGACGTGCAGCAGGCCGTTGGCCGCGCGCACCCGGTCGATGAAGGCCCGGGTCAGTCCGGCGAACCCGATCTCGTCCACCGCACGCATGTCGTGGATGTCGATGTTGTTGTCCAGCACCAGATCATGCTCGGCCTCATCGACGGAGCGGATGCCCATCATGGTGACATTGCGCGGATTGACCGGGTTCTCCAGCGGCGCGCCATAGACCTCCGCGCCGTCGATGCCGCAGAACATGGCGACGGGCATGCCATGGGTATGCCCGGATTCGGAACTCTCCAGCGTGTTGAAGTCGGCGTGGGCGTCGAGCCAGAGCACGAACAGTTCCCGGCCCTGACTGGCCGCATGGCGCGCCACCCCGGCCACCGTGCCGATGGCGAGACTGTGGTCGCCGCCGACGAAGATCGGCGTCCAGCCCGCGTCGGCGATGCGGGATGCGTGATCCATCAGGCTCTCTGTCCAGGCGGCAGTCATGGCGATGTTGCGGGCGCGCCCGCGCTCCGGCACTTCCCGCGCGAGCGGGGCGGGCTCGGCATTGCCGAAATCCCTCACCTCGTGCCCCAGTTCCTGCAGGGCTTCCCCCAGCCCGGCGATGCGCATGGCATCAGGCCCCATCTGGCAGCCGCGCAGGCTGGCACCTGAGTCCACGGGGGCACCGAGGATGGCGATCTTGCGGGTCTGGCTTTCCTGCATGGTCAGGGTTCCACTGCTGAAACGAAAAAGGGGAGCCTGCGGCTCCCCTTTCCCGTAACCCGAAAGTGGCGTCCCTTACCAGAGGGCCACCGGATTGATGATCATCTGGACCGTACCCTTGATCCGGGCCTGACCGAGGACGAACATGAACTCCGTCACGCCCTCCTTCGCCAGACGGCCGGTATTCATGGTCTCCAGGATGTAGATCCCGTTTTCCTTCAGCAGGGTCACGTGACCGTAGAACAGCTTGTCACCCTGTGCAGGCGGCACGGAGTCCAGGCCCCAGGTGTCAGCACCCACGGCCATGACGTCCTGGGCGGCGAGATAGACCGCTGCCTCATTGTTCATACCCGGTTCGCCGCTGACCCATGCCTGCGGATCGGAGGCAAGCTTGCCGTCAGTCCAGCCGGTGTGGAACAGGACCACGTCACCGGTGCGGATCTCGACGCCCTGCGCCTTGGCTGCGGCACGGATATCGGCAGAGCCGAACGACTGCCCGGCCTCCATGACCTCCACGCCGAAGTGCTTCGCCATGTTGATCAGGACGCCACGGCCCACCAGCGGCGGGATGTTGTGCACGCCAAGCTTCGTCAGGCCGGTGACCTGCGCGATCTCGGCGTCGGAGTTGCAGTTGTAGTACATGCCCTTCTCGCCCAGATGGCCGAGACCGTCGATCTGCGGGCCAATGCCGAACCAGAGCTGCGCGATGTCATCATTGTAGATGGCTTCATAGCCGAACTGGGTCAGGCGATTGCCACCGGCCTGGCCGGGGGAGACAACCTGCAGCATCAGGCCACGCGGCGGGAAGGCTGGGGTGGAGCTGTCGATGACGATGCCGAGCGGGTGCGAATTGCCCTTCTTCACCAGCTTCGTCGCCATCATGACCTGATCGGGCGTCACATGGTTCGCGGAACCGATCTGGTCGTCAGCGCCCCATTTCGAGGGCTTGCATTCGGATGCGGCATGGCTGCCCGCCATGACGCTGCCAGCAGCGAACAGGGCAAGGCCCAGGCTGGCACCAAAGAGGGATTTCTTCATTGGATGTTTCCTTATGTTTTCCCCAACGGACGGTCGTCATTTCACGCGACCATTCCTCCCCGCCCGGATTCATCCCCGGCAGGCCAGATCATTGTCAGGGGCAAGTACCTCTGTTTGCAAGGGTGAATTGCCGTCGCGGAAGTTGCGCCCGTGATTCCGTCGGGCCGGGAAATGGTCTATCGTCGCGCCAACCTGCGGACTGACGGAAGGCAGAGCGATGAATGACGAGACCCTGACCCTGGGGCGGACGCACCAGGCTGCGCCCCGCGATACAATGGCTCTTGGTGCCTACCCGCGTATCAGGATGCGGCGCACCCGGGCGGAGGACTGGACCCGGCGGATGGTGTCGGAACAGGTGCTGACCCCGGCGGATTTCATCTGGCCCCTGTTCGTGCATGAGGGTTCGGGCGTCGAGGATGTGGCGGCCATGCCTGGCGTCCGCCGCCATGACGTGGCCAGCCTGCCTGCCGCGGTGGCGGAGGCGGCGGCGCTCGGCATCCCCGCGATTGCCCTGTTCCCGGCGCTGGACCCGGCGAAGAAGGACGCGGAAGGGACCGAGGCGACCAATCCTGACAATGTTGTCTGCCGCGCGATCCGTGCGGTGAAGGCGGAGGTGCCGGAGATCGGTATCCTGTGTGACGCGGCGCTGGATCCCTTCACCTCCCATGGCCACGACGGGGTGATCCGTGACGACTACGTCACCAATGATGAAACCGTCGGAATCCTGGTGCGCCAGTCGCTCAATCAGGTGGAGGCGGGGGCGGACATCATCTCCCCCTCCGACATGATGGACGGGCGTGTCGGCGCGATCCGGGAGGCGCTGGAGGCAGAAGGTCACGTCAACACGATGATCATGTCCTATGCCGCCAAATACGCCTCGGCCTTCTACGGCCCCTTCCGGGATGCCATCGGTTCCCAGGCCAATCTGGGCAAGGCCAGCAAGGCGACCTACCAGATGAACCCGGCCAATGGCGACGAGGCGATGCGGGAAGTGGCGCTGGACATCGCGGAGGGCGCCGACATGGTGATGGTCAAGCCGGGGATGCCCTACCTCGACCTCTGCTATCGCGTGAAATCCACATTCGGTGTGCCGACCTTCGCCTATCAGGTGTCCGGTGAGTACGCGATGCTGCAGGCAGCGGCGGCCAACGGCTGGCTGGACCTTGACCGGGTGATGCTGGAAAGCCTGCTGGGGTTCAAGCGGGCGGGCTGTGACGGTGTGCTGACCTATTTCGCCGTCGAGGCGGCGCGCAAACTGAAGGAACTTGGCTGAGCCATGACGCTTGCTGCATCCGAACGGGGTGGCCCGCTGAGCGGGATCACCGTGATTGACCTGACCCGTGTTCTCGCCGGTCCCTACTGCACCCTGATGCTGGCCGAACTCGGTGCCCGCGTGATCAAGGTGGAGGAGCCGGGCGTGGGCGACATCAGCCGCTCCATCGGTCCCTTCGTGAAGGGCAAATCGGCCTATTTCATGAGCCTGAACCGCGACAAGGAAAGCATTGCCCTGAACCTGAAGGACGATGCCGACCGCGCGGTGTTCGAGCAGTTGCTGGATCAGGCAGATGTGCTGGTGGAAAACTTCCGGCCCGGAACGATGGAGAAGCTTGGCTATGGCTGGGACGCGCTGCAGGCGCGCTGGCCGTCGCTGATCTTTGCTGCCGCCAGCGGTTTCGGCCAGACCGGCCCGTATGCGAAGCGCCCGGCCTACGACATGGTTGTACAGGGGATGGGTGGGGTGATGAGCCTGACCGGACATCCGGGCGGCCCGCCGACCCGGGTCGGATCCTCCATCGGTGACCTGGCGGCGGGCATGTTCGCTGCTGCCGGGATCAACGCGGCCCTGTTCGAGCGGACGCGGACCGGCCGGGGCGCGATGATCGATATCGGCATGCTGGACTGCCAGGTGGCGCTGCTGGAGAACGCCATCGTGCGCTATACCACGACCGGGGACATTCCCGGCCCGCTGGGCGCGCGGCATCCGTCCATCGCGCCCTTCGCGGCGTTCACCAGTGCGGATGGCCACATCATCGTGGCCTGCGGGACGGACAAGGCCTTCCGGGATCTGGCGGTGGCGCTGGATGCGCCGGAACTGGCGGACGACGCCCGCTTTGCCACGCCGACCCGCCGGGTGGAGAACGTGGAACAGTTGCAGGTGGTGCTGGACGGGCTGTTCGCAACGAAGTCCACGGACGACTGGCTCGCCATTCTGGAGGCGAAGGGACTGCCCTGCGGACCGATCAACAATGTCGCACAGGTACTCGCCGACCCGCATGTGATCTCCCGCAACATGATCGTGCATACGGATGATCCGGTGGCCGGGCATGTTCAGATGGGCGGCAATCCGATCAAGATTTCCGGGCATCCGGACGGCACGCTCCGCCGTCATGCGCCGGATCTGGACGAGAACCGGGCGGCCCTGCTTGCCGAACTCGCCGCCGCAGGGGCCGGCGCGCAATCCGCCGGATAGGAGAGGGGAACGGGACCGATGGAATGGCTGACTGAGCAGAAGATCCCCATCGGCAAGGCAGCAAAGTCGGTCGTCGAATGGATCACCGACAATTTCGCCTGGTGGTTCGATGCCTTCTCCATCGGCATGGAAACCGCCATCGACGGGCTGCTGTGGCTGTTGCAGGCGCCACATCCGCTGATCATCGTCGGGCTGGTCGCGGCGCTGGCCTGGCTGCTGAAGCGCTCCATCGGGTTCACGGTCTTCGTCGCCCTGTCACTGCTGCTGATCATCAACCAGGGGTACTGGGAGGAAACCACCGAGACCCTGGCGCTGGTGCTGTCGGCGGCGGTGGTCTGCATGATCGTTGGCGTGCCCATCGGGGTCGCGGCGGCGCACCGGCCCTGGCTGTTCCGCCTGCTGCGCCCGATCCTGGACCTGATGCAGACGATCCCGACCTTCGTCTATCTGATCCCGGCGCTGATCCTGTTCGGACTGGGCATGGTGCCGGGCCTGATCGCCACGGTCATCTTCGCCATTCCCGCACCGATCCGGCTGACGCATCTGGGCGTTTCCTCGACACCGAAACCGCTGATCGAAGCCGGGCAGGCGTTCGGGGCCACCGGCTGGCAATTGCTGTGGAAGGTGGAACTGCCCTATGCGCTGCCCTCCATCCTCGCCGGACTGACCCAGACCATCATGCTGTCGCTGTCGATGGTGGTGATCGCGGCACTGGTCGGGGCCGACGGGCTGGGTGTGCCGACGCTGCGCGCGCTGAACACGGTCAACATCGCGAAGGGGTTCGAGGTCGGGGTGGCCATCGTGCTGATCGCCATCATCCTCGACCGGCTCTGCCGTCGTGACGAAGGCCCGAAGGGGCCAGGCAAGTGAGCGATACCGCCCCGACCCCCGCTGTCGTCCGATTCCGGGATGTGGACATCCTGTTCGGCGACCGGCCCGCCAGCGCCCTGCCGCTGGTGGACGCAGGCAAGTCGCGCGCGGAAGTCCAGGAGGAAACCGGTCAGGTCGTCGGCGTCAAGGGTGCCAGCCTGGAGATTCACGAGGGCGAGATCGTTGTCCTGATGGGCCTGTCCGGTTCCGGCAAGTCCACCCTGCTGCGTGCCGTCAACGGGCTGAACCCCGTGACGCGCGGACAAGTGCTGGTGCATGACGGCACGGCGGAGGTGGATGTCGCCAGTTGCAGCGCCACCGACCTGCGCCGTCTGCGGATGCACCGCATTGCCATGGTGTTCCAGCAGTTCGCGCTGCTGCCCTGGCGGACGGTGGCAGAGAATGTCGGCCTTGGTCTGGAACTGGCAGGTGTGCCGGTGGCGGAGCGGCGGGAACGTGTGGCCCGTCAACTCGACCTTGTGGACCTGGGGGTATGGGCGGACCGTCGGGTGCACGAGCTTTCCGGCGGGATGCAGCAGCGCGTCGGACTGGCCCGTGCCTTTGCCACCGACGCGCCGATCCTGCTGATGGATGAGCCGTTTTCAGCGCTCGATCCGCTGATACGGGCGCATCTGCAGAACGAGTTGCTGGACCTGCAGGCGCGGCTGCGCAAGACCATCATCTTCGTCAGCCACGACCTGGACGAGGCGATCAAGCTGGGCAACCGCATCGCGATCATGGAGGGCGGGCAGATCATCCAGACCGGCCAGCCGGAGGACATCGTGCTCAATCCGGCAAACGACTATGTGGCCGAGTTCGTGGCCCACATGAACCCGCTGCAGGTGATGCGCGCCGCCAGCATGATGCGCGGCGTCGATGACCTGCCACGCGACGATGCCGGTCGGCTCTGTCTGGA
>JARGNO010000029.1:0-40517 GCA_029213165.1 Minwuia sp.
GGCAGATTGGCCGGGTCCTGTGCCTGCTTCGCCAGCTCGAACAGGTCGATGCCGCGATCAGTGCCGGTCACGGTGAAGCGACCATCGGCATATTCGATGTCCACCTCCGCCGTTTCCAGGATCTGCGCCGCGATCTTGCGGCCCTTTTCCAGCGTCTTGTCGGCGGCCCCCAGGATGGACGCACCACCCACGGGGATCGACTTGGAGCCACCGGTGAAGCCCGGCGGCGTCAGGTCGGTATCGCCTTGCAGCACATGAATGTCGTCGGCGTCGATGCCGAACTTCTCCGACAGAATCTGCTTGTAGGAAATGGTGTGGCCCTGACCGCTGTCCATGGCACCTGTCAGGATGCGCACCTTGCCTGCGTCGGCGTCGAAGACCAGCTTCGCCGGAATTCCGTTGCCGCCACCGCAGCGCTCGACATAGGTGGCGAGACCTATGCCACGCAGCTTGCCCGCAGCCTCCGATTGCTTGCGCCGGGCGTCGAAACCGGCCCAGTCGGCGGCCTTCATGGCGTCTTCCATGCAGGCGGTGAATTCGCCCGAGTCTATGACGTCGCCCAGCCCCATCGTGTGCGGCATCTCGGCCGGTGTGGGGAAGTTGCGGCGGCGGATCTCGTCTGGGGTCAGCCCCATCTCCGTCGCCACCCGGTCCACCAGCCGCTCGATCATGTAGGCGGCCTCTGGCCGTCCGGCACCGCGATAGGCGTCGGTCGGGACCGTGTTGGTCATGACGCCGAGTACGGAAACGCGGCAGAGCGGGATCTTGTAGAGACCGGTGTACATTCCCGCGCAGGCATCGGTCGGGATAAAGGGACCGAAGTTGGCCAGATAGGCCCCCATTGCCGCGTAGGTGGTGGCCCTGATCGCCTGGAAATGACCGTCCTTGTCCATGGCCAGTTCAGCGATGGTGACATTGTCGCGCCCGTGGCTGTCGGACAGGAATATCTCGGAGCGTTCGCCGGTCCAGCGTACGGGACGCTTCAGCCGCTTCGCCGCCCAGAGCGTCAGACAGGATTCCGGATAGAGGAAGGCCCGCGTGCCGAATCCGCCGCCGACATTGCCGGTCAGCATCCGCAGCTTCTCCATCGGGATCGACAGCATTCCCGACAGCATCTGCAGATGCATCGCCGGACCCTGGCTGGGGATGAAGACCGTGAAACGTTCCGTCGTCTCGTCATAGGCGACCGCGGCGGCGCGCGGCTCCATGGGGTTGGAGACCAGGCGGTTGTTGATCAGGCGGATCTGCGTCACCCGATCCGCCTTGTCGAAGGCGGCATCGACAGCGTCCTTGTCGCCCTTGCCATAGCGGAACACGACATTGTCGGGAATGTCGTCCCAGACCGGGTTCGCACCCGGCTGCGCCGCCTCGTAGGTGTCGGTCGCGACCGGCAGGTCGTCGATCTCCAGCTCGATCAGGTCGGCGGCATCGCGCGCCTGCGCCAGTGTCTCCGCGACGATGAACGCAACAGGCTCGCCCACGTGGCGCACCTTGTCGGTGGCCAGGATCGTGCGCGGCGGACGCGGATGATCGGTCCCGTCCTCGTTCTTGATGCCGGTCAGGCAGAGCAGGTTGCCCACCTTGTCGGCGGCAAGCTCGTCGCGGGTCAGCACCTCCACCACGCCAGGGGCCTGCCGCGCGGCGGAGACATCCAGACTGGTGATGGTGCCGTGCGCGACGGCGGAGCGGAAGACGAAGCCGCGCAGGGCGCCTTCGACCTGCGCATCGTCGGTGTACTTGCCCAGGCCCCGCAGCAGGTCCTGGTCTTCGGTTCTGAGGGCACGTGCGCCAACGCCAAACTTCATGTCAGGATCTCCGGATCAAAAAAGGGTGTTTCGGTTCGCGTGACCGCAATCGACGGTCACGATGGTGCCGCTGATGTAGCTGGCACGGGCGGACGCCAGGAAGGCCACCGTATCGGCGACTTCGCGTGGCGTGCCGGCGCGGCCCAGCGGCAGGTTCTTCATCAGTTCTTCCCAGCGTTCCGCATCGCCCAGCTTGGCCTCCGCCGTGTCGCGGAAGCGGGCAATGATGCGGTCGGTCAGGATGGCACCGGGATTGACGCCGACCACGCGGATGTTGTCGGCGGAACTGGCTCCGCCCATGGCTTTCGTGAAGGCCATCAGGGATGCATTGCCCGTGGAACCGGCAATGTAGACAGCGTCCATCTTCTCCCCCGCCATGCCGATGACATTGACGATGGTGCCGAAGCCGCGCGCCTTGAAGCGGGCATAGTAGTCGCGGGTCATGTTGATGAAGCCGAAGACCTTCAGGTCCCAGGCCTCCCGCCAGCGGTCCTCTGTCACCGCCTGCAGGTCGCCGCCGGGAATGGCCCCGGCATTGTTGATCAGGATGTCGGGTTCGGGGCAGTCCGCTGCGACCTTCGCCACGGAGGCCGGGTCGGACAGGTCTGCTGCCGTCGTGCCCACCTTGCAATGATAGGTCTGGGTCAGGATGTCGGCGGCATGTTTCAGGCGGCCCGGATCGACGGACACCAGGTGAACATGCGCTCCTTCCTGGGCAAAGACCTCCGCACAGGCAAAGCCTATCCCCCGCGAACCGCCCGTGATCAGAACGGTCTTCCCCTTCAGCGCCAGATCCATGAAACAGCCTCTCCCCGTGTGTTCCCCATCAGCAGAACATGTTAGCCCGCCGCCGCGCAATCTCATATGGGGTATGTTTCAGGCGCTGGCTATGGCGTCCCAGTCGATGGCATCCAGGTTGAGGGAACGGCGGACGGGCGGCATGGGATACTTCAACGGCGTGCCGCAGTTGAACAGGACCGTATGCGCCTGCGGGTCGAGGCGACCGTCGCTGACCGCGCATTGCCATGCAGCCAGTGTGGCGGCCCCTTCCGGACCCAGCAGGACACCGTCATCACGCGCGGCATCTGCCTGGGCCGCCATGATCGCGTCGTCATCGACGGCGATGGCGAAGCCGCCGCTGTCGCGTACCGCACGCAGGATCAGGAAGTCACCCACCGCCTGTGGCACGCGAATGCCGCTGGCGACCGTGGCCGCGTTCTCCCAGCGCGTCGCGTGCTCCGTCCCCTCCTGCCAGGCGCGAACGATGGGCGCGCAGCCGGTGGCCTGCACGGCGATCATCTTCGGCCGCTTCGGGCCGATCCAGCCCATCGCCTCCAACTCGTCGAAGGCTTTCCACATGCCGATCAGGCCGGTGCCACCCCCGGTCGGATAGAGGATGGCGTCCGGCACGGTCCAGCCAAGCTGTTCGGCCAGTTCCAGTCCCATGGTCTTCTTGCCCTCGATCCGATACGGCTCCTTCAGGGTCGAGACGTCGAACCAGCCCATGCGTTCCTTGCCGTCACGGACGATCCCGCCGCACTGGTCGATCTGCCCGTTCACACGCCAGACCTTCGCACCCTGCAGCGCGATCTCGCGCACATTCACGTCCGGGGTTTCCTCCGGGCAGAAGACATGGACCTCCATGCCCGCAGCGCGCCCGTAGGCAGCCATTGCGGCACCGGCGTTGCCGTTGGTGGGGATGGCGAGGCGCGTCAGGCCGAAGCGCTTCGCCATGGAGACAGCCAATGCCATCCCGCGAGCCTTGAACGAGCCGGTGGGCAGGCGCCCCTCATCCTTGGTCCAGAGCCGCGCGGCGTTCAGTCGGGCGCCTGTGCGCACCAGCGGCAGCAAAGGTGTCGCGATCTCTCCCAGGCTGACACGGTGCGCGGGATCATCTACAGGCAGCATCGCGGCATAACTCCACAGACCATCCGGCCCCAGTGTCTGCGCGTCCCGGTCCAGTTCACGCCGCATCCGCTCCAGGTCATAGCGGACCAGCAGCGGTTTGCCCGCAGGGGACAGGTTGTGGACCGTGTTCGCGTCAAACCGCTCCCCCGTGGCGCTGCATTCCAGGTGCGTGACATAGCCCATGGTGGTTCCCATCCCTCTGACGTGGCTGACAGACGGCTTCTCCGCGCCGCTTGCCGCAATCGTGCACTGGTGCGTCCTGCGGTCAAGCGAGCGGGCTTTCAGCCATTGCCGCCAGATAATGTTCTGTTTATGTTCCAGTTGTCAGGGATAGGAGAAAGATCATGTCGGCAAGCAACCAGGTGGCCATCAATTACGTCGAGTTCAACGTGTCCGACATGGCCCGGACGAAGGCATTCTACGCCGCCGCCTTCGGTTGGACATTCACGGACTATGGCGACAGCTATTGCGAGTTCACCGATGGCAGCATGAAGGGCGGGTTTGCCGTTGGTGGTACCGTGACGGTTGGTGGGCCGCTGATCGTGCTCTACAGCGATGATCTGAAGGTTGTCGCGAAACAGGTGATAGACGCTGGCGGAACCATCGTGAAACCGGAGTTCGCCTTCCCCGGCGGCCGGCGGTTCCAGTTCACCGACCCGGATGGCTATGAACTCGCGGTCTGGTGCTCTGACTGACCGGCCTTCAGTGTCTTCGCCGGTTTCAGGTGATAGGTCAGCGCGTGCCGGATGGGCAGGCGCAGCAGCTCGCGGGGCAGGGGAGCACCTGGATCGAGCAGGATCGCGCGATTGCCGTCGAACCGCATGTCCTTGCCGGGACCGCTGCGGAAGTCGCGGATGACGCTGGTCTGGCAATGAAAGAACAGCGCCAGATGCGCGCCCGCGCGGTCGGTGCCAAGACGGATGGTCGTGCCGACACGTGGGCGCGCAGGCAACCAGGACGGCTGGCCCCATTTCAGCGTTTCCTGAAGGGGGCCGACGCGCGGATCATCCTCCGCCGTCTCCAGGATGAGGCGGCGCAGGTCGTGCAGTGGCTGGTGAAAGGCGTCAGGAAAGGCGTCGAAGGCGGCGCGGACACCTGGATCGGTGATGTCCGCGCGTGCCGTCATCGGGCTGCGGCGGTTCCGGTCTTCTCCCGGCGGCCGCGTTCGCTCTCTGTCTTCAACTGACCGCAGGCGGCCATGATGTCCCGCCCGCGCGGCATCCGTACGGGGCTGGAGTAACCCGCATCATTGACGATCTCCGCGAACCTGCGGATCGCCTTCGGGCTGGAACAGGAATAGGCGACGCCGGGCCATGGGTTGAAGGGGATCAGGTTCACCTTGGCAGGAATGCCGCTGATCAGCCGGACCAGTTCACGGGCCTCCGCAGGACTGTCGTTGATGCCGTCCAGCATCACGTATTCGAAGGTGATGCGCCGGGCATTGTTGGCCGCCGGGTAGTCGCGGCAGGCCTGGATCAGTTCCTTCAGCGGATGCTTGCGGTTGATCGGCACCAGCACGTCGCGCAGTTCGTCGTTCACGGCGTGCAGGGAGACGGCAAGGTTGACCTGCAGGTCTTCACCACAGCGTTTCATCATCGGTACGACACCGGAGGTCGAGAGCGTGATCCGCCGCTTGGAAATGGCGATCCCGCGCTCGTCCATGACAATCTTCAGCGCCTTTGAAACATTGTCGTAGTTCAGCAGCGGCTCCCCCATCCCCATCATGACGATGTTGGAGAGCTGGCGGTTGCCATCGCGGGGGCTGGGCCATTCGGCCAGTGTGTCACGGGCAATCATGACCTGCCCGACGATCTCCCCCGGTGTCAGGTTGCGCACCAGTTTCTGGGTGCCGGTGTGGCAGAAACTGCAGGTCAGGGTGCAGCCGACCTGACTGGAGACGCAGAGCGCGCCACGATCCGCCTCCGGAATATGCACCGCCTCCGCCTCATGCCCGTCAGGGAAGCGCATCAGCCACTTTCGGGTGCCATCGTTGGACTGCTGCGCCACGCTGATGTCGGGGCGACCGACAACGAAGCGGTCGGCCAGATCGGCGCGCCAGACCTTGGAGATGGAGGTCATGGCGTCGAAGTCGCGCGCGCCACGTTCGTAGATCCAGTGGAACAGCTGTCCGGCCCGCATCTTCACCTTGTCCGGACGTTCCCCCGCATCCAGCAGGGCGTCGGCCATTTCCTGCCGGTCGAGGCCGATCAGGTTGACGCGTCCATCGAAGCCGGCCGCAAGGGGGCGGTCGGTTGCGCGCACTTCCGGCTGGATGGCGAGATCGGTCACGGGCAGGCCTTGTCTATGGCGTTCATGGCGGCGGTGAAGCCGAGCAGGGAATAGGTGTCGGTGGTCTTGGTGCCGCGCTTGGAGAATCCGGTGATCACCATGTCCAGCCCGGCCTTCATGGCGGAAACCATCTGGCTGTCATCGCGCGGGTCCAGGGACCAGGCGCGTTCGCCATCCGTCTGCATGCCGATCTCGGTGGTGCCGATCCTGGCCACGGCTTCCCGCTTCGGGGCGAAGGGATAGCCGACGATCATGCTGATCTCGTTCTCCACGCCATCCGTCGGGCGGTGGGCGACGTTGAACCTGATTGCGCCACGGGTCACGCCCTTGGGCAGGGTTGTCTTGGGCGAGGACGTGACAAAGCAGATCTGCTGCTCGCCATCGCGATAGATCCAGGCCGACCAGTCGCGGAAGTCACCGATCTTCTGCGGTGCGGCCTGGGCATGGGCATCGCCGGGCAATACGCCGGAGAATGCGACCAGTGCGGCAAGCAGCGCCGCGGATATGAGGCTGTTCCTGAGCATTTGCGGAACATAGATGGGGAATGCGGCAATTTCCAGACGCACGCGGCATCGGAATGTGTCTTTGCGACAGGTTCTTCCCTGCCATGCGGTTAAGGATGATTGACGCATGCTGATGGGGGAGGTGAAGTCTGCCCTGCAAGATGAGCGCGGGCGTGCGGTTCGCGAACGGGGGGAAAGCAATGCCTGCAGCAGAGTTCCATTTCGATTTCGGCAGTCCGAACGCCTATCTGGCACATTGTGTCCTTCCGGCGATCACTGAACGCACCGGCGTATCGGTCACTTACGTGCCGGTCCTGCTGGGCGGCCTGTTCAAGCTGACCGGCAACAAGTCACCCATGGAATGGAACAAGGGTGTGCTGAACAAGAGTGAGTACGGGCAACTGGAGATGCGCCGCTTCATCCATCGCCACAAGCTCGACCGCTTCTCGATGAACCCGCATTTTCCGGTCAACACGGTTGCCATCATGCGTGGCGCACTGGTCGCGCAGCGCGATGGTTCCGGTCCGGCCTACATCGACGCCGTGTTTCGCGCGATGTGGGAGGATGGGCAGAAGATGGACGATCCTGCTGTGATCGTTGCGGCCCTGGACAAGGCAGGCCTTGATGGCGCCGCGATTGCCGCCGCCACTCAGGAGCAGCCGATCAAGGACCAGTTGATCGCCAATACCAAGGCCTCGGTTGATCGCGGCAATTTCGGCAGTCCAACCTTTTTCGCCGGTTCCGAGATGTATTTCGGCAAGGACCGACTGCCGGATTTCGAGGAAGAGATTGTCCGGCAGCGTGACGCTGCGTGAGTGAGCCTGGCCAGCAGAGCTATCAGAGACGACCGGCGGCAGCGCTTGGCGCGACCCTGATCCTGCAGATCGTTGCGGCGGCGATGTTCAGTGCAACCGCTGTGGTTGCCCCGGCGCTGCCACCGGAACTGGGGCTGGATGAATCCGGGCTTGGCATCTTCGGCGCCCTGACCTTCGCCGGGGCCATGTTTGGTACATCAGTCGCCGCCTTTCTGCTGACCCGGCATGGACCCGTGCGGCTGATCCAGGCCGGGGTGCTGCTCTCCAGTCTGGCGCTGGCGGTGCTGTTCGCCGGGGTGCCGGCGCTGGCGCTGCTGGCGGCTGTGTTCATCGGTATCGGCTACGGGCCCAATGCCCCCGGTGGCTCCTACCTGCTGTCCCGTCACACGCACCCGGCCCGGCGCAGCCTGATCTTCTCCGTCAAGCAGTCCGGCGTGCCGGCAGGTGGCGCGCTTGTCGGCGTCCTGATTCCACTTGTCGAGGCGGAACATGGCTGGCAGGCCGCCTTGTCGGTCATCATCGGCATCGGGTTCGTTACCGCCGTGCTGGCCCAGCCCTGGCGCGCGCGGCTGGATCCTGATGTCATCGCCAGTGCGCCCGCCCGTGTCCCGATGCGCCTGGCGGACGTGATCCCGCTTGCCGTGGTCCGGGGACACCCGATGCTGGTCAGGATTGCCCTGATGTCCTTCACCTACGGCGCGGCCCAGATGATCCTGGGAACCTTTCTGGTGATATTTCTGGCGGAACAGGCGGCCATGTCCCTGGTCGCGGCAGGCGCGGCCTTCTCCGCCATGCAGATCAGCAGTTTCACCATCCGCATGATCGCGGGCTGGCTCAATGACCGGCTGGGGCAATCGCGTCTTATCCTGGCCAGTTTCGGTATCGTGACGGCGGTGTCAGTCACCTTGCTTGCCACGGTCGATGCCGAAACACCCTATTGGCTGGTGCTGGTTCTCGCCGCGTTCTGCGGCGCAGGTGCTGCCGGCTGGAACGGAGTCTACCTGGCCGAGGTCGCACGTCAGGTGCCGGAGCATCAGATTGCGTCGGCCACGGCGGCGACGGTGTTCTTCACCTACTTCGGGCTGGTCGTGGGGCCTGCCGCATTCAGCCTGTTGCTGGCGTTCAGCAGCTATGCCCTGGCCTTCGGCGGCCTTGCAGTGCTGGTCCTGATCGGGGGGCTGATCATCCTGATACCGCCACGACCGGCGGGGCCGGCCTGACCCCGGAGCCTCAATGCAGCGTGACCGAGACCCCGCGCCGGTCATGCAGGGCGCCATTGCGGATCATCTGCACCTCCGCACGATAGGTGCCGGGCTGAAATCCGTCGGGGGGCGTGCGCCGACCCCCGAAGGCAAAATACTGGGCCTGGTCCTTCGGGTGCGGGTTGAGGGTCTGGGAGAAGACGCGGTTGCCGTCGGGGCCGGTGATGCTGATGCTCATGACATCGCCCTGGCGAATGCCGAAGACATAGTACCATGCCACCAGCGCCTGACCGTTGCGGTCGAGCTGGGAAGGAGAGAATTCGCCGCTCGCCGCCTGATCCGGCGTCAACTGCCTGTCGACCATGCCGAGATCGAGAATGCCACCGGGCTGATAGGCGACCTGCTGGCCGCTGGCTGCATCCCAGAGCGGACGGTAGTCGCCACCACAGGCCACCTGCGGATCAAGACCGCGAAAGGGATCCACTTTCTGGCCATCCTTGCGCACGCTCAGGTGAACATGCGGGAACTGGGCCTTGCCGGACATGCCGATCAGGCCAAGCTGGTCTCCCGCCTGCACGATCTGGCCCTTGCGGACAGAGACAGAACCTTTCTGCAGATGGCAGTACTGGGTTTCCCAGCCATCCTCATGCGTCAGCACGACCGCATTTCCGCATTCCCGGCCATCGACCGCCCCTTCCGGCAGGGTCTTCACATTCACATCCGCCATGCCATCACGCAGCGCACGTACCACGCCGCCGCGGGCGGCGATCACCGGGACGCCGTCACGCATGGCCTTCAGGTTGGGGGGGCGGAAATCGGTGCCGCTGTGCCCCTGATAACTCAGGTGTCCGCACATGAAGTCCTGCGCTGCCGGGCCGGGGTCCACGTCCATGTATTGCTGGATGAAACAGTTCCGTCCCAGATCGCAGGCAACAGGACTGGTCAGACTGAACGGGGCCGATTGCGCCGTCTGCCGTGCGAGTTCCAGTTTCGGCTGAGATTCAGGGGGCTGTCCCAGGACAACGGGCATTGGCGCTGCCGGGCGCTCCACGAACTGGGCAACGGTCAGTGTGGAGGATTCAGGGGGGCTGTATGGTTCAGTCGGTGCAGGCGCGGTCGGAAGAGGCGCAGTCGCGGGCGCTGATTGCTCCCGCGTGACGGCAGGCGCGGCCGTCTCCGGCTCCGCATTGCCGGACGCGGGGGTGTCAGTGGCAGTCGCTGGGGCATCCTGTGATGCCGCGATCATCGGGCTGGCAGTCGGCGGATCGTCGCTGAACCGGTCCACGAACATCAGGACCGTGATGACCAGCAGGACAGCAGTAACGGCGACCAGGCCCCAGCGCAGCATCAATTGGCTCCCAAGTCAGGTTGGCCTGCCACGGTTTCGGTCAGGCGGCCTCCGACGCCGAACCCGTGGTCAGAAGCGCGTAGAGCGCATCATCACTCCGCGCGCCGCGCAGCTTGTCGCGCATGTCCCGGTCACGCAGCAGGCGCGAAATCCGCGACAGGGCCTTCAGGTGATCGGCACCGGCGGACTGTGGCGCCAGCAGCAGGAAGACCAGATCAACGGGGCGACCATCCAGCGAATCGAAATCGACCGGCTGTTTCAGCAGTGCGAACACGCCGCTCAGACCGTTCAGATCGGCGATCCTGCCGTGTGGAATGGCCACGCCCTCGCCGACACCGGTGCTGCCCAGCCGTTCACGCTCCAGCAGGACATCGAAGACCACACGTTCGTGCAGTCCCACCTGTGCCGCAGCAATCCGGGCCAGTTCCTGCAACACCTGCTTCTTGCTTCCGGCTTTCAGGCCGAAGACAACGGATGCCGGGTTCAGGAGGTCATGAATTTCCAATGCTGCACCTGTTTCGTTTCTTGGTCCGGACGGCAGATCACCCCTCGCGGGGTACCGCGGATCAGGCCTGGGCCGGATCGATCCAGCCGATATGTCCATCGCTACGGCGATAGACGACATTCAGTCGGTCGTTGCCCAGGTTCCTGAACATCAATGCCGACTGGTTGGCAAGGTCCAGCCGCATCACCGCATCACTTACCGTGCAGGAAGGCACACTGGCCGTCGTCTCCGCAATGATCACGGGATGCGCGTCTGCACCGCCCGTATCCACATCGTCGGTCTCGGTCTCATCGCTGGCGAGGGTGTAATCCTGTGCCATCAGATTGGCAAGGCCATCCTGCTTCTGGCGGGCGTGATGATCCTTCAGGCGACGCTTGTAGCGACGCAGCTGCTTCTCGATCCGTTCCGCCGCCAGGTCGAAAGCACCATGTGCGTCGCCGTCGCTGCCATGGCTCTTCAGGAAGATGTCGTGCCCGATGTGTACGGCACAGTCGGCCTGGATCATCTGGCCATTGCGGGAGAAGGTGATGGACCCATCGATGCCATCGCCGAAATACTTGCCTACCGCATCCACGATCCTGTCCTCGGCGCGCTGCCTCAGCGCATCGCCCAGATCGATCTGCTTGCCTTCAATGGTGATTTTCATGATGCCTCTTGTTTACCGCCAAAGCGACGCCCCGAAACCCGGCGGTGCCGCAAAGCGGCGCGGACCATAGGTAGGCCCCCAATCCGAGTCAACCCGCTGAGACCCGGTCCCGTTGGGACATTCCGCGACCGGAACCCTGGCCTCTCAACGGGCCATCGACATCTGCAGCCGTTTCTGACGTCGTCTTTGCACTGACGACGGAATACGCAGGGCTTCGCGGTATTTTGCGACCGTCCGGCGTGCAATGTCGATTCCTTCTTCCTTCAGGATCTCCACGATCCGGTCATCGGACAGGATCTTCTTGGGGTCTTCCTCCCCGATCAGGTCCCGGATCCGCATGCGCACGGATTCGGCGGAATGAGAATCTCCGCCACGGTTCGATGGAATCGCCGCAGTGAAGAAGTACTTCATCTCGAAGATCCCGCGCGGCGTCCCGATGTACTTGTTGGCCGTGACGCGACTGACGGTGCTTTCGTGCATGCCGATGGCGTCGGCGATGGTCTTCAGGTTCAGCGGGCGCAGATACTGCACGCCCAGGGCGAAGAACCCGTCCTGCTGGCGAACCAGTTCGGTTGCGACCTTCATGATCGTGTTGGCCCGCTGGTCCAGGGATTTCACCAGCCAGTTGGCCGTGTTCAGGCATTCGCTCAGATAGGTCTTGTCCTCGGCCTTCTTGGTGGTGCGGCTGACCTCCGCATAGTAGCGGTTGTTCACCAGCACGCGCGGCAGGGTCTCGCTGTTCAGTTCGATGGACCAGCCGCCGTCCGGTTTCTGGCGCAGCAGGACATCGGGGACTGCAGTCTGCGAATCATCATGGTCGAAACTGCTGCCCGGTCGTGGGTCCAGTCTGCGGATCTCGTTGACCATTTCCGCCAGGTCTTCCTCATCGACCTCGCATTCCCGCATCAGTGCCGGATAGTCCTGCCGTCCAAGCAGTTCCAGCCGGGCGACCAGCTTCGCCATGGCAGGATCATAGCGATCCTGTTCGATCAGTTGCAGCGCCAGGCATTCGGAGAGGTTTCGCGCGCCGATTCCAGTGGGCTCGAAGCCCTGCACGACCTGCAGCATGTCCTCCACGACCGCGTTCTCGCAGCCAAGGCGTTCCGCCATCTCCGCGATGTCTTCCCGGAAATAGCCATCCGGGTCGATGGAATCGATGATCGCAGAACCCACCATCCGCTGAACATCGTCATCGACGGCCAGACCAAGCTGGGTCATCAGCGAATCCCGCATGCTGATTTCCTCGCCCAGCGTATTCTCCAGGCTCAGGTCCATGTCCTCGAAACGTGACGAGCCGCCGGAACCCATCTGCCCCAGGCTGCCGCCGGTTTCCCCGGAATCGCCGCCCGGACCCATCGTCTCGCCCATGCGGTCGGCGACACTGTCCTCTCCGCTGACGCTCTCGCGATCGGTATCGAAAGCCTGGTCGGCTTCCGCGCCACCACCATTCTCCGCCGTGATCGACATTTCCGGCACAACCTCGTCGCCGAAGCCGTCGTCGTTGCTTTCGGCGCGGGCCTCCGGTTCCGGCTGATCCGGTCGGTCGTCCTTCTCCCGCTCTTCAAGCAGCGGATTGCGTTCCAGTTCCTGCTCGACAAAGGAGGTCAGCTCGATGTTGTTCAGCTGCAGCAGCTTGATGGCCTGCTGCAGTTGTGGGGTCATGACCAGATTCTGGCTTTGCCGAAGCTCCAGGCGGGGTCCAATGGCCATGCTGCGCGCCCTACATCCGGAAACGTTCGCCGAGATACACCCGGCGCACGTCGTCATGGTTCACGATATCGTCGGGCGAGCCCTCCATCAGCACCCGCCCGTCATGCAGGATGTAGGCACGGTCGATCAGGTCCAGGGTCTCGCGGACATTGTGATCGGTGATCAGCACCCCCAGGCCCCGATCCTTCAGATGAAAGACAAGATCGCGAATCTCGCCGACCGCTATCGGGTCGATGCCGGCCAGCGGCTCATCCAGCAGCATGAAGGACGGGCGACTGGCCAGTGCCCGTGCGATCTCCACGCGCCGCCGCTCACCGCCCGAGAGGGCCATTGCGGAGGCGCGACGCAGGTGGGTCAGGGAGAACTCGGCCAGCAGATCCTCCAGCATCTGCTCCCGCATCTCCCGCTCGCTCTCCGCGACTTCCAGCACGGCACGGATGTTCTGTTCGACAGTCATGCCACGGAAGATCGAGGCTTCCTGCGGCAGGTAACCGACACCCAGCCTGGCACGCCGGTACATCGGCAGGCTGGTGATGTCATGGCCGTCCAGCATGATCTGACCGAAGTCCGCCTTGATCAGCCCGGTGATGATGTAGAAGCACGTGGTCTTGCCTGCGCCGTTGGGGCCAAGCAGGCCGACGGCCTCCCCGCGCTGAACCGCAAGCGATACGTCACGCAGCACGGGGCGCTTCTTGTAGCGCTTGCCGAGCTTCCGTGCGGAAAGGCCGGAATTCTCGTGCACCAGGCGCGGGGTGGGTCCATCCGCGGGTTCGGTCCTGTCGGTCACATCCGTCATTCGGTGGCATCCGAGCGCTGGGGCTGGAAGATGCCCTTCACCCGGCCTGTTCCCGGTGCCCCGTCCAGCCGTGTGACCCCGGTTTCCAGGTTCATGACCAGTCGCTGGCCCGCCAGCACGTTGCGGTTCTGGAACAGGCGCACGCCACCCTCCAGGACGATGGTGGCGCTGTCGATGTCATAGACACCGTGATCGCCGGTGGCGCTTTCCTTCTCCGTCGAGACCCGAACGTTGCCCTTGGCCTCCAGACGCGAGATCCGTCCGCCGACCGCTGCACCGTCACTGCTGTCGCCGCCTTCGCGATAGCTGACATGCAGCTCATCGGTCTTCAGGTTCATGCGCCCCTGCTGTGCATCGACATTGCCGATGAATACAGCAAGCTGCCTGTCGCGATAGACCTCCAGATTGTCCGCCTGGATCTCGATGGGGGCGTCAGGATCACCGCCCAGCCCCTCCTGTGCGCCGACAGGTGAGAGCATGGCCATGACCAGCACCAGGGGCGCCAGGAAGCCCGGCAGACGCGATTCCCGGAACCTTGACAGCCAGTGCATCAGAGACCCCCCGCACCGGTTTCGATCACCAGCGTGACACCACCCCTGAAACGGATGGTCTCGCCGTTGCCCGCGACTTCGAAACGGTCTGCCGTGATACGTCCGAATGGCCCATGACCGGAGACCGGGTCACCGCCGGTGATGCGTCCCTGCCCAAGTTCGAACGTTGCATTGGAACTGTGCAGTTCATTGCCGCTGTCCGTGAACAGGGCGACATTGCCATTCAGCACCAGTCGCTGTGCCTCCCGATCATAATTGCCCTTCAGGGCCGACAGGGAGAACCATGCACCGTCGTCGGTCGTGGTGTCCCCGGAGATATTGGTCAGATGCACCAGTTCCGGTGACTCGGCATCCTGCACAACCTGGTCGGCGGTGATGTTGATGGCATGGGCACCCCCACTGATGAAACGCGCGTTCGACATGGTGGAGGTCGGTGCACCGACATCGACATCAGCGAAATCGATCGGCAGGTCTCCACTGCGTTCCGCGAACTGCGGCCAGGCCAGCAGGGCAACCACCAGCAGGGCCGAAACACCCAGCAGTGCAAACTTGATACGGTTGACCAGCGGATTGCGGCGCGCCTCTCCGGTGGAAACGCGGTCGGAGCGGGGCCGGGCGTTCCAGCGCCGACCGATGTCCTTCGCGTCTTCGGGGGTGTCGGTGCCGGTCATGCGACACCCGCACGCAGGCAGTCGTGAATGTGCAGCAGCCCGACAGGGCGCTGCGCGTCATCAAGCACGAACAGGCTCGTGACCTTGTTCTCATGCATGATGCCGACGCCTTCGGAGGCCAGCGCCGTTGCCCGGATCGTCCGTGGGCTGCGCGTCATCGCGTCATCGACGGACCGGTTCAGCAGGTCCGGGCGCTTCATGCCGCGTCGCAGGTCGCCGTCGGTGATGACACCTGCCAGCCGCCCATCCGCATCGGTAATGGCGATGCAGCCGAGGCTCTTGGCCGTCATCTCGATCAGCGCCTCGGACATCAACGTGCCGCTGGGTGCGACAGGCAGTTCCGTGCCTTCATGCATGATATCGGCGACGGTGACGAGGCGACGACCGAGCTTGCCACCCGGATGCAGGCGCCCGAAGTCGCGTGCCGTGAAGTTGCGTCTTTCCAGCAGGGCCACCGCCAGCGCGTCGCCAAGTGCCAGCATCATCGTCGTGGATGTTGTCGGGGCCAGGACATGCGGACATGCCTCCGCCGCGTCCGGGAGCAGCAGGCAGACATCCGCGGCGGAACCCAGCGTCGAGGGCATGCGGCCGACCATGGCGATCACGGGTACCATGTTGCGGCGCGCGAATTCGAGTATGTCGCCAAGCTCGTTGGTCTCGCCGGAATTGCTCAACCCGATCAGCGCATCCTTTTCCGTGATCATGCCCAGGTCGCCGTGACTGGCCTCCCCCGGATGCACGAAATAGGCGGGGGTGCCGGTCGACGCCATGGTTGCCGCAATCTTGCGCGCCACATGACCGCTCTTGCCCATGCCGGTCAGGATAACCCGGCCCTGGACCTTCAGCAGGCAGTCCACCGCGGCCACAAAGCTTTCGTCGAGACCGGCGGCGAGGGCCATAAGCGCCTTCGCCTCCATCTCGATGACCTGGCGTCCCGTCGCGATGTCATCGCCGGTCCTGGTATCGCCTGCCGGTGCTCGGGCTTCGTCAGCCATGGGTCGTCAGGGCCTCGCCTGTCTGGTTTCAGCTTGGCGCCCGCGAGTCGACGGGCTGTCCGCAACAAGATTCATGCCAATATGGGTGATGTGCCGCGGCCACGCAACATGAGACCACGCATTCGTGCAGAAAGCCTTTACGGCGCAAGGCAGATTCCCGAACGGACGCCAGGCCCGATCATGAATGGGCAAAGATGTCCGTCTCCGGCCAGCCCACCAGATCCAGCTCGGCCCGCATCGGCAGGAAGTCGAAGCAGGCCTGTGCCATGTGGGTCCGGCCTTCCCGCGCGATACGCACATCCAGTTCCGCCTGCAGGCTGTGCAGATACAGCACGTCGGATGCAGCATAGGCCATCTGTGCCTCCGTCAGATCCTCCGCGCCCCAGTCGGAAGACTGCTGCTGCTTGGAAATGTCCACGTCCAGCAACTCCCGGCACAGGTCACGCAGGCTGTGGCGGTCCGTGTAGGTGCGGCACAGGCGGCTGGCGATCTTGGTGCAATAGACCGGGCTGGTCCGTGCACCCAGACCGTTGCGCAGGGCCGCAATGTCGAAGCGTGCGAAGTGGAACAGTTTCAGGACCGCATCATCCTCCAGCATCCGCGTCAGGTTCGGCGCCGGTGCACCGCCGGGGCGGATCTTCACCAGGTGCGCGTCTCCATCGCCTGCCGAGAGCTGAACCAGACAGAGCCGGTCGCGGTGCGGGTTCAGGCCCATGGTTTCCGTGTCGATGGCGACGGTCTGACCGAGGTCAACCGTGTCCGGCAGGTCATCGCGATGAAAGTGGATGGTCATTGGTGCGGGCTCCTTCAGGCGTTGCCCGACCGCATATCACAGGGCGGGTTGGGCAACCAACCGTGACGTCGCGACGTATCGCATCGTTGCCATCGGTGCAGCGGCAGGATAGAGCAGTGCATCAGTGTCGGGGCAGGTGATCCCCGACGGATCGGGAGGTCTTTTCGGATGCAGGGCATGCACGTCACGGTCTTCGGTGGGTCCGGTTTCATCGGTCGTCACCTGGTGCGCCGCCTGGCGCGGGCTGGCGCGGTTGTCACGGTTGCCGTTCGTGATCCTGAAGCCGCGATTTTCCTGAAGCCGATGGGTGATGTCGGGCAGGTCACGCCGCTGTATGCCAATATCCGCAAGCCTGCTTCGGTGGCCCGGGCGATCGAAGGGGCCGATGCGGTGGTCAACCTGGTGGGTGTGCTGCACCAGTCGGACCAGACCTTTTCCGCCACGCATGCCATCGGCGCGCGCAATGTGGCGCAGGCGGCGGCGGAGGCCGGTATCACCAATTTCGTTCAGCTCTCCGCGATTGGCGCGGATGCGGAGTCAGGTGCGCTCTACGCCCGGACCAAGGCAGCAGGTGAGGCGGCGGTTCGCGAGAATGTTCCGACGGCCGTCATCCTGCGCCCCTCGGTCGTGTTCGGGCCGGAAGATGACCTGATGAACCGTTTCGGTGCCATGTCCCGTATTGCCCCGGCATTGCCGCTGGTCGGCGGCGGACACACCCGGTTCCAGCCGGTCTTTGTCGGTGACGTGGCCGATGCGATCATGGCGGCGCTGGTGCGCGAGGATGTGCAGGGCAAGACCTTCGAGCTTGGCGGACCGCGGGTCATGACCTTCCGCGAGATTCTGGAGTTCGTGCTGCAGCAGACCGGGCGCAAGGCGCTGCTGCTGCCGATCCCGTTCGAGGTCGCGAAGGTCATGGGCGCGGTGCTTCAGGTCCTGCCCGCGCCGCCGCTGACCCTGGATCACGTGCGCCTGCTGCAGCAGGACTGCGTGGTCGGAGAGGGCGCGTCCGGTTTCGCGGATCTCGGCATTACCGACCTGGAAACGGTCGAGGCGGTCGTTCCGGCGTATCTGGCCCGCTTCCGCAAGCCCGGTCGGGAGCCAGGCGGAGCGGCTGACCGGGTCACGGACTGACTGCTCCGGTCAGGCCCATGCGGATAGAGCCAACCTCTATTTCGGACGTCCTGCAGCTCTGGCCTGACCGTCACGGCGACGACCGTGGCTTCTTCTCCGAGACCTGGAATGCCGGAGCACTTTCGGCGCTGGGTCATGACTGGCGTTTCGTGCAGGACAATCATGTCCGCAATGGCGCGCGCGGCACCTTGCGCGGTCTGCACCTGCAACTGCCACCGAATGCCCAGGGAAAGCTGATCCGCTGCCTGCGCGGCGCGATCCTGGATGTGGCCGTTGACGTGCGTCGCGGGTCGCCGACATTCGGTCAGCACGTCGCCGTGGAACTGACGGAAAGTGACTGGAACCAGCTCTGGGTGCCCGCCGGGTTCGCGCATGGCTACTGCACCCTGACCGATGCGGCCGAAGTCATCTACAAGGTGACCGCGCCCTATGATCCGTCGGCTGAGCGGGGCATCGCCTTCGATGATCCTGCGCTGGGTATCGACTGGCCGGTGGACAGACAATCCGCCCGGGTTTCGGACAAGGATCTGGTGCTGCCGACACTCGCTGGGTTCGGAGGGGTCTGAGAGATGCGCATTCTGGTCACCGGCGGCTGCGGTTTCATCGGTTCGGCGCTTGTGCGGCGGCTTGTTCAGGATGGCGTCGAGGTGCTGAACGTCGATTGCCTGACCTACGCCGGGCGGCCCGAGAACGTGGAGGATGTTGCAGCAGCCGCGAACTACCGGTTCCTGCAGGCGGATATCTGCGACATGCCTGCAATGGCTGCCGCATTCCGGGATTTCCGGCCCGATGCCGTGATGCACCTGGCGGCGGAAAGCCATGTGGACCGGTCAATCGATGGTCCCTCCGCCTTCATCCGCACGAATGTGACCGGCACCGGTGTGATGCTGGAGGCGGCGCTGGGATACTGGCGCGAGCTGTCCGGTGTTCAGCAGGAAAGTTTCCGTTTCCTGCATGTCTCGACCGACGAGGTCTATGGCAGTCTCGCCGAAGGTGCCTGGTTCAGGGAGGGCGATGCCTATAGCCCCAACTCCCCCTATGCCGCGTCGAAGGCCGGTTCCGACCACCTGGTCAGGGCGTTCGGCGTGACCTATGGCCTGCCGGTACTGGTGACCAATTGCGGCAACAACTACGGACCGTTCCAGTTCCCGGAGAAGCTGATCCCGCTGATGATCCTGAATGCCCTGGATGGGCGCCCGCTGCCGGTCTACGGCAAGGGCGACAACGTGCGGGACTGGATTCACGTGGATGACCATGTGGCGGCGCTGCTCGCTGTTCTGGCGCGAGGCAGGACCGGGGAGACCTATCTGGTCGGGGCACGGGGGGAGCAGCAGAACCTGGACATCGTACGCCATATCTGCGCGCGGCTGGACGCGCTGGTGCCGACATCCCCGCATGTGCCGCACTTCGGCCTGGTCACGCGGGTCAGCGACAGGCCCGGTCACGATCAGCGCTATGCCATCGACCCGACCCGCATGGAGCAGGAGATCGGTTGGAAGCCGCGCATGAGCTTCGAGACCGGTCTGGAGGACACCATTCGCTGGTACATGGACCGGCGTGCCTGGCTTGCGCGGGTGCATGACCGGGACAGGCTGGGTGGGCAATCGTGAGCATCCTGGTCCTGGGTGCTGGTGGTCAGGTAGGCGCAGCCCTGCGCTGGCGCGCCATGGCGCGTGGGCAAAGCGTCATCGGCCTGAAGCATGACGAGCTCGATATCACCATCGCGGATGCGGTACGCCGCACGGTCGCGGACATTCGACCGTCGATTGTCATCAATTGCGCGGCCCATACGGCTGTCGACAGGGCGGAAGAGGAGCCGGAGCGCGCCATGGCCATCAATGGGGAGGGGGCCGGCAATGTTGCCCTTTCCTGTGCGCTGGCGTCCGTTCCCCTGATCCATCTCTCGACGGACTATGTCTTCGACGGCAGCAAGACCGGTCCCTATCGGGAAGACGATCCGATAGCGCCAGCCACGGTCTATGGCCGCACCAAGCTGGCCGGTGAAAGGGCCGTCTTTGACGCCTGGGGCAAGCATGTGATCCTGCGGACATCCTGGGTCTTTGGTGCCATGGGCAGCAATTTCGTCAAGACGATGCTGCGGCTTGCCGCTTCCGGCCAATCCCCGCTGAAGGTGGTCGATGACCAGATTGGCGGCCCGACACCTGCCGACGCCATTGCAGACGCCTGTCTGGATATCACGACCCGTGTCCTGCAGGCTGATATCGTGCCGTGGGGCACCTATCATTTCGCGGGTGCGCCAACGGTGAGCTGGCACGGCTTCGCCCAGGCCATCCTTGCCCATTACCCGGACCTGGTGATCGCGCCCTGCACCACGGAGGACTTTCCACGTCCGGCGCCGCGTCCTGCCAATTCCGTGCTCGACTGCGGTCGCATCCGTGCCGCCTTCGGTATCGGGCAGCCGGACTGGACGGTTCATCTGGCTCACCTCTTGCGTGATCTGGGGGAAATGCCGACGGAAAGCGGGGAAGATGGATCATGAAGGGAATTGTGCTTGCCGGAGGTGCCGGAACGAGACTGCACCCGATGACCCGGGTGGTCTCGAAGCAGTTGCTGCCGGTCTATGACAAGCCGATGGTCTATTATCCGCTGGCAACGCTGATGCTGGCGGGAATCCGCGATATCATGCTGATCTCGACGCCGGAGGACCTGCCACGGTTCGAACAGTTGCTGGGCGATGGCCGGGACTGGGGCGTGCGCATTTCCTATGCCGAGCAGTCAGCGCCACGGGGGATTGCGGAGGCACTGATCATCGCCGAGGACTTCGTGGCCGGTGATCACTGTGCCCTAGTTCTGGGCGATAACATCTTCTATGGCCGTGGCTTCTCCGGCATGTTGCGTGACGCCGCCGATTTCGACGATGGCGCTGTGGTCTTCGCCTACCAGGTTGTCGACCCGGAGCGGTATGGCGTGGTCAGTTTCGACGCGGACCGTCGTGCCGTCGACATCGTCGAGAAACCCGCGGTTCCGCCGTCGTCCTTTGCGGTCACGGGGCTTTACTTCTATGACCGGAATGCTGCCGACGTGGCCCGGTCCATCGCGCCTTCAGGGCGTGGCGAGCTGGAGATCACCGATGTGAACCGGCATTATCTCGAACGTGGCAAGCTGCGTGTCGAGACCCTGGGTCGCGGCTTTGCCTGGCTCGATACCGGAACACCCGGCAGCCTGCTGGAAGCGGCCGAGTTCATCCATGCGGTCGAGAAGCGTCAGGGGCTGAAGATCTCGGCGCCGGAAGAGATCGCCTGGCGAAGGGGCTGGATTGGCGATGACGTGCTGCGTAGGCTTGCCGAAGCAATGAAAGGCAACGACTACGGCAGCTATCTGATGCGGTTGCTGGAGCATGACCACCGGGGAGGGTGACATGACGATCCGCCTGTATGCGATGACCTGCGGCTGGCTGGAGATGAGTCTCAAGGCTATGCTGGCCGGGGCGGAGGGGCGGATCCGCGTGCCCGTGCCCTGTTACCTGATCGAGCATCCGAAGGGGCGCGTGCTCTTCGACAGCGGCTTGAACCTGCAGGTCCAGACTGACCCGTTTGCCCGACTGGGAAAGGTCGCGAAGTACTACGCCATTTCCTTCGAGAAGGGCACCGACATTGCTGCGCGTCTGAATGCGATGGGGATCGGTGTGGAGGACATCGACTATCTGGTGAACTCCCACCTGCACTTCGATCATGCGGGTGGCAATGACGCGCTGCCTGACTGCCGGATGGTGGTGCAGCGTCGGGAATGGGAAGCGGCGAATGATCCCGATATTGCCGCGAAGGTCGGGTTCATGAAGCAGGATTTCGATCATGGACACGACCTGGTCCTGCCCGATGGGGAGCATGATATCTTCGGTGACGGGGCGGTGGTCTGTATCCCGACCTATGGGCACACGCCGGGTCACCAATCGTTGAAGGTGCAACTGCCCGACGGTGATATCGTTCTGACCGGCGACGCCTGCTATCTGCGGCGCACGCTGGAGGAGATGCGCCTGCCGATGATCCTGCACGACGCCGAAGAGATGAGGCAGAGCCTGGAAAAACTGAAGGAACTGCAGCGGCGCGGCGCACGCATCTTCTATGGCCACGATCCCGAGTTCTGGGCAGGCGTTCCGCAAGCCCCCGCGCAAGTCCAATGATCCATGATGCCCGACCCGATGGGACCGATCATTCATGAAGTGTTAGCTATCCGCCGGTATCTGATTGGCGCATGGGCGATGTGCACGCGATCAAGCCGGACCCGCTGGGACGGCAGGTGATGGATCGGACCCTCTTTGAGGCGTTCGCGCATCTTGAGTCGCCTGTCGCGGTGACCCATGGCGTGCCAGGCGGAACGCCGACATTGGTTACCAGCAGCAGGACCTTTGATGATCTCGTGCCTGCTGCGGTCAACCCGATATCGCTTCTGGGAGATCTGGGCGATCTTGCGCCCCGGCCGCTGGCCTTGCAGCCGGGCTGGACGGCCAGCGGCTCGCCTCTGCCGGGGGGCGGGGTGCTTTGGCAATGCCGCCAGGAAGCGGGTGATGATGGTATCGAGCAGGCGATTGCGCGGATGCTGTCCGGCGCATCAGCCGATCATCTTGGCATCATCTATTTCGGGCCTGACCGGCGCGCCAAGTCCTGGTCACCGGGGATGCAGGCCTTCTTCCCTGATACGGATGTGTTTCCCGTACCGAACGGCACCATCGAGGAGCAGATCGAAACGATCCTGGAGCATGACCTGATTCCAGGCGCGCAAGGCCATGAGGATGCGCTGCGCCAGAACCTGCTCATGGGATTCGACACACCCCAGAAGCCGCTGGTGGACATGACGGCGTCCGGACTCTGGTCGATTTCCGTGACCTGCATCCTGCCGAATGGCGGGCGCCTGCATGTCATGGGTGACGTCTCGGACTTCAAGCGGCGCGAGGAACAGCTCAAGACATACATGTCCAACGTCGATGGCATCCTGTTCTGTCGCCGGCGTCAGGGCAGCGACCGCGTTCAGATATGGGGACGGCGTGCCCGCCGACTGGGTGGCGAGATAGAGGGCAACGTCCAGCGGATCAGGCCGGAGGACTGGTTTCATGCCTTCGATCCGGAATCCCGCCAGCCCTACATCGATACGATGACCCGCCACAGGCAGACACTGGAACCCTATACGATCGAGTTTGGCGCGACGGATACCTCGACCGGGGAGCATTTCTGGATTCGCGAAGAAGGCTGGACGACCGAGGACCGCTTCGGCGTGATCTATCATGACAGTGTGCTGATCGACATCACCGAACAGCAGCAAGCGCTGGCCAATCACGAGATCAGCGAAGAACGCTTCCGCGCCTTCGCCGAGCTGGCATCGGACTGGTACTTCGAGATTGATGCCGAGATGCGCTTCACCTACGTTTCGGAGCGCTACGAGGAGATGTTCGAGATCAGTCGCGATACCATCATGGGTCGCAACTGGTTCGAAGTCGTCGGGGCAGACAATCCCCGCCTGGAGCGACAGGCCACGGTTGCCTGGGCGCGCATGCGGAAGCTCTGGGAGGAGCGGAAACCGATCGAGCGGATCCACACACCCGTCAGGATGGGTGACGCCCGTCGCTTCGTGGAAATTTCCTCGGCGCCGGTCTTCGGGCCTGATGGCACGTTCAGCGGCTACCGTGGCGTCGGTCGTGACATCACGGACATGGTGGAAGCCCGCGAACAGGCCATCGAGGCACTCCGGCATGCCGAGGAAGCCAGCCGCGCCAAATCGGCCTTCGTTGCCAACATGAGCCACGAACTTCGGACGCCCCTGAATGCGATCATCGGTTTCTCGACGGTGATGAAGGGGGAAATTCTCGGACCGATGCAGAATGAACGTTATCTTGGCTATGTCAGTGACATTGCCGCCAGTGGCGAACATCTGCTCAGTCTCGTGAACGATGTGCTCGACATTTCACGTGTCGAAGCCAACAAGATGGAGATCACGCCTGAAACGATCGAGCTGGACGGTGAGCTCGAGAGGCTGGTGGAACTCTTCCGTGACCAGCTCGCGGAACGCGATTTCCATCTGATGCCGGGTGGTCCGGGTGTTGTCCATGCTGACAGGCGGGCCTTTCGCCAGATGGTGATGAACCTGCTTTCCAATGCCATCAAGTTCAGCCGCAAGGGTGACATGGTCTCGCTGGAAGTTGGCAGGACCGTTTCAGGCGAGACATTCATTGCCGTTGAGGACGCTGGTCGCGGAATCCGTTCGGAAGAACTCGCCAAGGTCATGGAACCCTTCGGCCGGGCAGGCGATGTCGATGTGACACCGGGCACGGGCCTCGGTTTGCCGCTGACGCGGCAGTTGGCCGAACTGCACGGCGGGCGCCTGGAACTGGCCAGCACCTATGGCAAGGGAACCACGGTCAGCATCATCCTCCCGGACAAGCCGGGCTGACCGCGACCGCCCTTACATGTAGAGGGCGCGCTGGTCTTCCATGCCCTTGTACAGGTCGGCGACGAACTCACCGTATCCGTTGAACAATTGGGTCGGCACCCGTTTGCCGCCAGTGCCGAGCACTTCCTCGGTCGCCTGGCTCCAGCGCGGGTGATCCACCTTCGGGTTCACGTTCGCCCAGAAGCCGTACTCCCGCGCGTTGATCTCCTCCCAGAAGCTGGTCGGCTGCTCGTCGGTAAAGGTGATGCGGACAATCGACTTGATCGACTTGAAACCGTACTTCCAGGGCAGGGCCAGACGCAGGGGCGCACCCATCTGCTTCGGAAGCGGCTTGCCATAGGCACCCGTCACCAGGAACGGCAATTCATTGCGGGCCTCGGCCAGGGTCACGGCCTCGACATAGGGCCACGGATACCAGCGCTGGCGCTGGCCACTGGCGACATCCTTGTCCAGGAAGGTCTCGAAACGGACGTAGCGGGCGTTGCCGGTCGGCTCGGCCAGGTCGACCAGTTTCTGCAGTGGAATGCCACTCCAGGGCGCAATCATGGACCAGGCTTCGACACAGCGGTGACGGTAGACACGTTCCTCCACGCCCAGACGCCGGATCAGCGCATCAATGTCCCAGGTCTTTGCCTGCTTCACCATGCCGTCGATGGTGACGGTCCAGGGGCGGACCTTCAGATCCTGCGCATCGCGATAGATCCGTTTGTGGGAGCCGAATTCGTAGAAGTTGTTGTAGGTCAGGTTCACGTCTTCTTCGGTGATATCGCGTTCGACGCGGTATCGCAGGTTCGGCGCTGCCGGATACATGTCGGCGGTGGGGATCAGTTCGTCCTCGGCCTGTGCCTGACCGGACAGTCCCAGGGCGGACAGGCCAATGGCACCCAGTCCCATCCCCTTCAGCAACGCGCGGCGGTTCAGGAAAACGTTCTCCGGCGTTGCGGCGCTTTCGGGAAGTTCCCAGCCTCGTCTGTTGCGAATGAGCATGCCTGACCTCCTGCGTCCATGAACCTGCCTCCAATAAGGCGGTTCCGGGTGCGATCCGCAAATCAAGCGAACGTTATTCCAGCGTCAACTCGATACTGCCGAGGGGGCCGAAGTCAGCCTTCAGGTGCTGCCCCTTCTTCGCGTCATAGACGACAATCGTCGTACCTGTCGAAATCCGGTCGCCGGCCTTCAGTCCGTCGCGGGCGTAGACGGCGCGGACGTTGGCCAGCCATGTCAGCGCATTGATGGGGTGATCCATGACATTGATGCCCTGACCTTCACGCACCAGTTCGCCATCGGCGTAGAGGTGCACAGCCATCTCGGCGAGGTCGATGTCCTGCCAGTTGCTGACCGGCGCGCCATGCACCCAGGCTCCGTGGCTGCCGTTGTCGGCGATGATCTGCACAGGGCCGATGGTGGTCCAGTCCTGGAAGCGGCTGTCGACGATCTCGATTGCCGGGAAGGCGGCTGCGACCGCGTCGCCGACCGAGCCGGGATCATAGGGTGCGGCGGCTGCGGGCAGGTCCTCCCCCATCAGGAAGCCCACCTCCGCCTCGATCACCGTCATGAAGAAATCACCGGTGTCAAAGGTCGCAGGAGAAGCCTTGGAGGTATTCTCGAAAATCCCGCCGAAGAAGGGCTCGTGAACCCCGATCTGGCGCTGTGCGGTCTCGTTGGTACAACCGATCTTCCAGCCGATCTGGCGCCCGCCGCCCTGCGCAGAGATAGCCTTGCGAACGGCTGGCTGAACCGCGTAGGCCCCTTCGATATCCTCCGGCATGGCATCAGGGGGCAGCACGGGAATCCGTGCACGATTGGCGCGCGCCTGCATCAGAATTTCTGCCACCCGCGCCGCCTGTGTCGTCATCACCCTGCTCCGATTGCCTGTTCCGCCGCCCTGCCGGAGAGTTCCTGCAGGCGGTCGAACTGGAAGGTGAAGGTGCCGACACCCTGGGTCAAGGAGCGTATTTCGATGATCAGATCCGCCATCTCCGCCTGCGGCATCTGGGCGGATACCTGGTCCCATCCGGCCCATCCGGGACGAGCGTCATAGCCAAGCAACTGGCCGCGTCGGGTGCTGACCATGTTGTTGATGGCCGCCGTATGGCTGTTCGGCACCATGATCTCGACCTGCATCACGGGTTCCAGCAGCACCGGGTCACAGGCAGGCAAGCCCTCTGCCATTGCAGACCGTCCGGCAGTCTTGAAGGCCATTTCGGAGCTGTCGACCTGGTGATGCTTGCCGTCGGTCAGGGTCACGGCGATATCGACGACGGGAAAGCCGAGTGGTCCTTTCTGCAGACATTCGGCCACGCCTGCCTCGACGGCGGGAATGTACTGCTTCGGGACCACTCCGCCGCTGATGCTGTCATCGAAGTGAAAGCCGGAACCGCGGGGAAGCGGGCGAATGTCGAGCGTGACATCGCCGAACTGGCCATGTCCGCCGGACTGCTTGCGGTGCCGTGCCTGCTGCGTCACGGATTTCCGGATTGTCTCACGGTAGGGAACGGCGGGTGGCGCGGTTTCCACGGAAATGCCATAGCGGCCCTGCAACCGGTCCACCGCCACCTTGAGGTGCATGTCGCCCTGGCCCCAGAGCAACATCTGGTGCGTTGCGGGATCATGATCGACGATCAGGCCCGGATCTTCCTCCTGCAATCGCGTGAGGGCGCCGGACAGCTTCACCTCGTCATTGCGATTGGCGACAGTGATCGCGGTCGCGAATACCGGTGCGAAAGAAGGTGCCTTGCGCAGCGCCGGGGCCGTGCCGGATGCCAGCACATCGCCCGTCCCGACGGCTTCCATCCGGCCAAAGACCGCGATCTGGCCAGCGGAGACACTGTCGGCGCGCGTGGTTGTCATGCCGACGGTTCGTGACAGGCTGCCTACTCTCTCACCGCTCAGCGTATCGCCTTCCCGCACCGTGCCGGACCAGATGCGTGCCAGGGACAGCTTGCCGCCATGCTGGGTCTGCCAGGTCTTCAGCACCTGCGCCACGGCTTCCGGTGCTGCCGGATCGGCACCTGCGCGCAGCGCTGCGGCGGTGTGCGAGGGGACCTCGTGGCGGATTGCCTTCAACAGTCGGCGCACGCCATTGTCATGCTCCGCCGCGCCAAGCAGGACAGATACGATCCGACCCTCCTGCAGGTTCTCGGTCAGGTCCTTGAAGACTTCGGCCTTCTCCGGCTCGATATCCTCCAGCAGTTCCTCCATCAGGTGATCATCGAAGTCGGCGAGTTGTTCCAGCATGGCGAAACGCGCCTCGCCCTGCAGCTCGATCTGGTCGGCGCTGGCCTCCACCTGTTCCGAGGGCGCGCCTTCGCGATAGAGGTAGGTCCGGTTCTGGGCCAGATCGACGTAGCCAACGACAGTCTCGTCGCGTGTCAGAGGCAGATGCCGCAGGATCAGGGATCTCTCGGACACGTCCTGCAGGGCATCGATGACCGGCTGAACCGCGCCCGACGCCCTGTCGACCTTGTTGACGAAGATGAAGCGCGGGATGTCGAGGTCGTCGAGCAGTTTCAGCCAGGGCAGCAGGGTCGGCGCCTTCGCGGGGTCGGCTTCACAGACCACCACGGCGGCATCGACCCCGATCAGTGCATGTGCGGCCTCCTGCACGAATTCGATGGAGCCGGGGCAGTCGATGAAGGTGATCTCCTCATCCAGATAACGGGTGGTGGCGGCATTGCACTCGACGCTCATCTGCCGGGCCCGGGCTTCCGGTACGCTGTCGCCTACCGTGCTTCCGTCCTTCACCGTGCCTTTTCGGTCGATCGAGCCGGTAACGTGAAGCAGGCTTTCCAGCAGGGAAGTCTTGCCGCTGAGGTAGGGGCCGATCAATGCCACGTTGCGAGGGCCCTGGGGCCGTGCGTCTGCCATCTTCGTCTCTCCCGTTCCGGTTTCTCCGTCCGTAGGCTTTTGCAATCGTCCCGCCGCGACCAGGTTTCCGCAAGGGCAATCTGAGAAGAGGCGACTCATCAGCAGGCTTTGCAGTTGTGTCGATTCCCTGTGCCGCTTACATTGGCGGTGTCCGATTGAACCCAGCGGGAGAGATCAGTCCTTTGTCTGGAAACAGGCGCGGGATGGACGCCGAAGGAGCAACCGCCCCGGAAACTCTCAGGCAAACGGACCGCTGGGTGACGGCACTCTGGAAAGCGGAGCAGGCCTGCGGGTCCGCTCTCACCGAAGGGGTACGACCGGCAGCAAGCCGCTGGTCCAGTCTCTCAGGTCCCACGACAGAGGGGGCGCGCCGACCATGACCCTGCCGGGTCATGGCGAGGTGCGAACCCGAGTCCGAGGGAGCCTGCAATGAGTGCCGACAGCGATACCGACCAGACGATACTGAAGACTCCGCTGAACGACCTGCACCGCCAGCTCGGCGGGCGCATGGTGCCATTTGCGGGCTATGACATGCCGGTCCAGTTCGAAGGCATCATGGCCGAGCACACGCACACGCGTGCCGCCGCCGGCCTGTTCGATGTCTCGCACATGGGGCAGGTGCGGCTGGTGGGTGACGGTGCCGACGCGGCGCTGGAGCGGTTGATCCCGAGCAACGTGAAGGAACTGAAGCCGGGCAAGCAGCGCTACAGCCTGTTCCTGAATGATGCCGGTGGCATTCTCGATGATCTGATGATCACACGGCGAGATGATGACCTGCTGCTGGTTGTCAACGCGGCCTGCAAGGACGCCGACATTGCCCATCTCACGGCAGCGATGCCTGCCGGTATTGCGGTGGTGCCGATGCCGGAGCGGGCCCTGCTCGCCCTGCAGGGGCCGGAGGCAGTGGCTGTTCTGGAAACCCTGGTGCCGGGTGTTTCCGGTCTCAGTTTCATGACGGCCGGCGGTTTCGACTGGAATGGCGCGGACCTCTGGATCTCGCGTTCCGGCTACACGGGCGAGGACGGTTGCGAGATATCGGTGCCTGAAGGCAAGGCCGTTGCGCTGGCCGAGGCCCTGCTGGCCGACCCGCGGGTCCGGTCCATCGGGCTTGGCGCGCGGGATTCCCTGCGGCTGGAGGCCGGGCTGTGTCTCTATGGTCATGACATCGACACCACCACCTCCCCGGTCGAGGCCAACCTGCAGTGGGCGATGCAGAAGCGGCGTCGCGAAGCAGGCGACTTTCCGGGCGGGGAGCGCATCCTGCGCGAACTGGCGGAGGGACCGGCGCGCCGCCGCGTCGGGCTGAAGCCCGAAGGCCGCGCGCCCATCCGCGAGGGCGCGGGCATCCTCGATGCCGACGGCAGAACGGTCGGCACCATCACATCCGGCGGCTTTGGCCCCAGCGTCGGCGGCCCTGTCGCCATGGGCTATGTCGAGGCCGGACTGGCCGAACCCGGTACCGCACTTTTCGCGGAGCAGCGGGGCAAGTCGTTCCCGCTGCAGGTCGCGACACTTCCGTTCTCACCACACAACTACAAACGCTGAAACCCGACAGGAACCGAACCCGTCACATGCCGCGCAGGAGGGCATCGATGTCAGATCGCAAATACACCAAGGACCACGAATGGATCGATGTTTCCGGTGGGGAGGCCACCATCGGGATCAGTGACTACGCGCAGGACCAGCTCGGCGATGTGGTCTATGTCGACCTGCCGGACGTGGGCCAGCAGGTGGAGAAGGGGGCGGAGGCCGCCGTCATCGAATCCGTGAAGGCGGCGAGTGAGGTCTATGCCCCCGCAACAGGCGAGGTCACCGCGCGCAACGACGCGCTGGATGACAATCCGGCGCTGGTGAACGAGAGCGCGGAAGGGGATGGCTGGTTCTACCGCATGAAGCTGTCGAACATGTCCGATCTGGACGGTCTGATGGACGCGGAAGCCTATGCCGCCTATCTGGAGGCGCTGGACTGATGCGTTATCTTCCGCAGACGCCCGATGACCGGGCCGCGATGCTGTCGGCCATCGGTGTCGGCAATATCGATGAGCTGTTCCGCGATGTGCCTGCCGCCGTGCTCAACGCGCCCATCGACAGCCTGCCGGACCACCAGGGCGAGATGGCGGTGGAACGCCATTTCCAGGGCTTCGCGCGGGAGAACCTGAGTCCGGCCAGCGCGCCGTGCTTCATCGGTGCCGGCGCCTATCACCACCATGTTCCGGCGACCGTGGATCACCTGATCCAGCGGTCGGAGTTCCTGACCTCCTACACGCCCTATCAGCCGGAGATCAGCCAGGGGACGCTGCAGTACCTGTTCGAGTTCCAGACCCAGGTCGCGCTGCTGACCGGCATGGATGTCGCCAATGCGTCCATGTACGACGGGGCGACCGCCACGTCGGAAGCGGTGCTGATGGCGCATCGGATCACCAAGCGGAAGAAGTCGGTCATTTCCGGTCGCCTGCACCCGCACTACCGGGAGACAACCGAGACCCTGCTGCGGTTCACACCCTACGATCTCGAGATCCGTGATCCGGTCATCGGCGGTCAGGGCGGCCTGGCGGAGGCCATCGACAAGGATACCGCATGTGTCGTCGTCCAGAACCCGGACGTGTTCGGCGAGTTCAAGGACCTCACCGGTCTGGCAGAGGCCTGTCACGCGCAGGGTGCGCTGCTGATCGTTGCCGTGACCGAGGTTGTTTCGCTCGGCCTCGTGAACCCGCCGGGTGCCATGGGGGCCGACATCGTGACGGCGGAGGGCCAGAGCCTCGGCGTGCCACTGTCCTTCGGTGGCCCGCATGTGGGTCTGTTTGCCTGTCGGCAGAAATACGTGCGCCAGATGCCGGGCCGTCTGGCGGGTGAAACCCTGGATGCCGACGGTCGACGCGGCTACGTCCTGACCCTGAACGCGCGGGAACAGCATATCCGGCGGGAGAAGGCGACCAGCAACATCTGCACCAATGCCGGGCTCTGCGCGCTGGCGTTCTGCATTCATGTCACCCTGCTGGGCGAAGCCGGGATGACCGGTCTGGCGGAAGTCAATCACCGCACGGCGTCCCTGCTGGCAGAGCGGCTGACCGCCCTGCCGGGCATGAAACTGCTGACCCAGCGGTTCTTCAACGAGTTTGCCCTGGACATCGGGCGTCCCGCCGCGCCAGTCGTGGAGGCGCTGGCGGCGCTGGGCATCCTGGGGGGCGTTCCGGCATCGCGCCTGTTCCCGGGTGAGCCAACTCTGGAGAATGTCCTGATTCTCGCGGCCACGGAGACGGTGTCCGAGGCTGATATCGACCGGCTTGTCAGTGCATTGCAGGAGATTTCGGCATGAGCATCGAACGCGAGACCATCTCCGGCGCACGCGGTCTTGACCGTGATGAACCGCTGAGCTTCGAGCAGGATGCGCCGGGCCGTACCGGTGTCGATCTGCCCCCGGCACCTGATGCGCCGGACCGGCTGGACGGTCTGCGCCGGCAAGGCGGCATTGGTCTGCCCGGGCTGGCTGAGCCGCAGGTGGTGCGCCACTTCGTGCGCCTCAGCCGCATGAACTACGCCATTGACTACGGGCTCTATCCGCTCGGGTCCTGCACCATGAAGCACAATCCGCGACTGAACGAGCGGCTGGCCCGCCTGCCGGGCATTGGCGATGTGCATCCGATGCAGCCACAGTCGACAACGCAGGGCGTGCTGCGGCTGATGTCGGAGCTGGCGCACTGGTTGACCGAACTGACTGGCATGGCGACCGTCGCCATGACACCCGGTGCGGGTGCGCAGGGGGAGATGTGCGGCATGATGGCGATCCGCGCGGCGCATGAGGCACGCGGCGAGCCGCGGAAGCGGGTGCTGGTGCCCGAGTCCGCACATGGCACCAATCCGGCCACGGCAGCGATCTGCGGCTATGCGGTGGACAGCATTCCCGCCACGGCGGACGGGCGCGTCGACATGGCAGCCTTCGAGGCCAAGCTGGGTCCGGATGTTGCGGGGCTGATGCTGACCAACCCCAATACCTGCGGACTGTTCGAGCGTGACATCATCCGCATCGCCGAACTGATCCATGGCATCGGTGGCTACTTCTATTGTGACGGTGCAAACTTCAACGCCATCGTCGGCAAGGTGCGGCCCGGCGACCTGGGCATCGACGCCATGCACATCAACCTGCACAAGACCTTCTCCACGCCGCATGGCGGCGGTGGTCCGGGTTCCGGTCCGGTGGTGTTCTCGGAGGCACTGGCCCCCTACGCGCCGCTGCCGAAGGTGGTGCAGCGCGACGGTCGCTACGAACTGATCGAGCAGGAAGACGGCCCACGTGTCGGGCGCATGAAGGGCTTCCACGGCCAGTTCGGCATGTTCGTGCGGGCGCTGGCCTACATGCAGAGCCATGGTCGCGACGGCCTGAAGCAGGTCGCCGAGGATGCGGTGCTGAATGCCAATTACGTCATGGAGAAGCTGAAGGACCTGTTGCCGCCCGCGTATCCCGGGCCGTGCATGCATGAAGTGCTGGTGTCGGATCGCGGGCTCGACGGCACCGGTGTCGAGACCATGGATCTGGCAAAGGCGCTGATCGACGAGGGGTATCACCCGATGACGGTCTATTTCCCGCTGATCGTCCATGGCGCGATGCTGATCGAGCCGACGGAGACCGAGACACGCGAGACCCTGGACGGTTTCATCAAGGTCATGCGCGGGCTGGTCGGACAGGCACGGGCGGGGCAGGAGACCGCCTACTTCAAGGCTGCACCCGTGATGACGCCGCGCCGACGGCTGGACGAGACACTTGCAGCCAGGAAGCCGGTCCTGCGCTGGGTGCCCGAAGCACCAGTCGCCGAAGCGGCCGAGTAGGACGGGCGGATGACCGGATTCGAGGTCGATCCGCGCCTGCTGGCGGACAGTGTCGAGGTCATGGATCTGCCACTCTGCGCCGTGCGCCTGGTGGATGACAGCCGATGGCCGTGGGTGCTGCTGATCCCGCGGCGTGATGGGGCGAAGGAGCTGTTTGACCTGGATGCCCCTGACCGCGCCTTGCTTGTCGAGGAAGCGGCAGGCGTGGCGCGCGCCCTGACGGGGGTCGGTCCCTGTGACAAGACCAACGTCGCCACCCTCGGCAACATGGTGCCGCAGATGCACGTGCATGTGATCGCACGCCAGGTTGGCGATGCGGCATGGCCAGGACCGGTCTGGGGCATCGGCAAGCCAGTACCCTACAGTCGTGCCGAACGGGTATTGACTGCGGAAACCGTGCGCGTGCTGATTGAGACAGAATTCGTGACCGATGTGGCGGAATGAGACTCAGGAGAGACCGGAATGGACTTCCCGACACTGAAATTGGGACGCAAACCCAACCAGTTCCTGATGGCGCCCGCCGGTCTGTGCCAAACGGCAACACCACATGCGGAGAGCCCCGTGTTCGGCGTCGCCGCCTCCGACCTCATGCAATTGCTTCTGGATCTGGCGCGGGGTGAGGATCGGGTCACGATCGCGAATGTTTCCAAAGACGCGCTGGCTGCGAAACTTGTTGCAAGGTCAAGGGTCTTCCGGTTTCCGGATGTGATCGATGTCCAGGTTCTGCCGGTGGACTCAGGGAGCTCCACGCTGGCCGTATACTCCCGTGCGCGCTACGGATACCGGGACTTCGGCGTCAATCGTGCCCGGACCGAAGACTGGGTTGCCCGGCTGCGGCGCGACGCGATCTGACCGCAGGCACTTTTGGCCTGTGATCTGCATCACATACCTAACAAGAGATTAACCGGACACGGATTCTGGCATTTCCCTTGCTCTTGCTCCTGCAAGTTACGTTTACGTAAAGGGGAGTTCAAATGTCGGACGACATTCTCAGTCTCTTGGAGGCCTACTGGCAGAGCAAGTGCCGGGCTGATCGGCTTCCGACACGCCAGGATATCGATCCTGCCGAGATCAGGCGGCTGCTTGCCCATATCTCGTTGATTGATGTCGCGATGGACGGAGCGGGCTTTCGCTTTCGCCTCGTCGGGACCAAGGTCGTGCAGCAGCTTTCATATGACCCTACAGGTCAGGACGTGGCCGAAGGGCCGCAAACGGGCAAGGGATCACCATTCTGGAAATTCCTGACAGCCGTCGCCACGGACCTGCAGCCAGGGTCGATCGAATTGCCCTATTTCGGCAACAACGTGTCGTTCGGCAGTATCCGGATAGTCGGATTTCCGCTTCTGGCCGATGGCGTGATCGACAAGGTACTGCTGGGCTTCAGCTTTGCCGGCGCCACGGAGATGCATGAACCGAAGCGGTGTATTAAACAGTAATAATATGTGATATAAAATATATACCATCGAAGAAGGATATTTATATTGACTTACGTGCCATGAGGATGAAATCATTCACATGGAAACAACGGCACGTAAATACTCCGGTCATACAGCGACACCTGATGCGCCTGTACTGATCGCCACGGAATGGCCCACCGACCTGACGGGCTCGCGGAATTTGATCGGGCAGCTTGCACCCGCGTTATCAAATGCTAAAGCGCCACGGAGCGAACTCCGTGGGCCCTTTCGAGGCACGGAGTTCGGGACAATGATCCCAGCAAGTTCAGACAAGTTTGATGCCACGCAGAGTCGCTGGCTCCATCCTGCTTTGGGAGGGGCCTGACCATGCAGGCATTTCCGATCTTCCTGAAACTCAAGGGCCGCACTGCGCTGCTGGTTGGCGGTGGTGACGCCGCCGCCGCGAAGCTGCGGCTGCTCATTGCCGCCGGATCGGATGTCCGCGTCGTGGCACGCGATGCTGACGACTGCGTCCGGGAACTGGTGGATGGCAGTCAGGTCTCCCTGATCGAGGACAGTTTCGATACGTCCCACCTCGTCGGCATCGTGGTGGCAATCATCGCCACGGAAGATGAGGCAGAGGATACGCGTGTGGCGGCCGCGGCGCGTGCGGCGGGCGTGACGGTCAATGTCGTTGACCGTCCGGCACTGTCGGATTTCACGATGCCCGCCATCGTCGACCGTGATCCCGTGACTGTCGCAATCTCCACTGGTGGTGCTGCGCCGGTGCTGGCGCGGCAGGTGCGCGGCGCGGTGGAAGCCGCATTGCCGGCGCAGCTTGGCGCGCTGGCCGGTTTCATGAACAGTTTCCGCAGCGCTGTGGCTGCCATCCGACAGACGCCGAAGGCGCGCCGGAAGTTCTGGGAGGGGTTTCTCTCCGGTCCGGTCGCCCGTGAAGTGCTGGACGGCAACGAGGGATCGGCGCGTCAGCACATGCTCGCCCTGGTCAATCAGGGTGAAGTGAATGATCCGGTTGGCCGGGTTGCCCTTGTCGGGGCGGGGCCGGGTGACCCGGAACTGCTGACACTGAAGGCGCATCGCCTGCTGAAGCAGGCAGACGTGATCGTGCATGACAAGCTGGTGGGCGAGGGGGTGCTGGAACTCGCGCGTCGTGATGCCCGGCTGGTCTATGTCGGCAAGTCGCGCGGGCATCACCATCGCACGCAGGACCAGATCAACGACATTCTGGTTGCGGAGGCGGAGGCCGGAAATCTGGTCGTTCGCCTGAAGGGTGGGGATCCCTTCGTCTTCGGTCGTGGCGGAGAGGAAGTCGAACACCTGCATGCCCACGGGATAGAGGTCGAGGTGGTGCCTGGCATCACCGCGGCGGCGGGCTGCGCCGCATCTGCAGGCTTCCCGCTGACCCATCGCGGCAAGGCCAGCGCGGTGACCTTCCTTTCCGGGCAGGGCAAGGACGGCAAGCCGGATCTTGACTGGCGGGCGCTGGGGCAGGCGAACCACACGCTGGCCATCTACATGGGCATCGACACCGCGCGCACCTCCGCCCGGGAACTCATCGCCCATGGCCGCGACCCGGGAACACCCGTTGCGGTCATCGAGAATGGCACGCTGCCGAGCCAGCGTGTCCTGCGGGGGCGACTGGATCAATTGCCCGAGCTGGTGAAACGGGAAGCGGTCGTGACCCCGGCCCTGCTGATCATCGGCGAGGTGACCGGCAAGACAATTGACGCTGCGGCGGTTCAGGACCGCCTGGCGCTGGCACTCTGAGACTCTGGAGATTCACGCAATGGCACTCGAAATCATCACGGCAAACCGTCTCGGGGACGGTCTGGTGATCTTTCTGACGACAGACGGCTGGTCGGCACGGATCGACGCAGCCGCCGTATCGGAGACCAAGGATGAAACCGCGGCGCTGCTGGCGCGCGCGGAGGCCGACGCCGGCCTTGTTGTCGGTCCGTACGAGATCACGGTGGAACGGCAGGCGGATGGCAGCCTCCACCCGGTGAAGTACCGCGAGGCCCTGCGGACGCGCGGGCCGTCCGTTCGCACCGACCTTGGCTATCAGGCTGCCTGAGCGCAGCAAGCGGGAGAAACAGACATGTATGTCTATGACGAGCTTGATCGTGGCCTGGTGAATGAACGGGTCGAGGAATTCCGGGACCAGGTCAACCGCCGCATTTCCGGCGAACTGACGGAGGAGCAGTTCAGGCCCCTTCGCCTGATGAACGGCCTGTATCTGCAGTTGCACGCCTACATGCTGCGTGTTGCGGTGCCCTATGGTGTGCTCTCCAGCACCCAGATGCGGAAACTGGCGCGGATCGCACGTGTCTATGATCGCGGTTACGGCCATTTCACGACCCGCCAGAACATCCAGTTCAACTGGCCGAAGCTGGAAGAGACGCCGGATATCCTGGCGGAACTGGCCGAGGTCGAGATGCATGCCATCCAGACCTCCGGCAATTGCATCCGCAATACCACTGCGGACCAGTTTGCCGGGGCGGCTGCCGATGAACTGGAAGACCCGCGTATCTGGTGCGAGATCATCCGCCAGTGGTCGACGTTCCACCCGGAGTTCACCTTCCTGCCGCGCAAGTTCAAGATCGCGGTGACCGGTGCCGTCAGCGACCGCGCCGCGATCAAGGTGCATGACATCGGCATAGTGCTGGTGCAGGGCACGGACGGGGAAGTCGGTTTCGAGATATGGGCCGGGGGCGGTCTGGGCCGCACGCCGATGATCGCGAAGAAGATTCGCGACTTCCTGCCGGCAACCGATCTGCTGAGCTATCTGGAGGCGATGCTGCGCGTCTACAACCGCTTCGGTCGGCGCGACAACAAGTACAAGGCGCGCATCAAGATCCTGGTGCACGAGATCGGGGCCGACGCCTATCGCGATGCGGTCGAGGCGGAGTGGGCGGATATCCGTGACGGTGCGCTGGCGCTGCCGGAGCAGGAGATCAGCCGTATCCGCGAGGCCTTCACACCACCTGCGTTCGAGGCGCTGGAGACGGCCTCCACAGCGTTCGAGGCGCGCAAGTTCGAGGATCGCGGCTTTGCCCGCTGGGTGGCCAGCAATGTCCGTCGCCACAAGGTGCCGGGCTATGCCATCGCCAACATCTCGCTGAAGCCTGCCGGGGGCATTCCCGGTGACGCGACGGCGGAACAGATGGACGCGGTCGCCGACTATGCAGACCGCTGGTCGTTTGGTGAGTTGCGGGTGGCGCATGAGCAGAACCTGGTCCTGCCGCATGTCCGCCAGGAAGACCTATACGATCTCTGGCTGGCGCTTGGCTCGGTGGAACTGGATGCGCCGAACATCGGTACGCTGGGCGACATCATCGCTTGCCCGGGCATGGACTACTGCAGTCTGGCCACGGCCCGTTCGATCCCGGTGGCGCAGCAGATCTCGGAGCGCTTTGCCGATCTGGAGCGGCTGCACGACATCGGCTCGGTCAGCCTGAACATCTCCGGCTGCATCAATGCCTGCGGTCATCACCACGTGGGCAACATCGGCATCCTTGGCGTCGACAAGAAGGGTGAGGAATTCTACCAGGTCACCCTCGGCGGACAGGCCGACGAGAATGCTGCAATCGGCAAGATCATCGGTCCGGGCTTCGCCTCCGACGCGATTGTCGATGCCATCGAAACCATCATCGAAACCTATCTGTCGGTGCGTCAGGACGGTGAGACCTTCATCGGCACCCTGAATCGCCTCGGCCAGACCCCATTCAAGGAGGCTCTCTATGGCACTGCTTAAGAACGGGCGACTGATCCAGGACCGCTGGACCACCGTCGAGAACCTGACCGATGCGCTGAAGCCCGGTGGCGTGCTGGTTCCGCTGGAACTCTGGCTGGCGGAGCGCGACACCCTGCGGGGCAAGAGTGCGGTGGGTGTCATCCTGCCGAACGATGCCGATCTGGACCTGCTGGCGGAAGACTACGACCGCATCGCGGCCATCGTCCTGACCTTCCCGTCGATGGTGGATGGCCGGGCCTTCTCCCAGGCTCGCCTGATTCGCGAACGCTTCGGCTTCGATGGGGAGATCCGCGCCCGCGGTCCGGTGATCGCCGACCAGTACCTGTATCTGCTGCGCTGCGGCGTCGATGCCGTTGAAGTGCCTGAAGATACCAATGTCGAAAGCTGGCTGCGGAATGCGCGACGGTTCTCCGCTGTCTATCAGCCCGCTGCTGACGACCGTATCCCGGCCTATCGCCGCCGCCACCTGGTGGCGGCCTCGGCCATCGCTTCCTGAGGAACTGCTGACATGTCGCTTCAGTCCCGCCAGCCCTTTCCCGATATCGAGCGTCTGATCCGGTCCTCGAACCGCGCGTTCGAACTGAACGAGACCTGCGGTGAGATGCAGGGGATGGATCTGATCGCGGCGGCGCGTGACGCTTTCGGTGACAGGCTGACGCTGGTGTCATCCTTCGGCACCGAAGCGGCGGTGCTGCTGCACATGGTGGCAGAGGTCGATCCGTCGATCACGGTGACCTTCGTCGATACGCGCCGTCTGTTCGGTGAGACCCTGCGCTATCGCGACCAACTCGCCGCGCGCTTGGGACTGATGGACGTGCGCACCGTCGCGCCCGACCCGCGTCGCGTGAAGCAGCTCGATGCGGATCAGATGCTGTTCAACCGGGACACCAACCTGTGCTGTCACATCAGGAAGGTGGAACCGCTGGAGCGGGCCCTGAACGGCTTCGACGCCTGGATCACGGGCCGCAAGTCCTATCAGGCGGAGACCCGGCGGTACCTGCCTGCCGTGGAGGCTGTCGGAGGACGGGTGAAGTTCAATCCATTGGCGCGTTTCACACCTGATCGGATCGACGGCTGGTTCAGGGACCACAATTTGCCGCGTCACCCGCTGGAGGCGGATGGTTTTCTTTCCGTTGGCTGTATGCCATGCACGGACAGGGTCAAGCCGGGCGAGGATCCGCGATCCGGGCGCTGGCGGGGTCAGGACAAGACAGAATGCGGCATCCATGAAGGTGTCGCAGGCGACGGTATCTGAGGGGCATCAGGAATATGAGTGAAGGATATGCGGGCGATCGCAGCCCGTCGGACACCTATGCTGCGTTGAAGGCAGAGACGGATGCGGTTCTGGTGGATGTGCGCACCGTGCCTGAGTGGCAGTTTGTCGGCGTACCGGATCTGGCGCCGGTGTCGAAGGAAGCCCTGTTTGTCGAATGGCAGGCCTATCCGGAGATGAAGATCAACGAGGGCTTCGCGGCTGCCGTTGAGGCGAAGGGTGTGGCCAAGGATCAGCCGGTCTATCTGCTCTGCCGTTCCGGCGTGCGGTCGAAGGCGGCGGCCAAGGCTCTGACCGCTGCCGGCTTCCAGGCCTGCTACAACATCCTGGAGGGTTTCGAGGGCAATGCGGATGGCGACGCCCATCGCGGCAATCTTGGCGGCTGGAAACATGCCGGCCTGCCCTGGAGGCAGCAATGACCGGCAATGTCGCCGACACGGCGGCGCAATGGGAACTGGAAACCCGCCTGGTGCGGGGCGGTCTTGACCGTTCCGCCAATGGAGAGACGAGTGAAGCACTGTTCCTGAACTCCGGCTTCGTCTACGAGACGGCGGCTGACGCCGAAGCACGCTTCAAGGGGGAGCAGGAAGGCTTCGTCTATTCCCGCTACGGCAATCCGACTGTCGCCATGTTCGAGGAACGGATGCGGCTGCTGGAGGGGGCGGAGGCCTGCTTTGCCACGGGTTCCGGCATGGCGGCGGTCTTCGCCGCGCTGATGTCGCAATTGAAGACCGGTGACCGGGTGGTGGCGTCCCGCGCGCTGTTCGGAAGCTGTCATCACATCCTGACACAGATACTGCCGCGCTTCGGCATCGAGAGCGTGCTGGTTGAGGGGACGGACCTGAACGAATGGGCCGACGCGCTGAAGCCCGGTGCGGCGGTTGTCTTCCTCGAAACACCTGCCAACCCGACCCTCGACCTGATTGACCTGCGTGCCGTGTCCGATCTGGCCCACGCTGCGGGGGCGCGTGTGGTGGTGGACAATGTCTTCGCGACGCCGGTGCTGCAGCGCCCGATGGATCATGGTGTCGATATCGTCGTCTACTCGGCGACGAAGCACATTGACGGGCAGGGCCGCGTGCTTGGCGGTGCGGTGCTGGGCAGCAAGGATTTCGTCGACAATACCCTGATGCCGTTCCTGCGCCATACCGGCCCGGCGCTCAGTCCGTTCAATGCCTGGGTGTTGTTGAAGGGGCTTGAGACGCTGACCCTGCGGGTGGAGCGCATGTGCGAGAACGCGGCAAAGGTGGCGGCGCATCTGTCGGCCCAGCCGGGCGTTTCGCGGGTGATCTGGCCTGGCGCGGATGACTT
>JARGNO010000029.1:40591-45889 GCA_029213165.1 Minwuia sp.
CGTTGCGCGAACGTCAGATGACTGGCGGCGGCACCCTGATCACGCTGGAGATCGCCGGCGGCAAGCAGGGGGCGTTCCGGTTCCTGGACAGCCTGAAGATCATCGACATTTCCAACAATCTGGGCGATTCCAAGAGCCTGGTGACCCATCCGACCACCACCACCCACCGCGCCATGTCGGCGGAGGACCGCGCCAGGATCGGCATCAGCGACGGCATGTTGCGGCTGTCGGTCGGGCTGGAGAATCCGGAAGACCTGAAGGCCGATATTTCGCAGGCGCTTGCCTGCGGCAGCTGAGGGCAAGCGCCGTCGCTACATGGCGGCGCGCAGCACCCGGTCAACAATGCGTTCCAGGTGGCGGAGTGAATTGCAGACCTCCACCTGGTGGCAACTGGCAGCGTAGCGCGGCATTTCGGAATCGCCCGTGCCCCATTGCAGCCGCCCCTCCGGGTTCAGCCAGATCAGGCGCTTCGAGCGGTCATAGATCGTGCGGACAATCTCAGCGCGCGGTTCACCGTAATTGGTGCGCGCGTCGCCCAGGATGATCACCGTGCTGCGGTAATCGACGTCGTCCAGCGCTATGTCGCGAAAATCGAGCAGCGAGCGGCCGTAGTCCGTGGACATGTAGGCAAAGTCCTCCAGCACCGTCGTCACCGCCTCTTCGATGCCGCGTGTCTCGAACAGGCGCGTGACTTCCCGCAGTTCCCCCGCGAAGGCATAGGCACGCACTTTCGGCAGCACCTCCTGCAGCGAATAGAGGAACATCAGCAGGAAGCGGGAGACGTTCGCGACGGAGCCCGACACGTCGCAAAGCACATGCACATCCGGTCTGTCGATCTTGGTGCGCCGCCACTTCGGCTCCATGATCAGTCCGTCATAGGCCTGGTTGTGGCGCAGGGTCCTCCGCACATCCAGCTGCCCCCGGTTGGATTTCTTGCGTCGGCGGGAATGCTGCACCACCAGCTTCTTCGCCATCTTGCGCACCAGGTCCTGCATCTGCACGAAGTCGCGCCGTTCCACATTGGTCAGCCGCATCTTCTGCAGCATTTCCTCCCGGATGCGGCGGCTCTGCCCGGCGGCCTGCAGGGCAAGCTGCTTCTCCACATAGTCGCGCAACCGCTCCATCATCCGCCCACGGGCCTGGTTCAGGCGCTGGCCCAGACCTTCCGCAGCCTGGTCGCCCGCCAGACCTGCGTCGCGCAGGTCAGCCAGATCGTCGTCCAGTTCGTCCAGTCCCATCCCCTCGGCGATGCGGCGGGTGAACAGCCCGATCTGCGTGAACAGCACGATCTCGCGCACGCCTGATTCCTCTGCGGCCTCCGCCAGACGGGTTTCCAGTCCGGCGCGATCATTTTCCAGCAACATCCGGGAAAGTTCGGACAGGCTCGTCAGGTCACCGGAGGGTTCCGCCGATGTCGGCGCGCCGCCCGCGCCACCACCACCGCCTTCGCCCTGACCGCCTTCTCCCCCTTCGCCGCCCTGCATCCCGTCGCCACCGGGTGACTCGTCGGACTGGCCCGCGTCTTCCCCGTCCGCGCCGTCGGGGTCGTCATCGTTCGATGCCCGAGTTTCCTCGTCGAAGTCCTGAATGGCGAAGAACCGGTCGAAGCAATCGTCAAAGGATTCCTTCTCCAGTTCGGACTTGGCCAGCGTGATCGCCAGGCTGTCCTTCAGCAGTTCCCGGTCGCCGAAGCCCACCAGGTCTATGGCCTTGTGCGCCTCCAGCGTTTCGGCAGGCGAGATCTTCAGGTCGGCTTCCCGCAACGCCTTCAGGAAGTCGGCCAGCATTGGCGTAATCATTGTCGGACCTCGGCTTTCGGGAAATCAGTCGCGGGGCAGTTCGTGCTTCGTGATCTTGCCGGTCGCATTGTGGGGCAGTTCGTCCATGAAACGCACGGACTTCGGCACCTTGAAGCGGGCCAGGTTGTCCTGGCAATGCGTCGTGATCGCATCCTCGGTCAGGTTGGAGCCGGCCTTCTTCACCACGTAGGCCCGCCCGACCTCACCCCAGCGGTCGTCGGGGACACCAATGACGGCCGTCTCGGCGATGCCGTCGAGCTGATAGAGCACGTTCTCCACCTCGGCCGGATAGACGTTCTCCCCGCCCGAGATGAACATGTCCTTGTAGCGGTCGACGATGGAAACGAACCCCTCGTCATCCATGCAGGCCGCGTCGCCGGTATGGAACCAGCCATCGGTGAAGGAGTCGCGATTGGCATCCGGCCGGTTCCAGTATCCGGGCGTGATGGTCGGCCCCTTGATCCAGAGTTCGCCGGTATCCCCGGTCGCGACATCCTGCCCGTCCGGTCCGACGATACGGATGGAGGTGTGCATGGCCGGCTGTCCGGCGGACCCGATCTTGTCGAGCGCGCGCTCCTTCGACAGCAGGGTGCCGAGAGTGCAGGTCTCGGTCATGCCCCAGCCGTTCTGCAGCATGATTCCGCGCGCCGCATAGGTTTCCAGCAGGGCGCGGGGGCAGGCGGCACCGCCGACGCCAATGGTGACCAGGCGGGAGAGGTCAGCAGTCTCGAATTCCGGCAACTGGCTGGCAAACAGGAAGTTTGTCGGTACGCCAAAACCATGGCTGATCGCCAGGTCTGCGTCGGAAAGCAGGTTCAGGAAATACAGCGGGTCAAATGTCCGCATGACGACGTTGGCACCGCCGATGTGAAAGATGCCATTGGCGAAGAGCTGCAGTCCCCCGATGTGGAAGATCGGCAGGAAGGCGAGATTGACGGAATGCCGGGTCAGCTCGCACTTCATCGCGGAATTGACCGCATTGAAGAAGGCCTGGCCATGGGTGACCCGTGCGCCTTTCGGTCGCCCCGTGGTGCCTGAGGTATAGACCAGCGCCCATGTGTCATCATGGGTCACATCCGCGATGGGACACTGGCCGGGGTGCGCGGCCAGACCACTCTCGTAGTCGCTGTCCGCGCCATCGGCACAACTGATCAGGTGAGGCGTCCCGCAGGTTGTCGCAACAGCCTGGCCCGCGTCCATGAAATCCTGACCGACGATCAGGGCACGCGGATCCGCGTCGCCAACGATGAATTCCAGCTCCGGCACGGCCAGCCGCCAGTTCAGCGGCAGGAAGATCGCGCCGATCCGCCGACAGGCGAACTCGACCTCGTAGTGATCCGAGGAATTGTGCGCCAGCATGGCAACCCGGTCACCGCGTCCGACACCGCAGGCATTGGCCAGGAACAATGCGCACCGATCAACCCGTTCGTTCATCTGGCGATAGCTGAACCGCCGTGATGAATGCAGGTCGATGATGGCACGCGTGTCTGGCTGATAGCCGGCGTGGTGGGCAATCCAGTCGTAGGCTGGTACCGCCATGTCGGTTTCCTCCCTCGAAGATGTCTCCGGCAAGTCTAGCTGGTTGTCTCCGGCAATTGTCCTGCATCCTTCGAAGTGTCGTAACCCACTGTCCGCATGACGAGTTCGATCATCTGGTCCGCGATGTGGTCATCGCTGAGCCGCCCGCCCGCGCGGTACCAGGTGAACATCCAGGAGATCATGCCTCCGACTGCGAGGGTGGCGAGGCGGACGTCGTCGACCCTGAAGAGGCCCTCTTCCATGCCTTCCTGCAGCAGGGCCGCGAGCTTCTCGTCAAATTCGGCCCGCATCTCGTTGATACGGTTGCTTGCCGCTGCCGGGACGTATTTGTCCTCACGGAAGTAGACCGCGATGTTGGCCTGATGGTCCATGACCACGTGGCAGAACTCGCGAATGGCCTGGCCCAGACGCTCGGCCGGGTCGCCCTTGCGGTCACAGGCGTCGGCAATGGCCTTCAGCGAAAGCCGCGTTCCGCGCTCCGCGATATCGCCCAGCAGGGCCGCCTTGTTCTCGAAGTGCGAGTAGATGAAAGGCTTGGTCACTTCCAGGCGACGGGCAACCTGATCAAGTGTGGTGCCCTGGTAGCCTTGTTCGAAGAAGAGCTGTCGTGCCTCCTCCAGAATCCGTTCCCGTTTCAATCGTGCAATCTCGTCCCGCATGCCCGAACGCATCGGAAGTACCCCCTGTCGCGCAGGCCCCGCAGAAGGGCGCCTGTGGGTGAGTTGGCTCACCACGTTGTTACGTCAAGGTACAGTTGCATACTTTGTGGTAGATTTCAAAACCGGGATGCGTCGGGGACTGGGCAGCCGACTGCTCCAGGGACCGGCCCCCGGCTCAGCGCTGGCAGGCCCCGTTGCGACGCCGGTAGGGCGGGTTGCAACTCCAATCATTTCCGGAATAGTCGAGATGGGCGTTCTCGGGGAGTATTATTTCGCCGCACCTGTCGTCCGCAATGCTGAAACCGTGCTCGCATTTCCATCCCTTGCCATATGACGAATCGTCCAGATAGCCATTGGCCGGAACAATGATCGCCTCGCAGGCGGTGTCCGTTGCCCGGTAACCCCGCTCGCACAGCCATCCGGTGCCGTAGCTGACACCGGACAGGTATCCGTTCTGCGGCAAATCGATGGGTTCGCATGTTGTCTTGGCTGGCCGGAATCCGCGCTCGCACTCCCATTCGGTGCCCTGTGCGCCGAGAAATCCATTGGCCGGAATGATGATGGCCTCGCACTGGTCGTCCTGCTGTACATACCCGCGCTCACAACGCCAGGGCGTTCCGTAGGAAGATCCGACGAGATAGGCATTTGCAGGTACCACGATCGCGTCACAACCGGTCCGGGTCTGCATGAACTTGCGCCCGCATACCCAGCGATCACCGGAGCTGTTGAGAATGGCACCCTTCGGCAGGTCGATCTGCTCGCATTTCCCGCGTGCTTCCCTGAAGCCGCGCTTGCATTCCCATCCCTGGCCATAGGTCTTCTCCGTCGCGAAGGCATTGGCGGGAATCTTCTGTTCCGCGCAAGCATCACGGACCCTGCGATAGCCGGGGTCGCACCTCCAGTCCGCGCGGTAGCCGGTGGAATGCGCATTTTCCGGAATCACGGACTCGGCCGCGCTGACGGCGAGCCCGGTGAGGCACAGCAGCGATGCTGCAAGCAGGGTCATGAATCTCTTGTGTCGTGCCGCAAGTGCGGACATGCAGGGATCCCTCTCAGGTGAGCCATGCGCCGTCTTCACGAAGCACGGCAGGGGCGGCAGGTCAGGGAACCGGCACACACGCATGTGCGCACCGCCGACCGCGTCGAAATCAGGGCAGAATGTTCGAGGAAGTGGTCGCCATCCGTGACCGGGTGCTGATGCCGCAGTCATTTGGTCAGAAATGGATCTGGTCCACGTATTCCAGAGCGTTGTGTCAGACTACCACATCGCGCCGCAAATGACAGGGACCAGTCGGGACGGT
>JARGNO010000113.1 GCA_029213165.1 Minwuia sp.
TCGATCTCGACGGAGCTCATCCGCTCCCGGATCGCACGTTCCATGCGCAGCAGGCCGATACGGTACTGGTTCTCCATCAGCTCACCGACGGAGCGGACGCGGCGGTTGCCAAGGTGATCGATATCGTCGATCTCGCCCTTGCCGTCCTTCAGGCCGACCAGGTACTGCACCACCGCCAGAATGTCCTCGCGCCGCAGGACACGCATGGTGTCCTCGCACTCCAGGTCCAGGCGGCTGTTCAGCTTCACACGACCGACAGATGAGAGGTCATAGCGTTCCGAATCGAAGAACAGGCCCTTGAACAGGGTTTCGGCAGTCTCCTCGGTCGGCGGCTCACCCGGACGCATGACGCGGTAGATATCGACCAGCGCGGTATCACGGTTGATGTTCTTGTCGACCATCAGGGTGTCGCGGATGTGCGAACCGACCGTGACATTGTCGATGTCCAGCGTCGGCACTTCCTCGATACCGGCTTCCTCAAGGGCTTCGAGGGCCTTCTCGTCAAGCGCGTCACCGGCTTCGACCAGCACTTCACCGGTCTTGGCATTGATGATGTCCTCGGCCAGGAAACGGCCCTCGACCTGCTCCGGCGAGATCAGCATCTCGGTCATGCCGTCTTCAACCAGCTTCCGCCCGGCCCGCGGGGCCAGCTTGTCACCGGCCTTGGCAACGACCTCACCGGTGTCCGCATTGACGATGTCGGCCAGCAGCCGGACGCCGCGATACCGATCGGGGTCGAACGGGGCGCGCCAGCCGTTCTTGTCACGGCGATACATCACCGTGCCGTAGAAGCTGGAGAGAATCTCCTCAGCCGAATAGCCCAGCGCATACAGCAGGGTTGTCGCGGGCAGCTTGCGGCGGCGGTCGATGCGGACATGCACGATGTCCTTGGCGTCGAACTCCAGATCCAGCCAGCTGCCACGGTAGGGAATGATGCGTGCGGCATGCAGCAGCTTGCCCGATGAATGGGTCTTGCCACGGTCATGGTCGAAGAACACGCCCGGGCTGCGGTGCATCTGGCTGACAATCACACGCTCGGTGCCATTGACGATGAAGGTGCCCTTGTCCGTCATGAAGGGCATGTCGCCCATGTAGACGTCCTGCTCCTTGATATCCAGGACCGACTTGGCGCCGGTATCCTCGTCCACCTCGAACACGATCAGGCGCAGCGTGACCTTCAGCGGCGCGGCGTAGGTCAGCCCGCGCTGGACACACTCGTCGACGTCATATTTCGGTTCTTCGAATTCGTATGACACGAATTCCAGGCTGGCCGTCTCGGAGAAATCCGAAATCGGGAACACGGACCTGAAGACACTCTCCAGTCCGGTATCGTCGCGCTGATCGGCCGGAATGTCGGCCATCAGGAACTTCTCGTAGGACGCGCGCTGGACCTCGATAAGGTTGGGCATCGCGATAACCTCGCCGATGCGACCGAAACTGTGGCGAACGCGCTTGCGCGCAGTGAATGACAGCGGCATCCCAAATCCTCGTCCGATCGGGGCCCGGTCCGGACGGGCCCACATTGTCCGGCAGCCTTCGTTCCGACACGAATGTGTCAAAACCGGGGCGACTGCACGTCCCCGAAACGCCTTTGACCGCCCGAAGCAGCACGCTCCGGCCGGTCATCCGTCACCCGGCAGGGGCAACGGCCGTCCGATGTGGCACCGACGGCACCGGGTGAAGACCCGGCACCGTCAGCACCATCGGCATCACTTCAGCTCGACTTTCGCTCCCACGTCCTCGAGCTGCTTCTTGATCTTCTCGGCCTCGTCCTTGTCGACGCCTTCCTTGACCGCCTTCGGCGCGCCTTCGACCAGGTCCTTGGCTTCCTTCAGCCCAAGACCGGTGACGGCGCGGACTTCCTTGATGACGTTGATCTTCTTGTCGCCGATTTCGGCAAGAATGACGTCAAATTCAGTCTTCTCCTCGGCAGCGGCGGCATCGCCACCACCGGCAACGGCACCCGGCATCGCCACGGCAGCAGCGACGGCGGAAACGCCCCACTTCTCTTCCAGCAGCTTGGTCAGTTCAGCCGCCTCAAGGACGGTCAGGTTCGAGAGATCTTCTGCAATCTTTTCAAGATCGGCCATTTTTTCAGTTCCTCAAGTCTTCGGGATCGTTTGTCGGAATTCGGTCACTAGACCACTCGATCAGGCATCTTCCTTGGTGGCATAGGCCTGCAGGACGCGCGCGAGCTGGCTCGGCGGCTCCTTGATCGTCCGGACCAGCTGGGTAGCCGGCGCGGCGAGGAGGCCAACGAGTTTCGCACGCAGTTCGTCCAGAGACGGCAGGCTGGCAAGGGCCTTGACCCCATCAGCGTCCAGCAACTGCTCACCCAGAGCACCACAAAGAATAACGAGCTTCTCGTTCTTCTTCGCGTACTCGACCGTCGCTTTCGCGGCTGCAACCGGATCATCCGAATAGGCGATCGCGGTCGGACCCTTGAAGCTGTCGGCCAGTCCACCGAAGTCGGTGCCATCAAGAGCGATCCTGGTGAGCCGGTTCTTTGTAACCTTGAAGCTGGCACCCTCGGCACGGACCTTCGTACGGAGATCAGTCATCTCCGCAACCGAAAGACCCGTGTAATGGGTCAGCACCACCAGCGAGGTGTTCGCGAACACCCCGTTCAATGATGCAACCAGCTCCGATTTCTGTTCTCGGTTCACGGTTTCGCTCCTCATCTGAAGCCCGGTTCCGGCAAGCCATTGCCGGGCCTCTACCCTGGAACAGCGCCGGCACGCCGGTTCTGCTCCGCTCTCAAAGCCTGCCCCAGGGTGGCGAACCAGGTGACCGCAAGGTCAGATCCCGATGCACCTTCCCCCGTCTATTGCCGGCTGCCTGTTCCGTTGAGGGAACCATCTGGCACTTAGGTCACGCCGGTGAAGCACCCGCGTGACACCCGCAGTCTCGGACAGGTCCGGCCATCAGCCCCGAAGGGTTTCCGGCCGGGTGCCGCCGGCGGACATGTCCGCCGACGAAACTCCTCTTGCGACGGTCAGTTGGCGCTGCTGCCAGCCGACGCCACATCAACCTTCACGCCCGGCCCCATGGTGGAGGTCACGGCGATCCGCTTCAGGTACTGGCCCTTGGCACCCGACGGCTTTGCCTTCAGCAAGGCATCCATCAGCGCCCGGGCGTTCTCGATCAGCTGCTCCTCACCGAAGCTCGCCTTGCCGATACCGGCATGGATGATCCCGGCCTTCTCGACGCGGAAGGCAACCTGACCACCCTTCGCCGCCGTCACCGCATCGGCGACATTCGGCGTCACGGTACCCAGCTTCGGGTTCGGCATCATGCCGCGCGGGCCCAGGATCTTGCCCAGGCGACCGACGATCGGCATCATGTCCGGCGTGGCGATGACCCGGTCGAACGGCATGTCACCGTTCTGCACCCGTTCCATCAGATCCTCCGCACCGACAACGTCGGCACCGGCACTGGTGGCCTCATCCGCCTTGTCACCCCGCGCGAAGACGGCAACACGCACCGTCTTGCCCGTGCCGTTCGGCAGCTGCACCACGCCACGGACCATCTGGTCGGCATGACGCGGATCGACACCCAGGCCGACGGTCATCTCGATCGTCTCGTCGAACTTGGCCTTTGCATTTGCCTTCGCGAGCCGGATCGCCGCTTCGAGATCAATCTCGGAATTGCGGTCAACGGTCCCCAAGGCGGCCGAATAGCGCTTACCCTTCTTGGCCATATCCTCAGCCCTCCACCGCGATGCCCATGGAACGGGCGGAACCGGCGATGATCTTCATCGCCTGGTCGATGTCATTGGCATTCAGGTCTTCCATCTTCGCTTCCGCGATCTCGCGGACCTGCGCCGAAGTAACCTTGCCGACAGTGCCCTTGCCCGGGGTCTTGGCGCCGCTCTGCAGCTTCGCCGCCTTCTTCAGGAAATAGGACGCCGGCGGCGTCTTCGTGATGAAGGTGAACGAGCGATCGGAAAAGGCGGTAATCACCACCGGGATCGGCATGTTCTTTTCCATCTGCTGCGTGGCCGCATTGAAGGCCTTGCAGAATTCCATGATGTTCAGACCGCGCTGACCCAGCGCAGGGCCGATCGGCGGTGATGGATTGGCAGAGCCCGCAGGCACCTGCAGCTTGATGTAGCCAGCAATTTTCTTGGCCATTTCAGTCCCTTCTCAACTTCAAGAACGGGTGCGTGGTCCGGCGATGGCTCGCCTCCCACACAAACGACCGCAAGCCAGCGCTGCGTCG
>JARGNO010000030.1 GCA_029213165.1 Minwuia sp.
GGCATCCATCGGTCCGGTGTGGGCGATGCGACCGTCGTCGATCACCGCCATGTCGCGGCCCAGAGAACGGGCAAAGTTGAAATTCTGCTCCACGAGCAGGATCGTCGTGCTCTCGGCGATTTCCCGGAACGCCTCGGCCATTGCGTTGATGATGGCGGGGGCGAGGCCCTTGGTGGGTTCATCGATCAGGATCAGGTCACGGGGTTCGATGATGGCGCGCGCCACGGACAGCATCTGCTTCTGGCCGCCCGCAAGCGACCATGCCTGCTTGGTCCAGAACTGTTCCAGCGCCGGGAACAGGCTGTGGACGCGTTTCAGTCTTGCCGCATCGAATTGTCCCTTGCGGGTCGCGAGTACCATGTTCTCCGCAACGGTCAGACCGCCGAAGATTCCCATGTTCTCGGGTACATAGGCGATGCCCTTGCGAGCAATGTCGGCTGTGTGCATGCCGGTGATATCCTGGCCTCGCAGCCGCACCGACCCGGGGGAGGGACGCCACAGACCCATGATCGACCGCAGGGTCGTGGTCTTGCCAGCACCATTGCGCCCCAGCAGCACGAAGACCCCGCCCTCCGGCACTTCCAGGGTGACGTCGTGCAGGATGGCGTACTGGCCGATGCTGGTCTGCATGGCACAGATCGACAGCAGGCTCATGCTTCCACCCCTGCGGTGCCGAGGTAGACGTCGCGCACGATCTGGCTGTTCATGACCTCTTCCGGCGGCCCGTCGGCCACCAGCACCCCGTTGTGCAGCACGACGATCCTGTCGGCCAGGGCGCGCACCACGTCCATCTTGTGTTCCACCAGCAGCACCGTCTTGGTGGTGTCCTTCTTGATCTCGGCAATCAGGTCCAGAACGTCCGGCGCGTGATCCAGCGACATGCCTGCGGTCGGCTCGTCGAACATGTAGATGTCCGGCTCCATGGCCATCAGCATCGCCACCTCCAGCTTGCGCTGGTCGCCGTGCGGCAGGGTAGCGGCTGGCATGTGGGCAACGGCGCTGAGACGCGTTGCCTCCAGGTAGTGTTCGGCGCGTGAGATGATGTCTGTGAAGGTCTCGACGGCGCGAAACAGCCGCCAGCCTTGGCCGGACCGGGCCTGGACCACCAGCCGGATGTTCTCCAGCACCGAAAGCTGCGGAAACAGGTTGGTCAACTGGAACGCGCGACCTATGCCGCGCCGTGCCCGCGCTGACGGGGACAGGCGTGTCAGGTCGCGCCCGCCCTTGATCACCTGACCCGCGGAGGCGGAGAGCTGTCCCGACATCAGGTTGAAATAGGTTGTCTTGCCTGCCCCGTTGGGGCCAACGATCACGGTCAGCTCACCGGGATGAAATGCGCAGGAGACATGATCGACGGCGACATGTCCGCCAAAACGGATCGTCAGGTCCCGCGTGATGAGAGAGGCTTCGGTCATGTTTTGGTGTTCCGCGATGGCCAGCCGGCCCCGCCCCGAATGAGGCAGGACCGGACAGGCACTTTCGTGTCGGATGATACCGGATCAGTTGTTCCGGCCGACAGGAATGTTCATCTCGGAGGCCGGGATTTCCCGCACCTTTTCAGGGATGGCCCAGTCGACATTGTCATCCACGCGGATCTTGAAGTGGGTCATGTTCTGCAATGCCTGATGATCCTCCGGCCGGAAGGTCATCGGACCCTTCGGCGTGTCCCAGGTCATGCCTTCCAGAGCCGTGATCAGCGCCTCGGTCTCCAGTTCGGTGGCCGTCTCCAGCGCCTTCACCACGGCAATCGCGGCAGCCATGCCACCGGCTGTGAAGAAGTCCGGCGGGCTGCCGAAACGCTTCTGGTGTTCCGCGACCAGCCAGTTGTTCTCCGGATTGTCATGATTTTCGTAATAGTAGTAGATGGCGCCTTCCATGCCTGGCACCCGCTTGTAGCTGGGCAGGACATGCAGGATATGACCGCCCGTGGAGATCTCGATGCCATAGCGCTGGGGTTCCAGTGCCTGGATCTTGCCCATCGGGTCGCCGCCACCGGCGACGTAGATCAGGATGACCTTCCGGCCTTCCTTGTCCTTCAGTGCATTGAACATGCGCTCCGTCGCTGCGGTGAAGTCAGTGGTCCGCTGAGGCACATATTCTTCCGTCACGATGGTGGCGCCTGACCCCTTCAGCGCGTCCTTGAAGGCGGCGATGCCGTCCCGACCGAAGGCATAGTCCTCCGCCAGCGTGGCCACGAACAGGTTGGCATCAGGCTTCAGCGCCAGTGCCTGCGCCTGCATGTCCATCGAGGAGTTGCGGGATGTCTTGAAGACATAGCGGTTGCTGTCTGCGCCGGTCAGGCTGTCCGCCACGGCAGGTTCGATCAGCAGAATCTTCTCGTATTCCTCGGCGATGGGCAGCAGTCCCTTGGTGACGCCGGATGACGTCGCACCGACCGCCAGCAATACCTCGTCATCGCCATAGGCTTCGGCCAGTACGGCACGGGCGACGTCGGGCTTGAACTGAGTATCCTTGCGGATGATCTCGATGGGCCGACCACGCACCATCATCGTGCCCTTGGTGGCATATTCCAGTCCCAGTTCGAAGCCTGTCTGGGTCTGCTTCGAGAAGACCTCGAACGTGTGGCCCGAAATGCCGTGGACAAGTGCGATCTTGATCGGATCTGCGGCGCCGGCCACGCCGATGGCGGCGGTGCTGGCGATGACGGCACCGAACAGTGCGGCACCGACGTTGCGAATCGACGGTTTCATGGTTCCTCCCAAGTTGGACCGTAGGGCGCGGCGTTGCACCGCTCCATCCAGTCATCTAGTTTTGCACATCCATGATCGCTTTCGCGCGCAGAGGCACAAGACTGTGGAACTACGTACGGAAGATTGCTTCCGGGATGGCGACTTTGCCGAGCTGGCCTATCTGAACGCTCCTGTCGGCCTCGTCGTTACCGAGAACCGCGTCATACGCGACTGCAACAACGCATTCGCGAAGATGTTCGGCTATGCCCGTTCCGAACTCAGGGACCGCCTGTTCGCGGTGCTCTACCCCAGCGAGGCGGAGTTCGTGAACATTCGCGATCGCGGTGTCCCGGCACTGCGGGCATGCAATACCTACTGGGATGAGCGGGTCATGGCACGAAAGGACGGCACCCTGTTCTGGTGCCGTGTGCGCGGACATTCCTTCACACCGGATGAGCCGCTGATGCGGGCCGTGTGGAGCTTTTCCGACCTGTCGGAGACCCGGCCCTACGTGCCGCTGACCGCGCGGGAGCGGGAGGTGATCTCATTCCTCACCGACGGCATGACCAGCAAGGAGATCGCGCGGGAGATCGGCCTTTCCTACCGCACCGTCGAGGTCTACCGCGCCCGCATCCTGAAGAAGTTCGGGGCGAGCAACACCAGCGCCCTGTTCGTGTCGCTTGGTGGGGTCAGCAGCGATCACGTGGTGACCGACGCCGTCGAGCACTGACCGGCGCGCACCGGGGCAGGGGAAGGCCGCAGAACCATGGGCGACAATGACATGCAGGACTGGACGCCGACGCACCGCCACTACAAGGGCGGGCTCTATCGTGTGCTGCATACGGCGCTGCACAGCGAGACGGAGGAGAAGCTGGTGATCTACCAGAGCGCGGACGGGCGCATCTGGGCCCGGCCCTTCGACATGTTTCACAGCCCCGGTCCTGACGGAAGGGGAAAGCGGTTCGCGCCGATTGAGGGGGATCAGCCGGTTCAGCGCAACCCTGTGACGCCGACAACTCCGCCGCCCACCCTGCGGGAACATCGCTCTGGCCGGTAGGCCTATTGCGTGCGCTCGGTCAGCCGGGCAGCGCGGTGGATGCCCTTGCGGATGCGGCTGTAGGTGCCGCAGCGGCAGATGTTGGTCATCGCTGCGTCGATATCGCTGTCGCTCGGCAGCGGGTTTTCGGCCAGCAGGGCTGCGGCGGCCATGATCTGGCCGGACTGGCAATAGCCGCATTGCGGCACGTCCAGTTCGGTCCATGCCTGCTGTACCGGGTGGGAATTGTCCGCGGAGAGGCCTTCGATCGTCGTGATCTCGGCAGTGCCGACATCACTGACCGGCAAGATGCAGGTGCGTGTCGCGACCCCGTCCAGATGCACTGTGCAGGCTCCGCACAGGCCCTGGCCGCAGCCGAAGCGAGTACCCGCCAGCCCGATGGTTTCGCGCAGGACCCAGAGAAGGGGCGTGTCAGGTTCGACATCCACCTCCATCGTCTGTCCATTCACATTGAGTGTCAGCATGGTGGGGCTCCGGTCAGATGCTCAGGCCGTGGCGGGTCAGGGGCAGGGTTCGGATACGGCGCCCGGTGGCGGCGAAGATCGCGTTGGTCACCGCGGCGGCAACCGGAGGCGCGCCCGGTTCGCCCAGACCGGTTGGTGGTTCGGCGCTGGGGACGAAATGCACCTCTACGTCCGGGGCCTCGTGCAGGTGCAGCACCTCGTAGTCATGGAAGTTGCTCTGCTCCACCCGTCCGCCCTGGATGGTGATCTCGCAGCGCAGTGTGTTCTCCAGACCCCATATCACCGCGCCATGCACCTGCGATTCAGCGATGGCCGGGTTGACCACGACGCCGCAATCGACGGCGCAGACGATGCGGTGAATCCGCAGTGAGCCGTCCTCGGCGAAGGAGATCTCCGCTACCTCGGCGACATAGGTCCCGAACGACCGGTGCACCGCCAGGCCCTGGAACCGGCCCGGCGGCGGCCTGCCCCAGTCCGCCTTCTCCGCCACCAGATCGATCACGCCGAGGTAGCGCGGCTCCTCCGCCAGCAGCCTGCGCCGGTAGGCGAGGGGGTCCTGACCTGCCGCGTGGGCGCATTCGTCGATCGCGGCCTCCTTGCAGAAACCGGAGAAGGAGTGCTGCACGGACCGGTGGGAACCGTTCGGAACTGGAATGTCCATGATCTCGTCTTCGGTCCTCAGCTTGCCCACCGCATAGGGGAACGGATTGCTCTGCACGAAGGATGTGCCAAGCCCCGCAAGCATGTTCACATCACCAAGCAGGGCCTGGACTGGCAGCCACGAGAACTCGGGGAAATTGTCGGCAATCACCTTCTGGAAGGAGGACGGGGAGGCGATTCTGGTATGCCATTCCTCCGGTGTGCCGTCGGCCCCGAGCGCGATCTGGAACCGGGCGCGGGTGACGGGGCGATAGAAGTCGTGCTGCATGTCCTCTTCGCGCGTCCAAAGCAGGCGCACGGGCTGGTCCACTTCCTTCGCGACGGTCACGGCCTGTTTCACGAAGTCACTCTCCAGCCGCCGTCCGAAACCGCCGCCCAGGTGTGTGACATTGACCTCGATCTCCTGCCGCGGCAGGCCCGTGACCTCTGCGGCTGCCACGGCGGCACCATGCAGGTTCTGCGTCGGAACCCAGAGGCGGCAGGATGTGGGTGTCACTTGCGCCGTGCAGTTCATCGGCTCCAGCGGTTGATGCGCCAGGAACGGTGCCTGGTATTCGACGTCGAGACGCTGGGCAGCCTCCGGGAACGGTTCCTTGTCCATCTCCTGCATCGACGCTTCGAGCATCCGGGTGAACTCTTCCGAGTTCCTGTCCGCGTTGGGTCCATCGTCGAACCGGATGGACAGTGCCTCCAGAGCCTTCAGCGCCCGCCAGTGGCTGTCGGCCACTACGGCCATGCCGTCTTCGAGAGCCACGATCTTCCGCACGCCTGGCATTGCCATCGCTGCGGCCTCGTCCCACGACGCCACCTTGCCGCCGAACACGGGTGACTGCGCCACGGTCGCGTAGAGCATGCCGGGCAGTTTCACGTCGATGCCGTAAATCGCGCCGCCACTGATCTTCGCGGGTGTATCCAGTCGGGGAACCGGCCTGCCGATCAGCCTGAACTGGTCCGGCGTCTTCAGCGCCGGGTCATCGGGTGGCGCGAGTTGCGCCGCGGCCTCCGCCAATGCACCGAAACCCAGCGATTTGCCGGACGGATGGCTGACGATGGAACCGGCAACACTGCATTCACCGGGTTTCACGCCCCATCTCTCGGCTGCGGCCTCGACCAGCATCGCGCGCGCGGCGGCGCCCAGCTTGCGCAGCTTGACCCAGTGTGAACTGACCGAGTTGCTGCCCCCCGTGACCTGGATGAAGTAACTCGGGTTGTCGAAGGCAGGGTCGTATGGGGCAAATGTTGTCTGGATGCGGTTCCAGTCCGCGTCCATCTCTTCCGCCACCAGCATGGTCAGCGCGGTCTGAACCCCCTGACCCATTTCCGTGGAGGGTACGATGAAGTTGATGCTGCCGTCCGTGTCGATGTGCAGCCGGGCATTGCGGAACCGCTGCTCCTCCCGCGTTGTGGCGAAGGATGCAATGGTGTCAAGCTCACGACTGCCGCAGCCGATCAGCAGTCCGGCGGACGCGCCGGGGCCCAGTTGCAGGAACCGGCGTCTGCTGAGTTCGGATATGCTCATGATGGTCTCTCCGAGCCTTGGATGAGATCGATGCCCGCGTGTCGGAAGCCTGTTCGCAGGGAACGCCCTTCGTCAATTCAATTTGGGCAATATTTACAATTTTCGTCAAAAATGTAAAATCTGATCCATGGATGACATGGAAACCTACGAGAATGTCCTCAGGGTCTTTGCCGGGTACGGTTTCGGCAAGGCATCGATGGGGGAGATTGCCTCGGCGGCGAACGTTTCACGGCAGACACTCTACAACCGGTTCCGGACCAAGAAGGCCGTGCTGAGCTGGGCTGCGGCGGGCTTCACCGAGGTCTGCATGGCGCGTGCGGTGGCGCGGCTGGCAGAGCCTGAAACGGATACCGGAACGGCGATGACAGGATGCTTCATGGCATGGATCGGCGACGTGCTGCCCCTGTTGCGGTCCTCCCCTCACGGGGTGGAAATCCTGGACATGGGGGTGGACACCCAGCGCCGCGAGAACGTGGACCGGGTGGCACGGCTGTCACGGCATCTGGCCGATTTCATGCTGGATCGCGGGGTCTGCCGGAACGCTTCGGACGCGGAGGGCCGCGCCTTTCTGCTGATCATGGCGTCGAAGGGCCTGTTGCTGGAAAGCCAGGACATTGCGACCTTCGGTGCCGGGATGCGACGGGCGGTGCAGGCGGTGCTGCTGCTGGCGCTGCCTGATGAACCGAAAACACGGGAGGGCTGAGCCGATGACCGACTGGACACCGACACACCGCCACTACAAGGGTGGGCTCTATCGTGTGCTGCATACGGCGCTGCACAGCGAGACGGAGGAGAAGCTGGTGATCTACCAGAGCGCCGACGGCCGCATCTGGGCCCGCCCCTACGACATGTTTCACAGCCCGGACCCGAGCGGGGATGGGAAACGTTTCGCGCCGATTGAGGGGGATCCGCCTGTCCGTTAGGCTGCCCTGACCGGGGAGAGGGAACAGCCGACATGTCAGAACAATCCGCAATTGATCATGAAGCCTTCCGGCAGGAAGTACGCGCGTTCCTGGACGCCAACCTGCCTGCAGATATCCGGGAGGCAACACGGCTGACTGCCAGCATGTTCCCGCACATGCCCACCGCCATCGCCTGGCAGAAGATCCTGCACCGGCAGGGCTGGGCCGCGCCGCACTGGCCGGTCGAGTTCGGCGGGCCGGGCTGGGACCTGCATCAGCAGATGATCTTCCGTGAGGAGCAGGATCTGGCAGGTGCCCCGTCGACCATCATGCAGGGGCTGTTCATGTGCGGGCCCGTGCTGATGGGCCACGGCACGAAGGCACAGCAGGAGTATTACCTGCCGCGTCTGCTGTCGGCGGAGCACATCTGGTGCCAGGGCTACTCGGAGCCTGCCTCCGGTTCGGACCTGGCCAGCCTGAAGATGTCGGCGGTGCCCGACGGCGATGACTACATCCTGAACGGCAGCAAGATCTGGACATCGAACGCGCATGAGGCGAGCCACATGTTCCTGCTGGTCCGGACATCGACGGAGGGGCGTCCGCAGCAGGGCATCACCTTCCTGCTGCTGGAGATGGATTCGCCCGGCATCACGGTGGAACCGATCATCAACCTGAACGGGGTGCAGGAGCAGAACCAGGTCTTCTTCGATGACGTGCGGGTGCCCCAGGCCAATCGTGTCGGCGCGGAGAACGACGGCTGGACCGTCGCCAAGTACCTGCTGGAGTTCGAAAGAAGCATGAGCTACGCCGCGCCGCTGAAGAAGCGGCTGCGCCAGATCCGCCGCTCCGCCGCGGAGGAGTTTGCTGCCGATGGCACCCCCCTGATCGACGACCGTGTGTTCCGGCGCAAGCTGGCGGAGGCGGAGATCAATGCCCGGGCCTTCATCGCCACGGAGATGGCTCCCCCGGTCCCGCAGCTTCCGTGCTGAAGATCGCCGGGGCGGATGCGCGCCAGGCACTGGACAAGCTCTGGCTGCAGACCGTTGGCCTGCATGGATTGCCGTTGCAGCCGGAGGCGCTGGTGCCGGGCAGCAATGTCGGCTCCCTGGTGCCGGATCACGCGCTCACCGCCATGGCGACCTGGCTGGATGACCGCTCCACGACCATCGCGGGCGGCAGTGCGGAGGTGCAGCGCAGCATCGTCGCCAAGGCCGTGCTGGGGCTCTGAACGCCATGACCTTCGCCCTCTCCGAAGAACAGCAGATGCTGCGTGACAGTGTCGAGCGTTTCGTGGCCCAGGATTACGGGTTTGATGTTCGCCGCAAGCTGGCGGAATCCGATCTTGGATACAGTTCCCGCAATTGGCAGACCTTCGCCGAACTCGGCTGGCTGTCAGTGCCCTTCGCGGAGGGGAACGGCGGCTTCGGCGGCAGCTTGCGTGATGTCGCGACCATGACGGAGGCGTTCGGCAAGGGACTTGTCACGGAGCCGTTCGTGCCCTGTCTCGTACTGGGCGGGCGACTGGTCGAGATGCTGGGCAGCGCGGAGCAGCGACAGCATATCCTGCCAGCTGTCATCGCCGGAACCTCACAGCTTGCCCTCGCACATACCGAGCGCCGCGCCGCCGGCAATCCGGCCTGCGTCGGTTGTGTCGTCCAGGCGGATGGAGACGATTACCTGATCAGTGGCGAAAAGCACATGGTGCTGAACGGGCCGGGCGCTGACGTGCTGCTGGTCTCCGCCCGCTCAGGCGGTGCGGAACGGGACCGGCAGGGTGTCGAGCTGTTCACCGTCGATGCGCGGGCTGACGGCATCCGACGTCGCGACTACCCCACGATAGACGGACTGCGCGCTGCCGATATCACCTTCGACAGGGTGCGGGTCACTGGTGCCGCGAGGCTGGGAAATTCCGATACGAACACCGATGCCGTCGAAGCCGTGATCGATGAGGCAATCATCGCCTGCTGCGCGGAAGCCGTTGGCGTCATGGAGGTGCTGGTCCGGGACACGGTTGAATATGCCCGGACGCGAAAGCAGTTCGGCACGCCGATCGGCAAGTTCCAGGCGCTGCAGCACAGGATGGTGGACATGTTCGTGGCGCAGGAACAGTCCCGCGCCCTGCTGGTTCAGGTCATCGGGGACTTCCGGGCCGGGGGCGCGGCGGCTCGCAGGGCAGCCTCCGCCATCAAGGTGCACGTCAGCCGCTCGGCCCGGCTGATCGGTGAACAGGCCATCCAGATCCATGGCGGCATGGGGACCACAGACGAATTGCACATCGGTCACTACGTCAAGCGCCTGCTGGCTATCGAGGCCCTTTTCGGCGACACCGACTACCATCTGGACCGATACGCCACGCTGGTTGACTGACGGGTGCCGCAATGTCACTGGCCGCATCGGTCAGGCGACTTTCCTCAATTCCTCCGCCGCAGGCACTTCGATGAAGCTGCGGTGCAGGGCACGGATGGCAGGCTGCAGGTCGTCGCGTTCGAATATGAACTGTACATCCACATTGCGCGGACCCTGGCTGGCGCCGAGGGCCGCCAGACCTGCGTCGGCAATCGTGCGCAACCCGTGCGTAAGTACGGACAGGCCGCCAAGGTCTCTTCCGATCACGGACACCATGGACATTGGCCGGGCAAGGATGCGGGCTGAGGGATAGTGGTGTGCAAGATCCTTCTCCACACGTCGCATCACCTTCAGTGAGGAATCGAGGTAGTGGGTGATGGTATTGGCGTTCGAGACCTTGGAAACGATCCGCACGTTATGACGGCGCAAGGTCTCCAGGATTGTCGTGTCGTAACCCTTCACGCCAACCATGTCCTGTTCGAACAGTTCCAGCGCGATGATGTCCAGACCGGTCAGGATCTCGACCGCGGCCTCTTCTGCGGGCTGGTCGTCGATCAGGGTGCCGGGGTCATGTGGCTCGAAGGCATTGCGGACACGCAGCGGCACATCGGCCTGACGCAGGGTCTTGGCAGCCTTCGGATGTATCGCCTCCATCCCCATGTTCGACATCTGGTCGGCGACATCGTAGTTCGTCCGACCGAGCTTGCGTACCAGGTCCACACCCACCAGGTTCGGGTCTGCGGAACACAGGTGGAATTCCTTGTGGATCGTCGCCTCCCGCGCGCCGGTCAGGGCGGCGAGCCGTGAGAAGGTGACTTCGGAATAGCCGCGATCGAATTCGCGCATCAGGCCCTCGCGACACTGGGCGTATCCGGTGACGATCGGCATCTCCGTTGCGGGGTCGATCTGATCCATCGCGCTGTTGATCCGTTCATCCAGCGACAGGTCGGCATCATCCCGCCAGCCTGACAGGTCGACGCATCGGGCGTTCAGTCCGGCGCGCTGCAGCATCAGGGTCGTGACGAATGAGGAATGCGCCTCACCCAGACCGGAGAGCAACTCGCGGATCTGCAGCATGTGTTCCGACAGCCGGAAGTGGCCGTAGCCGCAGAGCCGGTGCAGGTCCACCAGGCAGTTGCGCGCGCCCTCGGTCCGGTCGCGCACGAAGGCGTTGGCCCGTTCCATGTCGGCGGAATGGTCCAGCACCTTCCTGTGGGCTGCGACCATGGCGGTCACGACACGGTCCATCGCATCGTGCCAGCCGTGATCATTGTCGGCATTCGCGAACTGGGCGTAGACACCCGGTTCACCGGACTTCTTGTGTTCCAGCAAAAGGTTGGTGATGCCACCAAAGGCCGAAACGACGAAGATGCGTCCATAGGGGTCGCCGCCGCCGGTCTGGAACAGCGTTTCACGCAGTTCGTTGACCCGTGCCATTGAGGCACCGCCGATCTTCTCGACTGTATGTGACATTTCTCTAGGCAACCGCTTCTTGCGCAGGGGCGTAGGAGCCGTCCTCGCGATGCACTTCATTGCCTGTGACGGGCGGGTTGAAACAACAGGCCATCACCAGTTCTTCCTCCGCGCGCAGGGTATGGTGATCGTGCAGGTTCAGGGCATACATGACGCCCGGACTGATCTGATGTGTTTCACCACTGCCCAGGTCAGTGATCGTGCCGCGACCCTGAATGCAGTAGACGCTTTCGAAATGGTGCTTGTAGTGGAACGTGTGCTCCGAACCGGCCTTCAGGGTTGTGATGTGAAAGGAGAACCCCATCCCGTCATCGGCCAGCAGCATCCGGACCGATGTCCAGTCTGCGTCCGCCACATCGCGGTCGGTGTTCCTCAACTTCTCGAGATCGCGAACAATCATGTCTCTTACTCCGCTGCCGTGCGCATTGCGGTGGATACATCCCGGGCAGCCTGCCCGAGCATCCCGAATCCTTCGTCGAACAGCGACTCAGGGGTCGTCAGGGGTGCCAGGATCTTCACCACCTCGTCGTGGGCACCCGAGGTCTCGACGATCAGGCCCAGTTCATAGGCGCGTGCGCAGATCGCCCCCGCCAGTTCACCGGATCCGACATCGACGCCCTTCATCATGCTCCGCCCCTTCAGGCGCGCGCCGGGCAGCAGGTCCGCGATCTTCTGAAGGCTGCGGGACAACCGCTCCGACTTCAGTTCCAGTTCACGCTCGAAGCGGTCATCGGCCCAGAATTTCCTGATGGCCGTGGCTGCGGTCACGAATGCATGGGTGTTGCCGCGGAATGTGCCGTTGTGCTCGGCAGGGCCGAACACGTCATGGTCCGGTCGTACCAGCACCAGCGCCATCGGCAGGCCGAAGCCCGAAATCGACTTGGCCATCGTGACCAGGTCGGGCTTCAGTCCCGCCTTCTCGAAGGAGAAGAACTGCCCACTGCGGCCGCAGCCGGCCTGGATGTCATCGATGATCAGCAGTGCACCATGGTCACGCGCGATCCGCGCGATGCGGCGCAGCCAGTCAGTGGAGGCGGCATTGAGGCCGCCTTCCCCCTGGATGGTCTCCAGCATGATCGCGGCAGGCGCGTCGACACCGCCGGACGGGTCAGCGAGCATCTGTTCCAGCAGGGCGGCACTGTCGACACCTTCTGCATAGCCCTCATAGGGCAGCCGTGTCACACCGGACGTGTCCATTGCGGCTCCGCCGCGATGGTAGCCATTCCCGGTGGCCGCCAGCGCCCCCATGGTCACACCATGGAAGCCGTTGGTGAAGGCGACGATGTTGGTTCGCCCGGTGGACTTGCGGGCGATCTTCATGGCGGCTTCCACGGCGTTGGCGCCGGTCGGGCCGGTGAACATGACACGGTGGTCCATGGCCCGCGGTTTCAGGATGCATTCATCGAAGGCCTGCAGGAAGGCAAGCTTTGCGTCTGTATGCAGGTCCAGGCCCTGTGCAACACCGTCGCCCGCGATGTGCGCGATCAGGGCGTCCTTCATGTCCGGGTCGTTGTGGCCGTAGTTCAGCGATGAACAGCCGGCAAGGAAGTCGATGTATCGATTGCCGTCGGCGTCGAACAGCTCCGATCCGCTTGCGCGCGTGAACAGGGCGGGGATGGCGCGGCAATAGGAGCGCGCTGCACTCTCGCGGCGCGAAAACACACCTGTCGTATGGTCCATGTCATTGGGCATGGGCTGATCCTTTCTGGATGTCGGAAACGGGTAAGGAGGTCAGGCCGCGCGTTCGAGCGTGACTTCTCCCGGCAGGGTGATGGTCACCAGATGCTCGGTGTCCTGCTGCCCCTCGAAATGGATATCTTCCTCGAAATGGGGCTTGTCCCTGATCTTGCCGCCTGCGGTCCTGGCGAGGCTTCTGAACAACGCCCAGGAGGCTTCATTGTCTTCGGTGATCGTCGTCTTCAGTTCGGCCGCATCTGCGCAGGCGTCACGCTGAAGAAGGTGCATCAGCATCTTCTTTCCCAGTCCGAGACCGCGGGCGCGCGGGCTGACAGCCACTTGCCAGACAAAGAAGGCGTCGTCGTTCGGAATCATGTGGCCGGAGATCCAGCCGACGATGTCGCCATCCAGATCGGCAACCACGCAGGTATCCCGGAAATGTTCCGCCTGGATGAGGTTGCAGTACATCGAATTCTCGTCGAGTGGCGCGCATTCCTTCACCAGCGCCCAGATCGCGGGGCCGTCGGTTGCGACGGGCTTGCGCAGGGCTGGCAGGCGCGCAGGCCTGCTGGATACCGGTTCGCGGTCACTGGAAATGGACATTGTTCCTGAACTCCAAATTACTTCGATAAGCGAAATATATTGAACCGCACAGGATATCAACCGTTGCATTGGATATTTCGCGCGCAGACCACCATATGCCGCACGATATGGCGCCGGTGACCGATCTGGATACATCCCCGGGGAGGTGTGAATACAGTCCCGAGAATTGTTTCGACTTGTCGTTTTAATTTGATCAGTTGAAATAAATCTGCATTTTCTTCATATTTTCCTGATGGACAGGGCCTCCCACAACAGAACTGACGACAGCCTGATTGCGCTTCGGCGCATCCTGCGTGCCACGGAGGCCTTCTCGCGTGAACTCGCGCAGTCGGCGGGGGTGACACCAGCCCAGTTGCGCGTGCTTCAGATCGTGGAGCAGCGTGACGGCGTGATTCCGAAGGCACTCGCCCAGCAGATGCGGGTTGGGCAGGCGACGGTCACGTCACTGGTGGACAAGCTGGTGGCGCAGGGGCTTGTAAGGCGCCAGCCATCGGAAATCGACCGCCGTCAGACCCATGTGATGATTACCGACAGGGGCAGGGACTGTCTGCGGCAGGCACCCGATGCACAGCAGCAGCGCTACGTCCGCTCCTTTCAGAGCCTTTCGGACTGGGAGCAGGCGCAACTGGTTTCATCGCTGGAGCGGGTCGCGGAGATGCTGGATGCAGGGCAATCCGACGCCTCTACGGTACTGGACGCCGGGCGGATCGATTCAGTCACACGCGACGACTGAACTGTCCGGCTGTGCTGTCCCGGACCACTCGGCGGTGCCGGTCCTGTTCCGAACCGCGTCTGCTATGCCCTGCAGTTGCCCGGCGAGCGGGCTTGTCCGCCGCCAGACAATGCCCACCGTCCGCGCGGGCTGCGGGTCCGGAAATCGTGCGACAGCGACCGGCGCGGATCGGGTTTCGACCGTCATGGCCATCTCCGGAACCAGCGTGACCCCGAAGCCCGCGCCGACCATCTGCACCAGCGTGGAGAGGGAACTCGCGTCCAGTGTCTCCCGCGGCGCGGAGGATGCGAGATTGCAGAACGACAGGGCCTGGTCGCGGAAACAGTGGCCTTCCTCCAGCAACAGCAGGCGCATTTCCCGCAGCATCTCGCTGTCGGGGACCGGGGAATCCGCATCACCGGCAGGCCGCACCAGCAGGAACTTCTCCTCGAAAAGAGGCGCCTCTGTCAGGGTGGGTTCGGAGACAGGCAGGGCCACGATGGCCGTATCCAACTGCCCCTCCCGCAGTTCCTGGATCAGGGTCGGGGTCAGGGTCTCGCGGATCATCAGGTCGAGATCCGGATGCAACTCCGTCAGTGTCTCCACGATGGTCGGCAGCAGATAGGGCGCGATTGTCGGGATGATGCCGATGCGCAACCGCCCGACAAGCCTGTCGCGTGACGCGCGCGCCATGTCACCGAGTTCATCGATGGCACGCAGGATGCCGGTCACCCGCTGTGCGGTTTCCTCACCGAACCGGGTCAACCGGATCTGCCTTGCGCCCCGCTCCACGAGCGTGGTGCCGAGCGTTTCCTCCATCTCCTTGATCTGCATGGACAAGGCAGGCTGGGAAATGGCGCAGGCCTCCGCCGCCCGCCCGAAGTGTCCGTGCCGGGCCAGGGCATCGAAATAGCGCAATTGTCTGAAGGTCAGGTTCATCATCAGGAAAAATTATCAGATCGATCAAAAGATGCAATTTCATCTGATCATTCGGCGCTGGTATCCTCTGATCGTGAAATGAATGGCGGCGCTTCGTTAAGCGCTGCCACGCGGCTGACAACAATCAGGATGGGAGCGAACGATGGCTGATACAGCAAAACCGCAATCCGGCGGATGCCCGGTCATGCACGGGGCAAACACCAGTGGCGCCACGGGCGGGACGACCAACCGTGACTGGTGGCCAAACCAGTTGAATCTTCGGATCCTGCATCAGAATTCGGAACGTTCCGATCCGCTGGGCAAGGGATTCGATTACCCGAAGGCTTTCACGAGTCTGGATCTCGCGGCGCTGAAGCAGGACCTGCATGCGCTGATGACCGATTCACAGGACTGGTGGCCGGCCGACTACGGTCACTACGGCGGCCTGTTCATCCGCATGGCCTGGCACAGTGCAGGCACCTATCGCATCGCCGATGGCCGGGGTGGCGCGGGCTCGGGTTCGCAACGTTTCTCACCGCTGAACAGCTGGCCTGACAACGGCAACCTCGACAAGGCGCGGCGGCTGCTCTGGCCGATCAAGCGGAAATACGGCAACAGCATCTCCTGGGCCGACCTGATGATCCTGGCCGGAAACTGCGCGCTGGAATCGATGGGCTTCAAGACCTTCGGTTTCGGTGGTGGTCGTGTCGATATCTGGGAGCCTGAGGAGGATATCTACTGGGGCAATGAGGCCGAATGGCTGGGCGACAAGCGCTACAGCGGGGAACGCGATCTGGAAGAGCCGCTGGCGGCTGTGCAGATGGGCCTGATCTACGTCAATCCGGAAGGGCCGAACGGAAAGCCTGACCCGGTCGCATCCGGGATCGACATTCGCGAGACCTTCGCCCGCATGGCGATGGATGACGAGGAAACGGTGGCTCTGGTCGCTGGCGGTCATACGTTCGGCAAGTGCCACGGCGCCGGCCCTGATGAGAACGTCGGTGCCGAACCGGAGGGTGCCGCCATCGAGGAGATGGGCTTCGGCTGGAAGAACAGCTTTGGCTCCGGCAAGGGCGGTGACGCCATCACCAGTGGCCTGGAAGGCGCCTGGACGCCGAACCCGACGCAGTGGGACATGGGCTATTTCGACATGCTGTTCGGCTACGAGTGGGAACTGGTGAAAAGCCCGGCCGGTGCCTGGCAGTGGCAGCCGAAGGATGTGGCGGAGAAGGACATGGCGCCAGCCGCCGATGACGCATCGAAGCGGGTGCCGACGATGATGTCCACCGCTGACATGGCGATGCGCATGGATCCGGCCTACGAAAAGATCTCGCGCCGCTTCCACAAGGATCCCGAGGCCTTTGCCGATGCCTTCGCCCGTGCCTGGTACAAGCTGACCCATCGCGACATGGGTCCGCGCGCCCGCTATCTCGGCCCGGATGTTCCGGCGGAGGAACTGCTCTGGCAGGATCCGGTGCCCGAGGTCACGCATCCGCTGATCGACGCTGCCGACATTGCCGGACTGAAGGCACAGTTGCTGGCCTCCGGCCTGTCGGTTGCGGAACTTGTCTCCACGGCCTGGGCCTCGGCCTCGACGTTCCGTGGCTCCGACATGCGCGGTGGCGCCAATGGTGCGCGTATCCGCCTGGCACCGCAGAAGGACTGGGCGGTGAACCAGCCGGAACAGCTGGCGAAGGTGCTTGGGGTAATCGGGCAGGTGCAGCAGTCGTTCAACGCGGGCCGGACGGACGGCAAGCAGGTTTCGCTGGCCGACCTGATCGTGCTCGGCGGCTGTGCGGCGATCGAGAAGGCAGCGAAGGATGCGGGCAATGATGTCGAAGTGCCCTTCGCTCCCGGCCGCACGGATGCTTCGGCGGAGCAGACCGATGTCGACTCGTTCAGCGTCCTGGAACCCCGCGCGGATGGTTTCCGCAACCATCTGGAGCGGAAGTTCACGGTCTCCGAGGAGGAGATGCTGATCGACCGGGCGCAACTGCTGACCCTGTCCGCGCCGGAGATGACTGTGCTGGTCGGCGGCCTGCGGGTGCTGAACGCCAACACGGGACAAACCGCGCATGGTGTCTTCACCGATCGTCCCGAAACCCTGACCAACGACTTCTTCGTCAACCTGCTCGACATGGGGACGGAGTGGCAGGAAGTCGCGGAAGGGCAGGGCATCTTCGAAGGCCGCGACCGCAGTTCCGGCGCCGTGAAGTGGACGGGCACACGTTCCGATCTTGTCTTCGGCTCCAACTCGCAGTTGCGCGCGCTGTCCGAAGTCTACGCCTCGGATGACGCAAAGGAGAGCTTCGTCAGCGACTTCGTGGCGGCCTGGAACAAGGTGATGAATGCGGATCGCTTCGATCTCGCCTGACCCGGTTCCAAGGCCCGAGTAGTGGAAGGCCCGGCCCGTCAGACGGTCGGGCCTTCTGCGTCTGGCGGCACTCAGCGCGCGATCAGGGTTCTGGCGGCTGTCTGCTGCATGACCTCGATGTACCGCGCCTGCGACCAGCCGCATTCACGGCAGAGATGCTCCCAGTTCCTCACTGAAACCAGCATCCACAACCAGTCGGTCGCTTCCTCTGACGTCAATCCGTCGAACAGATCCCCATCCGCCTCCAGTGCATCGACAGCCGCTGCGCAGCCCTGCCGCACGGCCTGCATCCGGTCGTTCCACGCCGTCATCGCCGCCGTGTCGGTATCCTTCATGGCCAGCAGGGCCTTGGCCACGCCGTGAATGATCGGAATGTAATTGCCGAAGGCCCCGATCCATGCCGCCAGCCGCTCCCGACCCGTCTTCGCCGTCCGGCTGGGTACCAGTCGCCCTTCGATGTCGTTCTTGTCATCCACATGACGGCTGGCCGCGACCAGCAGGTCGGCACGATTGGGAAAATGCAGGTACAGCGCCTGCCGGCTTATGCCGACCGTCGAAGCAATGTCCGACATGCGTACGCCGCCCCCTCCGCCCGCCTGCAGCAGGTTCAGGGTGGCCTCCAGGATCCGGTCCCGGGTGGTGTTCTTCTCTGTTGCCATGGGTTCAGTATGACTTCACTTGACATGGTGTCAACTTGACACTATGTCAAGTGACGTGAACAGCGAAACAGGAGAACGAAAATGAATGTCATCATCTTTGGTGCGACCGGAACTGTTGGTGCCCTGGCGGTGCGCAGGATGCTGGGTGACGGACACCGGGTAACCGCCTTCGCGCGTCATCCGGAGAAGCTGGAGATCAGTGATCCGGCCCTGGTGCGCATTGCCGGCGATGTCGCTGACGAGACCTCGGTGTCGGACGCTATCGCAGGGCATGATGCGGTCGTCGTGACGCTTGGCGCCGGCATGTCGCGCAGGAGCGTCGTCCGCTCCGTTGGCACGATGAATGTCATCAGGGGCATGCAGGCGCACGGTGTCGCCCGGCTGATCTGCCAGTCGACGCTTGGCGCGCACGAGAGCTGGAGCAACCTGAACTTCTTCTGGAAACGGATCATGTTCGGGCTGCTGCTGCGACCGGTGTTCCTGGATCACGAACTGCAGGAAAGCCTGGTGCGGGCCAGCGGACTGGACTGGACGATTGTCCGCCCCAGTGCCTTCACGGATGGGCCTGACACGGCGAACTACCGCGAAGGCTTTGACGGGAAGGAGCAGCGCCTGAAGCTGAAGATCTCCCGTGCCGAGGTTGCCGGGTTTCTCGCCCGTCAGCTTGCGGACCGGCGCTACACGCAACGCGCCGTCGCCATTTCGCATTGAACCGCAGGGAAGGGGATATCTGATGAACACCGAACTCGTGACCTGGGGCCTGCTTGCGCTTGCCATGGCAAGCGCGCTGGTGGCGGGCGTCTTTCTCACCTTCTCCGATCTTGTCATGCCGTCGCTTCGCCGTGCCGACGCGGCGGCGGGCAGCGCGGCGATGCAACTCATCAACCGGACAGTCTATCGCTCCGTCTTCCTTGTGCTTCTGATGGCAATGGTGCCGGTTTCGGTCGTCGTTGCCATCGGTGCGCCTCTCCTCTCGGTGGGGGAGGCTACACCCTGGCTGGTCGTCGCCGGCGGTCTCTATGTCTTCGGTGTCTTCGGGACGACGGCGGTCGGCAATGTCCCGATGAACCAGACCCTGGACCGGATGCCCCTTGCCGGTGCCGAGGCACAGGCCTACTGGCCGGGCTATGTCCGTGGCTGGTTGCCACTGAACCACCTGCGGACGCTCACCTCTGCCGGTGCTGCAGCCTGTTACATGATCGCGGCCGTGCTGCTGGCGCAGGGCGGCTGAGTTCAGGCGACCTCTTCCCGGGCCAGGAAGCCACCGGACTGCCTGGCCCAGAGTTCGGCGTAGAGGCCATCACGGCGGATCAGTTCGGCATGGGTGCCCTGTTCGATGATCTGGCCCTGATCCATCACCACCAGCCTGTCCATGGCGGCTATCGTTGACAGGCGGTGGGCAATGGCAAGTACGGTCTTGCCTTCCATCAGGTTGTAGAGGCTTTGCTGGATGGCGGCCTCGACCTCCGAGTCCAGGGCGCTGGTGGCTTCGTCCAGGATCAGGATCGGCGCGTCCTTCAGCAGGACACGGGCAATGGCGACGCGCTGGCGCTGGCCCCCGGACAGCTTTACGCCCCGCTCTCCCACATGGGCGTCATAGCTCCTGTTGCCCTTCAGGTCCTCCAGTTCGGAGATGAAGTCATGGGCCTCCGCCTTGCGTGCCGCAGCGATCACCTGTTCCCGCGTGGCATCGGCACGGCCATAGGCGATGTTCTCCGCCACGGTCCTGTGCAGCAGGGACGTGTCCTGCGTGACCATGCCGATGGCGGCCCGCAGGCTGTCCTGCTGGACGCCCGCAATATCCTGGCCGTCGATCAGGATGCGCCCACCTTCCAGGTCATGGAACCTGAGCAGCAGGTTCACCAGCGTGGATTTGCCGGCACCGGATCGGCCGACCAGCCCGACCTTCTCGCCCGGTCTGATGGTCAGTGACAGGCCATCGATCACGTTGGTGGTCTGTTCAGGCAGTACCTTGCCGTAGTTGAAGCGGATGTCCTGCCAGACGATTTCGCCGGTCCGCACCTCCAGGGGCTTCGCGTCGGGTCGGTCCACGACACTGCGTGCCTGCGCGATGGTATCGACGCCATCCATCACGACGCCGATGTTCTCGAACAGGCCTGCAACCTCCCACATGATCCATGTGGACATGCCGATGAGGCGCAGCACAAGGCCAACCGCGAAGGCGATGGCGCCGGTGGTGATCAGGTCGCCGGTCCAGAGGCCGATGGCCGTGGCACCGATGCTGAAGATCAGCAGCGCGTTCAGGAACGTCAGGGTGACGGACAGGCCGGTCGAAAGCCGCATCTGGCGGTAGACGGTGCCAAGGAAACGGGTCATGCCCTTGCGGGCGTACTGGTCCTCGTATCGTGAATCCGCGAACATCTTGACTGTGCCGATATGGGTATAGCTGTCGACGACACGGCCCGTCACATCGGCGCGGGCGTCTGCCTGTGCCCTGGATACCTGGGCCAGCTTCGGAATGTAGATCCGCAGGATAATGGCGTATCCCACCAGCCAGCCGAGCATCGGCAGTGCCAGCCGCCAGTCGGAACTGGCAAACAGCACCAGGGCGCTGACGAAATAGACCGCCACATACAGCAGGATCTCCGACATCTTCAGCACCACCTCGCGCACGGCCAGTGCCGTCTGCATCATGCGCGCGGCAATCCGGCCCGCGAAGTCGTCCTGATAGAAGGCCATGCTTTGGCGCAGCAGGTACCGATGTGCCACCCAGCGCGTCCGCATGGCGAAGTTGCCGTAGAGTCCCTGATGGCTGATCGACTCTCCGATCAGGTCGAGCAGGGGGTAGAGGACGACGACCATCAGGCCGACAAGGATCAGTGACGTACCATGTTCGGACCAGAGGCGGTCCGGCGTCGTCGCGGTGAGCCAGTCAACGATGTTGCCAAGCATCGAGAACATCAGAACCTCCACCACCGCGATGGAAATCGCGAAGCAGGAACTTGCGAGGATCAGTGGCAGGAAGGGTCTGGTGAAATACCACACGAAACCGGCCAGCCGTGACGGCGGCTGGTCCGGTGATGAATCCGGGAAGACGTCGACCCGCGATTCCAGCCAGTCATAGAAACGCGAAATCATGCAGGCAGGCTCCAGCGGCGAATGGGGTCGGACAAGTCAGTCCGATCTATCTAGCCATCTGAGTGACTTTCTCAAGCGTGGTGCTCTTCCATCGGAGGGTCACTGGCCTTAAGACTGCGCGCCATGGCACCACCACTTCTGCATCTGCGCGACGTACACCTGACCTTCGGCGGCAAGCCCCTGCTCGACGGTGCGGAGATCGTCGTCTCCGCGGGGGAGCGGGTGTCGCTGGTCGGGCGCAATGGCTCCGGCAAGTCCACCCTGCTGAAGATCGTTGCCGGCATCGTGCAGGCGGACAGCGCGGATTCCTTCCTGCAACCGGGCACCACGCTGCGCTACCTGCCGCAGGAGCCGGATCTGTCCGGCCACGCGACGGTACTGGATTTCGTGACCGACGGGCTGGCACCGGGCGATGATCCCTATCGGGCGATTTCCCTGCTGGAACAGCTGGGTCTCGGCGAGACTGCCGATCCGGCGCATCTGTCGGGCGGGGAGGCGCGCCGCGCGGCGCTGGCGCGGGTGCTGGCACCGTCACCGGACATCCTGCTGCTTGACGAGCCGACGAACCATCTTGACCTGCCTGCCATCGAGTGGCTGGAGGCGGAACTGAAGTCGATGCGCTCCGCCATGGTGCTGATCAGTCATGACCGGCGCTTTCTGGAGAATCTCTCCGGCACCACGATCTGGCTGGACCGGGGGCGGACGCGGCGACTGGACCGGGGCTTCGCCGCCTTCGAGAGTTGGCGTGACGAGGTGCTGGAGGCGGAGGAGCAGGAACTTCACCGCCTCGACCGCAAGATCGTCTCCGAGACGGAATGGTTGCACAAGGGTGTGACCGCCCGGCGCAAGCGCAACATGGGACGGCTCAGGAACCTGCACGCGCTGCGGTCGGAGCGACGCAACTTCGAGCGCGCGCAGGGCAATGTGCGCATGGCGGCAGCGGAGGCGGAGCGTTCGGGCAAGCTGGTGGCCGAGGCAAAGGGTGTGAGCCGTGCCTGGGGTGATACGCCGCCCGTGGTGCGCGATCTGGACCTGCGGCTGCTGCGCGGCGAGACACTGGCGATTGTCGGACCGAACGGGGCGGGCAAGACCACCCTGCTGCGGCTGCTGACAGGCGAGATCGAGCCGGACAGCGGCACGGTGCGGCTGGGCACGGCACTGGAAACCGCCAGCCTGGACCAGCGCCGGGAGAGCCTTTCGCCGGACTGGAGCCTGATGGATGCGCTGACCGGTGGCGGCGGCGATGCGGTGATGGTCAATGGCCAGTCACGGCATGTGGTCAGCTACATGAAGGACTTCCTGTTCGATCCGAAGCAGATGCGCACCCCGATCCATGCCCTGTCGGGCGGGGAGAGGGGGCGGCTGATGCTGGCGCGGGCGCTGGCGCGGCCATCGAACCTGCTGATCCTGGACGAACCGACAAACGATCTGGATATCGAGACGCTGGACCTGCTGCAGGAACTGCTCGGGGACTATGGCGGCACCGTGCTGCTGGTCAGCCATGACCGCGACTTCATCGACCGCGTTGCGGATGCGGTTCTGGTGGCGGAAGGGGATGGTGTCTGGCAACGCTATCCCGGCGGATATTCCGACATGCTGACCCAGCGCGGCAAACGACCGGAGAAGGTCACCGCGACCGCTGCGCGTGCCGCGCCAAGGGCAAGGTCCACGCCGAAGGCAATGCCACAGCGGCGCAAGCTGTCGTTCAAGCAGCAGCACGCACTGGACACCCTGCCGGGCCGGATCGCGGAACTGGAGCAGGAAATGGAAACCCTGACGCAGGAACTGGCTGATGCCGGACTGTTCAGGCGAGACCCGGACCGGTTCCAGGCGGCGACCGACCGGCTCGGCGCCGCGGAAGCGGAGAAGGAGTTGGCGGAGGAAAGCTGGCTTGAGCTGGAGATGCTGCGAGAGGAAATAGACGCCGAGAGGCAAGCCGGGTGATGGCCGCCCGCGACCAGGAATCGGGCACACCCCGCAATCTGGCGCAGGCGGACGATACGGTGCATTTGCCGACACTGGCGGGCGAACTGCGGGCGCAGCAGGAAATCGCGATGCAGCGGCTGACGCCCGGTATCGTCATCGTCCTGTACGCATTCGCCGCCCTGGGGATCGGCAAGTACTGGGTCCACATCCCGCTGGCAGGCGGCGCAATCTGGGTCGGTATCCTGACGATCCTGCTCTCACTCAGTCTTCTCAGGTTCTGGCGGCAACGGACCGGGCGGCCGGCCCTGGTCAGTGGGGCGGCATTCAGGCGGGCCACCCTGCTCTGGGCCGCAGCCGTCGGATGCCATTTTGCTTGGGCCGTCGTCTTCGTCATGCCGCTGGATGATTCCGTGGGGCGCACGACCTTCGCGGTGATGGCACTGTGTCTCGCGGGGATGACCCTGGCCTCTACCTACATGGTGCCACGGATGACCATCGCCTTTCTCGGGCCGATGATTGCCGCCTCGCTCTATGGCGCGCTGACCGGCGATCCGGCAGTTTCGGCCTTGCAGAAGATCATGACGGCGATCGGGTTTGTCGTCACGGCGTCAATCGTTGTCCGCATGAACTGGCTGATCTTCCGCGCCGGGGTGCGTGTCATGGTAGACAGGGAAGCGCATCGCATGGAGGTCATGCAGCGCCGGTCCGAAATGGCGGCGGCCAGTCGTATCCAGCTTCGCCTGCTGCCCGAACCGGGGAACCTCTCAAGGGGGGATGCCCGGTTCGGCCTCGCTGTCACCCATCGCTCGGCGGAGGAGATGACAGGTGACCTATACGATTTCTTCATGATCGACGACCACCGGCTGTTCTTCATGGTCGGCGATGTCTGTGGCAAGGGCGTCACTTCCAGCCTGCTCATGGCCATGACCAAGGTGATGATGAAAAGTGCCGTACTGCGTCAGGACCGCGCCATCGGCGACGTGGTGGGGGAAGTCAGTCGCGAGTTGCTGCGCGAGGAACATGACAGCCAGTTCGTGACATGCTTCGCCGGTATTCTCGACGCCAGAAGCGGTGTCGTCGATTTCTGCAACGCGGGCCACGAGCCTGCACGCATCATTGCGGTGGACAGTACAGCACCGACACACAGCCCACGCGTTGGCGGGCCTCCGCTCTGTGCCTTCGAGGACATGGAGTACGAAAGCGGCCAGATATTCCTGACACCCGGTGCGACCCTGCTGATCGTCACCGACGGCGTGACCGAAGCCCTGAACACCCATCGCGACGAGTTCGGCGGTGAACGGCTGGATCGGGCCGTCACACGAACACCGCACAATGCAGGGATCGAGGCGATGCTGGACGGGATCAACAGGTCCATCGGTGAATTCGTCGGCGATCAGGGCCAGTCCGACGACCTGACGATGCTCGCGCTGCGCTGGAATGGACCTTCAGCCTGATCCAGGCACTCACCCTCAGTTCATCGGAATCAGGTTGAGATCCTGGTTGGTGCGGTCGAACAGCCTTATGGCCGCGTCGGTGGCTCCTTCATACCGTTCCGTCCGGGCATCCGGCGGGGCCACCTGCTGATGATGACTGGAATGCGGGGTGTAGAAGGTCTCGGTGGTGTTGCTGCCCCGCGACCGCCGGGTGCTGTAATAGACGTCCAGCCTGTCGTGACAGCCATCGAACTTCCAGACCGAGCGCACACGGACGAAGATCCTTGTCCTGATCGGTGGGCGAGCCTGGCGCTGGGCCAGCTTGCGCGAAATGGCATCCGCCAGAAAGCTGCCGTTCAGGGCGCAAGGCGCGCCGCCTTCGGTGTAGACGGTAACATCGGGGCGATAGGTTCCACCCTGCTGCGCCATTGATGCCGTCACCATCACCGTCAGCGCGAAAGCGAGCAGTCCCGTCAGGCCGGTCAGCAACGGATTGAAACGTGCGTTCATCGCTGAAGCTTGCCTGCGGCATGTCGCATTTGGCAATGGGGGGCTGTGCCATGTGGCATGGCTCCGTCCGGTGCAGCGCGCTATAACGACCAGCAGTTGATCGCCGGGACAACCGGCGGCGGGTCGAGGAGACGTCAGTGAACGGTTCAGATACAGCAGCGCCCGTCGCGGCAGACGGGGCGGAGCAGACACGCGCGCAATGGATACGCATCATCGTGATCGTGTTCCTGCCTTTCGCGTCGGGCTATTTCCTTTCCTATCTCTATCGCGCCCTGCCATCGCTGATCGGTGATCGCGTACGACACGATCTGGCGCTGGATGCCGATGTGCTGGGCCTTGTCGGTGCTGCCTATTTCCTGGCCTTCGGGCTGGCCCAGCTGCCGCTTGGCATGATGCTGGACCGGTTCGGGCCGCGGCGCTGTCAGTCGGTGCTGCTGCTGATTGCCGCCTCGGGTGCCGTGGTCTTCGGACTGGGTGAGAATGCCGAGACGCTGGTCATCGGCCGGGCCATGATCGGCCTCGGCTGCGCGGGCGGCCTGATGGGCTCCCTGAAGGCTATCACGCTCTGGTTCCCGCAGTCGCGCTGGCCGCTGGTCAACGGCTGTCTGCTGGGCCTTGGCGGTCTTGGTGCGCTGACCGCCACGACGCCGGTGGAGTTTCTGCTGGGTGACGTCGGCCTGGGCTGGCAGGAACTGTTCTTCTACATCGCTGCCGCGACCGTCGCTGCTGCAATGCTAATCTTCGTCGTGGTCCCGGAAAAGCCGGGCAGCACCTCCCCCATTCCCTTCCGGGAGTTGCTCGGCAGCCTGCGCCGGATCTACAGCAGTCGCTTCTTCTGGCGCATCGCGCCGATTGCGGTGCTGACCATGTCGACCGGCATGGCGATCCATACCCAGTGGGCGGGGCTGTGGCTGAAGGATGTGGCCGGATTCGAACAGGCTGGCGTTGCTGTCTATCTGCAGACCCTCTCCATCGCGCTGACCGTCGGTTTCGTGGCCGGCGGCGTGGTCGCGGATGTTCTCACCCGGCGCGGCGTGCCCCTGGGCATGGTGATGGGGGGCGGGGTGCTGGGCCTGCTGCTGGCGCAGGGCTCCATCGCCATGGAGGTTGATCCGCAGGCGCATTGGCCCTGGATCCTGCTGGGCCTGAGTTCCAACATCTCCGCCCTGGCGTTCCCGCTGTTGTGCGGACGCTTCGATCTGAAACTGGCCGGGCGGGTGAACACAGCGCTGAACGTGTTCGTCTTCATCGGCGTCTTCGCCACCGCCTCCGGCATTGGCTGGGTGATCGACCAGTATCCGCGTACGGTGCTGGGCGGCTATGCCAGCGAGGGGTATCAGGTGGGGCTGCTGACCATCATCGCGGCAGAAGTACTTGCATTCCTATGGTTCTTGGTCCCTGACAGGGGAAAGTGACGTGAGAGGGAGGACATCATGATTGATCTCAAGGGCCAGGCGGCCATCGTTACAGGATCGGCCACCGGCGTTGGTGCCGCCGTCGCGCGGGCATTGGCAGCGGACGGCTGCAATGTCGTTGTCAACTATACCCGCAGCGAGAAGGAGGCGCAGGAGACCGCGCAGGCCTGCCGCGATCTGGGGGTCGAGGCGATCACGGTCCAGGCCAATGTGGCGGAGGACGCGGACTGCAAGAAGCTCGTCGATGCCGCTGTCGACAAGTGGGGCAAGCTCAATCACGTGGTCAACAACGCGGGCACGACCAAGTTCGCCGACCAGAACGACCTGTCTGCCCTGACTGCGCAGGATTTCCAGGACATCTATGCCGTCAACGTCATCGGCCCCTACCAGATGGCGAAATGGGCGGAGCCGCACCTGCGATCTGCTGGCAAGGCCTCCATCACCAATGTCTCGTCCATCGCGGGCGTCACCGGTATCGGGTCCAGCATGGCCTATGCGGCGTCGAAGGGGGCGCTGAACACCATGACCATGTCGCTCGCCCGCTCGCTGGGGCCGGAGATCCGGGTGAACACGATCTGTCCGGGCATGATCCAGTCCCGCTGGCTGGAGAATGGCATGGGCAAGGAGAAGTATGACCAGTTGCTCGCCAACCAGCAGCGGTCGTTGCCGCTGCAGCGGGTTTCGACACCGGAGGACAATGCGGAGATCATTCTCTGGCTGATCAAGGGTTCCGAACTGGTGACGGGTGAGTTCGTGATGGTCGATGGCGGTGCCCACCTCGGGTTCTCGCTGGCCATGGCGCGATAGCCCGCGCAGCCGCTACTCGACGAAGGTTGCAGTTGGTGTCACTCTGGGTTGCATGCTGATCTGGAGTGACCCGAGACCATGAAACCGATCCTGCTGCCTGTCGTTGCATTGATGCTGATGGGCCTGGCAAGCTGCCAGACCACCACCGGCGTTCCGGAGCCGCGGGAAGCCCGGGTGACCGCTGCCGTTGCCGGCACAACGCCCCTGCGCATCGAACTGGACGGCAACTATTGTCTGGTGCCGCGCGGGCGCTATGCCAATGATTTCGAGGGGCGGATATGGGCGGCATTCGACGCGGCGGGGGGCAATTGGCGCAAGGTCGCCTATTTCATCAGTTGCAGTGACTATCAGGCGATCCAGTCCAGCGTCATCCTGAAGCTCGCGGCCGAGGGCGAAGTCTCGGTCTTCATGCCCGATGGCGCGCCGAAGCGGTTCGAGGGCGGTCGGGCGACCTACATCGATGCGATCATCAAGGCATGGGATGACCTTGACGTCACCGAGGATGGCAAGGAGACACAGCGGAAGCTGGAGGAATTCTTCGCGAGCAGGGGGAGTCACAAGTCCCGCCGCGTCGAAGGAGATGCCCGGATGGAACTGGTCGGCAGTGATACATATGCCGCCTACTTTCGCCTTCCTTACCGTCACGTGCTGTCCGGCAGCTCCCGTGACCTGGTTCAGGTCTTCGCCAAGACCGTGGTTGATGGCCTGCAGGTCCAGATTTCCTTCACAACAGACCGCAGCACCCAGGCCGAGATCCGTGCCCTGGATGTCGTGAAGCGCCTGACCTACGGCCTGTTCGACGAAGAGGCTTCGATTTGATCCGGACCCTGGTTGGCGCCGCGCTGACGTGTCTTGTCCTGCTGGGTGTTGCATCGGCGGAGGAAGTGCGGTTTCGGGCGGGTTCCGCGAATTTCGCCTTCGACATGCCAACGGGCTACTGCGATGTGCTGTTTCCCGGTTCAGCCACTGCGGAGAGCCTGCGGCGTGATCTGGAACTGGTTCGCCAGCGCGGGGTGGACGTGAAGGCGCTGGCGGTACCCTGTGACCGGATCAACGGGCTTCTGTCGAATGTCCGGCAGGATCACGGCCTGCGCGTGCTCGCCTTCGGTGTCCTGACGCGGGAGGGTGAGGCGATTGCTGCCGATGGAGGTGGTGATGTGTTCTGGCAGGCCATTCGCAACAGCGCGCGCTATCTGAACGCCTTTGCGGGTTCCGATGCGGTTCTGGACGTGGTGCGGGAGATCCTGGATCAAAGAGGGATACCGGCACGGATCGCGGATATCGAACTGTCGACGGAGCAGAACAGGATTGGTGTCGCCGCCGCGGGTGAGCTGATCCGGTCGAGCCGTCATGAACCTTTCAACGCGGCGGCGCTCGCCGAACCGCTTGCGGGCGTTTTCCTTGTTACCTCGGTTGTGGAGTTCGATACTGTGCCCGGCAGTACCGCGAAGCTGGCGGCAGCGCGCGATCTGCGCATGGATCTGAGAGAAATCGATTGAAGCGCTCGGTTGTCAGAGGATTTCTTGCCCTGCTGCTCGGTATCACGGTCGGGTGCCAGTCCACGTCGTCCGTGCCGCCGACCGCCAGACAGTCCGCTGTCGAGCCGCTTCCGAATGTCGTATCCATGACCCCTGCCGAACTGAGCGGCGACTACGTCAGCTTTCCGCTGACGGATCATGAGCTGGCCATGAGGCTGCCGGACGGTTTCTGCGTCACCAGCGCGCGCACACCCCTGCACTTGCAGGAGGCTCTGGCAAGGTTCGATGTCAGTACGCTTGAGATGAAGGTGCTCGCCCTTTCCTGCGCCGCGCTGGAAGGGCAGACGCAATTGGCATTCCCGATTCCGATGGTCGTCGCGGGACTGATGCGCCGGGAAGGCGTGCCACTGGTCTTCGACGCAGATCTTGGCGAGGACTATGCCCGCATGGTCCGGATCCTGGGGCAGCAGGGCGACAGCAAGATCCGCGATCTGGCACGCGAGCTGTTCCTGAAGTCGATGGTGAGCAGAATCGAGCGCAGCGGCTTTGCCGTGGGCCATCTGGACATGCGCAGCCGGAACAACAGGATCCGTCTGGAGGTGCTGGCGGAGGTGCCTGTCGATGGCATTGATGGGAATGTCTGGTACTTCGCCGACTTCCTTGTGGGGCCAGTGGGGGACCGGCTGCTGGGGGTCGGCGTTGTGAACGTGGATCTGGTTCCGTCACCGCCCGCAGTTTCACAGAACAGCGAGATGCTGTTCGCCACCCTGCGCCAGGTCAGGAAGTGAACATGCGTATGCCCTTGATCCTGCTTGTTGTTCTTGTGGGCCTGGCGGCTTGCCGTGGTACCACGGACGCGGAAATGGAGCAGCGGCTCTCCAGAATCGATGATGCCTTGGGGCGCCCCCCGATGACGGGCGTACCGCGGCGGCCTTCCCAGGCTGTACCGCTGGGGGAAAAGGAAGATCCGGCCCTATCGGCACCGCGACCGGTATCGGAGCCAAGGAAAGTGCAGCGTCCCCCGGGGCCGGTTGCCGCCGCGCCGACCCTTCCCCCGCCGGATGCCGGAACCGGGCGAAGTGCGCCTGCTGGTTTCACAATCCTGGCCTTCGACGTGGACGGGCAGGAGCATTCGGTTGTCGTCCCTGACGGATACTGCAATCTCTTCGCCGTCAACCGACCCTTGCCGACCCGACTGGTCGACCGCGTCACGGGCAACAGCGGCGGTCGTTTCCATCCAGACATGATCGCCATGCCTTGCGCTGACATCTACACGGCGGGGGCAAGGGGACTGCCCACGTCCTTCATCTTCTTCGTCCGCTCGGCGGAAAGCGGTGTGCCGATCGACTATGCGCCGCGCACCCTTGACCATGACTTCTTTCCGGACAGGTTCGGTCAATTGATTGAGTCCAGCCGCAAGGGGATCGACGCCCAGTGGCAGGCCGTCGGGGCCTTCATGAGGAGCGTCAGCTTCCCGTCCGACATCAACAGTGGAGGTGTCGAGTTTGATGGAAATACACTTTCGTTCTCCGGGCGATCAGGATTCCGGGTGCGTGGCGAGCTTCGTCAGTTTCGGCTGGATACAGCCACGTTCCGGCTCGGCACCTTCTTTGCGACCATTGGTGTGACCCGGGAAGCCGCAGCCGGGCTTGATGTCAGCGTACCGATCACTGCGAATCAGATCAGACGGTCCCTCAGGGCATCACGATGAAGGTCTTCGGCTTCCTGCTGGTCTGTCTCTGCTTCGTCAGCGGCCATGCTCACGTTGCGCATTCGGATGAGATTGCCCATGACGGCAGGACACGCAGTTTCATTGTCGATGTGCCGCAAGGGCTGCAGGCATCGGCCCCGACTGTATTCGTGCTGCATGGCGGGGGCGGCACGGCGGAGCGGATCCGGCGAACCACGGCACTGCATCAGGTCGGCGCGCGGCAGGGCTTTGTCACAGTCTATCCGCAGGGTGCCGCCAACCAGTGGAATGACGCAAGAAATTCGCCCGTCGTCGTCGCGAAGCAGGGGGGTGGTGGCGCTGACGATGTCGGGTTCCTGCGGGCGCTTGTGGCGCATCTTGTCTCGACAGGGGTAACCGATCCGGGGCGGGTCCATGTCGTCGGTCTGTCCAATGGCGGCATGATGGCCTTTCGCCTTGCCTGCGAAGCGGCGGATGTCTTTGCGGCCTTCGTCCCCGTCATTGCCAGTCTTCCCGAACCGGCGGAGCACGACTGTCGGCCAGCGCGGGCGGTTCCGATGATGGTGATGAACGGGACAGTGGACAGGCTGGTTCCGTGGGATGGCGGGCCTGTGGCGGCAATGTTCCCCGGTGATCGGGGGCGCACATTGTCCACGGCCCGCACGATGGCTGTGTTCTCGGCGCTCAACGGTTGCTCCTCCGAGATTCTCGACAGCGTCGGAGGTCCCGGCAGGGATCCGGTGGTGACGCTCAACGTCCATCGCCATCTCGGCTGCAGGGACGATGTCGATCTGCGCCTCTATGCTTTCGTTGGCATGGGCCACCGCTGGCCCGGCGGCGGTCCGCTTCCTGCCGCCTATGAAGATCTTTTGGGACCCGCACCGCGTGCCTTTCCGGTCGGGGCCGAGATCTGGTCATTTCTGGCTGACAAGCACCTCTGAGGCGTCAGCTGGTTCCCTTACTGACCGCCCCAAGCCAAGAGGGGCAGCCTATTCCTGCATCAGGGCGCGTGGATGGACGACACGGTCGACCGCACAGGTGCCGGGGCGAAGCTTGCCAAAGCCGTTGGAGAGGTTGAATGCCACCAGTGTCGCCGTGGCCATTCCGCCTGCCAGTTCCCGGCGGGCGTCCCTGTCCGACCGGTCCGCCAGAATTCCCGCCAGTTCCTCGATCCCCGGATTGTGCCCGATCAGCAGCAGCGTACGTGCCGAACCGGCCTCCCGACCTATGATCTGCGCGATACGGCTGGATTCCGCCAGATAGAGCGCCTTGATAAAGCGGACTTCGGTGTCCTGCCAGGCAGCGCTGCTGGCGATACCGTCCCAGGTCTCCCGCGTTCGGCGGGCATCGGAACACAGCACGAGGTCGGGTTCGAGGTTGTTGAGCGCCATGTACTGGCCCATGGCCTGGCTGGCGGCCCGGCCACGCGGGTTCAGATTGCGCGCATGGTCACCCTGGCCCTGGGCAGGGGCGGCAGCCTTGGCATGTCGGAGCAGCAGGAGGCGGTGCATGGATCGAGTGTTGCAGGGGGCGTCAAATCACTGCAAGGGAAATGCTGTAATTCCTCGCGATCTTGTTGCATCGTCTGTCTCGCAAATGAAGGAATGCATGATGACCGCGGCCAAAGCTGAGTTGATCGAACCGGTCCAGGACGCGCCCGGCGCGCCTGCCATTGACCTGGATTCGCCGGACCGCTTCATAAATCGGGAGCTGTCCTGGCTGCAGTTCAATTCTCGGGTCATGCGGGAATGCCAGAATCCGCGCTATCCGCTGTTGGAGCGTGTGCGGTTCCTGTCGATTTCCGCCTCCAACCTGGACGAGTTCTTCATGGTGCGCGTTGCGGCATTGTGGGGCATGACCCAGGCGGATGTGAAGACCGTCTCGCCGGACGGTCTTACAGTCACGCAACAGCTTGAGAAGATTGATGAGCTTGCCAATTGGCTGGTGGTCGAGCAGCAGAACTGCTGGAAAGTGCTGCAACTGGAGTTGCGCGAAGCCGGTATTGCCATTGTCGTGGCTGACGAACTGGAGCCGCAGGAAAGGGAATGGCTCGACACCCATTTCCTGGAACAGATCCTGCCGGTCCTGACGCCCCTGGCCATTGATCCGGCGCACCCGTTTCCGTTCATTCCGAACCTGGGTCTCGCGATGATCGCGCAACTGGTGCGCGACGGGGACAAGGAATTGCTGAACGCGGTGGTGCCGATCCCTCACCACGTTTCGCGGTTCGTCAGGCTGCCCGGCAACGGGATACGTTTCATTCAGGTCAGCCAGGTCATCGCGCTCTACATGGCGCGCCTGTTTCCGGGCTACAGCATCGTCAGCCGGGGGCAGTTCCGCTGCATTCGTGACTCGGACATCGAGGTGCAGGAAGAGTCCGAGGATCTGGTGCGGACGTTCGAATCGGCGCTGCGCCGTCGTCGTCGCGGGCACATCGTCCGCCTGCAGGTTTCTGCCGACCTGAACGATCGTTTGCGTCGCCTGGTGGTGACGGAGACCGATGCCCGCCTGGATGATGTGATCAACATCGATGGCATGCTGGCGCTTGCCGATATCCGCCGGGTGATCGTGGACGACAAGCCTGAACTGCTGTTCAAGCCCTACAACGCCCGGTTCCCGGAGCGCATTCGCGAACATGGCGGTGACTGTTTCGCGTCGATCCGCGGCAAGGACCTGATCATCCATCATCCGTTCGAGAGCTTTGACGTGGTGGTGCAGTTCCTGCGGCAGGCCGCCGAAGACCCCAATGTGGTGGCGATCAAGCAGACGCTCTATCGCACATCGGACAACTCGCCGATCGTTGAGGCTCTGATTGCGGCGGCCGAGGCCGGCAAGTCGGTGACCGCCCTGATCGAGCTGAAGGCGCGGTTTGACGAGGCGGCGAACATTCGCTGGGCGCGGGACATGGAACGCGCCGGCGTTCAGGTCGTCTATGGTTTCATGGAACTGAAGACCCACGCCAAGCTGTCGATGGTGGTCCGAAAGGAGAAGGAGGGATTGCGCACCTACTCCCACTTCGGCACCGGCAATTACCATCCGATCACGGCCAAGGTCTACACCGACCTGTCCTATTTCACTGACGAACCCGCGCTTGGCCGGGATATCTCCGCGATCTTCAATTACCTGACCGGCTACGCCAAGCCGGAACAGCTGGAGGAACTGGCCTATTCCCCGCACACGCTGCGCCAGCGTGTCATGCAGGGGATCGAGGCAGAGATCGAACATGCCCGGGCCGGGCGTCCGGCGACGATCTGGGCAAAGATGAATTCTGTGGTCGATCCCGATGTCATCGACGGCCTCTACCGCGCCAGTCAGGCCGGTGTGGAGATCGAACTGATCGTCAGGGGTATCTGCTGTCTGCGTCCCGGCGTGCCCGGACTGTCAGAGAATATCCGGGTACGCAGCATCATCGGACGTTTCCTGGAGCACAGCCGCATCGTCGTCTTCGGCAATGGTGAGCCGCTGCCCGGTCGCAACGCGCAGGTCTACATCAGCTCAGCCGACTGGATGCCGCGCAACCTGGATCGCCGGATCGAGAGTCTGGTGCCGCTGAAGAACGAGACCGTGCACGCGCAGGTACTGGATCAGATCATGCTGGCCAATCTGAAGGACGACCTGCAGAGCTGGATCATGCAGCCCGACGGGACCTATGTCCGCGACAAGGTGGTTGGTGACGGGTTCAGCGCTCATGAGTATTTCATGACCAACCCGAGCCTTTCCGGTCGTGGCAAGGCGCTGGAAGAAGGGGTACGCCCGATCTCTCTCACCCTGGATGATGACGACTGACAATGCCTGATTCGGTTGCTGCAGTCGGAACGGCAGAACGTGTTGCCGTGATTGATGTCGGTTCCAATTCGGTCCGGCTGGTGATCTTTGGTGACAGTACGCGCGCGCCGCTCAACATGCTGAACGAACGTGCGTTCTGCGCCCTGGGCAAGGGCTTGCCGGAGACCGGACACCTCAGCCCCGAAGGGGTGCAGAGTGCCATCGCCACACTGAAGCGTTTTGCCTGGATGATGCAGGTTACCGGTGTCGACCGTACCGTTGCCTTTGCGACCTCGGCGGTCCGTGATGCCGTGGACGGTCCCGGGTTTGTCGAGCGGGTCCGCACCGAATGCGGTATCACGCTGGAGGTGCTGTCGGGGGAGGGGGAATCCCGTCTCGCGGCCTATGGCGTGCTGTTCGGCCTGCCGGAGGCCCAGGGCATCGTGGGGGATCTCGGCGGCAGCAGCCTGGAACTGGCCCCCATCGGCGATGGACGTGCAGGTGCGGGCGTGACCTTGCCTGTCGGACCCTTGCGGTTTCGCGACAGCGACGCTGAAACCGGGGCAATCCGGAAGGCGGTGCGCCAGGAACTGCGCAAGGTCGATTGGCTCGACAGCATGGCCGGGCGCGATTTCTATGTTGTGGGGGGCACCTGGCGGGCGCTGGCAAAGCTGGATATTCAGCGGCGAGGCTATCCGCTGCATATCGTGCAGGGCTACGAGATGCCGCTGGGGCGGGCGCAATCCCTGGTCGACCTGATCAGCCAGCAGTCACCGGAATCCCTTACGGACGCTGATACGGTATCCAAGCGACGGCTGCCGGTCCTGCCGCTGGCCTGTTCCGTACTCGCCGCTGTGCTCGAGCAATTGCGGCCGAAACGTCTGGTCTTCTCCGCACATGGTGTCCGGGAAGGTGCCTACCTCGAAACCCTCACGGGTTCGGACCGGCGCATTGATCCGTTGCTGGCTGCGGCTGAGGCCATGGCGGCGCAGGAGACACGCTTTGGTGCCCGGATCGGGCATGAGATATTTGCCTGGTGCAGTACCCTGTTCGATGACGAGTCGGCGGCGGAGGCCCGCTTGCGGCGGGTGGCGTCGGTGCTGTCGGATATCGGTTGGCGCATGCATCCCGACTATCGCGCAACGCATGCCTTCCGGCGTGTGCTGCGGGCACCTTTGCTGGGCGTCGACCATACGGAGCGGGCTTTCATCGCCACCACGGTGCTGCGGCGCTATTCGCACAAGGCGAGTGGCGATGCGGTGGTGGAGATGGAGGCATTGCTGTCCAATGGCATGATCCGCCAGGCCAGCCGCATTGGTGCGGCCATGCGGCTGGCGCAGACGCTTGGCTGTGGCGCGCCGTCCGCCCTCTCCGGTGCCACGATCACGCGTGATGGTGATGAGCTATGTCTGTCGGTGCCGGGCAAGCTGCGTGATCTGATCGGAGAGACGGTGGAAAGCCGTCTGAAACGTCTGGCCGACAGTTTCGACTGCACCAGCCGTATCGTCAGCGTCTGAACGGCGAGTCCCTCTACCAGACCGGCATTGCGGCCAGTGCGGAGAGACCGCAAAGCGCAAGTGCCGCGCGCCTGAACAGGGCTTCCGAAGCGAAGGGAAACAGGCGTGCGCCGACGAAGAGGCCAACGCCGTAGATGGGGCCCAGCACCAGCGCCAGCAGCAATTGCTCCATGCCGATGAGACCGTAGGCGAGAAATGTCAGACCGCCGATCACCATCGTTACCGCGAACAGCGCGTTGACGTTGTGCCGCACGGAACGGGCGTCGCCTTCACCGCCGACCCAGAACAGGATCACCGGCGGACCATAGAAACTGGCGATACCCCCGGCGATGCCGGACATGAGGCCGACACCCACCACCCCGGCGGTCGGAACAGGCCTTGTCCGCCGCCAGCCGGCCGCCATGGCCAACACGGCGGCGAGCACCATCAGGGCGATGATCCAGCGCAACTGGTCAATCGGGGCATGTGCCAGGATCCAGGTGCCACAGGGGGTCGCGATGGCGATGCCGATGGTGATCGGCACCATCTCCCGCCAGTTGCAGCTGCGTATGCCCTGCAGGGTCAGGGGCAGGCCAAAGGTGGAATTGATCATCCACAGCACCACGACGGCGATCTTCGGGTCCAGCAGGGCGCTGGACAGCGGCACGAAGACCAGTGCGGCGCCGAAACCGCTGAAGCCGCGGGTCAGACCTGCCAGCGCCATCGCGAGAGCCAGCAACAGGGTATCGAATGTCATCAGCGCGACGACGCCGTCGCCGATGACGTTCATTGCGTGGTGTCGAGCGGGATCTCCACGACTTCCTGCCCCTGAATGGCCAGGCCAAGGCCACCGGCCTTCAACCGCAGGGCATCATTGCCGAAGACTTCCCGCCGCCAGCCCTTCAGGGCCGGAATGTCGGCGGCATCATCTGCCGCCAGCTTCTCGATATCCGGTCCCGGACAGACCAGTTTCTGCGCCACGCCATGTGCCGCGCACTTGCGTTTCAGCAGTACCTTCAGCAGTTCGATCACCGGCAGCAATGCGGGCGCGGGCGGTTCCGCGCGCTCCACCCTTGGCCAGGATTCCTTCGGCTGGTCCAGCGCGCTCTTCACGGCCTCCATCAGCCCGGCACCGAACGGGCCATCGGCGATCTTGCGGTTCAGGCTGCGGATGGCTGCCAGCTTCTCGCGGCTCTCCGGCGGGTCGGAGGCGATTTCCAGCAGGGCCTCGTCTCGGATGACGCGGTTGCGTGGCAGGTCCCGGCGTTGCGCCTCCCGCTCGCGCCAGGCGGCCAGTTCGCGCAGCACGGCCAGGAACCGGGGCTTGTTGGTGCGCGCCTTCAGCCGTTTCCAGGCGTCCTCCGGTTCGACGGAATAGATGCTCAGGTCGGCCAGGGTCGCCATCTCACCGCCCACCCAGGATGAACGTCCCGTGCGCTCCAGATCCTGCAACATCCTTTCGTAGACAGTGCGCAGATGCGTGACGTCGGACAGGGCATAGGACAGCTGCTTGTCGCTGAGCGGGCGGCGCGACCAGTCGGTGAACCGACTGGTCTTGTCGATGCTCTGACCGGCCAGCTTCCGGACCAGCGCGTCATAGGCAATCTGCTCTCCGAAGCCCATGACCATGGCCGCGACCTGGGTGTCGAACAGTGGTGTCGGCACGGTACCTGTCAGATTGACGAAGATCTCGATGTCCTGGCGCGCGGCGTGAAAGACCTTGACGATGGCCTCGTCGGCCAGCAGGTCCAGCATCGGCTGCAGATCGATCCCGTTCGCCAGCGGGTCGATGATTGCGCCTTCGTCATCCGGTCCGGCCAGCTGCACCAGGCAGAGCTTCGGATAGTAGGTGTTCTCCCGAAGGAACTCGGTATCTATGGCGACATACGACTGCCCGGAAAGCCCGTCGACGTAGCGCTGAAGTGATTCTGTATCGGTGATGATCTGCATGGCGGTGACTTATAGCAGATCAGCCGTGCTCGCCAGCAGGAACGCGCGCAGGCGCATGAACTGGCGGATCAACCTTGACAAGCGGGTTCATAGGGGCTTCGTTCCGGCGCGCCTTCTCCGATCCGTTCCAACAGATGGTATTCCGCTGATGCACGCCTTCCGATCCCATACATGTGGTGCCCTGCGCCGCGCCGACGTGAACACTTCCGTCCGCCTGTCCGGCTGGATTCACCGCAAGCGTGACCATGGCAATCTGCTGTTTGTCGATCTGCGGGACCATTACGGCCTGACCCAATGTGTGGTCGAAGCTGATGAAGTGGGCTTCGCGGAGGTCGATCAGGCGCGCGCGGAAAGCGTGATCACGGTGACGGGCCGGGTTGTGCCGCGCGACGCGGAGGCGGTGAACCCCGACCTGCCGACCGGCGAGATCGAAGTGCGGATCGAAAGCGTCGAAGTGCAGAGCAGCACGGGTGACCTGCCGATGCCGGTGTTCGGTGACCAGGAATACCCGGAAGACATTCGCCTGAAGTACCGGTTTCTGGATCTGCGCAGGGAGCGGATGCATCGCAACATCACCATGCGCTCCAGGATTATCTCGGCCATCCGCCGCCGGATGAACGACGAAGGCTTCATGGAGTTCCAGACGCCGATCCTGACCGCCTCCAGCCCCGAGGGCGCGCGCGACTTCCTGGTGCCCAGCAGGGTGCATCCGGGCCAGTTCTATGCGCTGCCGCAGGCCCCGCAGCAGTTCAAGCAGTTGCTGATGATCTCCGGTTTCGACCGTTATTTCCAGATCGCGCCCTGCTTCCGCGATGAGGATGCGCGGGCCGACCGCAGCCCGGGCGAGTTCTACCAGCTCGACATGGAGATGAGCTTCGTCACGCAGGAGGATGTGTTCCAGGCCATCGAACCCGTCCTGGCGGGCACGTTCGAGGAGTTCTCCGACTGGCCGGTCGTTGACAAGCCTTTCCCGCGTATCCCGTTCCGGGAGGCAATGCTGCGCTATGGCACCGACAAGCCGGACCTGCGCATCGCCGAGAGCATGGATATCCGTGACGTGACCGAGGATTTCCGTGGCGGTGGCTTCGGCATCTTCGCCCGCTCCATCGACAAGGGCGCGGTGGTGCGTGCGATCCCGGCTCCGGGGGCAGGGGGGCGTGCGCGTTCCTTCTTCGATGGCATGAACGACTGGGCCCGTCGCGAAGGGGCAGCGGGTCTTGGCTACATCATCTTCGGCGCGGAAGGCCCCAAGGGACCGATTGCCAACAACCTGGATGCCGAACGGGTGGAATCCATCCGTGTCGCCTGCGGGCTGGAAGCCGGGGATGCTGTCTTCTTTGCCTGCGATCAGGCCGCTGGTGCCGCCAACCTGGCGGGCAAGGCGCGGATCAAGCTGGCGGACCAGCTGGAACTGATCACCCGCAACCAGTACCGGTTCTGCTGGATCGTCGATTTCCCGCATTTCGAATGGAACGAGGACGAGAAGAAGATCGATTTCTCCCACAACCCCTTCTCCATGCCCCAGGGCGGGATGGAGGCGCTGGAGACCATGGATCCGCTCGATATCCTCGCCTATCAGTACGATATCGTCTGCAACGGCATCGAACTGTCCTCCGGCGCGATCCGGAACCACCGTCCCGACATCATGCTGAAGGCTTTCGAGGTCGCGGGCTACGCGGCGGAGGAAGTGGAAACCCAGTTTGCAGGGATGCTGAACGCGCTCCGCTATGGGGCGCCGCCCCATGGTGGCATTGCACCCGGTATCGACCGCATCGTCATGCTGATCCTGGATGAGCCGAACCTGCGTGAAATCGTTGCCTTCCCCATGAACCAGCAGGCGCAGGACCTGCTGAGGGGCGCCCCGGCACCCGCGGACCCGAAGCAGTTGCGCGAACTGCACATCCGCACGGTGATGCCGAAGGTGGAGAAGAAGGACGACTGAGGCGGCTCAGAGGTGTCTGCGGAAGTCCATGCGCTGATGCAGGACCCGCAGGACTATTGCGTCACCGTTCTCGCGTCGGTTGAAGAACACGACATGAGAACCTGACCGGATCGAGAACAGGCTGGGCCTGATTTGATCGACCTTTTGAATGCTTGGATTGTTTCGTCTGAGGCTTGCAATGACTGTTTCCATTTCACCAAGGTAAGCGTTCCGCTGTATTCTTCCCCACTGCCGCTGCGAGAACCGCCCGATCTCCTTGATGTCCTCCCGGGCCATGGCTGAAACAAGGACTTCAGGCAACGGACTCTTGCTCCGCATCAAGTTCCCGCAGGATATCCCTGATGTTCAGTTCGCTGACCTCACCCCGTTCAGCCTGTTCCCAGCCGATGTCGATGGCTTCGCGCAGGCGGGCGAGTTTCGCCTCCTCGCTCATCTCATGCTCGATCTGGCGGCGCAGGGCTTCGCGCACCACCTCGGAGGCGTTGTTATAGAGGCCGCTCGCGACCTTATCCCGCACATATTCGTCCAGCCGGTCGGTCAGTGAAACGTGCATGGCAATCCTCCTCTGCTTCGATCGACATGATACAGGCTTTGACAATCCTTGTCTGCATTCTGCGCGCGCCGGGTCTGCGTTCCAGGCAGTTGCTGTGAGTGATTTTCATGTATGCTCCAGCGCATGACTGACTTTGCCGCATCGCCGCAGAATGCCGGATATTTCTCCCGTGAGCGGGTGGGATTCCTGTTCCTGAACGTGGGTCACTTCTTCGACCACATGTTCATGCTGATCTTCGCCACGGTGGCTGTTGCGCTGGCCGGGCAGGACGGCATGTCGTACCGCGAACTGCTGGAACTGCTGACGCCGGCGCTGGTCATGTTTGGCGTCGGATCGCTGCCTGCGGGCTGGCTGGCCGACCGCTGGTCGCGGCAGGGGATGATCGCCGTGTTCTTCATCGGTATCGGCGGTTCGTCCATCGCCACCGGTTTTGCCAACGAGAACTGGCAGATCATGCTGGGACTGGGGGCCATCGGTACCTTCGCCGCAATCTATCACCCTGTCGGGATCGCCATGGTCGTGGAGGGGCAGGAGAAAGTCGGTCGTGCCCTGGGCATCAATGGAGTCTGGGGCAACATGGGGCTGGCGGCGGCACCGCTTCTGACCGGCTGGCTGATCGCCATTTCCAGCTGGCGAGCGGCATTCATCGTGCCGGGCATCGTGGCGGTGCTGGTCGGGCTGGCCTATGTCGCATTCTGCCGACAGGGACGTGGTGTCGTGCGCGCGGCCAAGCGGACCGTGCCCGATCCGGGGGATCACGATCTGACCCGCGCGGTCCTGATCCGCGTCGCGCTGGCGCTGACCCTGACGATCCTTTTCGGTGGCCTGATCTTCCATGCCTCCGCCGTCGTTCTGCCGAAACTGTTCTCGGAGCGTCTGGCCGACATCACCAGTGACATTGGTGCGGTGGGGACCTATGCCGCCATCGTGCTGGCCATCGCCTCCTTCGCGCAGATCGTTGTCGGGCACCTGCTGGACCGGTTTCCGGCGCGGCGCATCCTGTTCCTGATCGCCCTGTTCCAGATTCCGGCGCTGGCGCTGGTTGCATCCATCTCCGGTATTCCCATCGTTCTGGCCTCGGTGCTGATGATGGCGCTGATCTTCGGCGAGATCCCGATCCACGACACAATCGTCACACGCTATACCCGCGCGGCCTGGCGGGGGCGCGTATTCGCCGTGAAGTTCGTGCTGGCCCTGCTGGTTGCTGCCGTGGTGCCGCGCCTGATCGGATCCCTGCACGACAACTACGGGCTGGATGTTCTGTTCTTCGTGCTGGCCGCCGCCGCTGCTGGCGTGGCCCTCTCGGCCCTGATCCTGCCCCTGGCCCGCAAGGCTGCCTGAAGCCGTTTCTGCACCTGTTCGCTTGCCGTGAAGTCGCCGGAAACTGGGTCCGTGATTTTTTTCTTTTAAATAATTCCAAAGAGCATTGAATGCCCTGCCGAAGGCATTATGTTGGTTGCAACGGGGCACGATACGGCCCCCACCAATTCGCAATGCAGGAGAATTTCGATGCGCGTACCAAGTGTTATCTTCAAGACCCGTGTCCGTGATGAAGCCGTGGGCGGCCCGAACCCGTTTCGCTGGCAGGACCGCACCAGTGACGAGATCTTCAATGGCCGTCGCGTGGTGGTCTTTGCGCTGCCCGGTGCCTTCACGCCGACTTGCAGTTCAACGCACCTGCCGGGTTACGAGGCAAACTTCGAGGCGCTGAAGGCAGAGGGCGTGGACGAGGTGATCTGCCTGTCCGTGAACGACGCATTCGTCATGTTCCAGTGGGGCAAGAACCTGGGCGCGAAGAATGTCACCCTGCTGCCTGACGGCAACGCCGAGTTCACCCACAAGATGGACATGCTGGTGAACAAGGGCAATCTGGGCTTCGGTGCGCGGTCGTGGCGCTATTCCATGCTGGTCGAGGACGGTGAGATCGTCGAACAGTTCGTGGAACCCGGCAAGAGCGACCTGTGTGAAACCGACCCGTTCGAGGTCTCCGACGCCGACACCATGCTGGCCGCCGTCAAGGCCCGCAATGCCAAGGCTGCCTGATCGCCTGAAACAGCTCTGATCACGAACAAGGCCCCTCGTCGCCAATCGCGGCGGTGGGCCTTGCCGTTTCATCCGTTCAGGAATGCGCTATCCTGTGCCCGCTGGATCGGGGAGGGGCAGAGATGCGTATCACGAGCGTCCGCAGCCATGTGTTGCGTTACGATCTGGACGAGGAACTGGGGTACTCGCAGCAATACTATGCGGCGCGGACGGCGCATCTGGTAGAGGTCTCGACCGACGAGGGACTGACCGGCTGGGGCGAATGCTTCGGCCCCGGCGCAATTGCATTGGCCAACCGCACCATCGTGGAGCAGGTGCTGCAGCCCATGGTGCTGGGCCGTGACCCGCTGGCGCGGGAGGCGATCTGGCAACATTGCTACAACATGATGCGCGACCACGGGCAGAAGGGCATGCCGATACAGGCGCTTTCCGGCCTCGATATCGCGCTCTGGGACATTGCCGGACAGGCGGCGGACATGCCGCTCTACAGCCTGCTTGGCGGCCCGACGCGGACACGGATACCGGTCTATGGCTATGGCATGATGCTCCGCCGGGTTCCGGATCTGGCAGATGCGTTCCGGGACGAGGCGGCAGCCATTCGTGAAGCCGGTTTCGCGGCCACGAAGATGAAGGTCGGTCTCGGCGTGGCGCAGGACATCGCCCTTGCCACTGCCGTGAGGGAAGGCGTTGGTGATACCTTCCGCTTCGCCGTTGACGCGAACCATTGCTATACCCTGCCAGACGCGTTGTCGGTAGGGCGCGCGCTGGATGACCTGGGGGCCTGCTGGTTCGAGGAGCCGGTGGCACCGGAAGATCGCGCAGGCTACGCCGAGTTGCGGGCCAGGCTGAAGACCACCATCGCAGGGGGTGAAGCCGAGTTCACCCGCTATGGCTGGCGCGACCTGCTGGCGGCAGGCTGTGTCGGGCTGGCGCAGCCGGAGGTCTGTGCGCTGGGCGGCATTACCGAGTTCCAGAAGGTGCTGGCGCTCTGTCACAGTCAGTTCGTGCCGGTGATCAACCACGTGTGGGGATCGGCCATAGCCGTTACCACGAACATGCATCTGCTGGCCGCGATGCCCGACATGCCCGGCGGCCTGCATCCCTGGGAGCCGATGCTGGAATTCGATACCACGCCCAACCGGTTTCGCGATGACATGCTGTCGGAACCGCTGGACATTCAGGGCCAGGTGAAACGCAATGGGGGCCACGTGGGCCTACCGGGTGGTCCCGGACTGGGAGTCCGTCCTGATCCGGCGTTCCTGGATCATTATCGCATCGCCTGACAATTCCTGGGGAGGGAGAACCGTCAATGAAACCCTATGAAGGTATCCGGATCATTGATCCGACCCACGTGCTGGCCGGCCCGTTCTGCTGCTACCAGATGGCCTGGTTCGGGGCGGAGGTCATCAAGATCGAGGCGGTGGAACCCCGCGACTTCATCCGCTACGCCAGCCCGGAGGCGGACCTGGCCAAGGCCGGACTGTCGGAGGGCTTCCTGGCCCAGAACGCCAACAAGAAGTCCGTGGTGCTGAACCTGAAGGATCCGCGCGGTCGGGACCTGTTCAAGCAGTTGGCTGCCACGTCGGACGCCATGGTGGAGAACTTCCAGCCCGGCACCATGGCGGGGCTGGGTCTTGGCTATGACGATATCCGGGCGGTCAATCAGAAGCTGGTCTACTGCTCCCTGACCGGGTTTGGCCAGACAGGTCCGCTGCGGGATGTTCCGGCCTATGACCATCTGGTGCAGGGCATTTCCGCCATGGCGTCGATGCAGAACGGCACCACCGATCCGGTGCGTGTCGGCTTTCCGGTCATCGACTATGTGGTGGGCCTGCTCGGCGCGTTCGCCCTGTCCACGGCCCTGTTCCAGGCGCGCGCCAGCGGGCAGGGGCAGTATGTCGATGTCTCGATGCTCGACTCGGCGCTGATCATCATGGCTCCGGTGGTGCAGCAATGGCTGACCAGTCAGCGGATTCCGCAATCAACCGGACGCCGCGCGTTCTCCGGCAGTCCCTTCTCCGGCATGTTCGAGACTGCGGATGGCATGTTGGTGACTGCGGCGAATACCAGGGCCCAGGCGGAATCGGTCCTTCGCGTGATCGGGCGGGAGGATCTGATCGACGATCCCGACGTGCTGAACTGGCAGGGACGGCCGGAAGTGTCGGACCGGGTGCAGCCGATCCTGTTCGAGGCCTTTGCCACCCGCACCGCGTTGGAGTGGGAGGCCCTG
>JARGNO010000031.1:0-10771 GCA_029213165.1 Minwuia sp.
CCTTCGATAGATGGCTCACCGAGAAAGCACCTTCCTCGATCCCGAAGAGCGACTGGATCGTTCTCGGCACCTCCGAGGTCACGCCCCTGGCCATGGCTGGGGCCTTCGCGCCCCTGGCGAACGGCGGACGGGCGGTGGTGCCGCACCTGATCACGCGGATCGACGTTGGCAGGGGGGACCGGATATGGCAAAGGCAGGGGGACGGGCTGGGCGCTGCCCTCAGCGCCCGTGTCGTCGGTGAGATGAACCAGATGATGCAGGCCGTCATTACCCGGGGCAGCGGACGCAAGGCCCGTATCGACCGCCCTGCGGGGGGCAAGACCGGCACCAGTCAGGATAACCGTGATGCCTGGTTCGTCGGCTATACGGCTGATCTGGTCGGCGCTGTCTGGGTCGGCAATGACAATGACAGCCCAACCCGCAATGTCTTCGGCTCCGGCCTTCCGGCGGAGATCTGGCGCAGCACCATGCTGTCTGCCCACCGTGGCCTGCCCGTGAGGCCCCTGCCCGCAGCGCCGGAGCGGGGGTTCCTCAGCTTCGGCGATGACAAGAAGCCCGAGGCAGGCAGAGACGGGGGCGACGGCGGCGGCCTTTGGGGGCGGCTGGAGCGCCTGTTCGAGGCCGGGGCACGCCGACAGCGCCAGGAAGGACCAGCGACAGAGGACTACAAGATCGATTCGCCATGACGCGGGACCGCGGAGCGGGAACAGTTCGGCCATTCGCTTGACAGCCACCCGCCCACCCCTTATCAACCGGCGCTCGGGTTTCGGGGGCAGGTTCCCGTCCTGTCGGCCATCTGAGAGATCAGGCAGGGCCGCAACAGGATGGCCGCTGTGGAACCAGCATGCCAAGGATTGAGAGAGTACGATGAAAGTTGTCAATTCGCTGAAGTCGCTGCGTTCGCGCGACCGCAACAACCGCCTGATCCGCCGCAAGGGCCGGGTTTACGTCATCAACAAGCGCAATCCGCGCATGAAGGCGCGCCAGGGCTGATTGCCCACGGTCGGGCGAACTGGAACGGGTGCGATTGCAGGCAATGACTGACCTGACAGGCACCCGGCCCGACACTGTCCTGTTCGACCTCGGCAATGTGCTGGTCGACTGGAATCCACGCTACCTCTATTCGAAGATCTTCCGGAACCGGCCACATGAGATGGACTGGTTCCTGACGCATGTCTGCAATGGCGCCTGGAATGTGCGCCACGACGCCGGCGAATCCTTCCCCGACAATGTTGCCGCCCTTGCCGCCGAGCACCCCTGGTACCGGGCGGAGATCGAGGCATTCTGGCATCGCTGGCCGGAAACCATGAAGGGTCCGATCGATGGCTCCGTCGCCTTGCTGGAGGCGCTTCATGCCCGCAACGTTCCGCTCTATTCGCTGACGAACTGGTCGGCGGAGACGTTCCACCATGCGGAGGAACGGCTGCCGTTCCTGTCACGGTTTAGCGGCATCACGGTCTCCGGTCGTGTCAGGGTGGCCAAGCCCGATCCCCGGATCTTCGGAATATGTCAGCAGACACACGGGCTTGATCCTGCCCGGACGCTGTTCGTCGATGACAGCCAGCGCAACACCGATGCAGCCCGGAAACTGGGCTATCACGTGCATACCTTCAGCACGCCCGATGCACTGAATGACTGCCTGCACCAGCACGGTCTGCTATAACGCCCTGAAAGTGGTTGCTGCTCCAGTGCCCTCATGGGCTGTCCGGACCATGCCAGCCGCAACAATGAAGCACGGGGGGCAGTTCGATGCAGATGCCGAAACCGGACGAGGCGACGATTGCGCGCCGCAGCGACCTGGTCGCCGCATTCCGTGACTTCCTGCCCGCATCGCATGTCGTTGTTGACGAGGCAACGCTGAAGGCCTTCGAGAGCGATGGCCTGACCGCCTATCGCCAGCCACCGATGATCGCCGTCCTGCCGGAAACCACCGAGGAAGTCAGCCGCATCCTGACCCTTTGCAGGGACTGGGGCGTGAAAGTGGTGCCGCGCGGCTCCGGCACCTCGCTGTCGGGCGGTGCGCTGCCACTGGCGGACGGGGTCCTGCTGGGTCTGGGCAAGTTCAACAGGGTGCTGGAGATCGACTACGACAACCGCACCGCCACGGTGCAGCCCGGCGTCACCAACCTGGCCATCACCCACGCGGTGGAGGCGGAAGGCTTCTACTACGCGCCCGATCCGTCCAGCCAGATCGCCTGTTCCATCGGCGGCAATGTGGCGGAGAATTCAGGCGGCGTGCACTGCCTGAAATACGGGCTGACCACCAACAACATCCTCGGCATCGAGATGGTGACCATCGATGGCGAGATCCTGCGCATCGGCGGCAAGCACCTCGACGCCGAAGGCTATGACCTGCTCGGCATCATGACGGGGTCGGAGGGGTTGCTGGGCGTGGTGACGGAAGTGACCGTGCGCATCCTGCGCAAGCCGGAGACCGTGCGGGCGCTGCTGGTCGGGTTTCCGACCGTGGAACAGGGTGGTGACTGCGTCGGGCGCATCATCGGTGCCGGCATCATTCCCGCAGGCATGGAGATGATGGACAAGCCCGCCATCCATGCGGCGGAGGCGTTCTGCCATGCGGGCTATCCGCTGGATGTGGAATCGATCCTGATAATCGAGCTGGACGGCCCGGAAGCTGAGGTCGACCACCTGACGGAGATCGTCAGCGGCATCTGCAATGATTGCGGCGCGGTCTCGGTCCGCGTCAGTGAGACAGAGGCGGAGCGGATGAACTTCTGGGCCGGGCGCAAGGCTGCCTTCCCCGCTGTCGGCCGGATCTCGCCCGATTACTACTGCATGGACGGCACCATCCCGCGCCGCCAGTTGCCGCTGGTGCTGAAGCGCATGTCGGAGATGTCGGCGAAGTACGGTCTCGGTGTCGCCAACGTGTTTCATGCCGGTGACGGCAACCTGCACCCGCTGATCCTCTATGATGCCAATGCACCGGGAGAGCTGGAGCGGGCGGAGGAATTCGGCTCCGACATCCTGCGTCTCTGTGTCGAGGTCGGGGGCGTGCTGACCGGCGAGCATGGTGTCGGCGTCGAGAAGCGCGACCTGATGCCGGAGATGTTCACGGAGGTGGACCTGAACCAGCAGCAGCGCCTGAAATGCGCCTTCGATCCGGATGGCCTGCTGAACCCCGGCAAGGTCTTCCCGACCCTGCACCGCTGTGCGGAACTGGGCCGGATGCACATTCACCGGGGGCAGATGCCCTTTCCCGACCTGCCGCGTTTCTGATGAGCCTTTCCTTATGCCATCTCATGAGGAAAGGTCGGGGCCGAGGCATTCCACGACGCCTGCCGGGGGTTTCCGCAGCATGAACGGGCAGGACTTCACGCCGACGTCGGAGGAGCATCTGGCCGAGGTGGTGGCCCATGCAGTTGCCGCGGGGCAACCGCTGGAGCTGATCGGGCGCGGGTCGAAGCGTGGTTTCGGGCGATCGATGCAGACCGCAGGACAGCTGGACCTGTCCGGTTTCAGCGGCATTCGCATGTATGAACCCGACGAACTGGTGATGAGCGCCGGGCCCGCGACCCCGTTGGCGGAGATCGAGACGGCGCTGGCGGCCGAGAACCAGGAACTGGCGTTCGAGCCGCCGCACATGGGGCACCTGCAGGCCAGCGCGGTGACCGACGGCAGTATCGGCGGAGTATTCGCCTGCAATCTGGCCGGACCGCGCCGTTTCCGGGCCGGTTCGGCACGCGACCACCTGCTTGGATTCCGGGCGGTTTCCGGGCGTGGCGAGATATTCAAGTCCGGCGGGCGGGTGGTGAAGAACGTCACCGGCTATGACCTCTGCAAGCTGATGTGCGGCAGCTTCGGCACCCTTGCCGCCATGACGGAAGTCACCTTCAAGGTGTTGCCGCGGGCGGAGAAGGTATGGACCGTGCTTGCCTTTGGCCTCTCGGCGGAACAGGCCGTGCGGGCGATGGCGGAGGCCGCAGGATCGCCGCACGATGTAAGTGGTCTTTGTCACCTGCCGCATGATGCGGCGGCACGCAGTTCCGTTGATTTCGTCTCCGGCGCGGGGGCCAGCGTGACGGCGATCCGTGTGGAAGGGCCCGGCCCCTCCGTGACCCACAGGGTGGCGGCGCTGAAGGCCATGCTGGGATCGGCGGCGGGGATCGAGGAACTGCACACCCATCGCTCCGTCGCCTTCTGGCGGGAAGTCCGCGACATCTCCCCCCTGCTGGATGGCGCGACCGTCACCGGTGATCCGCTGTGGCGGTTGTCGGTTGCCCCGATGGACGGTGCCCGCACGATGACCGGTGTCCTGGACAGCCTGCCTGGCCGGGGCCTGATGGACTGGGCGGGGGGACAGCTCTGGCTGGCGCTGGAACCTGGCGCGGAAGATGGTGGCGTCGCCGCTGTCCGCAACGCCATGGATGGCGGCCATGCCACGCTGATCCGTGGTGCGGCGGACCTGCGCGCGCGCATTCCGGTGTTTCAGCCACAGCCCGCACCGCTCGCCGCCCTGACCCGGCGCATCAAGAACGGTTTCGACCCGCGGGGCGTCATGAACCCCGGTCGCATGGTGGAGGGAGTCTGAGCAATGCAGACACAGTTCACCGAGGCACAGCTCGCCGACCCGGGCATCGCGCGATCGAACGAGATCCTGCGCAACTGCGTCCACTGCGGCTTCTGCACCGCGACCTGTCCGACCTATGTCACCCTGGGTGACGAGCGTGACAGTCCGCGCGGGCGCATCTGGCTGATCCGGGAGATGCTGGAGACCGGTGGCGCGCCGGCACCGGAGGTGGTGCATCATGTGGACCGGTGTCTTTCATGCCTGTCATGCATGACCACCTGCCCCTCCGGCGTGCATTACATGCATCTGGTCGACCACGCCCGCGCCCATATCGAGGATCACCACGAACGGTCGAGGTCGGAGCGGTTCCTGCGGGCGATGCTGGCCGAGATCCTGCCACATCCGGGGCGGTTCCGGCTGGCCTTGGTCGGTGCCTGGCTGTCTCGCCCCCTCGCCGGAATGCTGGGGGGCCTGTTCGGCGGACGCATGGGGGCAATGCTGCGGCTGGCCCCGACCGATCTGCCAGGTCCGTCACCGATGGACCGGCCACAGACCTTTCCGGCGGAAGGCGTGCGAAAGCACCGTGTCGCCCTGATGACCGGCTGCGCCCAGCAGGTCCTGAACCCGGCGATCAACGAGGCGTCGGTCCGCCTGCTGACCCGGCTGGGCTGCGAGGTCGTGGTGGCGCGCGGTGCCGGGTGCTGCGGGGCACTGACGCATCACATGGGGCATGAGGAATCCGCCTTTGCCTCGGCACGCGCCAACATCCGTGCCTGGACGCGGGAGATCGAGGGCAATGGCCTGGACGCCATCGTCATCAACGCCTCCGGCTGCGGCACCACGGTCAAGGACTATGGCTTCATGCTGCGCAACGAACCCGATTGCGCCGACAAGGCAAAGGCAATCTCCGACCTGACCGTCGACATCACCGAACTGCTCGACCGGATCGGCCTGCCCGAGGGTCTGGTTGCGCCTGAAGACCTGAATGTGACCTACCATTCGGCCTGTTCACTGCGGCATGGCCAGCGCGTGCTGGACCCGCCAAAGAGCCTGCTGCGTGCCGCGGGATTCCGGGTCAGCGAGCCCGCCGAGCCACATCTGTGCTGCGGTTCCGCCGGTACCTACAACATCATGCAGCCGGAGATCGCGGACAAGCTGAAGCAGCGCAAGCTGGCCAATATCGCGCGCACGAAACCCGACGTGATCGCCGCCGGAAACATCGGCTGCATGACGCAGCTCGGTGGCGGCACCGATGTGCCGGTTGTCCATACGGCGGAATTGCTTGACTGGGCCACGGGCGGACCGAAACCTGCTGCGCTGGAGTAAATTCAGGTTTGCGGCTGTTCTGATTCTAATTGCTCATTCAAGAGTTTCGTCAAAAAATCGATCATGGGTTGTAGGTCAATTTGTTTACCACTGGAAGTGTCAGCATCCATCCGCTTCATGATTTGCACATATTCCATTCGATCTCTTTTAATTAGTTCAGGGAGAATTTTTTCCCCTTTCAAAAGTCCACCGGACTTCATGCATATCACATAATAACACAATGCACGTGCAGTACGTCCGTTTCCATTAATAAATGGATGAATAGCATTTATTTTCCAAAGGACATACGCGCCTAGCGCGACCGCATCAGCAGTCTCCCATATTCTATTCACTTCATTGATAAGTATATTCATAAGTTCTGGCACACGATAATGTTGTGGAGGTCGATAATCACCAACAGTCACTTCGCACGGACGAAAAATGCCAGCACTAATATGTAAGCATGCAATTGCTTGAAAATTGAGCGCTTGTATAAGAGCGGTAGTGGCCATCGATCTGTTGAGGCTATTGGCAACATCAACAAGAGATGTCAAAAAATCGTACTGACGCCTCAAATTATCAATAGATAAATTCTGATATACTGGATTTTTTTCATCGTTTACCAGCTCAAATACAATCATCTCCTATCTACTGCCCTTTCAATTCTCCTGTTTGTCATCAAGTCCCAAGATACGTCTCTGAACTTGTTCGCGTGTGACATTCGCCTCGGTTGGCAAATTCCCATAAACGAACGAGACTCTCTGCCTGTTCATTTCCTCTGACGTAGCCGCTTTGCTTGCCGATTCCTTCAAACGGTTAGACAACGACTTGTCGATCCTAAACTCATTCAACATCTCGAATCCTCCCGAACTTTGGCGCGTAGGTGCGCACATCTACAACCCAAGCTCTTTCCCTAAGCTTGCAAGGCTAACGCCTTTGTTCCTGATAGCAACTACTCCGTCGAAGACATTGTTCCGACTCGACGAATTTCTACAAGCTTCACAGCGCAAGTGTCTCATTCCGCAAAATGAGCATGATTCACTAATTTTCTACTAGCTATGCCATATCTCCGAAATCAGTTGCCCACCCAAAAATTGGGAACCTCAATGTATAGAGACTGCCACCCTACAGATCTGGTTGGATAGGTCTCTGACTGCTCTGCTTCAGACCGACCCCATCTCGGCCAGGGTCAGGCTGTAGACATCCGTCGCCTCCCGACCGAAGCAGCAGAAGGTGATGCGGGTCGGCGCGTGTTTCACCTTGCGGAAATCCAGCACCGTACCGACCGCGATCTGCGCCGCCTTGCGCAAGGGATAACCATAGACCCCGGTCGAGATCGCGGGAAAGGCGATGGAGCGGAACCGGCGCGATACCGCCAGTTCCATGCAGCGCTGATAGCACTGGCCCAGCAGTTCCGGTTCCCCCGCCTCACCGCCCTGCCAGACCGGCCCGACCGTATGCATGACGTGGCGCGCGGGTAGCCGGAAGCCATCGGTCAGGCGCACTTCCCCGGTCGGACAGCCGCCAATGCCCCGACAGGCTTCCAGCAGCGCCGGACCGGCGGCGGCATGGATCGCGCCATCAACGCCACCACCCCCCAGCAGGGTCTCGTTGGCAGCATTGACCACGGCATCGACACGCAGCCGGGTAATGTCGCTGTCGACCACCTCCAACCGCATGAACGGATACCTTTCCGACTTGTGTCAGGCGTTCTCGTCCGGATGCATCAGCCTGTGCAGCGGCGCGATGAAATAGCGGACATAGGCATCATCGACGTTCGTCTGGCTGCGGCTGCGCCAGGCCTTCAATGCCTTTTCATAGGTCGGGTAGACTCCGGCAACATCAACATTGTCCGGGTCCGCGAGAACGTTCTCACGCGGGTCCAGCAGCGTGCCGCCGAATACGAGATAGAGATCCTGTCGGCTCATTTGCCTTGTCCTCCGAGGCTGGCCTGTTCCTGTCAGCCCGTTGCGCGTGTTCTTCCCTGCCCCATGGTTAGGCGCGACGGTCCCGCCATGCAACCGAAACCCGGCCGGAGCAGGCCATCATCCGACGGAACCGCACCGGCCGCCGGGCAGCCGGTCAACCCAGATGCTTCGCGAACAGGTCCAGGGTCCGCTTCAGCGCCGTCGCTGCGTGGGTCGGGTGGTGATCGGCGCGGTGGTCGCAGTTGAAACCGTGTCCTGCGCCCTTGTAGACAAAGACCTCCACCTCCGGATGCGCGGCGCGGATCGCCTCCACATCGTCCAGCGGGATCGACTTGTCGAGTTCGCCGAAGTGCAGCATCGTCGCCGCGCCTGGCTGCTCCGCGACATGCGGCATGATCTGGCCACCATAGTAGCCACTTGCGGCACTCAACCGTGGCGCCAGACGACAGGCGGAGATGAAGGTCAGCGTCCCGCCCCAGCAGTAACCGACCATGCCAACCTTGCCCGACTTGCCCGCCTCATCGACCGTTGCGGAAAGGTCGAGCATCACCTTGTCCAGGTCGCAGGCACCACGCCAGTCCCGGCCCTTCACGATGTCGTCGGGGGTATAGCCACATTCCAGGCCCGGTTCGACCCGGTCATAGATTGCCGGGGCCAGGGCAAGATACCCCGCCTCCGCATAGCCATCAGCAACATTGCGGATATGCGGATTGACGCCGAAAATCTCCTGCACCACCACGACGGCGCCTCGCGGCTTGCCTTCCGGTGCCGCACGATAGACGTCGAAGGAATGGCCATCCCCAGCCGTCAGCTTCATCCAGTCGCCCATGCTCGTTCCCCCCAGGTTTCCGTCAGTTCTGTTTCAGGTTTCCCGTTGCGGCCTGCCTCATTCAGGACGGGCCTCACGCTTGCGGATGATACCGATCAGGCGCGCATCCATCACCACCTCATCCTTCTGGTTGATGACTTCCGCCAGGAACACGGCTGAGCCGCGATCCGGCCGGGACCGCGACGGCGTCTTCTCCACACAGGTGCTGCGCACCCGCAGTGTATCGCCGGGACGCACCGGTTTCAGCCAACGCAGGTCGTCGAAGCCGGGCGAACCCATGGAGCCGCCGTCATCACCGCCACGCGACAGCACCTGCAAGCGCATCAGGATGCCCGCCGTGTGCCAGCCGGAGGCACAGAGGCCGCGGAACACGCTCTGCTTCGCGGCTTCCTCGTCCATGTGAAAGGGCTGCGGGTCGAACTCGGTGGCGAATTCGATGATCTCCTGCTTCGTCAGGGTGTAGCTGTCCGTCTCCGCCACCTGACCAACCTCGATATCCTCGAACCAGCGGCTCATGCGGATGCTCCTTGCTGCCCGTCACCACGGCGACCGACCATGAACACGTTTTCCATGCGCAGCACATCGGTGCCATCCGCCGTGCGCAGGAAATGCCGAACACTGCAGAAGCCGATGTCATTGCGGCTCTTCGGCAGATACTTGTCCAGCAGCTCCGTATGCAGCGAAAGCGCCATGCCGGGCGTGACGGGCCGCAGCCAGCGGCACAGTTTCACCCCTGGAGCGCCCTCGCTCTTCAGTTCCGCCAGCATCCCCTTCACCATCAGCCGCATGGCAATGGAGGCGGAGTGCCAGCCGGAGGCCGTCAGGGTGCCGAAGGGACCATCCTTCGCCGCCTCCGCATCCAGGTGGAAGTATTGCGGATCGAACTTTCCGGCGAAGCGCAGCACCGCCTCCTCCGTCACCTCATGTGGTCCGGCGACAAAGCTCTCCCCCACCACCATGTCTTCCCAGTATCGCATCAGCTCCCCACCATCATTGCGTTGCCTGTCCAGCGCGGTCAGAGTTACACGAAATCCACAACAGGGGGACCGGCGATGAGCGGTGGGTACGTATTTCAGGTGAGCATGGATGTGGCACCGGACAAGGAAGACCTGTTCAACGAGGTCTATGACACGGAGCATGTGCCCCTGTTGCTGAAGGTGCCGGGCGTGCGCAAGGTGACCCGCATGAAGGCGCAGGACTTCAAGGTCAGCATTGGCGGCGAACTGAAGGACGTCGCCGTCGAGGCGCCGACCTGGACGGCAATGTACGAGATCGACTCACCCGATGTGCTGGCAAGCGACGCCTGGGGCGAAGCGGTCGAACAGGGCCGCTGGCCCGGCAAAGTGCGCCCGCACACCTTCGAGCGGCATCACAAGCTGTTCAGGAAGCTGTAGCAGGGGTCGGCAACAATCCAGGGCAAATCCGGCCAGCGATCCCGTACTTAACCCTGACCGGTGAGCCGGAACAGGGCGGCCTGATAGGATGCAATCTGTTTCTGCAGGTGCGCAGGTGGCTGGGCCAGCGCGGCCTCCAGGCGGCGCTTGGCCAGCGGGTCCTTTTCCTCTTCCTGCAGGAATTCGAAAGCCTTCTCGACCTGCTGCAGGGTAAAGCCGATATGGTCGCGGGCTTCCTCCGCGCGTTCGCGGTTGGACAGGTCAACGAAGCCGAAGCCGAGAGCGAAGAAGCTCTTGTCGTCCTTCACTTCCTTGCCGAAGATCGAGCCTTCGCGCAGCCCGAGGCCGGGCAGAGCGTCGAAACCTTCCGGCCCGCCGCCGATTTTCACTTCCTTGTCGCCCTTGGCCGTGATGCGGAGGAATTCCGAATCACCGTCCTTCTTCACCTCGGCGATACCGTCCTTGCCCAGCACACGGTTCATCTGGAACGCGATCCAGCGGATGGAATCATCGGCTTCGATCTCGATCCTGCGTTCCGGGCCGTCACCGATAGCCAGGGTGAAGGACATGCCGGGACGTACCGCACTGTTCGAGGTCACGGTCAGTGACCCCAGGTCCCCGATATCGCCATGACCAAGGCCAAGCTTGGTCAGGACCGAGTCACCACTTTCGTCAACCGTGACGCCATTCAGCTCGGCATGGCCGTTGATGCCGCTCATGGTCGTGACCGACAGCGGTGCACCATTGGTGTCCAGGCGGGCCAGAAAGCCGTCCTGTGCACCGATCA
>JARGNO010000031.1:10781-43828 GCA_029213165.1 Minwuia sp.
CTGCAGGTCACCACTGGTCTGCCCGACCAGATATATCTCGCCATTTGACAGGGCCAGGCCCTGCGCCTTGTCGGCGCCGGTACTGCCGACATAGGCACCGAAGTCCATGGCACCCGTCGTCCCGTCGAAACGTGCGACGAAGGCATCGCTGCTGCCGGAATGGGTCAGTCGGCCGTCGGTGCCAGCGCCGGTGAAGGTCGCATCGGTCGTGTTCCCCGCGATGAAGATCTGCCCGGCATCATCCACCTCGATCGCCGAGGCACGTGTGGTCTCACCCGCATCGCCAATGGCGACATCCAGAATCGGCCCGGACGCGAGGTCGTCAACATCGAAAGTCTTCAGGAAGCCCTGCGAGTCATCCTGTCCGGCGACATGAATGACACCGTTCTTCACCGTCACCGCAGTCGCGATCTCGTCACCCGCACCCCCGAACTGGATCTGCTCGACAAGATTGCCAGTGCTGGAGGAGAGGCGGGAGATATAGGCATCCTGGCCGCCATTGTGGACCTGCCCGCTGATCGGACCGGCCGTGGCGCCGACAACAATCACGTCACCCGACACGTCATCGAATTCCACCGCAAAGGCGGAATCCACGGCGGCCGGGCCGGTGTTGCGGGTCCATTGCGCCTCGCCATCCGCGTCATAGAGCGTGACGAAACTGTTGATGCCGTTGTCGGGGGAGCCTTCGGTCAGCGGCGCATCGACCTTGCCGGATATGGCAATGGAGCCATCCGCGGCAACTGCCAGGCCCAGGCCATCGGCGAAATTCGACGCGCCCACCAGCCTGCGCCAGACCTCGTTGCCCGCCGCATCGTGCCGGGTCAGGAACACATCCTGCTCACCACCCACGACCTGACCACCAACATCACCGGTGGTGGTCCCCAGGGTATAGACCTCGCCATTCGGTCCCAGCGCCGTGGCGCGGGCCGTCGACACACCGTCGGTCACTTCCTGCTTCACGTCGAACTTCTGCGTCGGCGTCGCGGCAACGTCCGTGAACTTGCGCAGCGACGCCTTGGCGAACTCACCGTCGCCGGAGATGCCGCTGACATAGACTGCTGCTTCCGCGTCCACCGGGCTGAGATTGACGGTTTCCAGAATGGAGCGTTCGATCTTCATCCCGATGCGGCCATCGTCATCGCGATTGGTCCGGAACCGGGTGGTGACCTCGGCCGCCTCAAGCTGTTCGTTCACGTGATTGACGATGTTCGCGACCGTCTTCTCCGTCGCGCCCATATCGTCCAGGTCGATAGCGATATCGACACTGGTATCGTCGCTCTTGACGATGTTGATGTTGAAGCGCGCACCGCTTTCCAGTCCCTCGACCACCTGATCGGTGGAGGAGAACTGCAGCCGCCCCTCATAGACGGACTTGTCGCGGGGAATGCGCGCGTCGGTCTCCACCTTCGTATTCAGTGGACCGTGCAGCACATTCACCTTGTTGAAGTTGCTGGCATCCAGGAACGATTTCACTTCCGCCTCATAGCGACTGAACTGCTTGTCCAACTGAGGAAGCAACCGCTCTGCGCGGCTGTCGTTCAGGGCAAAGTTCGCCAGTTCCTGCATCTTCTTCAGACCCTTCCAGAGCCTGAAGAGATTCTCGCTGGTCTCGTTGCCGCCACTGGTCAGGACGTCAGGGTCATTGCGGCTGAACAGCGGCGAACGCGCCAGTTGCTCTCCCAACCCCTCCGGCAGGGTCAGGGAGGATTCGGGGCGGTCCCAGGGGGCAATGACATCGGGGCCAAAGGCACTGCCGGTGGACTGGCGCGGCGCGGTGAAATTGGCAATCTGCTGCTGGCTCAGCCTGGCATTCATCGATCCCAGCAACAGGTCATTGCCGATGCTGATCGGCGTGAACGTCCGCGTATTGCTGTTGTTGTCGAAAATGCCGACCATGGGGCGCGCCAGTTGAATCCGTTGTGAAGACAGACTTCCACCGGTCATTCAAGCAGCCGCAGATTAACAGGTCATTAAGATCCCTGGCCCCGTGACGTTGCCGAAGGGGGGCAACCGCTGTGCGGTGCCGCGCACCGCCCCTCAACTGAGCTGGTCAATCTGTTCCGTGGTCAGGGTGCCCGGCACGATGGTCACCGGAATACGCAGCGACCCGGCCAGTTCACCGGCAAAGGCCCGCACCAGGGGTCCGGGGTCCGATGAATCGGCGGAGGCCCCCAGAACGAGGATGCGCACGGACTCATCCTCGGCAATCACACGGGCGACTTCCTCCCGCAGGCTGCCTTCGCGAATGATGAACAGGGGCATCATGCCTGTGTCGCGCTGCACCTGGGCGGCAAGGTCGGTCATCAGCGATTCAGCTTCCTGACGCGCTTCCTCCCGCATCAGTTCGCCCACACCCATCCAGTGCTGGAAGTCCGGCGGTTCCGTCACGCGCAGCAGCATGACGCCGCCATTCTCGACCGAATGCGCGCGGCGGGCGGCAAACCTCAGGGCCTTGCGGCACTCCGGCGTGTCATCGACGACCACCAGGAAATGACGCGGCTTGTGCTCTGGCTTCTCACTGCTCATCGGCGGAGACTCTGATGCATGTAAATGCTGCGCGGCTGTGAACGATCAGATGAGTCTTTCAGAATTCCCCGACCAGCGCCAGTGCGCCGGAACTTGCTTGCTGACCCCGCCTGCCCTCTCCCCTTCCCGGCCACCCATTCAGGATAATCCAGTGGGTGGCCGGGAAGGGGAGAGGGCAGGCCGGGGTCCACGAAAGACTCACTTCAGCAGGATATTGGAGATTTCCTTCAGCTTGGTCCGTGCCCGCAACAGATAGAAGCCCTGGTTCAGCAGGTGGTTGGGTACCACCATGCCATCGGGCGAACCGTTCTGGACAATCAGCGGGTTCAGGTCAGCCAGACGGCGCATCACGCCAAGCATTTCCGCCCAGGGCCGGGTCAGGTTCCGCTCCGCCAGCACGCTGTCGAAGTCGTAGCCCAGATCGCGCAGGAACAGGTAGTAGGCATAGCTCTTGCCCTTGATGCGGTAGAATTCATCATCGACCTGAAAATCGGGCAGGAAGCCGCCACTGTTCTCCCGCACATGATCATCGATGGCCTGGCTGGCTGCCCCCAGATCGGTGGCGAAGCGCTCGATCGTGACCTGCAGGTTGTCCACCCGGCGGTCGAACACGGCGCTTCCCGCCGCCAGACGGGTGTTGTAGTTGCGCAGGTGGCGGATCGCGGCGCGATATTCTGACTCCGCCGGGGTTGTCGGCATCAGCGACACGGAAGGATTCCAGGTCCACTTGGTGCCGGAAATGCTCAGCTTGCTGCGCGCTTCCTTCAGGTCCTCGTCCGCGGCGGATGATCCCCGTACCCGACCAAGCTGGTCCACCAGTTCAATGGTCAGCCGATTGCTCGCCTCCAGCAAGCCGAGCTGGAAGTTCGGCATGTTGTCCAGTGCAGCGGAGGGCAGGAACCATGGATCGTTCGGCGTCCACCAGTTCTGGTTCACCTCCCGATCCAGCAGCGCGGCGATGGTGCCCACGACACGCGATCCGCCGGAGGGCAGATCGACCGGCTCGATCCGGTAATCCACATCGTCGGAGACATTCTGGATCATCAGGCTGCCAACCGGATAGTAGAGCGCGGCAAACAGCACGATGGCGATGCCCAGCGGCTTCCAGGTCCGGCGCACGATACTGCGCCCCTTGCCGCCCTTCAGCTTCGGACGGTCCTCACCGACAATGCGGTCTGCGGGGTCGTCACCAAGCTCTCGCATGAAATCCTGCCTCTCTCGTCCTGCACATGGCCGGGTCGCGCCCGCGCGCCAGCGAACACGCCTCCGTTGCAGATGGGGTAAGCCGCACCCTACCGCAAGAAGCCGACGATATCCTTCACCTGGTTCAGGATCGGCCGGGCCAGTGCTTCAGCCCGCTCGGCACCGTCGCGCAGGATGCTGTCCACATGATCCGGCGCGGCCATCAGGCGCTGCATCTCCGCCCCGATCGGACCCATGCGGGCCACGGCCAGATCGGCAAGCTGCTGCTTGAAGGTGCTGAACTGCTGCCCGGCGAACTCCGCCACGACGGCATCCTTCGTCGTGTCGGACAGGGCGGCGTAGATGCCCATCAGGTTGTCCGCCTCCGGCCGGTCGGCCAGCCCGTCCTTGCTCTCCGGCAAGGGTTCCGGGTCGGTCTTGGCCTTGCGGATCTTGCGCGCGATCGTGTCGGCGTCGTCGGTGACATTGATGCGCGAATTGTCGGACGGGTCCGACTTCGACATCTTTGCCTTGCCGTCACGCAGGCTCATGACACGGGTCGCGGCCCCCAGGATCAGCGGCTCCGTGATCGGAAAGAACTCCTGCCCGAAGTCGTGATTGAACTTCTGCGCGATGTCGCGGCAGAGCTCCAGATGCTGGCGTTGGTCATCGCCCACGGGCACATGGGTCGCGCGATAGGTCAGGATGTCCGCCGCCATCAGGTTGGGATAGACGAACAGGCCGACGGAAGCATTTTCCTTGTGCTTGCCCGCCTTCTCCTTGAACTGGGTCATGCGGTTCAGCCAGCCCATGCGGGCGACGCAATTGAAGATCCAGGCCAGTTCGGCGTGGGTGCCGACCTGGCTCTGGTTGAAGACGATGGAGCGCGCCGGATCGATGCCCGCCGCCAGGTAGGCCGAGGCGACCTCCCGCGTCTGGGCCTTCAGCTCCGCCGGGTCCTGCCAGAGCGTGATCGCATGCATGTCGACGACGCAGTAGATGCACTCGTAGTCGTCCTGCAGGGGCACGAAATTGCGGATCGCCCCCAGATAGTTGCCCAGGTGCAGATTGCCGGTCGGCTGCACGCCGGAAAAGATACGGCCCTTGCTCATGATCAGGTCTCGTTCAGAAACGGTTGCGGAGCGGCTGCTTTAGACCGTTTCAGGCTGACAAGGCAACAGCCACGGGCAGGTACGCTTCCATGTGCGGATGGCGACCGTCCTGGATCGTTCCATCGAATAATGGAGTCGCACCGGGCCGGTGCCGCAATCAAACTGTGGAACGTCCTAGTACACCCGGCGTTTCGGGGCCCAGCGCTTCACCGGCTTGCCGCCCATGGTCATGCGCGGCACGTTGTCGGGCAGGCCTTCCTGCTCCGGGATGGGTTCGGGGACCGGCGCGTTCTCGATCACCTGCCCGGTCCGTTCCCGCGCCGCCTGCTCGGCCTGCGCCGGTTCGATCATTGACCGTCGATAGGCCTCCGCCAGTGCAGGCAGGGGCAGGATGGCCCCGGTCGCGGTCTGGCGGGCCTCCTCCATCACCCCGTCGTGGGCAATGAAATTGTCCAGCTCGTCAACACCCATGCCGCCGAAACGCCGCCAGACCAGGGTCAGGCAGGCCTCCGCCCGCGGCTCGAGTTCCTTGGGCTTCGGCAGATCCTTCGCATTCTCCAGGATGTCGTAGAGGTTCGGGTCCTGCGGCCCCATCGCGCTGGCGACGAAGACACTGGGCATGAGCAGGCGACAGCCGTTCACCGCCGCATAGAGCGCCTGCGCGATATAGAGCAGCATCTGCATCTTGCGCGGCGGGATGCGCTTGCCCGCCTCCGCCCCCTGTCCCTCGAACCAGGCGACGGCCAGCAGGCTGTTCTTCAGCGCGGGGGTGCGGAACTGTTCAAGTTCGTCAGACATGGCAGGGCGATGATCCATCCGGTGGCAGGTACCGGGGGATCATCGCCTGAACATGCTTAACGCAGGCTTAAGGAGGGACAGCCCGCCCCGCCTGCTCAATCGATCAGGGCCTGATGCACCAGCGCGCGCAGTTCCTTGCGGATCGGGTAGTGGCTGGAGGGGACAAGCTGGGTCATGTACATCACGACCATGTCCTCCTTCGGGTCGACCCAGAACGCGGTGGAGGCCATGCCGCCCCAGCCATGGTCGCCGACGCTGCCCATGTTCTGGCTGATCGCCGGGTTCAGGGTGACGGAGAAGCCCAGGCCGAATCCGACACCGGCGAAGGAAACTTCCGAGAATACCGGCTGGCCCATGCTGGCGAGGTCGCCCGGCAGATGGTTGGACGCCATGAAATCGACCGTGCGCGGCCCCAGCAGCCTGGCCTCTCCGAAACGGCCCTTGCAGCGCAGCATCTCGACGAACTTCAGGTAGTCCACAGCCGTTGAGATCAGTCCACCACCGCCAGAGAAGGTCATCCCGTCACGACGCAGGAAAACACTCTCGGCCGGTTTCTCCAGCAGCTTCATGGAATTGTCTTCGTTCGGGGTGTAGAGGGCGGCGAAGCGATCCACCTTGTCCTCCGGCACTCCGAAACCGGTTTCGGTCATGCCCAGTGGCTCGAAGATACGGCTGGTCAGGAAGGTATCCAGGCTCTCGCCGGAGATCACCTCGACCAGGCGTCCGACCACATCCGTCGAGACACCGTAGTTCCAGCGGCTGCCCGGCTGGAACGCCAGCGGGTATTTCGCCAGTTCCGTCACCATCGGACCCAGTCCGCCGCCGCGTTTCGGGCCGAAGTCGATCTTGCCCGCCGTATAGGCATCCCCCAGCACGCCGCCGTTGAAACCATAGGTCAGGCCGGAGGTATGGGTCAGCAGATGGTGCACGGTCAGCGGCACCTTGCAGTCCTCCACCTGATCGAGTGCGGTTGCGCCCTTCACAAGTACCTTCACATCCGCGAACTCGGGCAGGAAGCTGGCGACCGGATCATCCAGGTGAAACCGTCCTTCCTCGAACAGCATCATCAGTGCGACCGAACAGATCGGCTTCGACATGGAATAGATGCGCAACAGCGTATCCGCCTTCCACGGCTTGTCCGCCTCCACATCCCGCTTCCCCGTCCAGTCGGCGTAGGCGATCTGGCCGTGGCGGGCGATGACGGTCATCGCACCGGGCAGCTTGCCGGCGTTCACATAACTGTCCATCCAGGGCCGGATCCGCGCCAGCCGCTGAGTGCTGAAACCCACCTGCTCCGGGCTTCTGATCGCTTTCATGTCCTTCGTCTCCCCTGATCTCGCAAATCGACCGCATACATCGTATGTAAACGGAAAAGCGCGAGCGCGCACCTTCAAGCCTGCGGGGTTCAAGAGATGGCTGAGATTCGCGAAATGGTCCCCCCGTTCGGCACCCATGGCCTCTCCGCCCCGATGGAACGGTTGAGGGCCGCGACCGTGCACCTGCCGGGCAACCGGATCGGTCGCGCGCTCAGTTCCCTGATCCGCCGCCTGGTCAGTCGCGGCCCGGACGACCCCATCGACGCGGAGATCTTCCCCGGCATCAGGACGCGGCTGCGGCCCGGCACCAACCGCTGCGAGAAGCGGGTGCTGACAGGGGCACAGTTCTATGACCATCAGGAACGGGCGGCACTTGCCGCAGCCTTGCAGGCGTCGGACAGCAAGCCCTTCGTCTTTGCCGACCTGGGCGCGAATGTCGGCCTCTACAGCCTCTGGATGGTGGCCAGGGCCCGCGCGGCGGGACGGGACCTGCAGGTGCTGGCCGTGGAACCGGACCCGGTGACCCGGTCGCGCCTGCTGGCCAACCTTGCAGCCTCCGGTGCGGACAATGTGGAGGTTGCGCCGGTCGCGGTCGGTGCCGAGGCCGGACGCGGCACCATTGTCGAACATGGCAACAATCGTGGCGAGAACCAGGTCGCGGCCAGTGATCCGTCAGGCGGCGAAGGCTTCGAGATCCTGCCCCTGGACCAGATCTGCGCCCGGCATGGCCTGACCCGGATCGATGCCATGAAGGTTGATCTGGAAGGACATGACGAGGCGGCGCTACGTGGCATGTTCGAAACCGCGCCGGAAGCCCTCTGGCCCCGGATGCTGGTCGTCGAGGCAGGCAAGGGGGAAGCCAGCCCACCCGTCGTGCGCCTTTGTGAGGCGAACGGATATGCGGTCGCAGGCCGCACCCGCCTCAACGCCATCATGCAACGTCACTGACCGGCACGGGAGTTCGGACCATGCGCATTGGCATTCTGGAGACCGGTCGCCTGCCGGAGCCGATAGAGGCAACCTATGGCGACTACCCCGCCCTGATGGCCGAATGGCTGCATCCGGCGATGCCCCATGCATCCTTCACCGGCATCCCGGTGGTCGATGGCGAACTGCCCGACCGGTCATCGGAATTCGACGGTTATGTCATCACCGGCTCCAAGCACGGCGTCTATGACGACCTGCCCTGGATCGCCCCCCTGAAACAGTTCATCCGGCAGGCGGCGGTGGCGGAGGTACCACAGGTCGGCATCTGCTTCGGCCACCAGATCGCGGCGGAGGCGCTGGGTGGTCATGCCGAGAAGTCGGCGCGCGGCTGGGGCGTCGGGCGGCAGAGCTATCGTATCGACCTGGGCGATGGCGTGCCGGAGATCGGGATGATCGTGTTCCATCAGGATCAGGTGATCAGCCTGCCCGACAATGCGCAGGTCCTGGGCGGCAATGACTTCTGTCCCATCGGGGCGGTGCGCTATGCCGAACCGGTCATCACCGCGCAGTTTCACCCGGAGTTCACCTTGCCCTTCACCCTGGACCTGCTGGATTTCCGGGCCGTCGAGACCCTGCCGGCCGAGATTGTCGCACAGGCCCGCCAGTCCCTTGCCGAAACGCCGGAGAACGCCCGCTTCGGTCGCTGGGCAGCACGGTTCCTGATGGGCCAGTCCTGAGGAGTCAGGCAGCCGTCATCACTGACGCACCAGGAAGCTGGGAGAACGGCTGTAGCCGCCGCCCGAGAGGACGAAACGGAAGCCGCAGAGGATCAGCAGGTTGACGATGCCGCCACCGGCAGCAACGGCATAGGACCAGACATAGCTGCCTGCCATGTCGAAGATGAAGCCACCCACCCAGGCACCGACCCCCATGCCCAGCCAGCCGAAGAAGATGATGATCCCCATGGACCGGGCGGCAATGCGTGCCGGGATCATCATGCGTGCGGTGACCAGGATCGACGACATGTCGCCGGAATAGAACAGGCCGAAAACGGCGGCCAGTACCCAGGTGGCCCAGAGCACTTCCACGAACGGAAAGGCGAAGACCAGCAGGGTCTGGCCGAACGACATGATCATCCAGCCGTTCACCGGCCCCACCATGTCGGCCAGGCGTCCACCCAGGATACGGCCACCGATACCGGCGATCATCAGCACCAGCAGCACACTGGCCGCAGCCTCCGGCGCGATCCCCCTGTCGGACACCAGGGCAACCGTATGGACAATCGGTACCGCCATGCAGATGCAGCAGAAGAAGGCGGCGGAGCTGAGGAACGGGATCACGATGCGCGGTGGCGCGGGCGGGTCCGGCTCGGCGGCAGGTGACGGCGTGCTCCCCACACCGGCCGAGGCGATGCGGGTGGGCGGATCGCGCACCAGCAGTGCAAGCGGAATGCCCAGCACCAGAAAGCCGACGCCTATCACGGCGTAGGCGGTCTGCCAGTCCCAGGCAGAGATCAGCAGCCGCGCTGCGAATGGCACCACCGCCTGGCCGAATGCGCCCCCGGCGGCCATCACGCCGATGGCGAGCCCCTGATTGCGGCTGAACCAGTATCCGACCGTGGCGTAGATCGGCGTGCCCACCGCACTGTTGCCCAGCGCACCGAACGCGAAATACATCAGGTAATAGTACCAGAGCGCGCCGGTCAGGCTGAGGGCGAAGAAGGAGATGCCCATCATCAGCACACCGAACAGGGCGATGTTGCGCGCGCCCTTCCGGTCAGCCAGCCAGCCCCAGATGATGCCGAACAGGGCCGCCGACAGCGCCAGCGCCGTATAGCCTGCAGATGCTTCCCCGCGCGACCAGCCGAACTCCGCCGTCAATGGCTTCAGGAAGACACCGACGGATCCGACGCCGCCAAACGCCAGGGTCTGCAGGCCGAATGCGACCGCCACCATGACCCAGGCATAGGGGTGCTGTTCCGCTGCAGCGGGTGGCGCGCCGCGCGCCGTGTCCCCGCTCATGACCGATAGGCCGGGATGCTGCCGACGGGTTCGGCAAACCAGACGGCACGTGCGACGGCGCGGGCCAGGCAGTCGGCAGCGGCGCTGCCGATCTGGCTGAGCCCCGCCGGATCAACCTCCCCGCCTCGCCGGGCGGTGGAAAGGGCAAAGACCGTGTCGCCGTCAAAGGGCGTATGGATGGGGCGTATGGCCCGCGCCAAACCGTCCTGCGCCATCATGGCAACGCGCCTGGCCTGCCCCTTTGACAGGACAGCGTCCGTCGCAACGACGGCAATGGTCGTGTTGGCGCCGGGCAGCGCGGTTGCCGCGCCGCCATCTTCGGGCGAGACCCGCCCCGGCGGCGGATTGCCCCCGAACTCACCCGACCGCTCCAGCGCCCAGGCCCAGAATGTGCGGCCATCATCCATGACCACGGAACCGGTCGGATTCGCAGCCACCAGCGCACCAACCACCGTGCCGTCATCCATGACCAGTGAAGCCGACCCCAGTCCCCCCTTCAGCGGTCCGGCTGTCGCGCCCATGCCAGCGCCACTGTTGCCAAGCGCGAAGTCCACGGCCACCGCATCCAGGGCGGCCCGACCAAGCCGCCGGTAGGGTGGGTCTTCGCCCCAGTCCTTCGCGCCACCGTTCATCAGGTCGAACAGGATCGCCGCTGGCACGATGGGGATGTGGTGGGTGCCGACAACAAAGCCACGCCCCCTGTGCGCCAGCCGGTTCATCACGGCGCCAGCCGCATCCAGACCGAAGGCCGAACCGCCGGAGAGCACGATGGCGTCGATCTGCTCCACCAGGTTCTCCGGGTCCATCACGTGAATCTCCCGTGTGCCGGGGCCACCACCGCGCACATCGGCGGCGGCGACGCAGGGCTGGTCCGGCAGGATCACCGTGACACCGGTTATCGCCGCGCTATCTTCCGCATTGCCGACTTTCAGACCGGGAACATCCGTGATCAGATTGCGGGGGCCGGTCTGGGGCATGAAGAGATTCCTGCAGCGAACAAGGTAAGGCGGTGCGATGAGACTTCTTTCGGGCACGGGTGACAAGACCGGGACGACGCAGTGCAGATGGCCAGCTTCGGCACCCCTTGTTGCACGGCTGTTGCTCACATTGCTGACGCTGGTCGGCCTGTTCGGGGCTTCGGCGCAGGCCGAATTGCGTCGGGAGATGGTCGCCGCCGCCCATCCGCTCGCTGCGGAGGCCGGTATGAAGATGCTGGCGCGCGGCGGATCGGCTGTGGATGCCGCCATCGCCATCCAGGCCATGCTGACCCTGGTGGAGCCGCAGTCGTCGGGCATCGGCGGGGGTGCCTTCATGCTGCACATGGACGCCGCCACGGGTGAGGTAACGGCCTTCGACGGGCGGGAAACGGCACCGAAAGCCGTGACGGCGGACCTGTTCCTGGATGCGGAAGGAAAACCACTTGGCTTCTTCGAGGCCGTCGTCGGCGGTCGCGCGGTCGGCGTGCCCGGCGTGCTGCGGATGCTGGAAATGGCGCACCGGAAGCACGGTCTGCTGAAGTGGGCCGACCTTTTCGAACCCGCCATCGACGCCGCGACCAACGGCTTTGCCATCACCCCGCGGCTGCACTACCTGCTGGCGCGCGACAGCTTCCTGAAACATTCGGAGGTGGCGGGCCGGTTCTACTACCGCGACGGCGAGCCGCTGCCGGTCGGGTACCAGTTGCGCAACAGTGCGCTGGCGCGCTCGCTGGCCGACATCGCCTGGAACGGGGCCGATGCGCTGTATCGGGGTCCCATCGCCGCCGCCATCGTTGCCGCCGTGCAGGGACATGCGACCAACCCGGGCAACATGACCCAGGGCGATCTGGCCCGCTACGAGGCGAAGCAACGGGATGCCGTCTGCACCCCCTACCGCCGCTATCAGGTCTGCGGGATGCCGCCACCAACCTCCGGCGGCGTGACCGTGGCCCAGATCCTGGGGCAGCTCTACCATCTGCCCATCGCCGATGCGGCACCCGGATCAGCCCGCGCCATCCACCTGATTTCCGAGGCGGAGCGCCGCGCCTATGCCGACCGTGGCCTCTACCTCGCCGACAGCGATTTCGTTGATGTGCCGGTTGATGCCCTGTTGCGACCGGCCTATCTGAAACGACGCGCCACGACCATCGACCCTGAACGCAGCAGCGGTCCCGTGGAGCCCGGCAACCCGCTGGACCACACCTGGAACTTCCAGCCCGGGGCCGACATCAGCCAGCCCTCCACGACCCATTTCAGCATCATCGACCGGGCCGGCAATGTCGTCTCCATGACCTCTTCGGTAGAGAACGCGTTCGGTTCCCGGCTGATGGTCGGGGGTTTCCTGCTGAACAACCAGCTGACCGATTTCTCCTTCCGCCCCTCCGATGGCGACGGTCGGCCGGTGGCCAACCGGGTGGAACCGGGCAAGCGTCCGCGCAGTTCCATGTCGCCGACGATTGTCCTGAACGGTGACGGCAGCCTGCGCCTCGCCATCGGCTCCCCCGGTGGTAGCCGCATCATCGGCTATGTTGCCAAGACCATCGTTGCGGTGCTGGACTGGGGGCTGGATGTGCAGTCGGCCATCGACCTGCCGCATCACACCAACCGCAATGGCGACACGGACCTGGAACTCGGCACGGCAATCGCAGACCGGATGGGTGAACTGACCGCCATGGGCCACAGCATCCGCTTGCGCACCCTGAACAGCGGCCTGCACGGGATCGAGCAGGTGGATGGCGTCCTGCGGGGCGGCGCGGACCCCCGGCGTGAAGGGGTGGTGCTGTCCGGCGGAAACTGAGGTGGCCGATCAGCACCCGATTCGCACCAGCCCCGCCGTATCGGGCCACAGTGCTTGACAATACCGGCATCGGGGCTATTTTCCGGCACCTGAATTCACCGCTTCAGAGCAGGAAGTGACCAATGGCCAAGCCAACCGTCGTCAAGATCAAGCTCGTCAGCACGGCTGGCACGGGCTACTACTACGTCACCAAGAAGAACCCGCGCACGCTGACCGAGAAGATGGCGCTGAAGAAGTACGATCCGGTCGCACGCAAGCATGTCGAGTTCAAGGAAGCCAAGATCAAGTAACGACCCTTTTGCGGGCGTTCTGATCCGGGTTTGCCGATCTGCCAGGGCCGTGGTGCTTCACCGCGGCCTTTTTGCGTGTGGTTGAACCATGTCGCGGGCAGGCGCCGACCCGGCCCACCTACCAGTCGAGCATCGCCATGACCGCGCGCGGCGTGACGCCAGCCTCCGCACAGGCGGCGGAGACAGCATCCGTATCCACGGCCCCGTCCTTCACGAAATCGCCCGCATGGACACCGGAGGCGACGAGGACGGAGTCGATACCTGCGTCGGTGGCACCCCGGATATCCGTGCGGATGGTGTCACCGATCATCAGGCTGCGGCTGAAATCCAGTCCGTCCAGTTCGCTCCGGCAATAATCGTATGCATTGGCGAACGGCTTGCCGAACCAGTGGCTGGTGCCGCCCATGTCCTGATAGGCCAGCGCCAGCGCCCCGGCACAGGGTTCCAGCGTGTCGCCATGCTGCACCACATAGTCCGGGTTGGCGCAGACCAGTGGCAGCCCGGCATCCAGCACCGCCCGCAGACGCGGCTGATAGTCCGCTACCGTTTCAGTGGTCACGTCGTCCAGTCCGGCACAGAGCAGGAAGTCGGCGGCTGCGGGGTCTTCGACTTCCTCGAAATCCAGACCGGCCAGGATCGAGCGATCCGCGCCCTTGCCCCAGAACAGGAACCTGCGCCCGAACGGCGCGCCCTGCGTGACCATGGCATGACGCACCAGATCGCCGGAGGCGACGACCCGGCGATAGAGGTCGCGGGCAATCCCCATTTTCTGCAGTCGGCGGTCCACGTCCTGTCCCAGCCGCGGCGCATTCGACAGCAGGATCACCGGGCGGGACTGCGCCGCCAGCCCCTGCAGGGTCCGCAGCGAACCGGGGAACACCCGCACGCCATTGTGGACCACGCCCCAGAGGTCGAACAGGAACGCATCATGCTCCCGCGCCAGGGGTTCCAGATGGTCGATGGCTGGCACTGGCGGGGCTGATACGGGCATGGTCGGGATATCCTGTAGATGAGGCAGCAGTCACGAAGGTCGTGCGCCTGCGATACAGGTCTCAGCCGTTGCCGTCCAGCGCATCCGCCATGGCCCGCAGTTTCGCCTTCTGGATCTTGATGCCATTGGCCGACTGCGTGGTCGGAAAGGCATCCAGCACGACAACACGCGCCGGAACCTTGTAGCGCGCCAGACCCTCCGCGCAGAAGGCGATGACCGCATCCTCATCGAACGCGGCAGCATCATCCGACAACACGAAGGCGACCGCGCGATTGCGGCCAGCGACCGTGGCACCGACGACCTGCACGTCGCTGACCGAGGGATGATCCAGCACCCGTGCCTCGATCTCCGCTGGGGCAACCAGAAAGCCACCAAGCCGCAGTACATCCCCCATGCGGGACAGGAAGATGAAACCTCCCTCCGGCGTCAGCTCGGCCAGGTCGCCGGTGCGGATGTAGCCGTCCTCGGTAATCGTCTCGGCGGTGGCTTCCGGGTTCAGGAAATATTCCATCATCTGCGACGGACCACGCGCCTCCAGCTCCCCCGGCTCCCCCACACCCAGCAGTTTCCCGCTCTCCGGGTCGCGAACGCGGATCGCCGCCGCGGGTGACGTCAGCAGGCCACCGCCCATGCGGCGCTGGCTCAACGGAGCCTCCGGATCCCAGTGGGAGTAGAGCGCCTGTACCTCCGACATGCCGTAGACACCCACCAGCGTCATGCCCCGCGCATCTGCCCGTTCCGCAATGTCGTCGAGGGCGGCATTGAAGCTGCCGAAGATGCCATAGCGGAACTTCGGGAACGGCACCGGGTCATCGGTCGCGCCCAGCATCATGTTGTACATGTCGTCGGACCCGGCGGTATGGGTGACCGAATAATCGTGCATCAGCCGCACCGCCTCCGCCGTATCGAAGAACGGCATCACGACGGAGGTCCGCCCGGAGGCCAGCGCGCCCATGATCAGGGTGAGGCCGAAGACACCGCAGAACGGCATGGGCTGCAGGATCGTCACCCCATCGTCGCGCCAGCCGAAACGGTCGGCAATCTCCAGCGCATGATCGGCGATGCTGGACTGGGGATGCAGCACGAACTTCGGTGCCTTGGTGGTGCCGGACGTGGTGAAGATGGCGCAACCGGCAGCCGCATCCGCATGCTCTTCCGTCATCTCCGCCGCGCCATCCAGATCGGCATAGGCAACCGACTTCACACCGGGAATGTCGGGCAGGGTGACGGCTGCATCATCCTCCCCATAGATCACCAGATGCTGCAGACCGGATAGCTGTGCCGGGTCCACGTCGGCCAGGATCCCGGCGAAGTCGATGCCCTTGAAGCCGGGCCAGCAGAACAGCACCTTCGCGCCGGACCGCCCGACAATGTCCCCCACCTCGATGGCGCGATAACGGGTATTCACCGCCGTCGCGATCGCGCCCAGGCGCGCGCAGGCAAAGAAGGCGGCCAGATAAGCGGGCGCATTCGGCATCCACAGGGCCACCCGGTCGCCCTGCCCGACACCAAGGTTGGCCAGACCACGGGCCACGCGACGGGAGGCGGCAGCGAGTTCCGCATGGCTGACGGGTTCGTCGCGGTAGATCAGCGCCGGGCGGTCACCGGCCCGTTCGGCCGCGATCCCGAGAAATTCAGTCAGATTTGTCATGGCGGAAATTCTATGGCGCTTCACCGGCGAAGGGAAACGCAACGGGGCCCCGGGCCATGCAACCCTTGCCTGTCACAGCAGCATGCCCCAACCTGCCCCCATCGTCCGCCGCCGAAGGAGACTCCGCCATGTCGGGCAACGCCAGATCGGATGTGAGACAGGCGCACCGCGTCACCACCGAACCCTGCGCCAAGCGTATCCGGGTCCGGTTCAACGGGGAGACCGTCGCCGACACCACCAGCGCCCTGCTGCTGTTCGAGCCTCCGATCACGCCGGTCTATTACATTCCGCTGACGGACATTCCCGAAAGCTTCCGGGTGCCAACGGATCATTCAACCCATTGTCCCTTCAAGGGTGACGCCACCTACTGGAACATTCAGGTCGGCGACCGGGTGGCGGAGAATGCACTCTGGTCCTATCCCGATCCGATCAGCGCCGTTCCGGAACTGAAAGGCCATGCCGCGTTCTACTGGAACCGGATGGATCGCTGGCTGGAGGAGGACGAGGAGGTCTTCGTCCATGCCCGCGACCCGCATGTCCGCGTCGACATCCTGCCGTCCAGCCGACGGGTGGAGGTCAGCCTGGACGGAGCCGTTCTCGCCGATACCACGCGTGCCCTGTTCCTGTTCGAGACCGGCCTGCCAGTCCGCCATTACATCCCGGCGGAGGATCTGCGCCAGGACCTGCTGGTCACGTCCGATCTCGAGACCGCCTGCCCCTACAAGGGGATCGCGGACTATCACCATGTGGAACTGGCTGGGACAAGGCACGACAACCTGGTCTGGCACTACACGACCCCGGTCCGGGAGGCGGCCCCGATCCAGGACTGCCACTGCTTCTACAACGAACGGGTGGACATTCGCATTGATGGCGTGCTGCAGGACCGCCCGAGAACCAGGTGGTCACCGGAATAGTTCGGCTTGCCTGAGGCGTCGCCTGCCGTAACCTGTCGGCAGTTGCGGGTGACAACGGGGGGATCGCAGATGTTTCAGGACCAGTGGGGCAATCCGGTGTCGGCGGCCAACAGTCAGGCGGTCGAGGCCCTGGACCGGACGGTGATGTCCTATCTCGGGTTCCGCCTGGATACCGGTGCGCATCTGAAGGCCGCCCTGACTGCCGATCCGGAGATGCCGCTGGGACTGATCTTCAGCGGTTTCTTCTTTCTGCTGTTCTGTCAGCCGAAGATGCATGTACGCGGCCTCGCCGCCCGCGACACCGCTCGCGCGGTCGTGGAGGGAAGTACGGTGAGCGCCCGGGAGCGGCACTACATGACCGCACTCGATTCCTGGGCCGACGGAGACTGGGAGCGCGCGACTTCTGCCTTCGAGACCATTCTGCTGGACCACCCGCTTGACCCCATGGCCCTGCGGCTCAGTCACTACCTGCACTTCTACACCAATGGTGGCAGGGCGATGCGCCTGTCATCAGCGCGGGTGCTGCCGTTCTGGAACATGGACCAGCCGGGCGCGGGATACATCCAGGCGATCCATGCCTTCGGGCTGGAGGAGAACGGTGAATACGCCGCGGCTGAAACCCACGCCCGGCGGGCGGTGGAGATCAACCCGGCCGACCTCTGGGGCATTCATGCCGGAGCGCATGTGATGGAGATGCAGGGGCGGCACCGGGAGGGGATCGGCTGGATCAGCGCGCAGGAACAGCACTGGGGGTCAGGGACCAACAACTTCCGTTTTCACGTCTGGTGGCATCGGGCGCTCTACCACCTGGAACTGGGCGAGCATGCGACGGTGCTCGATCTGTATGACCGGGAGATCCGCGCGGAATCGACCGAGGAATATCTGGACATCACCAACGGCACCGCCCTGCTCTGGCGGCTGGAGCAGGAAGGCTGCGATGTCGGCGACCGCTGGCGCGAACTCGCCGACCAGTCGGCGGCACGCGTGACCGATCACCTGTTGTGCTTCGCCGACGTGCATTACGCCATGGCACTTGGCGCAACGGACCGGACGGCAGATGCCAATGAGCTGCTGGAAGGGATGCGCCACGCCAATGTCGATGAGACCAGCAGCCAGGGAACCGTCTACCGCCAGGTCGGCATCGCGCTGACAGAGGCCATCATCGACGCACGTCAGGGACGGCATGACCAGGTGGTGGACATCCTGTTGCCGCTGCGCGAGCAGTTCGCACTGGTCGGCGGCAGCCATGCCCAGCGCGACATCTTCGAGCGGGTGCTGCTGGAAAGCGCGCTGGCTGCCGGGCGCGCTGCACTGGCCCGTGCCCTTTCGGCGGAACGGATCGATCAGCGGCCGGTCAGTCCCTACAACTGGAATGTCCATGCGCGGGCGATGGAACTTGCAGGTGACGCAACAGCCGCCGCAGTCGCGCGGCGCAAGGCAACGACGCTGGCGGCCTGATTGCCGGGCACCAGCGGCTCCGGCCGGTTCAGCCGCGTTTCAGCATCCGCTCCACGCTGAAGAGGTTGCGCGGGCGTGCCTGCGGATCCGTCGGCATCTCCCCCGAAAGAACCGCGAAGGCGCCCCGCCGATAGCCACAATCCACATGCGCGAGCCCGATCTTCCGCATCCAGTCCAGATGGGTGGACAGGGGGGAAAGGCGTTCGTCCCGGCTTTCCGCCAGAGCCCGTGCCATGCCGGACTCGTCCACCCCGCTGGCGCGCAGGGCAGCCAGCCATGTCCAGTGGTGCCGTCGCTGCAACACCTCGTCCTCCCCCGCGATCCGTGTCGCATGGACCAGCACACCGCCCGGCCGCAGGCTCTGATAGCTGCGTGAATAGAAATCGATCTTCTGCGCATCCGTCATGTGATGCGCGGCGAACAGGGAGACCACCGCGTCGGCTGGCTTGGGCAAGCGGACACGCAAGGGGTCACCCGCCCGGAAAGTCAGATGCGGATGCGCGTCCAGACGGTCACGTGCTGCGACCAGCAGCGCCTCGGCAGGTTCGATGAGGGTGATTGCGGCACGTGGCAGTCGGCTTGCCACCATCCCTGTGAACAGGCCCGCCACGTCCCCGAGGACGCAGACCGTCGGCTCCGCAGCACTGTCGAAACGGATTTCCTGCAGGACGGCGTCGAGTAGCCCGGTCAGATCCGGGACCAAGGCGCGTCGTGAATGGTCGGGAGCATCACCTGCCATCATGTGAAACAGCCTCCCGGCAACCAGATCGTGCAGACAAAGAAAAGGGGCCGTCGGACTGGCCGACGACCCCTGATCCCTGAGACTTGGTTCAGCCGTTCCGATCAGGAGCCGGAACCAACGGAGCCGTCGATGATGTCACCGAAACGCTCCCAGCCTTCGCCCTTCAGGCGCATCAGCTGCCACTGCTCGATCGGATAGAAATCCGTCGCGCTGGTGTTGACAGTGATACCCGGCAGCAGCATCGGCGCGCGGTAGTTCTTCAGGTTCGCCGCCTGCGCCATGATGTTCTCACGGCTCAGGTCGTCACCGGCCTGCTCCAGAGCCTTGACCAGCGTATGGCAGACGGACCAGCCATAGGCAGTGAAGGAGTCAGCCTTGTCGCCGTCCGGATAGTACTCGTCCATCCAGGCGTTCCAGGCCTTGTACTCGTCATGCGACTTCCACTCCGGATCGGTCGGATCCATCAGGTAAGCAGCGGAGATCATGCCCTGGCCCTTTTCGAAGCCAGCCTTCGAGACAACCGAGCCAATCGAGTTGGACACCGAGTTCAGCAGGTGCAGCGGGGCCCAGCTGAGTTCGAAGTTCTTCGCGATAGCCTGAGCCGCGAACTTCGGCGTGGTCACGTTGTAGAACGTGTCGGCACCGGAGTTCTTGATGTTCACGATCTGCGAATCGATTGTCGGATCGGTGACCTCGAACGACTCACGAGACACGATCATCGAACCGGCCTTGTCGCCAAGCCCGTTCTCCAGGCCATGGACGTAGTCCTTACCGTAGTCGTCATTCTGATAGAGAATGCCGATCTTGGCGGTCGGCTGCGTCGCCAGCACGTAGCGGGCATAGACCACACCCTCGGACTGGTAGTTCGGCTGCCAGCCCATGGTCCACGGGAAGTTCTTCGGATCGCCCCACTTGGTGGCACCGGTCGCGACGAACAGCTGCGGCACCTGCTTCTTGTTCATGTAGGTATGAACAGCGGAATTGGTCGGCGTGCCCAGAGCCTGGAACACGAACGCGACCTTCTCGCGCTCGACCAGCTTGCGGGTCTGTTCGACCGTGCGCGGCGGGCTGTAGCCATCGTCCACGGAGATGAAGTTGATCTGACGACCATTGACACCGCCTTCGCTGTTGAACTTGTCAAAGCAGGCGCCCACGGACTTGCCGATGGAGCTGTAGGCCGCAGCCGGACCGGAATACGGGTTGGTATTGCCGATCTTGATTTCCTTGGCGGTGACGCCAGGCGCATTGCGCGCTTCGGCGGCACCCATGGCAACGGCCAGCGCGGCCGCGGATACCATGGTTGTTGTGAGCAGTTTCATATCTGTCTCCTCTGTTGCACGTCGGGCTTGTTACTGTCCGATGGTCCCGGCCCGTACCGGACCATCGGTTAGCTGAATGCGGTCATCCTACCGCCTGGTGCTGATCTTATGCACCAAAATCTGCGCGAGACCAGCGGCTCCCATCGGCATCACGTAAACCGTGAAGATCAGGAAAAGACCGTAGATCAGGCCCGTAAGACCTTGAGGGTTGTTGATGTAATTCTCAAGGCTTGACGCCGCCAGATCCGCGATATTCGGAATCTCCAGCACGAACCAGCCACCGAAAATGGCACCGAACAGACTGGCGATACCGCCGACAACGCCCCCGACAAGGAACTTGATGGCTTCCGCAAAGGTGAAGCTCTCAGGCGCCAGATACTCGTCCATGATCGCGAACAGCGAACCGGCAACACCAGTGTACATGGCGCTGACACCAAAGGCCGCCGACTTGAAGACAGAGGTATTGATGCCCATCGTCTTTGCCGAAAGCGGATTGTCACGGATCGCGATCAGGGCGCGGCCCGTGCGCGAATGCACCAGGTTCCAGGCACCCGCGAACATGATGACGGCCACGAGCGCCGTGAACATGTACTTCCAGCGGTCAATCGAAAGCTCCTCACCCGTGATCGACATGACGATGCCGTCGATCCAGGCCGGGGGATACGGCGTGTCCAGCACGATACCCTGCACACCACCGGTCAGATGGGCGATGCCATCATATTTCAGCAACTGCGGTGTCGCGATGGCGAGCGCGAATGTGGCAAGTGCCAGGAACAGTCCGTCCAGCCGCAGGGCCGGGAGGCCGAACAGAAAACCCGCCACGAAGCAGACCGCCGCCGCCGGGATGATGGTGGCCCAGTAGGGCACGCCCAACTGGTCCATCATGATCGCGGTCGAATAGGCACCTACTGCAAAGAAGGCGCTGTGACCCAGCGAGAACTGGCCGTTGAACCCTGTCAGCAGGTTCAGTCCCAGAACCGCCAGCATGTACATCAGGATCTTGCCGAATTCGTAGATGTCATAGCCGTCATAGACCATGGGCAGCACGACAACTGCGGCGAGGAGGACATAGAGTCCGACCCTCTCCAGCAGCGGCAAGGGGACACCCAGGACGATGATGCGATCCTTGGGGTTCTGGTTCAGGAAGGCCGGTACGTTGCCGGCCACGTCTGTGCTTGCCATGATCAGACCCTCTTAACGACCACGCGGCCGAGCAGGCCAGCGGGCTTGACCAACAGGACGACGATGATCAGTACCAGTGCGACCGTCAGCTTCAGCTGGCTGCCAACAATGAAGGTACCCATCCAGTTCTCGAGAATGCCGACCAGGAAGCCACCGATGACGGCGCCCAACGGACTGGTCAGTCCACCGACAACCGCACCTGCGAAACCATAGAGCAATGTGCCAAGCATCATGTCAGGTGTCAGGAACGTGATCGGTGCGATCAGCATACCTGCAACCGATCCGACCGCAGCCGCAAGGCCCCAGCCGAGCGCAAGCATGAAACCGACGCGAATACCGACCAGACGGGCGGACTCAGGTGCCGCGGCTGCCGCCCGCATGGCCAGGCCAATCGGCGTGTAGCGGAAGAAGGCATAGATCATGGCGAGCATTATCAGTGTCACCACCACCATTCCCGCTCGATGCGCACTTATCACCCCGTCGATCAGTGGCGTATGGCCAAACGGTGTCTCGAACTGCTTCGGCGTGAAGTCGAACAGGAAACCGGCCAGGCTGTTGAACATCGAGAACAATGCGATGAAGACGATGATGTGGCTGAGCACCGGCGCGTCGCTGATCGGCGCGAAGACGATGCGCTCGATCGCGGCACCGCCTATGAAGGAGACGATGATGCACACGACGAAGGCAATCCAGAACGGCAGGCCAAGGCCAGCATCGTCCATCAGGTACCAGGCGATGTAGGTGGAGAACATGGCCATCTCGCCCTGGGCGAAATTGAAGTGGTCGATGGCCTGATAGATCATGACGACGGCGAGGGCGAGACAGGCATAGATCGCGCCCGATGCAAGTCCGCTGACCGTCTGTTCTATGAAAAGATCCATGTCCGGTAATGCCCCGTCAGTAGCCGAGATAGGATTTGCGAACCTGCTCGTCATCCATGATCTTGTCCGCAGGACCAGTCATGGCGACGTTGCCGGTTTCGAGAAGGTAGGCGTCTTTCGAGATTTCAAGCGCCAGATTTGCGTTCTGCTCGACAACCAGCATCGAGACGCCTTCTTCCTTGTTGATCTTGCCAAGGATCTTGAAGAGTTCCTCGGTAATGATCGGCGCGAGACCGAATGACGGCTCATCCAGCAGCATGATCTTCGGCCGCAGCATCAGGGCCCGACCGACGGCAAGCATCTGCTGCTCACCGCCCGACAGTGTACCTGCCTGCTGATTGCGGCGTTCCTTCAGGCGCGGGAAATAGTGGTAGACGCGCTCGTAATCCTTCTCGATCTCCTTGTCGCGCCGGGTAAAGGCACCCAGCCGGAGATTCTCCTCCGTCGAGACACGGACAAAAGTTCCGCGCCCTTCCGGCACATGCGCAATCTTGTGGCGGGCGACGATTGCCTCGGTGGACATGCCAACGACATTCTCGCCTTCGACGGTGATCGTGCCGCTGGCCTTCACCATGCCGCAGATCGCGCGCAGCGTGGTGGTCTTGCCAGCGCCATTCGCGCCGAGAACGGCGGTGATCTCGCCTTCTTCCAGGTCCATATCGAAGCCGTGAAGCGCCTCGATCTGGCCGTAATAGGCCTTGAGCCCCTTGATCTCCAGCAATGCCATCAGTGACCAGTCCCCAGATAGGCCCGGATCACTTCCGGGTCGTTCTGCACTTCCTCGGGCGTGCCCTCGGAAATCTTCTTGCCGAAATCGATGGCCACCACCTTGTCGGAGATGCTCATCACCAGCCCCATGTGATGCTCGACCAGCAGCACGGTCATGCCACGCTCGTCACGGATCTGCTGGATCACGCTGCCCAGCTCCTCCAGTTCATCATGGTTCAGGCCACCGGCAGGTTCGTCCATAAGCAGCAGTTCCGGCTCCGACGCCAGCGCGCGGGCCAGTTCGACCCGCTTCTGCGTGCCGAAGGGCAGACCGCCGACCACGGTGTGGGCGACATCACCCAGACCCAGGTAGTCGATCAGCTCGGCGCTGCTCTCACGCAGCTTGCGTTCCTCGCGGCCGCGCCAGGGCAGGCGCAGCGCGTTGGACATGAAATCGCTGCTGGACGCCGAGTGGGCGCCGACCATCACGTTCTCCAGAACCGACATGGTGCTGAACAGCGCCAGATTCTGGAACGTGCGACCAATGCCGATCTGGGCAATATGGTGCGGCGGGCTCTGCAGGATCGTCTTGCCCTTGAACCTGATGTCCCCTTCGTTCGGGACATAGAGGCGGCTGAGGCAATTGAAGAGCGTTGTCTTGCCAGCTCCATTCGGCCCGATCAGGCCGACGATCTTGCCTTCCGGCATGGTGAACGAGACGCCGTCGAGGGCAACAATACCCCCGAACCGTACCTGCACACCTTCAACTTCGAGAATTTCCGTGCTCATCGCCACACTCCGGTGACGGTGCACGATCGCGTCGCATTTCGGCGCAATCGCTTGCCTCCCTTGATCCCACCACGTCCGGTCTTGATGCCGGTCCGAACCAGATTCAGCCGGTTTCGGTATCCGTCGATACTTTCCGGTACACTGCACTGGCCAGCTTTAATAGCAAGGAAAGTCGGGGCGTCAAGCATTGTCCCGGACAGGCGATTGCGGATTGTGCATGTTGTCCGCCTGCAAAGGCGTGCCTATTGTGCCGCTATATCAGAACATACCGGGAGGGATCACATGCGCAGCATGCAGTTTGACGAATATGGGGCGGAACTGAAGGAATTCACCTACGACGCGCCAACACCACAGGGTGCCGAAGTTCTCGTGAAGATCGAGGCGTGCGGCGTCTGCCATTCCGACATCCATCTGCATGAGGGTTACTTCGACATGGGCGGCGGCAACAAGGCCGACGTGACCCGTGGCCGCAAACTGCCCTTCACGCTTGGTCACGAGATCGTGGGCGAGGTCGCGGCTGTCGGGCCGGATGCAAAGGGCGTGTCCGTCGGCGACAAGCGGATCGTCTATCCCTGGATCGGCTGCATGGATTGCCCGACCTGCAATGGCGGCAACACGCAGCTCTGTGCCACCCCGCGCAACCTCGGCGTCCAGGTGGACGGCGGCTATTCCACCCATGTCATGGTGCCTGACGCACAGTTCCTGTTCGACTACGACGGTGTCCCGACAGGGCTGGCCGCCACCTATGCATGTTCGGGCATCACTGCCTATGGCGCACTGATGAAGGTCAAGGATGCCGCTGAAGCCGGTGGTTTCGTGGGTATCATCGGTGCCGGCGGTGTCGGCATGGCCGGCCTGATGATCGCCATGGCGGCAATCAAGGCCAAGACCATTGTCTTCGACATCGACCAGGCGAAGCTGGATGCCGCAATGGCGGCTGGCGCTGATTACGTGTTCAATCCCGCCGATCCGGCCACCCGCAAGGAAGTGGCGAAGCTGACCGGCGGTGGCCTGCCCGGTGCGGTGGATTTCGTCGGCTCCGACAAGACGGCGACCTTCGGCGTGACATCGCTGGGTGCCAGCGGCGTGCTGGCCATCGTCGGCCTGTTCGGCGGTGCGCTGACGGTTCCCGTGCCGTTGTTCGCTTTCAAGAACATCACCGTGCGCGGTTCCATGGTGGGCAGCCCGGCGGAGATGAAGGCGCTGATGGATCTGGTCAAGCAGGGCAAGGTTCCGCCCCTGCCGGTTGCCACCCGGCCACTGGATGCGGCGTGGGAGACGCTGGAAGACCTGCGCGCAGGCAAGATCGTCGGTCGCGTGGTGCTGGAGCCCTGACCGGCCCCACCTGCTGACCTGCGCAACAACCCGATTTTCTTTGTAACGGCCATGGGGAGACAGAAGAGATGGCAAAACTGATGGACGGCAAGGTTGCCGTCGTTACCGGAGGTGGCGGTGCCATCGGCGGTGAGATCGCGAAGCTGATGGCAGCTCATGGTGCATCCGTGATCGTGAATGATCTCGGCGGTGCCGTGTCCGGCGACGGCAATGACGAGAAACCTGCGCGCGATATCGTCGCCGAGATCAATGATGGCGGTGGCAAGGCAATGCCGCACTTCGGCTCGGTTGCCGAACGCAAGGACGCCGAGGACATGATCAAGACCGCCGTCGATGCCTTCGGCAAGGTCGATGTGATCGTCAATAACGCCGGCATCCTGCGCGACGTCATCTTCCACAAGATGAACGAACCTGACTGGGACATGGTGATTGCGGTGCATCTGAAGGGCAGCTTCAATGTCGCCCGCTCGGCAGCACCCTATTTCCGGGAGCAGAGCTCTGGTTCCTACATCCACTTCACCTCGACCTCCGGCCTGATCGGCAACTTCGGACAGGCCAACTATGCGGCGGCAAAGCTCGGCATTGCCGGACTGTCGAAGTCAATTGCGCTGGACATGAACCGCTTCGGTGTCCGTTCGAACTGCATCTCGCCCTTCGCCTGGTCACGCATGATCGGGACGATCCCTTCAGACACGCCGGAACAGCAGGCCCGCCTGGAGAAGATCAAGCGCATGACCCCTGCCCAGCAGGCCCCGCTGGCCGTCTATCTGGGGTCGGATCAGTCCAGTCATGTCACTGGCCAGATCTTCGGTGTGCGCGGAAACGAGATCTTCCTGTTCAGCCAGCCACGCCCGATCCGCTCCACGCACAATGGCGAGGGCTGGACACCGGAGACGATTGCCGATCACGGCATGCCGTCGCTGGAGAAGTCGTTCTTCGGGCTTGACCGCTCGGCCGACATCTTCAGCTGGGATCCGGTCTGACCGCTTCCAAACGCCTGCCCGGGCCGGAGAGGACCAGTAACCTCCCGGCCCGGGCTTCTGAACTCAAGGGGAGGACAGCAACCAATGGCAATCAACTACGACCACCTGATGAACTATCCGATTCCGGACGGCGTTCAGGACATGAACTTCCGGGATGCGATCATCTATGCACTCGGTATCGGCCTCAGCCAGGACCAGCTCGACAAGCGCCAGCTCCGTTACACCTACGAGGATGACCAGAAGGTCTTTCCCTCGATGGCCGTGGTGCTCGCCGGTCCGGGCTTCTGGGTGAAGAATGACGACACCGGTGTGGACTGGGTCAAGGTCCTGCATGGGGAGCAGGGGATGGAGATCCACAAGCCGATCCCTGTGAATGGCAAGCTGACCGGCAAGTCCACGATGACCGAGATCATCGACAAGGGCGCCGGCAAGGGCGCACTGATGTACTCCGAGCGCGTGGTCTATGACGAGTCCGGCGACAAGGTCTGCACCCTGACCTCCACCACCTTCGGTCGTGGTGACGGCGGCTTTGGCGGGCCGGAGAAACCCGCACCGAAGCCGCACGCCCTGCCTGACCGGGCACCGGATGGCTTCGTCGACCTGTCGACACGGCCGGAGGCGGCCCTGATCTACCGCCTCTCTGGCGACTACAATCCGCTTCACGCGGACCCGGACGTCGCCACAGCGGCGGGCTTCAAGGCGCCTATCCTGCACGGCCTGTGCAGCTTCGGCATTGCCTGCCATGCACTGGTCAAGGCGCTGTGCGACTACGATGGCGACCGACTGAAGAAGATGGGACTGCGTTTCACCTCACCGGTCTATCCGGGCGAGACCCTGCGCACCGAGTACTGGCAGGACGGCAATGACATCTCCTTCCGCACCACGGTGCTGGAACGTGACGTGGTCGTGCTGAACAACGGTTACGCGACCATCGACTGATCACACTCCCCTGCGGGTGGTGCAGATTGTGATGGGCCGGCAGCATTTCGTGACTCCACCGAAGACACGAACCTGCCGGCCAACACATCCCGCTGGGCAGTTCCTGCCTCTTGTCAGTATCTGAAACACGCCAGCCCGCCGATTGCTTCAAACAGGAACGCCTTTTCGATCCGAGTCCCGATCCGGTACGGAATCGAATCTGGCACAGTGATTGCTCCTCAACTGTCAGACCGCATATGCAGTGACGTACCGCGGTCCAGCAGGAGAGGGGCAGGAAAATGACATCAGGACCGCAGAACCGCCGCAACCACACCCGCATCAATCTGACGGGGCGCACGATCGTGGAACTTGGTGACAGGGCCCTCCGGCTCTCGGCAACGCTGCTGGATATCAGCCTCGGCGGTGCCCGCCTGAAGATTGGCGACCTCGCCGACTTCTCGGCACAGCAGATCGAAGTGACTTTCAACGGTCTGCGGACCATAGCCGATATCGTGTGGTGCCGTGCCGGCGAGATCGGTCTCAGGTTCCGCGAAACGGCGGCCGACGCAAAGTCAGCCGTCACCTTCTTCGAGAACGTCATCCTCTGTGAATACCGCAGCCACGCGCCGACCGCTCGCGCCGGGCAGGACACGACCGCAGTTCACTGCTGAGACAGCCCGGTCCGGAACAGGGATACCAGTCCGGCCCGTGCCGCTTCCGGACATTGAATGCGGGTACTGCCTACAGCTGGCTCGACTCGCTTACGACGTAGCGGTGCACCTCTCGGCTGATGAATTCCAGCCCTGAAAGCTTCTCCCGGAACGCAGCCATGTGGGGCGTCTTGAAGTGAGCGGCCAGTGCCGCATCGTCTTCCCACTCCTCAAACACCCTGAACGCGCCTTCCTGCTCCAGGTCCGCATAGAAGGCGTAGGAAATGCAGCCGTCCTCACTGCGGGTGGCCTGAGCAACTTCCAGCACCGCCTGACGGGCGGTCGCCGCGCTGGAAGCCGCGACGCGGATGACACCACTGACAACGATCATGCCGTACTCCCGGTTCCGGTTCTGCCACCTTTTGGAAGGTGGCTTCAGTTCTTGTAGTAGTTCTTGTACTTCCCGTAATAGTAGCTCGCACCGGAGTAGTAGTAGCCATAGCGGGCCTGCTTCGACATGTTGACCTGGGCCAGAACCGCGCCGGTGACCCGCACGCCGTTCTCCTTCAGGCGATCAATGCCGGAGGAAACGATCTCTCGCGGCGTGTCGTCCCACTTGACGACATACAGCAAGGCATCACTCAGCTGGCTGATCACGAGCGCGTCGGAGACCGCGAGTGTCGGCGCGGCGTCCAGCACGACCATGTCGTACATCTCCCGCAACTGGCTGATCATCCGCTCGAACGCCTTCGAGGAAAGCAGATCAATGGCTTGAGCCGCGGTCTCGCGCGCCGGCAGGGCGTGCAGGCCCGACGGGTGATCCTTCTGGATCGCATCAGCCAGCTCGCTGCGCCCGGTCAGCACATCCAGCACGCTGACACTGTTGTCCAGCTTCAGCGTATGGTGCAATGACGGACGACGTAGATCGCAGTCGATGATCACCACCTTCTTGCCCTGGTTGGCGATGGCATGGGCCAGCAGGACAGCGGTCGTGCTCTTGCCTTCTGAAGGCAGTGAGGATGTCACCAGAACTACCTCTGGCGGCGTGTCCACGTTCGACAGGGTCAGCGAGACACGCATGCTTCGACATGCCTCCGCCAGGCCGGAGGTCGGCTTGTCACTGACGTATTGCAGCACGTCCGAGCGGTTCTTGCGGAAGCCCTTGACCAGCGGAATGGTGCCGAAGGTCACGAGCCCCAGGGCCGACTCCATCTGTTCGGGTGAGCGGTATGCGTTGTCGAGCTGTTCCAGCAGCATGACAAGACCCGCACTGACCAGCAGCCCGAGCACAAGCACGATCAGCATGGACCGCGACCGGTTCGGGCTGGACGGGCGACCGGGCAATTCTGCGGCCGAGATGATCCGTGCGTCGGCCTGCTGGATCTCCTGCTGCTCGCTGGTCTCCTTGAAACGCGAAAGGAAGTTCGTATAGAGCACGCGCGTGGCTTCCGCTTCACGCTCAAGCTGCCTCAACTCGACCGAGGACTGGTCCTGGGTGAAGGCGCGCTGTTCCAGTTGGCGCACGCTGCGCTGCAGGGTCTGTTCCCGCGCCGTTGCCACATTCAACTCGGTTCGCAGCGCGCGGACGGCCTTCTCCACCTCACGCTCGATCGCGGCCCGGGTATCGGCAATTTCGGCGCGCACGTTCAGGATACGCGGATGCTTCTCGGCATAGCGCGTCGAGAGCTCTGCCTCCAGGCGTCGCAAGTCGGCCAGCTTCTGATTGAGGTTCTCTATCAGGGGGGACGACAGCGATTCTGCCGCGTCCGTTACACCACCGCTGCCGATCCGGCCCGCAACCTGATTGTAGCGCGCTTCGGCTTCCGCCCGCCCGGCACGCGCCAGCACAAGCTCCGAATTCAGCTGCGTCAGTTGCTGCGATGTCAGTGCGGCACCCTGGCCGGTGCGGTTGCTCTGCCGGGCCTTGAATGCCTCGACCGCGGCTTCCTTCTCCTCGACCTGACTTCTCAGGTCCTCGAGCCTCTCGTTCAGCCAGGACGAGGCCCGTCGCGTTGCCTCGTACTTCGCTTCCAGCTGATCAATGATGTACTGCTCGGCGATTGTGTTCGCGATCAGTTGGGCCTTGCGCGGGTCAGCAGACGAAAATCCGACCTGCAGCGCAAGGGTACCTGGAATCGGCCCCGCCGACATGGCGCCACGCAGTGCCCCGACAATCGAGCGTTTCACACCGCGCCACTCGGCATCGGAAAGGCTGGCGGCCCCCGCCACCGGTTCAGGCTCCGGGGCCGGGCCCAGCAGCCTGTCGGCCAGCGTACCCGGCAGATAGGCTTCCAGCCCCATCAGCCGCCGCTTCGGCACCTGCGGGCGCAGGAAGTAATTGAATTCCGGGTCATTATCGAGCCTCAGCTTGTCGACCACGCGTTCCAGCAACTGGGTGGAGCGCAGCAACTGGATCTCGCTGCCAACCGCAGAAGTGCTGGTCGACAGGCCCGATACGACACTGTCAATATCGACGACATTGGTTTGGCGGTTGTTCAGCATGATCGTCGCGCTGGTCGAATAGATCGGCGTGACGCGGGACAACTGATACAGCCCGGCAAGAACGAAAAGCAGCGTCACCCCCGCAATGAGGAACTTCCGTCGCCAGATGATCGACAATATCCGCCGCACGTTGATGCCGTCGGTGATGCGTGACGTCGCCGCAAGCTCCGGCCGGACGGAGGGGATATCTGTACCGAATGTCGTGTTGCTCATGCCCAACCAGATGCTAAGGAGAAGGAACAGTCAAATTTGCGCGGACCATACCCTTGGGCAGACGGTTTCACAACGCCATGCGTGACGGCGGAAATGCAGGCGTGATCACCGTCATCAAGTCATCCCCAGTCCGGCGGTGAACCGGCATGGGCCAGTGATGCAGAATCCGTGACCGTTTACCTTTCCAAGATCCTCCAGACGCTGGTCTTTCCCCTCGGCATGTCGATTGCCGTCATGGTCCTGGGCCTTCTGTTGCTGCTGTTTCGTCGACACCGTGTCGGTATCGCGGCAATCACGGCAGGGCTGATCCTGCTCTGGGCTGCCTCCATCTCGCCAACCGCGGCATGGCTGACGCGCCTGCTGGAACAGGACTACCCACCCAGGTCGGTCGCGGATACACCCCGTTCCGATCTGGCGATCGTGCTTGGCGGCGCACTCGGCGGCGCCGCACCGCCAAGGCAGGTACCGGATCTGGGCGGCGGCGTGGACCGGGTATGGTTCGCGGCGCAACTGTACCGGCAAGGCAGGGTTCCGCGCCTGCTTGTGGTTGGTGGCAATACGCCCTGGACGCCGCAAGCACCATCAGAAGCAAGCTCGATCAAGGAGCTGCTGGTCGCTTGGGGCGTGCCTGCCGAGGCTGTCGATATCGAGACCGGCAGCCTGAACACCTGGGAGAACGCATTGGGCGCGCGCCGCGTGATCGGGGCGGAGGTTTCCGGACCCCTGCTGCTTGTCACGTCGGGCACACACATGCGGCGTGCACTGGCAACCTTCACCCGGGCAGGTCTGGACGTCATTCCTGCAACGGCGGAAGTCAGCTGGACCGAAGGCGGAAAGTTCACCGCTCTGGACCTGATTCCCAACGCGGGCGCCCTGGCGCAGACCACACTCGCTTTCAAGGAACACCTGGGCCTGATCGTTTATCGGTTTCTGGATCGCGCGGACTGACACCTCCACCAGGGGTCTCCGACAACGTGACGGTTGCCGCGATCACCACTGTCAGGCACGACGCATGCTTGACGCGGGGCAGGCCGCGCCTATAGACAAACCAACCGTTGGACGCGTGTTTCATCACCCGTTCGCAAGCGGCGAAACGCGGTTGCCTGAACGGGCGCGCGGTGTGTCTTAGAGTTACTTTTCGGGATGTACAGATGAAGCAGCTGGAATGGTTCGTGACCGGCATCGTCATTCTGGCGCTTGCAGTCGTCGGGGTCCTGTACCTGACCTCCGGCACCAGTCCCGAAGAGGTGAAGAAGGCAGAGCTCCGATCAACAGTGACAGCCGGCATCCGGGCAATGCTCGATGACCTGTCCGGTCTGCAGGTCATCACCCTGGTGCCTGGTATCCAGGTGACGACCGGCGAGTGGGATTTCCGTGGCAACGCGGAAGCCGACGGACGCGCCGAGCCCTTCTATGGTGTTGCGCAACTGGTCTGCGACCGGATCCAGACAAAGGCGAGCTGCTGGCGTCTTGTCCGGCTTGACCGCGACGGACGGACCGTGATCGCCCGGAACGAGGTGACGGCGCAGCCCTCGGCTGCGGTATCGACGGACAACGGTTCGACTGCCGCGCCTGAGACCGGCAACTTGCGCACCGAAACCGTGACACGACGCGATCCGGAACCCACGATCGAGTCCGAGACCGCCGCCCCCGCACCTGCGCCAGCGGCGCCTGTCTGGCAGGTAACCGGTGCAACCGTGAACGGCAGGGCAGGGCCCGGGACGTCGTTCCCGATTGTCGCGCGCCTGGGGCAGGAACACCGCTTGCACCGGCTGGAGCTGGACGCGGGATGGGGTCACTACGAGATTCTGGAACCTGCCGCTGATGCCGGACAGGAAATCTGGGTCTGGGCCGACCTCGTTTCCGAGATCCGGTGAGGGGACCACGCGGCGGTGACATCGCGCTGCTGGTCGCGACACTTGCCTTCGTCTTGCTCTCTGTTATCCCGCTTGGTGGCTACAGGCCCTGGTTCTGGATCCCGCTTTCCCTTGCGGCCGCACTGATCTTCCTGTTCTCGACGCTCTGCGATCTGACAGACCGCCGGTCGGCCGTCGAGACGATGGAACGCCTGCGCTGGCCGATCCTGCTGTTTCTGGCCGTCGCGCTCTGGGGCCTTGTGCAGACCATGGACGGGCTGCCGCAGATGTTCTGGCACCCTGCCTATGACCGGGTCGGGACATCAGGCCGCATCACGCTGGATCAGGACCGAAGCGGCCAGTTCGCCATGCGTCTGATCTCCTATGCCATGATCTTCTGGATCGGCTGCAGGCTGGGACGGTATCCGACCCTTGCGAATACTGTACTGCTGTCGGTGGCCCTGTTCGGCATGGTCTACAACGCCTATGGGCTGGCGGAGTTCGCTGCGGGCAACAACGCGATATTCGGGGTGGAACGGCGGACGCTGACTCCGGTGGCTGCTGCCACGATCGAAAGTCCGAACACCTACGCCTTCCACGCGGGGCTGTGCCTGATCTGCGGCATTGCCTGGCTGTTCCGGTCCTATCTGGCAGCAGACGGCAAGACCGCGACCTTCAGCACGGTGGTCGAGCGCACTTTCCGCATCATCCTGCTGCTCTCCATTCCCGTCGGCCTGGTCAGTATCTGGTTCGCGGGCTCCCGCGCCGGCCTGGCGAACAGCCTGGCCGGCGTGGCTGCCCTGCTGGCCCTGGCCTTCCTGCCGCCCCTGCTGAGGAAGGCAACGGCCCGCATCCTGCTGATGATTGGCGTGGCGGCACCCCTGTTGCTGACCGTTGCCATTGCCCAGCTGAGCGGGACCACTGTCGGCACCGCTGGTCTGCTGGAGCGGGCCATGATGTTCAGCACCGGCATCGACATGATCCTGTCAGGTCCTCTCGCCGGAACCG
>JARGNO010000032.1:0-16508 GCA_029213165.1 Minwuia sp.
GGTCATAGCGCACGACACGCTTGATGCGCGGCTCCTCGGCATCCTCCGGCAAGGTCGTGATGCCCGAGACAGCGGCATCGACATCGGACAGCGCCGATTGCATGTCCGATCCGGCCTGGAACTCGACAACGACGACCCCGGAACCTTCCTGGGAGTAACTGTTGACCTCCTTCACGCCATCAATGAACCGGACCTCCGGCTCGATCGCGGCGACGATGCTGGAATCCGCGTCCTCCGCACTCGCGCCGGGCCAGACCACCGTGATCGTGATGAAGTCGAGACCGGTATCGGGGAAGAACTGGGTGTTGAGCTTCTGCAGGCTGAACAGACCGGCCAGCAGCATCAGCGCCATCAACAGATTTGCCGCGTTGGGGTGCCGGACAAAGATCCGGACAAGGTCTGCGGGATTCATCGGCTGGAGACCCTGGCAGGCTGAGGCTCGCCCGTGCCCGATTCCCTGTCCGGATCGCGGACAAGGACGCCCGGACCGATCTCGTTGAACCGGGTCAGGACAATGGCGTCCCCGTCGCTCAACTCTCCAGAGACGATGACATCATTGTCGGCGCGGGCCAGCGGAGTCACCGCACGGCGCTCCAACCGGTCATCAGGCCCGACGACAAAGACATGATCCCCGTCATGCAAGGCGACAGAGGGAACGCGTACCGTATCCGGGAAACGCCGGTCAGGCAGTTCGATACTCACGAACGCGCCGGGTCGGATGGGCAGATCCAGCCCGTCAGCAGCCAGCAGCGCGTAGAAGGTCACGCCGCCTGTCTCGGGCCGGATCTCGGCGGTGATGCGCGCGATGACCGCGTCATAGGCGAGCTTTCGATCCCCCACTGTCCAGACAACCTTCGCCAGGCGCCCATCCAGTCCGCCATCGGCGAGCAGGCGTCCATACTGCGCGTCGGACAGATGCCCGCGTGCCTCCAGTTGCGCAGCGCCGACCAGACGCGCGATGCGGTCGTTGACGCTGACACGCTGGCCGAGCTGGGCATTGACCTCGGAAAGGACCCCGTCGAAAGGCGCGACCAGGCGTGTGCGCTGCAGGTCACGCTCCGCCCGTTCCAGCTCGATGGCCAGACGTTGCAGCGCGGCACGCTGCTGAACGACCTTCGCGTCATTACTCTTCACCGCGGCCTCGCGCCGGGCGACGGTCTGGCGCTGCCGCGTCAGCTCGATCTTGGCCTGGTCCAGTGACTTGTCGGAGATATTGCCGCGGCCATGCAGTTCCGTGGTCCTGTCGAGATCACGCTGCAACAGGACCAGCATCTCCTTGTCCTGGGTCAGGGAGATCGTTTCGGAATCCCGATTGGCCTCGGCCTCCGCAATCCGCGCTCGCGTTTCGGAGATGCTTGCCTTCAGTTCGGCAATCGCCGTCTCGTATTCGAAGCGGTCGATCTCGATCAGTACATCGCCCTTGGCGACCGCGGCACCATTGCGGAAATAGTCGCCGACAGCGGCAACTTCGCCCTGAACCAGCGCCCGCATCTCACTGCTGCGCCCCGCAGCCAGTTCCCCGAAGACCTTCATGCTCGGCTGGTGATCGCGCCGCTCGGCAATCCAGGTCTCGACATTCCAGACCCGCTCCACCGGCTCCGTCGGCTCCAGCCGGGTACGGGTGGCGACCAGAAGCACCGTAATCACTACCGCAACAACCAGCAGGGCAGAGAAACCAACAAGGTTCACGGCAAACTGACCACGTGGTCGCTTGAACTTCATCCTGGCCATGAACTGCCTGTCCTGTTGACGTTTGCGTCAAGCATATAGAGTGCTGCAACCCTCGCTACAACGCGACCCGTATGCGCGGTTACAACTGGTCACATTTCCCAGGCGCCATCACAGCCTTGCATTCGGAGGACTGCAGCCGCCAATCTGGTGCACATCCAGAGGCAATCCGAGATCGGGAGAAACAGGGTGCAGCATCCGGGCATGCAAACGGTGCGGCGCACGTCGCAGCAACAGAGACTGGCCGCCGACCTCTGCGTCATCGGTTCGGGAGCTGCAGGACTGTCTGCGGCGCTGGAAGCCCGTGCGCTCGGCCAGTCTGTCGTCATTGTCGATGCTGCGCCCCAGATCGGTGGCCAGGCGGTGAATTCCGCCATCGGTACCATTTGCGGGCTCTACGCCAACGGCCCTGCGCCCGGTCGCGTCACGCATGGCGTCATGGACCCGTTGCTGGCGGAGATGACTGCCAACGGCCAGGCCACCGCCCGCCGGGCCCGCAACACGCTGATCGTGGACTATGCCATCAACGGCTGGATGCGCTGGGTGGAGCGGCAGATCCTTGAAACCGATGTCATGCCGGTGACGGGCGCGGTGCTGCGCGGGGTCGAACGGCAGGACAGACGCATCACCGCGCTGCAACTGGCGACACGCTGGGGGGACATGGTGATCGAGGCGCAGAGCTTCATCGACGCCTCGGGCGACGCTGTCCTTTCATGGCTGGCCGGTCTGCCCCTGAACCAGTCGGACACGGACATTCATGGCACGATCATGGCAGTCTTCGAGGGCGTGGACACCGATATTGTCAACGAAATGCCACGGGAAACATGGCACGCCGCCATGCGTGCGCGCGGCGAAGAGTTCGGGCTGGTGCGCCATGACGGATTCCTCTTCCCCCAGGCGGAACCGGGCAAGGTCCTGGCCAACATGACCCATATCGAGACCCCGCAGGACCCGGTCGGTCTCGCCCGTGCAGGGTTGAAGGGCCGGGCCCAGGTCGACGGGCTGCTCGCCCTGTTCAAGGCGGAATTCCCGGAAGCGTTCGGCAATGCCCGGGTCGCGACCTACGGCCAGCCCGGCATTCGCCAGACCCGCACCATTCAGGGACGCAGCCGCATCACGGTCGAAGGCGTGCGCGCCGGTCACCGCCCCGATGACGCCATCGCGCGCTGCTCCTGGCCCATCGAACTGCACACGGAAATGGCGGACACGCACTGGGAAGTCTTCGGCGATGACCACATGCACTGGATTCCCTTTGGCGCCATGGTGCCAGAGGGGCTGGACAACGTGGTCACTGCCGGGCGCTGCATCGACGCCGAACCGGCGGCCCTCGCCAGCGTTCGTGTCATGGGTCCCTGCTTTGCCATGGGACGTGCCGCCGCCAACGCCGCCGCGCTGGTGGGGGCCGGGTCGTTCCACCAGATCGACATCGGCGCGCTGCAGACCGCCGTCACCGACAACCTCTCCCTGACCAGCGACGACCCCTGGACCGCAAGCTTCGTCAGCGAACGCGGGCGGGAGGCTGACGGGGCGTGAGACGCCGGGGACATGGACATTTGCAATTTATGTAACTACATTTATAGACGCAGACCGATTGGAATTCACTTGGGATGAGTTGAAGAACCGAACCAACATCGAGAAGCATCGAATTGCTTTCGATGCCATTCGGCGGATGCAATGGGAATTGACCCTGGTGTTCGAACTGCAGCATGTCGACGGCGAGGAGCGGCAGGTTGTCGTTGGACCGGTCGACGACCGGCTGGTGCTTGCCGTGCTGACCGAACGGAAGAAGACGACACGCATCATTTCAATGCGTCATGCGACGCAACGCGAGATAGAACGATGGAGACAGGAGCTGTCGAATGCCTAAGCGTATGCCGATGATCCGCGACAATACGGACGAGGAGGAGCGCGCGATCCAGAAGGGCATCCGGTCGGACCCGGATGCGCCAGAAATCCTGCCTTCTCAGAAGGTTGCCCGTGTGGGACGCCCGGTCGGACAGAGCAAGAAGCAGGTGACGGTTCGCCTCGACAAGGATCTTCTGGAAATTCTCAGGGCTCCGGAGCCGAAAGGCTGGCAGACCCGGCTGAACCAGGCACTACGGGACGCGCTGACGCGCACCACCTGAACCCGCTACCAGATCGACTTGCCTGATCCGGGCAAGCCGAGGCGGGACCACTTCTCGTCGATGGTGCGGATGACCTCGTCAGTCATGCGGATCTTGGTGCCCCATTCGCGCTTGGTTTCAGGTGGCCACTTGTTGGTGGCGTCGAGACCGATTTTCGACCCCAGCCCGTCTTCGGGTGACGCGAAGTCCAGATAGTCGATGGGCGTGTTCTCGATCACCGTGATGTCGCGGGCCGGGTCCATGCGGGTGGAGATGGCCCACATCACGTCCTTCCAGTCGCGGGCATTGATGTCGTCGTCCACGACGATGACCCACTTGGTGTACATGAACTGGCGCAGATAGGACCAGACACCCAGCATCACGCGCTTCGCATGGCCCGGGTAGGCCTTCTTCATGGAGACCACGGCGATACGGTAGGAGCAACCTTCCGGCGGCAGCCAGAAGTCCACGATCTCCGGGAACTGCTGGATCAGCAGTGGCACGAAGACGTCGTTCAGCGCCTCCCCCAGCACCGACGGCTCATCGGGCGGGCGGCCGGTGAAGGTGGAGAGGTAGATGGGGTCCTTGCGCCGGGTCACGGCGCTGACGGTGAAGACCGGGAACTTCTCGACCGCATTGTAGTATCCGGTGTGATCGCCGTAGGGGCCTTCGTCTTCGTAGTCTTCCAGACTGACATGACCCTCCAGAACGATCTCGGCGTGGGCAGGCACCTTCAACGGCACCGTCTGGCAGTCCACCAGTTCCACCTTCCGCCCGCGCAGCAGCCCGGCGAACTGGTATTCCGACAGAGTATCCGGCACCGGCGTCACGGCGGCCAGGATCGTGCCCGGGTCAGCCCCGATCACCACCGCCGCGGGCAAGGGCTCCGGCTTCTCCGCCGCCCAGCGCCGGTGATGCTGGGCACCGCCACGGTGCTTCAGCCAGCGCATGATCGTCCTGTTCCGCCCCAGCACCTGCATCCGGTAGATGCCGAGATTGAAGTCATCCTCCTTCGCGCCGGACGGCCCCTTTGTCACCACCAGCGGCCAGGTGATCAGTGGCGCAGGCTCCCCCGGCCAGCAGGTCTGGACCGGCAGTTGGGTCAGGTCGACCTGGTCACCGGTCTGGATCACGTCATGCACCGGACCATAACCAACGGTCTTCGGGCGCATCGCCATGACCGTCTTCACCAGCGGCAGCTTGTCCAGCGCATCGCGAAATCCGGCAGGTGGTTCGGGCTGGCGCAGGAAGGCCAGCATCTCGCCGACGCTGCGCAGTTCCTCAGGCTTGCGATCCATGCCCATTGCCACACGCGCCACCGTGCCGAACAGGTTGACCAGAACCGGCATGGAGGCGGGTGAACCATCGGCATTCACCGGGTTCTCGAACAGGACCGCCGGGCCACCTTCCGCCAGCAACCGGGTCTGGATCTCGGTCATTTCGAGCACGGTGGAGACGGGTTCGCTGACCCTGACGAGGTCGCCCTCCCGTTCCAGCCGGCTGATGAAATCGCGCAGCGACTGATCGGTCACGCGGATGCTCCGGGCAAGGGCCGCAAGGTCGATTCCTCGCGACTGTAGGGCACGAAACCCATGCGCTGGTACATCGGCAGGGCCGACGGATGATCCTTTGTGCAGGTATTGACGGTGATGCTCTCCGGACCACGGGACCACAACTCGCTGATCGCCCAGTGCAGGAACCAGCCGCCCAGCTTCCGGCCGATGAACTCCGGCATCAGCCCGAAGTAGGCCAGATCGGCCTCATCGGGCAGGCCCCGGAAATCGAGCTCTGCAAAGCCCGCAGGCACGCCCTTCACATACAGCACCATGACCTCGACATTGGGGTCCTGAACGATGCCGGCAAGCTCTTCGTCGGCCATGTAGCGCCGGTTGGTCCAGATCCAGCGCTCGCCGACCGTATTGTAGAGATAGCGGTAGAAATGAACCGTCGGCTTCTCCGCCCGCATGATGGCATGTGGTGTCGCGGGCGCAGGCGGCGTCGGGCGCGTCGGCTGAGACGCCATCCGCAGGTAGGTGATGGTGATCGGGATCAGTTCCTCATCTGCCTGCGTCATGGCCCCTATCGCTCCACCGGCGTGTCCTTGCGACCACCCCATTCGGTCCATGACCCGTCATAGACAGCAACCTGCCGATGCCCCACCAGATGCAGGGCAAGGGCGAGAACGCAAGCGGTGACACCGGAACCGCAGGTGGTGATCACCGGCTTCTTCATGTCGAGGCCAGATGCAGTCAGCACCTCCTTCAGTGCCTCGGGCGGCAGGAAGGTGCCGTCGTCCTTCAGCAGATCCGGATAGGGGGTGTTGAAGCTGCCGGGAATATGGCCACCGCGCAGCCCTTCGCGCGGTTCCGGGTCGCTGCCGCTGAAACGTCCGGCGGAGCGGGCATCCAGCACCTGCTCGCGCCCACTCTTCACATTCGCCAGCATCTGGTCCACATCGCGCACGAGGAAGCTGTTGAACCGCGCGGAGAGATGGCGTTCGCGCGGAATGTCCGGCAGGTCGGCCAGCGGACGGTTCTCCGCCTTCCATTTCGGCAGGCCACCATCCAGCACCGAGACATCCTCGTGTCCAAAGGTCCGGAATGTCCACCAGACCCGAGCCGCCGCAGTACAGCCGCCGCCGTCATAGACGACAATGCGCACGCCATCGCCAAGCCCCAGCCTGCGGCAGCGGGACGAGAACTTCTCCGGTGAGGGCAACATGTGCGGCAGGTCGCTGTCGGTATCGGCGATCTCGTCGATGTCGAAGAAGACGGCCCCCGGAATATGCCCCGCCGCGAACTCCGCCTTCGGGTCGCGTCCCAACTGGGGCATGTACCAGGATGCATCGACAACGCGCACGTCGGGCGCGTTCAGGTGCTGGGCCAGCCACTCAGTGGAGACCAGTGATTGCGGATTGGAATAGCCCATGGCTTGGCCCCTGCTGGATTGTTGCCTGTCGTTGTTGCGTTTCAGGACGCGAACTGGATGCTGACGCGCCGGTTCTGTCGGCCCTTCTTCTCGATCTTGCGTACTTCCACGGCACCGATCTCGCCCGTGCGGGCAACATGCGTGCCGCCACAGGGCTGCAGATCCATGCCCTCCACCTCGATCAGCCGCACATGTCCGGCCCCGGTCGGCGGCTGCACGGACATGGTCTTGACCAGATCCGGCTGGGCCGCCAGTTCCGCATCCGTGATCCAGCGCATCCCGACCGGCGCATCGCGCGCGACCAGTTCGTTCAGCTTCGCAGTGATCTCTTCCTTGTCCAGAACCGCTTCCGGAATATCGAAGTCCAGACGGCTCTTCTCAGCTCCCACCTGACCACCCGTAACCGGGTAGGTCAGAACGGCGGAGAGCAGATGCAGGCAGGTATGCATGCGCATGTGTGCGTGGCGACGATCCCAGTCGAGTTGCAGCGTCACTGCGGTGCCGACTTCCGGCAGGGCTGCGCCTTCGTCCGGGACATGCACGATCTCGTCGGGGGCTTCCCCCTTCACGGTCGTGGCAATCCGGATCGTGGAGCCGTCGGCACAAGTGAGGGTGCCGCTGTCGCCGGGCTGCCCGCCACCAGTCGGATAGAAGATGGTGCGGTCGAGCACCACGCCGCCCCGCTCCGTCACCGCCAGCACGGTCGCATCACACGATTTCAGATAGGCATCGTCGCGAAACAGGGCGTCGGTCATCAGCGGCTCCCGCACGGAATTGCGTCAGCCCCCGGAATTAGTCCAACCAAGGCGGGGTCGGCAAGCCTTTCTCCTTCAGGAAGGCCGGATTGTAGAGGCGACTGAAGTATCGCTGGCCGCCGTCACAGAGGATGGTGACGATGGTATGGCCCGGCCCCAGCTCCCGCGCCAGCCGCTTGGCACCGGCCACGTTGATGCCGCTGGACCCGCCGAGAATCAGCCCTTCCTGCTGTGCCAGGTCGAAAGTCGTGCGCACGACTTCCTCATCTCCGATGCGATAGGGATGATCGATCGACAACCCCTCCAGATTTGCCGTGATCCGCCCCTGGCCGATACCTTCCGTGATGGAACCACCCTCGGCCTTCAGTTCGCCATGGGCATAGTAGTGCCACAGCGCCGCGCCGTGCGGGTCGGCCAGCCCGATCTTCACGCCGGGATTGCGTTCCTTCAGAGCCATGGCGACACCGGCCAGCGTCCCACCTGTCCCCACCGCACAGATGAAACCATCGACCTTGCCGTCGGTCTGGTCCCATATCTCGGGGCCGGTGGTGTCGATATGGCCCTGACGGTTGGCGACATTGTCGAACTGGTTCGCCCAGATGGCACCATTCGGATTGCTGGCGGCAATCTCCTTCGCCAGTCGCCCGGAAAATTTCACGTAGTTGTTGGGATCGCGATACGGAACGGCTGGGACTTCCCGCAGGTCGGCGCCGCAGATCCGCAGCATGTCCTTCTTCTCGTCGCTCTGGGTTTCCGGAATGACAATGACGCACTTGTAGCCCCGCGCCGCGGCGACCAGTGCCAGCCCGATCCCGGTATTGCCCGCCGTGCCTTCCACGATGACACCGCCTGGCTTCAGGAGACCGCGCCGTTCGGCATCGTCGATGATCGCCAGCGCAGCACGATCCTTCACGGATCCGCCCGGATTGAGGAACTCCGCCTTGCCCAGGATCTCGCACCCGGTTTCCTCGGATGCCTTGTTGAGGCGGATGAGCGGTGTATTTCCGACCGATCCGACGAAGCCCTGCTTGATATCCATTTTTTTCTCGTACAATCCCGTGAAGAGCAAACCCTAACGGGATTTAGGACAGACCACAGCGAAGGTAAAGTCGGCAGGGACATGCAGGGCCGGAGGCTCAGATACTGCCTTCCCGCTCCACCACCAGCACGCGGGCCACGCCGAGTGGATGCGCGACATGTTCATCACCAGCCTGTGCGTGGAAGATGTCACCCGGGGCCAGACGGTGGACCGTGGTCGCGCCTGTCGCGTCGCGCACCATCATGTCGACCTGACCATCGACCACCACGAAGACCTCCGGCCCGTCATTGACGTGCCAGACGTAGGGCTGATCGGTCCAGTGCAGGCGCACCGTGGCGTTGTCCATCTTCTCGATGTCCAGCGCATCCCAGGCTTTCGCGCCCGTGAACTCCGTTGGTCTGATGACACGCACTGTCGCTGCTCCGTCTGCATCGTCTTGATGGAAACACTGTCGTAGCAGAGCGGCGTCTCGCCTGAAACAGCATGGCCATTCAGGCGTTCTTCACCTCCGCATAGCCTTCCAGTGCCCGCGCCCGGGCGGCTGCGTGATCCACGATCGGCTTCGGATAGTTCTCGCCGAGTCTCACACCCGCATCCAGCAGCACCGCTTCCGGCGCGGTCCAGGGAGCGTGCAGGTACTTGTCCGGCAGTTCCTTCAGCACCGGCAGCCAGCGGCGCACATAGGCACCATCGGAATCGAACTGCTGGCCCTGTCGCACGGGATTGAAGATGCGGAAGTAGGGCGCGGCGTCCGCGCCGGAGCCTGCAACCCACTGCCAGCTCGCCGCATTGTTGGCGAGGTCCGCATCGACGAGCGTGTCCCAGAACCAGTCCGCGCCATGCCGCCAGTGAATGGCAAGATGCTTGATCAGGAAGGACGCGACAACCATCCGCACCCGGTTGTGCATGTAGCCGCTGACCCAGAGTTCACGCATCCCCGCATCGACCAGCGGATAGCCGGTCTGTCCGCGCTGCCAGGCCTGCAGGGCATCAGGATCATCGACCCAGGGGAATGCGTCGAAGGATTGCCGCCAGTTGCGTTCCGGCAGAGTGGGATAGTGGAACAGCAGATGATGGGCGAATTCGCGCCAGATCAGTTCCGCGCGGAATTTTCCTACGGACCGCGCGCCCTCGGCCTCCCTGTGATCCAGGGCCTGCCAGATCGACCGGATACCGATCTCCCCGAAGTGGAGGTGCGCGGAAAGCCGCGACGTGGTCTCGCCTGCCATCTGGTCCCGTGACTTGGCGTAACTATCGAGGGCCCCGTCGAGGAAGGCATCGAAGCGCTGGCGCGCGCCGGCCTCCCCCGGTGTCCAGTGCTCCCGCAAGCCTCCGGCCCAGTCGGGTTTCACAGGCTCCAGTGTCCACCCGTCAAGGTCATCGCTGGCTGGCCAGTCTTCTGGCGCCTTCAGCACGTCAGGCGCTGCGAAAGGCCTGGCCGGTGCGCCATTGCGCAGACACGCCTTCATGAAAGGCGAGAACACGCGATAGGGGCCGTTCTCACCCGTCCGGATTGTCCATGGCTCGAAGGCGAGGTTGCCGGGGAAGCTCTTCACCTCCACCCCGGCTTCCTTCAGGTCGGACTTCAGATCCGTGTCGCGGCAAATCGCGAAGGGTTCGTAAAGCCGGTTCCAGAAGACCGCATCAGCGCCGGTCTCCTTCAGCAGGTCCGCAATGACCCGCCCGGCAGGGCCAGCGCGCAACACAAGCCGACTGCCCCTCCCCCGCAGGCTCTGATCCAGAGCCTTCAGAGACTGGTGCAACCACCAGCGTGAGGCCCCGCCAATGCTCCAGCCCCCGGCATCGCCGTCATCCAGCACATAGACCGGGATGACAGGCGCGCCGGTCCTTGCGGCAGCATCCAGAGCGGGGTTGTCGGTCAGCCGGAGATCCTGGCGAAACCAGACGAGAACAGCTTTTTCGGTCACCAGGCCCCCCAAACGATCCGTCAGGCGGCCAATCGGTCAGACGATCTCCACGCTGACATCCCCCAGCACACTGTGGCTGTAGGTCAGTGTCGAGCCTACGTCCGGAAACCAGGTACGGATCACGGTTCCGGTCAGCACCCAGTCACCGGCCTTCAGGGAACGTCCGTGTCCCGCCAGTTCGTCGGCGAGGAACCGCAGGCTGTTATAGGGGTGGCCAAGCGCATCCGAGCCCTTGCCTTCTCCAACCTTCTCCCCGTCCACGCGCAGTTCCGCCGTGGCATCGGCAAGTGTTGCGGGGTCGAATTCGGTCACGACCGGCCCCAGGACGATACCGGCGTTCCAGGCGTTGTCGGCAATCAGGTTCAGCGCATCCAGCTTCCCGTAGTCCGCATTGCGGTCGTCCGCGATCTCGAAAGCTGCGGCGCAGGCATCCACGGAATCGCGAATGGTCTCTTCGCTGAATGGCGCGTCTGCGGCGTCGAGCGATGAACCCAGACGAACGGCGACCTCACACTCGATGCAGACACGACCAAGCTGGGAGGCGCGGATCCGTGCGGGCGAATGCTGCAGTTCCGCACCGACGATCGTACCACCGACAGGGCGGTCAATTCCCACCATCTCCTGCATCTGGGGGGAGGAAAGGGCGATCTTTGCGCCCAGAGGCTTCAGGCCGCGCATCTGCATGCGGCGCACGAAGGCATTCTGGACGGCATAGGCAGCCTCGACAGTGGTCGGCGCCAGTTTCTCGGGCAATGCCTCGTAGCGCGCCAGTCGGGTGTGCATGTCGTCAAGCCAGAGCGCGGCCTGCTCGTTCGTCATCGCATCGCTCATGTGGTGCTCCTGCAACGGTTCAAGGCGAGCCCGACCGTTCGGAAACGTCGCTGGCGGGTCAGGCTGCTGTATGGGGAGGCCTGAACCTAGGCATTGTGCAGACCACCCGCAATGGGATGTGACAAGACGCCGGTCAGTCGAAGGTCAGGTCACCGTCCGGCAGTGGTGCGAAATAGCCTTCCACGGTTTCCGCATCGATCTCGGCCAGCGTCGCGGGCCGCCATGCCGGGGACTGGTCCTTGTCGATGACCGTTGCACGGGTGCCCTCGTAGAAGTCATGACCGGCGATGACGCGGTTCACCATGCGCCACTCCATCTTCATGCAGTCACGGAAGTCCCGGGTTCCGCCATCGCGCACCTGCCGGAAGGCGATCTTCAGCGATGTCGGTGACTTGGTGCGCATGATGGCGGCCTGTTTGGTGGCCCATTCCCCGCCGTCGGCGTCGAGTGCGTCCAGGATTGCCTCCACACTGTCACCAGCGAACAGCCGGTCCAGTTCGCTCCGGCGCGTTGCCAGGTCGGAGTTTCCGGGGTCCGATGCAAACCCGGTGATCACATCCGTGGCGTCGTCATGACTGCGGATTTCGGCACCTGCCAGCGCTTCGATCAGTTCATCCTGTCGTTCGGAGGCGATACAGGCATCGGCCACGCCCGCGTGCAGGCTGTCGGCGGCCTTCAGCCGTGCCCCGGTCAGTGCCAGCCACGTGCCCACCCGCCCCGGCGCGCGCGAAAGGAAGAAGGATCCGCCCACATCCGGAAACAGGCCTATCCCGGTCTCGGGCATGGCAAAGGTAACCCGTTCCGTCGCGACCCGGTGGCTGCCGGGTATCGAGACACCGCAGCCGCCGCCCATCACGATCCCGTCCAGAAGCGATATCCAGGGCTTCGGGAAATAGTGGATGTCGACATTCAGCCGATACTCATCGTGATAGAAATCATAGGGGTACTGGCCGCCTGCGCGGCCTTCGTCATAAAGCTTGCGAATGTCGCCACCGGCGCAGAACGCCCGGTCGCCTGCCCCCTGGACCACAATGGCCTGAACGGAATCGTCGTTTCGCCATTCCTTCAGCCGCGCATGCAGTTCGACGCACATTTCGTGCGTCAGCGCGTTCAGCGCCTTCGGCCGGTTCAGCAGCACGGTGGCCAGACCGCCCTTCCTGCCAAACTCTATCTCCTGGTCCATTTCCGGTTCTCTCCCCATCCCCGCGCATGGCGTATTTCACACCATGCTCAATCCATCAGGCCCGCCCATTCGGCCTCACCACAGAGGGCCAGGTTCGCGCGAAAACTTGCCGGCGAATCCAGTTCCAGGTGTCTGATGCGGTATTCCGCGTCCAGTTCCCTGGCGGTGCGCTCCGCCACTTTCAGTGACAGGTCCCTGACCAGACTGATCGCGTGCCGCTTGTCCCGTGCCTTGCGCGTGATCCGCAATTCGCGTTCCAGTTCCAGCGCCCGTTCGATCCGGCGCGGCAACTCCCGCAGCGCCTGTTCGTGGATCGTCAGATGCAGTTGTTCATGCACCCGCACGGCACCCGCCGGACAGCCGGTGCGCGGGTATTCGCCGGGTACATAGAGCACCGGCGCGACCTTGACCGTGACAGTGATCGTTTCCGCCGAGAAGCAGAAGTTCTTGTATTCATCCGTGCCGGAACGGACCTGCGCCTTGGTCGTGATCTCCCGTGCCATCTCGGTATAACCGAAGTGCCGGTATCCGACCGGCAAGGGATTCTGCCGGTCGGCATACTGGTGCAATTCATCTGCCGTGAACCGCGCGCTTGTCCGCTCCGTCCGCGCCTCGACCTCCACAATGACCGTCGGCAACTCGCGCGGATTGCGGCAGGGATCGTCAAACTGTGCCCTGGCCGGAGAGCTGGTCAGAATGACCGCGGCGGTCCCGGCCAGCAGGGAAAGCAGTACCCCGAAGATCGGTTTCGTACAGATCACGCGTCCAACTCAGTCCTCTTTCACCACGGGATTGACCAGCGTGCCGATACCGGTGATCTCGACCTCGGTCGTGTCGCCGTCCTTCATGTAGACAGGCGGATTGCGCCGGTCGCCCACACCGCCCGGCGTGCCGCTGACAATCACGTCACCCGCCTCCAGCGCCATGAAGCTGCTGATGTATTCGATCAGGAAAGGCACGTTGAAGATCATGTGATCCGTATCGGCATGCTGCATGACCTCACCATTCAGGCGCGTGGTCAGCGTCAGGGTCGAGGGGTCCCTGATCTTGTCCGATGTCACCATCCAGGGACCGAAGGCACCCGTGGCGCTGAAGTTCTTGCCCGGCAGGAACTGGTGCGTATGGCCCTGGAAATCGCGAACCGAACCGTCATTGTAGCAGGAATAGCCCGCCACATGGTTCAGCGAGTCGGCCTGGGAGATATGCCGACCCGGTGTTCCGATGATGACTGCCATCTCGCCTTCATAGTCAAAGCGGTCGGAATTGCGCGGCTTGACCATTGCCTGGCCATGACCGACCTGGCAGTTGGCGTAACGCGGGAACAGCACCGGGTAGCCCGACGGCTGGCGTCCGGTCTCGATGCGATGGTCCTCGTAGTTCAGGCCAACGCAGATGATCTTGTTGGGACGCGGGATGACCGGCAGGAAGGTAACGTAAGACTGGGCAAAGTCGTCGCCCTGGCCCTTGGCGGCCTTTTCCGCCGCCGCCTGGCCATTGCCTTCGATCAGCGACAGCAGCGTCGGGTACTCGGCGCCGATCCGGTGGCCGAGGTCAATCACACCCTTGTCGGTCGCAACACCATAGCTGGCCTTGCCCCCCTGTTCGAAACTCATCAGCCGCATGATCGCCCCTCCCTGGAATGCCGTTTCAGTCCCGCCGAAAACCTAGTGAATGGGTCACTGTTTCGCCAGTGCCATTTGTGCTCCAGCTTGCTAGCATCCGAAAACCTGATCCATGCACCGACCGTCGGGGAGTGCCCGCCATGACCTATGCCCATCCGATCCCGAACGACCTCGAGTCCTTCTGGCTGCCATTCACACCAAATCGCCAGTTCAAGAAGGAACCGCGTCTGCTCGTCTCCGCCAAGGACATGCACTACACCTCAGCCGACGGGCGGCAGATCCTTGACGGCTCCGCCGGTCTCTGGTGCGTCAATGCCGGGCATGGGCGCCAGAAGATCGTGGATGCGATCACCAATTCGGCCAACACGCTCGATTTCGCGCCCTCGTTCCAGTACGCGAACCCGGCGGCCTTTGATCTGGCCAACCGCATCACCGCCCTGACGCCTGATCCGCTGAACCGCATCTTCTTCACCAATTCGGGGTCTGAGGCCGTGGATACCGCGCTGAAGATCGCCATTGCCTATCACCGTGCCCGCGGCGATGGAACGCGCACACGCCTGATCGGACGGGAGCGGGGATATCACGGTGTCGGCTTTGGCGGCATCTCGGTCGGCGGCATCGTCAAGAACCGCATGTACTTCGGCTCCCTGCTGACCGGTGTCGATCACCTGCCGCACACGCACCTGCCGGAAAAGAACAGTTTCACGAAGGGGCAGCCCGAGCATGGAGCGGAACTGGCGGATGATCTGGAGCGGATCGTGCAACTGCATGACCCGTCCACCATCGCCGCAGTGATTGTCGAGCCCATGTCCGGTTCGACCGGCGTGCTGGTTCCGCCGAAAGGCTATCTGCAGCGGCTGCGCGCGATCTGTGACAAGTACGGCATCCTGTTGATCTTCGATGAGGTGATCAGTGGTTTCGGACGCCTCGGCACAAACTTTGCTGCCGACCGCTTCGGCGTCGTCCCTGACATGATGACCATGGCGAAGGGCCTGACCAATGCCGCCGTGCCCATGGGTGCCGTGGCCGCCAGTGACAGCATCTACGAAGCCTTCATGACCGGACCCGAACACGCTATCGAGCTGTTTCACGGCTATACCTATTCAGCCCATCCGATGGCCTGCGCCGCCGGTATCGCCGCGCTGGAGATCTACAGGGAAGAGAAGCTGTTCGACCGGGTTGCGGAGCTGGAGGGCTATTGGGAAGAGAAGGTCCACGCCCTGGCAGATGCGAAGAATGTCATCGACATCCGCAACATCGGTCTGGTCGGTGCCATCGAGATCGCGGCACGGGACGGTGAACCGGGCAAGCGCGGCTTCGAGGCGATGATCAAGCTGTTCGAGAAGGGCGCGATGGTCCGCGTGACCGGCGACATCATTGCGCTGTCGCCGCCGTTCATCATCAGCAAGGACCAGATCGACGAACTGCTGGACATGATCCGCGACGTGCTGAATGACCTCGATTGACGATGGCTGACGGGTCACCCCAACGCCGCGCCTTTGTCACCGGCGCAACCGGCTTTCTGGGCCTGAATCTGGTCGAGCAGTTGCTGGCGGCAGACTGGCACGTGACGGCGCTGCGGCGGGAGAAGCTGCGACACCGCGATCTCGACCGCTATCCCGTGACGCAGGTGACCGGTGACATTCTTGATCCCGACAGTCTGGACGCGGCCATGCCTGCGGCCTGCGATGCCGTTTTCCACACCGCCGCCATGACCTCGGTCTGGCGGCGGCAGGCACCGATGCAGAACCAGATCAACATCGAAGGGACCGAGAACGTCGTCGATGCGGCGCTGCGCAAGGGCGCGAGGCGGTTCATCCATACGTCGACCTGGAACGTCTATGACTGGAGCAGCGGCGCGATCACGGAAGAGACGCCGCAGACCGCCGGATCATCGTGGATCAACTACAACCGCTCCAAGTTCCTGGCGGAGGAAGTCATTCGTGGCGCGGTGGCGGAGCGGGACCTGGATGCCGTCATCCTGAACCCCTCGCACATCGTCGGCCGCTTCGACCGGCAGAACTGGGCACAGCTGATCATGATGGCCGCTGTTGGCAAGCTGCCCGGCGTGCCACCCGGAGCGGGAAGTTTCGCCCATGGACAGGCCGTGGCGCGGGCGCACATCGCCGCCGTGGACAAGGGCCGGACAGGGCAGAACTATCTGCTCGGCGGTCCCGACGCGACCTTCCTGGAATTCGTCCAGACCGTCGCCGACATGGCGCAGCAGAAGAAGCGACCGAAGCGCACCGTGCCAGCCTGGATGATGCGCATGATGGGCAGGATCGAAGGCGCGATCTCCGCTGCCACGGCGAAGCCGCCTCAGATCACGCCCGAAGCGGTCGCCATGGTGACGGCACGCGTCCGCATCACGTCCACCAGGGCCATCGAC
>JARGNO010000032.1:16518-23176 GCA_029213165.1 Minwuia sp.
CATACTGCCATTTCGGACGCCTATGACTGGATGCTGCGAGAGAAGATGATCTACGCCTATGGCAAACCGCCCGCGAAGAAGCGGTAGCCGGATAGGCACAACGGTTTGGGAGGACCGGAACATGCTGCCTGCAGAAACCATCGAGACCTTCCGGCGCGATGGCGCTGTCCTCTTGCCCGGCGCCGTTTCCAGCGATTGGGTCGGACAGGTCAGGGAGGCGATCGAGCGCGACATCGCCGAACCCGGTCCCTTCTGCCATGGCTACACGCTGGAGAACGGGCGGAAATTCCACGGCAACATGCGCGTCTGGGAGAATGATCCCACCTTCCGCGACTACTGCTTCAACTCGCCCCTGCCCGCCCTCGCCGCCGACCTGATGCACGCCGACCGCATCACCCTGTTCTACGACCAGCTGTTCGTGAAGGAAGAGGGTTCCGACCACCCGACGCGCTGGCACAATGACCAGCCGTACTGGCCCGTGCGGGGCCGTCAGGTGATGAGCTTCTGGCTGGCACTGGACGAAGTGACAGCGGACTCGGGCCGACTGGAGTTCGTCGCCGGTTCGCACGACTGGGAGCGCTGGTTCCAGCCTGAACCCTTCGCCCCGGGCGGCGCGGAATATGAGCGCGGCGAGAACTATGAGAACATTCCCGACATCGACGCGAACCGTGAGGGCTACGATCTGATCGGCTGGGACATGCAGCCCGGCGATGTTATCGCCTTCCACGCCATGACCGTTCACGGCGCCGGCGGCAACCACCGCATGGACCGCCGCCGCCGTGGCTATACCGTGCGCTATTGCGGCGACGACGCCACCTACTTCGGCGGCCCGGGCCCCAACGCCGGACTGCGCAACCCGGACCTCAATACCGGCGATGACCTGACCAGCAACCAGTTCCCGGTGGTCTGGACCCGGTGAACAGGCTGTTTCCATCAACTGATGGAACCGCACGCACCTGCCCGCGACCGCCACCCAGCCGTCGCCGGACCTGATCCGGCGGCCCAGGAGTGCCGCTCAGGTCCCGGCGAGTGGGCACCCGGTCAGGCCCGGGTGAGAGGTGGAGAAAGGCCGCGTACCCCCTACAGCTTCGCGCGCACCTCGTTGGCGAAGCGGTCCATGGTTTCGACGGCGTTGTCGGCGGTCTCCGGCACGATGTCGAAGCACATTTCGGTCGCGCCCGCATCCTCGAAACGGCGGATGGTGTCGATGATGTCCTGAGGGCGGCCCTGGGTCGGGGGCTGGCCATCGCCGGTGGGGTTGTCCTGGAACACAAGAGCCACCTTGGGCGCGATGGGGAAGTCCTTCGCGTTTCGCCCTTCCTCCGCCAGCAGGCGTTCCAGTTCGGGTCGCAGGTTCGCCACGTCTTCCGGCAGCACCTTGAAGGGATGCCAGACATCGGCGAAACGGGCAGTACGTTTCAGCGCCGCCGGGGTGTGCCCCCCGATATAGATCGGCGGGTGCGGCCGCTGCACCGGACGCGGCCCCAGTCGCGCACCCTTGAACTGATAGAACTCGCCATCGAAGTCCGTCGGTTCCCCGCTCCAGAGCCGCCTGGCGATCTCCAGCCCCTCGTTGCAACGTCGTCCGCGCTTGGAGAACGGATAGCCCAGGGCGTCATATTCTTCCTTGTACCAACCGACACCAACGCCGAAATTCGCGCGCCCGCCACTGACCTGATCCAGTTCCGCCACCTGCGCCGCAGCCTCCATCGGGTTGCGCATCGGCAGCACCAGGACTGACGTTCCGAGGCGTACCTTCGTCGTCCGCCCGGCCAGATAGTTCAGCACGCTGAAGGGCTGGTAGTAGGTACGCTTCCACGGTTCCGGCAATTCACCGTCCGCCGTGCCCGGGTACTTCGAATGTACCATCGGCAGCATAAGCAGATGATCGCTGGACCAGAGACTGTCGAGGTCCGTCGCCTCCGCCTTCTCTGCCATCCGGTCAAAGGTTTGCGGCGTTGCCTCGTCACCCCGCACGATGATCGACATTCCGAACTTCATGATGCTTCCTCCCCTGCGCTTTTCGGGATGCTACACCGACATGGCATTTCTTGACAGACCGGCACGGCGGGTATCCGGTTGCACCTGTGGGGAGGGATGCCGGGAATGGCAGTCATCGCGGAGTCGGACAGGCCGGGTGCAGGGATCATCTTCGTCATGCTGGGCATGGCGTCGATCTCCGTTCAGGATGTGCTGATCAAGAGCCTGAGCGACGGCTATCCGCTGCACCAGATCGTCTTCACCCGCAGCCTGATCGGCCTCTGCTTTACCCTGATCCTGGTGCAGATGGAGGGGGGATGGCGGATCCTGCGCACGCCGCACTGGCGCATCCATCTGGCCCGTGGTGGCCTGGTGATCTGCGCCAACATGCTCTACTTCACCGCGCTGGCCAGCATGACACTGGCGGAGGCGACGGCGCTCTACTTCGTGGCTCCGCTGTTCATCACCATCCTCTCCGTCCTGGTCCTGAAGGAGAGCGTCGGCCTGCATCGCGTGACCGGAATAATCATCGGTTTCATCGGCGTGCTGGTGGTGGTGCGACCGGGCAGCGGCATCTTCGGCCTGATCGCGCTTCTGCCCATGCTCGCCGCCTTCAGCTACGCCATGATGAGCGTGCTGACGCGCAAGATCGGCGTCGCCGACAAGGCATCCTGCATGGCCTTCTACATCCAGATCGTGTTTCTGGTCTTCAGCATCATCTTCGGTCTCGCCTTCGGTGACGGGCGTCATGGCGGCAGCGGCGACCCCAGCATCGACTTCCTGCTGCGGGCCTGGGTCTGGCCACCGATGGATGACGCCATCCTGCTGGGTGCCTGCGGTGTGACCGTTGCCATCACCGGCTATTGCCTGTCGCAGGCCTATCGCCTGGCCCATGCAGGTCTGGTGGCACCGTTCGAGTATGTGGCGCTGCCTCTCGCGGTGCTGTGGGGCATCACCTTCTTCGACGAATATCCCGACCTCTGGACCGTCGCGGGCATCCTGCTGATCATCCTCAGTGGCCTCTACATCACCTGGCGGGAAACCGTTCGACGGCGCTGGGTCGCGGCGCGCGTGCCTGCACGACCGGAATCCGCCCCATGACTAGGATCACCGAAACCCCGGACATGGCAATCGTGCTGAGCGATGGTTGCCGCCTGTCCGCCCGCGTCTGGATGCCGGACAATGCCGCCGATATCCCCGTCCCTGCCATCCTGGAATACCTGCCCTACCGGAAGCGGGACGGCACGGTCGCCCGCGATGCCCTGACCCACCCGTGGTTCGCGGCACGTGGTTATGCCTGCCTGAGGGTCGACATGCGCGGCAACGGCGATTCCGAAGGGCTGATGGCGGACGAGTACACGGCGCAGGAACTGGCCGACGCGGTGGAGGTGATCAACTGGATCGCTGCGCAGGACTGGTGCAGCGGCACGGTCGGCATGATGGGCATTTCCTGGGGTGGCTTCAACGCGCTGCAGGTGGCTGCACTGGCACCCGACCCATTGAAGGCGATCATCACGCTCTGCTCCACCGACGACCGCTATGCCGACGACATCCACTACAAGGGCGGCTGCCTGCTGAACGAGAACCTGGGCTGGGGCGCGACCATGCTGTCCTATTCCTCCCGCCCGCCGGACCCGGAGATCGTCAGCCCGCGCTGGCGACAGATGTGGCTGGAACGGCTGGAACATGAACCCTTTCTGCCGGCCGTCTGGCTGCAGCACCAGCACCGGGATGCCTACTGGCAGCATGGCTCGGTCTGCGAGGACTTCTCCGCGATCAATGCAGCGACGCTTGCTGTGGGCGGCTGGGGCGACGCCTACAGCAACGCCGTGCCGCGCCTGCTGGCCGGTCTCGACGCCCCAGCAAAGGGCATCACCGGCCCCTGGGTTCACAAGTATCCCCATTTCGCGGTACCGGAACCCCGCATCGGCTTCCTGCAGGAGGCACTGCACTGGTGGGACCGCTGGCTGAAACATGAACCGAATGGCGCAGAAGACCTGCCCGCCTGGCGTGGTCATGTCATGGACAGTGTCGCGCCGAAGCGCTGGTACACGGAACGGCAGGGCCGCTGGATAGCGGAGGCTGAGTGGCCCGCCCCCGCGATTGCCGACCGGAGGCTGCATCTGCACCCGGACGGAACACTCGCCGGGACCAAGGCCAGTCGCGACCTGACACAGCGGGTCGCGTCGCCGCTGGATTGCGGCATGGGCGGCGGCGAGTATTGCGCCATCTGGCTGGGGCCGGAGATGCCCGGTGACCAACGAGGTGACGACGCGCTTTCCGTCTGTTTCGACGCTGCAGGGACAGCCGAGGCCATCGACATCGTCGGCGCACCTGTGCTGCATCTGACCCTCGCCGCCGACCGCCCGGTGGCGCAGATCGCCGTGCGCCTCTGCGATGTTGCCCCGGACGGTGCCTCGACGCGGATCACCTATGGTGTGCTCAACCTCTGTCACCGCAGCAGCCACGCGGAACCGGAACCACTGTCACCGGGACAGCCGTTCGACATTCGCCTGCAACTGGACGACATCGCCTGGAACCTGCCCCGGGGCCACCGGCTGCGCGTCGCCATATCCTCCAGCTACTGGCCGCTGATCTGGCCGGTGCCGGAACAGGCGGGGCTGGATCTCGTTTCAGGGTATCTGGACCTTCCAGTCCGGCCGGTCACCAGCGGTGACGAGGTGTCCTTCGCGGAGCCGGATGCGGCACCCCCATGGCAGGCCGAGGAACTGCGTGCGCCCCGCCATGTCCGGCGCATCGAGCACGACCTGCAGGGCGAAACCGTGGCGCTGGTGATCGAGGATGACTTCGGTGCCAGCCGGGACAGTGAGCATGGCCTGATCACCGGCGCGGTCGCCCGCGAACGCTGGACAATCCGCCCCGACGACCCGCTGTCGGCCCTCGGCCAGACCCACTGGACCCAGACCCTGGCCCGCGACGGCTGGTCGATCCGCACCGAGACCTTCGCCGACATGTGGTCCGACGCCACGACCTTCCACCTGCGCGGCCGGATCGAGGCCTACGAGAGCGGCAGGAAGGTCTTCGAGCGGGACTTCAAGGAGGCAGTCCCCAGGAACCTTCTGTAGAAAGTCTCTCCCCCGACGCATCAACTCAGGATATGCTTCGCGGTATGGGAAACATGCTTCGGACAAGTATTGAGAAGGCTGAGTCTGTCCTGACCGAGGACGGTCAGGCGGAACTGGCATTGATGATCGACACCTTCACGCGAAGCCACGAAGTCATTGCCGACCGGCATTTCAGTGCGGCGGAACTCGACGAAATCAGTGCGATGGCGAAGCAGCCATTCCGACCGGCAAGCGATCAGGATGTTGCCGCCTTTTTCTCGGACAATGACGCACAGGATTGAGCTGGAACTTCGGGCGCTCGATTCTCTCGCGCAGATCGATTCCTACCTGAGAGAACGAAGCCCTGTCGGGGCGAGGAACGTACGGACAGATATTCGACGGACACTTGATCTGCTTGCCGATTTTCCACTCATCGGGAACCGCCTGTCGATTGACCACCTGCGCGTGGCCGTGACCCCGCGCTATCACTACAGGATCGTCTATCGCGTTCAGGCTGACGTCGTGCAGGTCCTGCAGGTATATCACTATCGTCAGCGGGTAAGGGAGGGCTGACGGCTACAGGTCGAACTTCTCCGTCAGTGTCGCACGGACCTCCTGCGGCAACGGGCTGGCCTTGCCGTGGACGATGTAGACCATCACCGTCTCCGCCGTGGCGATGCAGGCATCTTCGATGAAGACCCCGTGGCCCAGCGTGATGGAGGTATTGCCCAGCTTCGCGACGCGGGTGCCGATCTTCACATCCGCAGGCCAGAATGCCTGCGCGCGGAAGCGGATCGACAGGTTGCCGACGACGAAACGCTGGCGGTCATCATAGGCCGGCAGGAACCCGGCACGCATGAAGGGGACCCGCCCGGTTTCGACATATCGGGCGAAGGAGACATTGTTGACATGCCCTGTCGCATCCATGTCGCCGAAGCGGACAACATCATGTGCCCAGAAGTCGAAGCTTGCGGGATCGGTCAGTTCGTGGCTTTTCTCGTTCATGCAACGCCTTATGCCGCATCAAAGCCGTCTGGAACAGGTCTTCACATGAACGAACTCGATCCCCTGCGCCGCGAGCTGGACCTCTGGGGAGAGGCCGGACGGACCGCCACGCTCTGGTGGCGTGACGACGACACGGAAGCTCCGGATGCCCCGATCCTGCGGATGCTGGCGCTTTCGGAGGCGACGGGTGCCCCCGTATTCATTGCCACGGTCCCCGACAGGGCCGTCGATGCGCTGGCCGAACCCTTGCTGGCCTGCGCGACAGCCATTCCGTTGCAGCATGGCTTTGCCCACGCCGACCACTCCCCCCCGGAGGTGAAGGGCAAGTGGGAGCTGGGCCTGCATCGCCCGCTGGACGTGATCCTCGGTGAACTGCGACAGGGTGCGCTGCGCATGTCGGCAATGTATGGCGACCGGGTCTGCCCCATGCTGGCCCCGCCCTGGAACCGCATCGCGCCGGAGCTGTTCCCGCATCTGCCGGAGTTGGGATTCGATGTGGTCAGTGTCTTCGCGCCGCGCGCCAGCCGCAACGTCGCCCCGGGTCTGGACATGATCAATGGCCACTGTGACCTGATTGCCTGGAAGCGGGGCCGGAGCTTCATCGGGCC
>JARGNO010000032.1:23186-42251 GCA_029213165.1 Minwuia sp.
GAGAAGACCGCCGCCCGGCTGGTCGAGCACCTGGCGGCCCGTCGCAACGGAGAGGTCGATGCGGACGAACCGACCGGCCTGCTGACCCACGTATGGGCACAGGACGAAGCCTGCTGGGACGTGCTGGAGGCTGTCCTGCGCCTGGTCACGGAGCATCCTGCGGCCTGCTGGCTGGACCGGGACAGGCTGATGCCGGAAAGGGTGGCGGCATGAGCGCGGCGATCATCCGTCCCGGCACGGAAGCGGACATTCCGCAGGTCGCGGAACTGCTGCACCGGAACATGAACCGCAAGGTCCCGGCGGAGGTCTTTGCCCGGCTGATGAACTACGACTGGGCAGGGGAGAAACCTCATATCGGCATGGTGTCGGAGGCGGACGGAAAGATCGTCGGCTTTCACGGCAACGTCTATTCGATGCGCCGCATCAATGGCGTGGAACGGATATTCGGCAGTTTCACCTCGATCTATGTGCTGCGTGACTGGCGCGGGGAGGATCTGGGGGTGCGGATGATGCGCACCTATGAGGAACGGCCCGACATCACCTATTCCGTCTTCGACCCCAGCACCCGCGTTCACGCGATCCTGGAAAGCTGCGGTTTCCGCGATCTCGACCTGAACCGCTATGTCTGGGAGCAGGGCATGTCCCCGCGCGACGACCGGGTGGAGGTCATCACCGATCACGATCAGATTCGCCCGCTGGTGGGCGCGGAGGAGCAGCGCTACCTCGACGACCACCGTGACCTGACGGCCCATCCGGTGCTGCTGCGCGATGGCGACGGCCAGGTGCTGTGCTTCTTCCTGCAACAGGACCGGGGCGACAAGGGCTTCTGCCACGACCTGATCTATACCGGCGACCCGGAGGCGCTGGCCCGGATGATAGACCGCGCGGCCGACCGGATCATGGGCGACGATCCCCGCGCCCGCCTGCTGATCGACGAACGCTTCCTGGACGGCCACCGCACGGACGGTGTCTGCACCCCCCTGCCCTACCGCCGAATGGTCCGCCGCGCCGACCCGCCGATACCCGACTGGCAGGTGGACCACCTGTACACGGAGACCGTGCTGATCAACCTGAAGCTGGGGTGAGCCACAGCCGCGTCAGGTCGGCAACACGTCCTCCGCATACTGTCCGGCGAACTCAGCGCTCGGCGGGATGGGCTTGATGATGTCGATCAGGACGCCGTTCGGGTCCTGCGTGATGAAGTGGCGCTGCCCGAAAGCCTCGTCCCTGAGCGACAGCAGGATCGGCAGTCCCTGCGCCTCGGCCCGGGCGAACTCTGCGTCAACGTCCGCAACCTCGAAGTTGAGGATCAGGCCGCTGACCTGGCCCCGCCCGGCGGCGGGAACGGTTTCGTGGTCCCCCTGCAGGACCGCGATGTTCACGTTACTGTCCTCCATCGATTGCAGGTGGACGTACCAGTCGCTGTCGAAGGCGCGGCGGAACCGCAGATGCTTGGTATAGAACCGCGCCGTCCCATCGACATCACCGGTCATGATCACCGGGTAGAACTGGGTCGTCTTCATGGCTTGAACCTCCTCGGCCATAACATACAATGTGTATGTAAATGACATAAACATACAGGCTGCATGTATGCAAGAGAAGAACTCCCGCCGCTCCAACCGGCAGCGCAGCGATGCCACGCGCACCGCCCTGCTGGATGCCGCACGGATGCTGTTCGTGGAGAAGGGCTATGCCGAGACCGGAACGCCGGAGATCGTCAGGGCCGCGGCCGTCACGCGCGGGGCGCTGTATCACCATTTCGCCGACAAGGCGGACCTGCTGCGTGGCGTGATCGCCAGGGAACTGGCTGCGGTCACCGCGGAGATCAACGCCGCCTCCGCCGACGCGGCATCGACACACGATGCCCTGCTGCAGGGTGCGGAAGCCTGGTTCGACGCCATGGCGGACGCGGGACGGGCGCGCCTGCTGCTGCTGGACGGGCCGGCGGTACTGGGACGGGCGGAGATGGACGAGATCGACCGCAAGACCAGTGCCGGCACGCTGGTGGCGGGCCTGGAGGCGGGGCAACAGGCCGGAGACATCGCGGATGTTCCGGTCCCTGCCCTGGCAAGCCTGCTCTCGGCCATGTTCGATCGCGCCGCGCTGGACATTGTCGGCGGCGCGTCGCGCGACGACTACCTCGCCGCGATCAGGCCCCTACTCCGCGGCCTCGGTCGCTGAGTCCCGTGCCATCCTCGGCTGCACCCAGGCGGCGATCTCCGACAGTGGGGCGAGCCAGATATCGCCTCGGGCCGTCACATGGTCCAGCAGCCGTTCCAGGATGTTCATGCGGTGGTGGCGGCCGATGACGGAGGGGTGGCAGGTGAGGGTGAAGACGCCGCCCTCCCCGATGATACCGTCCAGTTCCGCCTGCCAGATGCGGAAGACCTCGTCCGGGTCGTGGAACTGCGCCATCAGGTGCGGCGGCATGAACCACATGTAATAGGTGGCGTCGTCCAGCGACCAGTCGATGGGGAACTCCAGCAGGTCCGGCTGGTCCGGGTAGGCGGCGGAGAGCAGATACGGAGCCTCCTCCGCGAACAGGCTGGAATCGTAAGCGATCCCCTGCTCCATCAGGATGCGCCCCGAATGCAGGTTCATGTCCCAGGCGGGGGAGCGATAACCGGTCGGACGTTGCCCCAGGTGCTTCTCGAAGGCGGCGATGCAGGTCTCCAGGATGCGCCGCTCCCCGTCCGGATCATCCTTGTAGAGCGACAGGTTCTCGTGCTCGTGGCCATGGGCACCGACCTCGTGCCCCTCATCGACGATGCGGCGGAAGTCATCGGGCCAACGCTCCACGTTCGCGCCGGGAATGTAGAAGGACCCGCTGACGCCCCGCCGTTTCAGCATGTCGAGGATGCGCGGCAGGCCGACATTCACGCCGTACAGGCCCCGGCTGTAGCCCTGCAGCCGCTTCGGCTGCTTCTCGAACAGCGCGGCACCGGTGCGCGGGCCGTCCGGGCCGGGGCGTGCCGGGGCGTAGGCATAGGTCACGTCGCAGTCGAAGGTCAGCGCCATGGCACCGGATTTTCCCTCCGGCCAGGGTCCCCTGAACGTGTGCATCATCAATCCTCCCCGAACGGAACAGCCACCGTGCTTGATCCTCTCCCCATTCTGCCGCACAAGGCTGCATTCCTGAAACACCCGATCCCGGAACCCGACCATGACTGCCACGCTGACCGTCTGCGAGACCTGCAACTTCGCCCCCGACACCAAGCGCGGACCGGAGGGGCTGACCGGCGGGGAAATACTCTGCGGGCTGGTGGAGAAGGCCGTGGCGGGCAGCGCGGCAGTTGCCAGCCGTCGCCATGCCTGCCTGATGGGCTGCGACCACCACTGCAACGTCGGCCTGTCGGCACCGGGCAAGATCACCTATGTCATGGGTTCCTTCGCGCCGGAGGCGGAAGCGGCAGAAGCCCTGGTGGAGTTCGCCGCGCTGTATGACGCATCCGAGACCGGCCAGGTGCCCTATCGCCAGTGGCCGCAGGGGGTGAAGGGTCACTTCGTCTCCCGCGTGCCGCCGCTGCCAGCCGACGAATCCTGACACGCGCGCCCCGGCGCACTACATTCGGGACATGAGCGAGCAGCCGACAGAAGCGGAAACGGAACCGCCGGAAACGGAGGCCGCGGAGCCTGACGGCTTCGCCATCCTGACGGCAAAGCTGAAGACGTTGCCGAACAGCCCCGGCGTCTATCGGATGCTGAGCGAGAGCGGCGACGTGCTCTATGTCGGCAAGGCACGGAACCTGAAGAACCGTGTGACCAGCTATACCCGCGCCCGCAGCCTGTCGATGCGCATCCTGCGCATGGTGCAGATGACCCGCGACCTGGAGATCATCTCGACCCATACCGAGGTCGAGGCGCTGCTGCTGGAAGCCAATCTGATCAAGCGGCTGAAACCCCGCTTCAACATCATCCTGCGCGACGACAAGTCGTTTCCCTATATCGAGGTCAACCTGGACCACGACGATCCCATGCTGGTGAAGCACCGGGGCAAGCGGGAGAAGGACCGGGAATACTTCGGCCCCTTCGCCTCAGCCACAGCGGTCAACCACACCCTGACCGCGCTGCAGCGCGCCTTTCCGCTGCGCAGTTGCACCGACAGCGACTTCGAGAGTCGCCAGCGCCCCTGCCTGCAGTTCCAGATCAAGCGTTGTCTGGCCCCCTGCGTGGGGGAAATCAGCCGCGAAGCCTATGGCGAGATGGTGCAGGAAGCGCGGGACTTCCTGTCAGGCCGCAGCCAGAACCTGCGCGATGAACTGGGGGGCAAGATGCAGCAGGCCTCCGACGCGCTGGCGTTCGAGGATGCCGCCATGTACCGCAACCGCATCTGGGCGCTGTCGCAGATACAGAGCAAGCAGGGCGTGAATGTCGACGGGCTGGAGGAGACGGACGTGATCGCGGCGCATTCCGCCGGCGGGCAGACCTGTGTGCAGGTGTTCTTCTTCCGCGCCGGGCAGAACTTCGGCAACCGGGCCTATTACCCCAGCCACACGAAGGACGACACGGTGGGGGAAGTGCTGGCCGCCTTCATTGGCCAGTTCTATGACAGCCGTCCGGCACCGAAGCAGATCCTGCTGAGCCACGATGTCCCGTCGGAGGATCTGATCGCGGAGGCGCTGGGCATCCACGCCGGGCACAAGGTGCATCTGCTGCGCCCGCAGCGCGGCGGCAAGCGGGAACTGGTGGAACAGGCCGTCCGCAACGCAGAGGAAGCACTGGGCCGCCGCCAGGCAGAAAGCGCGGCGCAGACCAGACTGCTGCAGGGTGTGGCGGACCTGTTCGGACTGCCCGCGCCGCCGCAGCGGATCGAGGTCTATGACAACAGCCATATCCAGGGCACCAACGCGGTCGGCGGCATGATCGTGGCGGGGCCGGAAGGTATGCGGAAGGCCGCCTATCGCACCTTCAACATCAAGTCGACGGAGATCACGCCGGGCGACGATTTCGGCATGATGCGGGAAGTCCTGACCCGCCGGTTCCAGCGCCTGAAGAAGGATGACGCGGACGGCAAGACGCCGACCGCCGGGGAATGGCCGGATCTGGTGATCATCGACGGCGGCCTGGGCCAGCTGGGCGTCGTGGAGGAAGTCTTCGCGGAACTGGGGATTGAAGGCGTCGGCCTGGTCTCCATCGCCAAGGGCCCGGACAGGAACGCGGGGCGGGAGCGGTTCTTCCTGCCCGGCAAGCCGCCCTTCGACCTGCCGGAGCGCGATCCGGTGCTCTATTATCTGCAACGGCTGCGTGACGAGGCACATCGCTTCGCCATCGGCACCCACCGCAACCGCCGATCCAGGCAGATCGGCCAGTCACCGCTGGACGAAATTCCCGGCATCGGCCCGCGCCGAAAGAAGGCGCTGCTGCTGAAGTTCGGTTCCGCCAAGCAGATCGCCCGCGCCGGTCTGGCCGACCTGGAGAAGGTCGACGGCATCAGCCACCAGATGGCACAGCAGATCTACGACTTCTTCAACGCGGGCGCATAGGTCATCAGGCAGGTTCCAGTCGGATCAGCCAGGGCTTTCTGTCCAGGAGAGTCCCGACGAACGGGCCCGCGTGGTGCACGACCCATTCGACGAAAATGGGCTTGCACGCTGGCCTGACCGCAACTTCCGGTTATGCTCTCCACCGGCTCGGCGGGAATTCGGGGGTTGGAGATGAGAACGTTTGCGCTTGTGCTTGGCATTGTGTTCGGGCTGGTCAACGGAATGGCTGACGCCGAGGCAGCCCGGGAGGCCTCATCGACTTCGACCTCCGGTTCCGGAACAGGAACTGGTGATCGCGATACTGATTTCGCCGCGTCGGATCAGTTCAACAAGGCGTTGAACGCATGGCTGGACAATGACGATGCGATCGCCATTCCGATGCTCTCCCGTCTCGCAACCGAAGGGCATGTCCCTGCACAGATATTCCTGGGCCGGATCGCCACGAGAACGGCGAGCGAGTATGTCGAACAACTCTCGCGGGACGCACGCAAGAGCTTGTTGAGGGCACCTGGCGGGCTTTCCGGCACGTCTTGGCTCACTGTTGCCGCCAACTCAGGAAGTTCGCTCGCAGAAGCGTTCAATGCCAGCCAACGGCCGCCCTATTCCGTCAGCAAGGTCCGCAAACTCCTCGAACATGGCGAAGTTGCCGAAGCTACCGCATTCCTGCTTCGTTCGGTGGATTCCGGCGCAATGGAGCAGATCGACGATCTCTTGAAGCACGATGGACTTCCGAAGTATTCGCATTATCCAATCGGCCTATCGATTGTTCATCATCGTGAACTCACAGCAGAAACCATTATCAAATTTCAACAAATTCTCATCGAAAGTGGGCCCGCGAGAATCCTGTTGGCAGCAGCGTTTGAATCCAGATACGGGGGCGATCTGACCTCCAATTTGCGAAATTTCGCGGAACGCCTGTCGGGAAATGGCCACAGTCTCCTTGAACCGACAGAGAAGGCGACACTCAGCGCTCTCGACAGCGCTGCTTTTCCACTTGGCTCTCTGAGACCGTACTGCAAATCGCATTGTCCGGTAAACGTGTCGGCATGTCTCTATGATGCCTTGCCGCTTGTCGGCGGATACAACGAACTCTGGAAATTGATGTCGCCTGTGGAATCCTACGTCACGACCACCCGTTACCATCAAAGCAAGCGTGCAATCGCCGATGTTGCCCGGTACATGCGATCAAAGTCGTTCTCCTGGGGCTCCAGGTACAAGCGCCAGATCAAGGCTCAGTCATGTGCAGCAACTGCGTTGACTGTTGACTGAAAGCCGAGGACGCCTCTACCTCGCCGCCCGCGCGGCCTCCGCGACCAGTTCATCCACAACCTGCGCCACGGACTTGCGTTCGTTGGAGTAGGCGATGGACTGTCCGGCGGGGTGGTGCATCAGGGCCTGTACCTCATGCTCGTCGATGGCGCCCAGCAGGTCGCCGACCAGGATGTCCTGATAGGGCATCTTCAGCGCGGCGGGGGCGTTGGGGGCGGCCCATTCCTCCGACCAGGCGGTGCGGATCTGGCGCAGTGTCTTGCCGGAGTCGGCGCGGCTGATCACCGTGTCCTCGCTGCCCGCGGCGAGCAGCTTGGCGACGATCAACTCGTGCAGGGCATGTTCGTGGGTCGTCAGCCAGGCGGTACCAAGCCAGACCCCCTGCGCACCCAGCGCGAAGGAGGCGGCGATGTGGCGGCCCGTCGCGACGCCGCCTGCGGCCAGCACCGGAATGTCGCCGCAGGCATCCACCACCTGCGGCACCAGGGAGAAGGTGCCGATCTGCCCGGTATGTGCACCGGCGTCATAGCCCTGCGCCACGATGACCTCCGCCCCGTTGCGGATGGCAGCCTCCGCATGGCGCGGACTGCCCACCAGCGCCATGGTGATCTTGCCATCGGCCTTCGCGTGCGCCACGGCCTCCGGCGGCGCACCGATACCGCAGGCGAAGACATTCACGTCGGAAGCCAGCACGGCGGCAATCTGCGCCTCCGCCACCTCGTCGGAGCGCAGGAAGCGGGAGCGCATGCCCGGCTTCGTCGCCTTCGGCACATCGTACTTGTCGTAGATTGCCTGGACGAAGTCCTTGTGCTCCTCCGGCAGTTCGGCCTCGATCGCTGCCTTGTTGGCTGTCTTCGGCATGCCGCGTGGCAGTACAAGGTCGATACCGAAGGGCAGATCGCCGATACGTTCGCGGATCAGCTTCAGTCCGGCCTCGATCTCTTCCGGCGTCTCGCGTGTGGCACCCCAGACACCCATGCACCCGGCCTCCGCCAAGGCGCAGACAACGTCGATGGAATGGGCAAAGCCGAAGATCGGATGCCTCAGTCCCATGCGACGGCCGAGTTCGGTCTGGATCGGGCTCTGGTCGGCCATTGTCACTTCTCCCCCTTCATCTCGACCACGGCGTCCAGCGCCATTGCGCCCTGCCCCGCAGGCAGTACGACAAAGGGGTTGAGATCGACGGACACCAGCCGTTCACGATGCGCGGCGGCAAAGCGCGACAGCGCCGAGAGTGCCTCTGCCAGTGCCGGAATGTCAGCCGCCGGTGCGCCCCTGACACCATCCAGCATCGGACGCCCCCTGATCTCGTCGATCATGCGCAGGGCCTCGTCCGTGTCGAACGGCGCGATGCGGAAGGTCACATCCTTCAACACTTCGACAAAGATCCCGCCCAGCCCGAACATCACTGCCGGGCCGAAGATCGGGTCCACGTGCACGCCCAGGATCGTCTCCACACCGCCACTGATCATCGGGGCCAGCAGCACGCCGTCGATGCGCGCATCCGGCACCCGCGCGGCAACGCTGGCCAGCATGTCCGTTGCCGCTGCCTGCACGGCCTCGGCGCTGGCAAGGTTCAGGCGCACACCGCCCACGTCGGTCTTGTGGATGATGTCGGGCGAAAGGATCTTCATGACAACTGGGAACCCGAGCTCCGCCGCCACTGTCGCGGCCTCTTCGGGCGTTGCGGCAGTCCGTGTCGGCATTGTCGGCACCCCGGCAGCACCCAGCAGGTCAAGCGCCGCGGCCTCGGTGAACGGACCGGCACCAGGATCAGCCGCCGGGGCGGTATCCGGTGCCCAGGTGAAGGACCGGTTGAACGCACGGGTGAAATGGGCGCCAGCTGCCATCGCGCGCGTGGCATGCGTGGGTTCGCGGAACGCCGGAATCCCCTCCGCCTCGAACCGGTGCTGGGCGTCATCACCCATCAGGCTGGCAACGGCGAACCGCTTCGACGGATAGGCGTCCCGCAGGGTGGTCCACATGTCCAGGTTCGGCTGGACAAGGTCGGGCTGGTTCAGCAAGGCACCCTGAAAACCGATGACCGTATCGTAGGAACCCTCTTCCAGCACCAGGCGCATTGCCTTTTCGAAAAGGTCTGGCTGATTGATGATCTGGCCGGTCACGTCCAGCGGATTGTTGACGCCCGCATAGGGTACCAGTTCCTTGAACTTCGCCTGCGTCGCCTCCGGCAAGGGCGTGACCTCCAGCCCGCGCGTCGCCGCATCGTCGGCCATCAGAACCCCGACACCGCCGGAGACGGTGACCAGCGCCACCTCGTCACCCGCCGGGCGTCCGCCGACGGCCAGCGCGGCACCAAGGTCGAAGAACTCCTCGATGGCGTTCACGCGATGCACGCCGAACTGGCTGAACACGGCATCGTAGATCTGATCGGCACCGGCCAGCGCGGAGGTATGTGACGCGGCGGCCTTCGCCCCGGCCTCGGTCCGGCCCAGCTTCACGGCGACGACTGGCTTCCCGGCCTCGCGCGCACGCGCCAGCGCGTCGAGCAGTGCCGGACCGTCCCGCACCCCTTCGATGTACAACAGGATCACTTCCGTGCCCGGATCGGACACCAGATAATCGAGGCAGTCGGCAACCCCGATATCGCTCTCGTTGCCCGTGGTCAGCACGTGACGGAACCCGACACCGCGATCACAGGCCATCATTGCCGAGAGCCCGCCAAACGCCCCCGACTGGCTGACCAGTCCGATACGCCCCGTCGGCATGTCGCGGGCGAAGGCCGGATGAAAACTGGCAGGCATGTTGTTGGCAAAGTTGGCAAACCCCATGCAGTTCGGCCCGTTCAGGCGCATCCCGGTTTCATGGGCGATGGCAGTCAGGCGTTTCTGGTCCGCGGCACCGGATTCACTCACTTCCGCGAACCCGCCCGCGAAGATCACGGTTCCGGCGACGCCCTTCTCCGCACACTCGCGGATGACGCCTTCGACCAGGTTGCCGGGGACAGCGCAGATGGCAAGGTCAACGGGGCCAGGCACGTCGAGAACGGACGGAAAGGCCTTGAGGCCCTGGATCTCGTCACGCTTCGGATTGATCGGGTAGATATCGCCGGCGTAGCCCTGGGACTTCAGCATGGCCACCGGCCGCCCCCCGATGCGCGTTGCATCTGCGGATGCGCCAATGATGGCGATCGAACGCGCCTCGAACATGCGTTTCAGATTGGCATCAAGCATGGATTCCCCTCCCCAGGGTCACGAACGGCAGCAATACAGTTCTTGATTGGCTGAAACAGAAGGGGCGCGGCGAACCGGCCACGCCCCCTCCGGTCTCTTGACGGTCGAAGCGCTTACTTCGCCTCGGGCGGAATCAGATGGTCGGGAATGTCCCAACCCAGTTCCTTGTAGTAGCGATAGGCACCGAGATGCAGCGGGATGTTCATCTCGTTCAGGGCGGTTTCCCTGTTGATGACCTTCATCCACTCGGCAGTCTGATGGATCTCCGAAAGGTTCTCCCAGAATACCTTCATCATGTTGTAGGCCAGATCGGCATCCATGTTCTTGTTGGTGCCGAGACCAACCCAGGAACCGACGGTGCGCACAGGCGCCTCGTTGACCTGATTGTCGTAGATCCCGTTCGGGATATCGACGATCGTCCGGCCCGGATAGGAAAGGGCCTTCTGGATAGGCGCTGACTTGAAGGCCTCGTCACTCAGACCGAGAATGCGGATCGGCGAAACCAGCGCAAACTGCTGGATGGACGGACTCGGCACCGTTGTCGGGCCGATGTAGACATCCATCTGACGATCCAGGAAAGCCGTTTCGGCCGACTTCCAGTCGAATTTCACGACATCGAAATCCTCACCCGGAACCAGGCCGGTGGCGCCTGCCACCAATTGGGTCGCGACCGTGGTTGCGGCACCTGCAGGCGGGCCAAGAAAGACCTTCTTGCCCTTGAAGTCGGCAATCGACCTTATGCCGGAATCCTCATAGACAACGATGTGATACGGACCAAGCGGATAGTTGATGAACCCGCGCAGGTTCTTGTTCAGTTCAGGCGCCGCATCGACCTTCTTGAACATGGCCGTCTGTGTCTGCATGAACTGGTTGATCGTCGGCGCGGTCAGGAACAGATCCACCTTGCCCTGTGCCGCATCAAGGGCCGACTTGGTGGCCGGCTTGCCGACGGAGACCTGGATCTCGATCGGCAACTTCTTCTGGATCATCTGGGTGAAGGCGATCCCGAACTGACCCGGCGTCGACCCGGCCGGGAAACCGTCCATGGTCAGGAACGTCTTGTCCTGCGCCATGGCACCTGTTGCAAGTCCGGCGGCCAATGCAACGGCAGCGGCCCCCTTCATGACTGTTCTGCGGTTCATCCTGTTATGTCCTCCCTGTTTTATGGATTGGATGGTTTTCAGATATTGGCTGAGGCGGATTCTGCCTTTGCCGCCTGGCGTCTGCTCTTCATGGCCTCAATCACGATCAGTGCGATACCCACTGCAACTGCGGCCACCTGCAGCTCCCAGATCACGACAAGCATCGCGAATCCGGCGATCAGGCGAAGCAGCCGGGACCACGCCGACAGCCTGTTCATTTCGAACCCGCTCATTGCCGTGGTCAGCAACCAGACCCCGAGACAGAGCCTGAACAGGATCCAGACAAAGTCACTGAGGCTGAAATCATCATACACCAGCAGCAGGCTCGGCTCGTAGACGAACACAAACGGGATGATGAACCCGACCAGCGACAGCCGCAACGCGGTGATGCCGGTGCGGATCGGTTCGCCGCCTGCAATGGGCGCGGCGGCCACCGCCGCCAATGCCACTGGTGGCGTGATGGCCGACAGCACCCCGAAGTAGAACACGAACAGATGCACCGACAGGTCGGGCAACCCAAGCTTCTTCATCGCCAGTCCGAGCACCAGCACAACGATCAGATAGGCCGGAAGTGTCGGCATGCCCATGCCAAGCACCAGACAGGATGCCGCCGCCAGCAGCAGTGCCACGAACAGGGTCTGTTCGCCCAGCAGCGCCACCTGGGTCGCGAACTTCAGGCCGAGGCCAGTGAGTTCGAACACGCCGATCATCACACCGATCGACCCGACCGCCATCATGATGCGTGATCCCGCAACGCCACCCTTGGCCAGCGCGACAATGAGCTGCTTCGGATCGGCACGAAGTGCGGGATTGAGCACGAAGGCCGAAATGATGGTCACGATGACAGCCCAGAATCCCGCCATGCTGGGGGAGCGCCCCATGCCGAGCGTGACGATGATGGCAAGCAGCGGCAGGAAGAACATCAGCGACTTCAAGCCGTCGCCAGGCTCCATCTTCGGGCGTTCGCCCTTGGCATAGGGTTTCAGGCCGATGCGCCGTGCCTCCTGCCCCGTCGCGATGAAGAGACTGGCGTAGTAGAGCAGTGCCGGGACCAGCGCCGCGATGCAGATGGTCTGGTAGGACTCGCCTGCCAGCTGGGTCATCAGGAACGCAGCAGCACCCATGACCGGCGGCATCAACTGTCCACCGGTGGAGGCCGCAGCCTCCACCGCACCGGCAAATTCGGGTTTGAAACCACGCCTCTTGATCAGCGGAATCGTCACCGCGCCCGTGCCGACGACGTTTGCGGTCACACTGCCCGACGACATGCCGAATATCGACGACGCGATGATCGCGGAATGGGCCGGACCACCGCGGGTCCGGCTGGTGGCCGCCAGCGCCATGCGGATCATGACATTGCCTGCACCCGTCCCCTCCAGCAATGCGCCGAAGACGATGAAGATGAAGACCAGCAGTACGACGATCCCGGTCGGAAATCCGAAGACACCCTGCAACCCGTACCAGATGATCTCCATGGTCAGTTCAAGGCTGAAGCCGGAGTGGCGGAAGAACCACGGCAAGTCCTGCCCGAACAGGCAGTAGAGCAGGCTCAGGCCACCGACAGCCGCCAGGATGAGCCCGAACGTGCGCCGTGTGAATTCCAGCAGCGCGACGATCGCCATCAGGGCGGACCACTGGTCCAGGGTACTGAAACTGACGACCAGATTCTCGATATCGTCGATCTTGTTCAGGAAGTTCAGACAGGCATATCCGAGGTTGGCTGCCAGCGCGAAATCGATCACCCAGGCAAGTGTGCCCAGGGCCACACCGCTGAACAGCTTCTCATTTGCCAGCGGAGACGTGAAGACAACCACGACAGCGCAGAGGAACAGCGCACCGGCGCGGATCATCTCGGGATTCACGTACTGACCGTAATAGGCGATGAAGATGGAATGGATGGCCAACCCGACCGCAATGGTCAGGCCGATCCACTTCAGCACACGCACAAGGGGGTTGCCGTTGACCGGCACATCACCGTCTTCCGGCGAAGGTGCCGGAGCGGCCGCATTCTGGTTGCTCATGTGTTTCCCTCAGACAGGCCGGTCGCCGTTGACCGTGACACGGTGCATTTCCCGTGTCGCATCGCCATAGTCTGCAATGGCGTAGTGCTGCGTGCACCGATTATCCCAGAAAGCGACCGAGCCCTTCTCCCAGCGGAACCGACAGGTGAACTCCGGTCGCTTCAGATGGTCGAACAGGAATTCCAGAATCGCCTTCGATTCCTTGCCCGACACCCCGACCAGTTTCTGGGTGAAGATGGAGTTGACGTAGAGCGCCTTGCGCCCCGTCACCGGATGGGTTCGGACAACCGGATGCTCCGCCGGAGCGAGCGAGTTGCGATCCGCATGAATCTCCTGCTTCCGACCGTCTGTGACCTGCTTGTCATAGGCTTTCTCGAACGCAGCCCGACCTGCAGTGTTCAATGCGGTCATGCCATCGAGATAGTGTTTCATCCGGTCGGACAGTGCTTCATATGCCGCGTACATGTTGGCCCACATGGTGTCACCGCCATGGTCCGGGACCTGCCGCGCCAGCAGGATGGAACCCATCGGTGGCTCTTCCTGAAACGTGACATCGGAATGCCAGGCACTCGCCGATGACCTGTTCTCCTTCGAACTCTTCAGGATCAGCACCTCGGGGTGATCATCCAGGCTGGGTGCATAGGGATGGACATGCAGGGTTCCGAACTGCCGCGCAAAGGCGACATGCTCACCCGGGCTGACATGCTGATCCCGCAGGAAGATCACCTGATGCTGCATCAGTGCATCATGCACTTCCTGGAACACCTGGTTGCCCATGGGTTCCGCCATGTTCACCCCGCCGATCTCGGCGCCCAGGGCGCCTGCAATCGGCCTCACGTTGATCCGTTCATATCCCATAGCTCTGGTCTCCTCCCCAGGATGTCCGGCCTTTTTTGCCGCCATTCAGGCGGCTTCGCGCCCGGTTGTCTTGGCCTCTGTTGATCCCAGTGGCGCGGAAATGCCACCTACCCACATGTCGATCAGGGTTCCGATTGCCCGCTGCATGTCGAAGGGTCTGCCCGCCTCCTCCATCCGCTTGCGGTGCACGTCGATGTCGGCAAGGGCAAACGTCCCTGCCCGCATCATGATGATGAAACGCTGTCGCAGGACGCTCTCCGGCAAATCCGGCAAGAGTGTCTTCAGAACATCGAACGACCGGCGCAACCCCCCATCCAGACGGCCGCGCACGAAGTCCTCGATATTGGCATCGGTCGACAGGAACATCTCCGTCAGGAACTTGATGTAGTTGCCACCACCGTCCGTTGAATCAAGCAGTTCCGCAGTCGGCAGGGAAACAGCCTCCGCCACGCAGCGCACATTGTCCAACCGGCCTTCCCGCTCCATCCGATCAAGCAGTTTCATCCGGTTGACATCCAGGGCCCGCATCCGCTTCTCGAAAATCGCCTCGATCAGGCCGTCGCGTGATCCGAAATGATAATGCAGGGCGGAAGCGTTCTTCTGCCCCGCCTCCCGCGTGATCTCGCGCAGGGACACGCCGTTGATGCCGCGTTCGCCCATCAATCGTTCAGCAGTCAGAAGCAGGCGTTCACGGGTATCCACGTCGAATCTTCCAGTGTCCTGAGCAAGAGGCTTGCCTTGCGGCAGTCCAAAATCTAATACACATGCATTATTGTTGCAACCCTGCTTGGGCCGGATTGTTCCACGCGAAGACACGCAACTGTCAACCACAATCTAACCTGTGTCCATTAATTTGGGAATTGGTCCACAAACCGTCGGGGAGGACGCCATGCATTTCGAACACAGCACCAGAACCACCGAGATTGCCGCGCAGGTGGAGGAGATATTCCAGACCGACATCCTGCCCGCCAATCGGGCCTATCTGGCCGCGACGGAGAGGGACCACGACCTGACACCGCCGCTGCTGACAGACCTGAAACAGAAGGCGTTCGGTCTGGGTCTGTGGAACATGGCCCTGCCCCAGCTGGCGGATGACGAACCGGGAACGCGGCTGAGCAATCTGGAGTTCGCGGCGGTTGCGGAAATTCTGGGCCGCGTCGGCTGGGCGTCCGAGGTCTTCAACTGCCACGCCCCGGACACCCCGAACATGGAGATCCTGCAGATGTTCGGCACTCCGGCGCAGAAGGCGGAATGGCTTGCGCCGCTGCTGCTGGGACAGGTCAGGTCTTCCTTTGCGATGACCGAACCTGACGTTGCCTCATCGGATGCGAACAACATCGCGACGCGGATGGAGCGGCGCGGCGACCACTACATCGTGAATGGCCGGAAGTGGTTCGCGACCGGTGCGGCCAACCCGGACTGCAAGCTGCTGATCGTCGTCGGCGTGACCAATCCGGACGCACCGCGGGGCCGCCAGCATTCGATGCTGATCGTGCCGAAGGATACGCCGGGCATCACGGTCGTCCGCAGTCTCTCCGTGCTGAACCATGTCGATCATCGCACCCCGCATACCGAACTGCTGTTCGAGGATGTGGAGGTGCCGGTCGCAAACCTGCTGGGCGAGGAAGGTGCCGGTTTCCTGATCGGCCAGGCCCGGTTGGGTCCGGCGCGGGTGCACCACTGCATGCGCGCCATCGGCCGTTGCGAGGTGCTGATCCGGCTGATGGTGGAGCGCGCTTCCCGCCGCAGCACCTTCGGCAAGACCATCCGCGAATACAGTTCCGTCCAGGCGGCGATCGCCGAGTCCCGGCTGGCGCTGGAGCAGGCGCGACTGCTGGTGCAACGTACCGCCTGGCGACTGGACCGGGAGGGTAACAAGGCTGCGCGCAAGGATGTGTCGCTGATCAAGGTCGCCGTCGCCCGTGCCTATCACGACATCTGCAACCATGGCATCCAGATCTTCGGCGCCATGGGCGTCACGGAGGATGCGCCCTTCGCCGATGCGCTCGCCACCGCCCGGGCGTTCCGCATCTATGACGGCCCCGACGAGGTTCACCTGCAGACGATCTTCCGTCTGGAGGAAAAGGAAGGCGAGGGTCAGGACCTGATGAGCGCCTATACGGGTCGCTACTGAACTGGCGGCATGCTCAAGGAGAAGTCGCGACTAGCTGACTCAACGATCCCTGATTGACTGCGTCATGTTGAAACTCGCATAATTGAGGCAAAAATACTAGTCGAGACATCCTCGGAGAATCACATGCAAACTCTCCTTAACGTTCTGATTGTCGTCATCATTGCGATCATTGCCAAAGGGTGCGCGATACAAGCACCAAGGCAATCCGCTTCGGAGATTCAAACTGCAGAGGTGGTTCAGAATTGGCATAAGAATTTGCACTCGTTCTTTAATGTGAGCTTTAGAAATAATCCCAGATTTCTTGATTACCTTCAAGCAGAGACAAGTAGAAATTACGATATTATGAAAAAAAGCATCCAAGGAAAGAATGCTGAAAAAACCAAGATTTTAAGTGACATACATAATAATAGGGTGAAATTATCTCACTTTGGCAGATTTTCCACAGTTGCGGTGGTCGCCGTTTCCAGCAGAAGAATGAAATTCCAAAAAGAAATCGGAGAAACTCAAGACTACGCTATACTTGCTCAGATTTTTGGCATTCTCGACGAGATTGGCAGAAAATACGACAAGAGAATCCTTGTCAAGGATCTAGATTATGATGATATTGAAAATTTTTCCAAATTTGACGATTATATAAGAAAAACATGCAGATCTCATTTTTCAATGTCCCAAATTCACTATGATAATCTGCCGAAACTTTATATATTTAATGCTCCAACCAAAAGATGTTGGACAATTGCAACCACAGGATATGATGCAACAAAATTTGATATACTTGATGGAATAAGAACTCTAGACAGAATTATGAGCAAGAAAACCAGTCCATGCGCACTTGATATTGCGGAACTTCAAAGAGAAATCAAGAAATCATCTATTTATGAATGGCCATTTGCTGAACATGCGGTTAATGCCATAATTTTTTTCATGAAACAATTTAAGGAAGAGAGTTTATGCTTCAAATTAAATGAACTTTAGTGTATATATTAGAAATATTTTTCTATATTCGAGATGCTTTGCATAAGTACAGGGTCGATTTATTGACCACACCATTGCTGATCTACTGATTGCATTCGCCACTTGCAGCAATCCGGAACGGGCGGAACAGTTCGGACCCGCCCGTTCCAATTTGCTCAGTAGGTCAGTTCGATCCAGGCGACATGGCCATCCACGGGCCATGCCTTGGCCGCGATGGTCTCATCGACATCCCCGTCGGCGAAGCGACCGACAACTGTCTGGCCGGAGCCTTCCGGGAACGTGATCCAGACCTTCCAGCCGTTCGGCACCTCGTGGTCGTTCAGGCCACTGGCCCGCTCGCCATTGAAGGACACCGTGTCATCCGCACCGAAGTAGCCACGCGGGCGCATCATCTGCAGCGCGCCCGCCTGCCCTTCCGCTTCCTTGGCCTGCGGGTAGAGGCGCAGGTTCACCAGATCGGATGAACGCGGAAAGGCCGAACGATAGATGTGGTGGACCGGAAAGCCCTCAGCCTCGATGCGGAACTCATAGGTCTGATCGTTCTTTGCCTCGAACGGTCCCCACATGCCATCGGCGCCAATGATCTGCACATGAACCGGCTCTCCCATCCGTGCGCCGCTTTCCGGATCGGTCTCGAAGACACTGACCTTCGCACCAACCAGCGCCAGGTTTGTCGGGCGGTCTGCGGCCCAGCCGGAGACTTCCCCGTTCAGGACCGGCGTTTCCTCCGGCGTGACGGCGGCGGAGAAGGTCGGGTGACCGGCGACCACCTTGAACATCTCGTGGAAGGCCCGGGTGGAATAGGCCGTCTCCCGGTGATCGACGCCATCCAGCACGATATTGGTCGCACCACGCAGTTCGGCATTGTCGAAGGTCGCGCCGGTCGGCTGTCCCGCGCGCCCGATGAAGTCACCCATGGGCTGTGCATAGAGGTCGAACCGGTCGGAGCGGATGGTCACGGTCGGCAGGCCGGGCACAACTTCGCTGACGGCATTCAGACCGGAAAGGAAAGTTCCCGCGCCGTTGTATTCTGACCCCATGACCGCACCCGGCGCGACGAAAACGCCGTGATGCACGCAACCGGTCAGGACCAGTGCAGCGGCGTTGGCGGCACCGCCCGCGTTCTGGACATAGTTGCGGATGGTCTGGCAGCCACGGGAGTTGCCGATCAGGACGACCTTCCCGGCACCGGTTTCCAGCATCACGCGCGCCACATAGCCGGCGAGTTGGGACGCGACATCGGTGGTCGATGAACGGTTGTCCTGCGCCACGGTATCGTCGGAGCGGGCACCCGGATGGTCCAGATCAACAGCGAACATCCTGTCGCGCGGATAGCCGTTGGACTCGAAACGCCACTTCTGCACGATCCAGGTCGAGGCGCTGTCACTGTCGCCGTGCACGAAGACTATCGGCAGCGGATCGGATGCCTGTGCTGCCCCTGAAACGGATACTGCCAACAGTCCTGCGGCAGCCGTGGTCGCCAGGCATTTCATCATCCCTGTCAGTCGTGTTCTGGTTGTCATTGTTTTCCCCTTTTTCCAGAGCGCGGCAGCATGACCTGTTTCAGTAGTGTCGTTAACCCAGCATTCTTCAACTCCGCGACAGATCCGGCGACGGCCCTTGCGCAGGGTCAGGCTGCGACCCCGGAATGCTTGACCGTCCCTGTCGCTCGCGTATGTTCCGCGCCAATTTCGCGGGCGCCTTGTCGGCTGCCTGCGTGGTTTCTTATGGGAGGATGAATCGATGCTCGGGCTGATGCAGGAAAAGCAGCTTCTGATCCACACGCTGATCGACTATGCCGCCACGTATCACGGGCGGACGGAGATCGTGACCCGGACGGTCGAAGGCCCGATCCATCGCTACACCTACGCGGATGCCCACAAACGCTCCAAGCAGCTCGCCAACGCGCTGACCCGTCTGGGCGTGAAGCTGGGTGACCGGATCGGCACGCTGGCTTGGAACACCTACCGGCACCTGGAATGCTACTAC
>JARGNO010000001.1:0-13024 GCA_029213165.1 Minwuia sp.
GACCTCCACCGGCGTGTCCTCGGATGCCTCCGCAACAGGCTTCTTCTCCGAGTCGCCGGAGCATGCCGCAGCCAGCACCAGCACCATGCCCATCAGCAAGGTGCGCCCGGCAGAAAACCAGTCCTGAACCGCATGTTTCATGAAATCTATGTCTCACGCGGCCCTGCCGAAATCAAGCAATGCGCGAAGCACGGCACGGGTTTTGATGCACATGAAGGTGAATTCGTGAAAGCGACGCCGATTCACCCCGGTAAATCGCATTTCGGATCACATAGCAGGACAGGGGTCACAGAATGCACCAACTTCGCCATATCGACCGCCACGTCGGAGAGCGCATCCGCAGCCGCCGGGCAGAACTGGGCATGACGCAGCATGACCTCGCCACCCTGCTCGGTATTTCATACCAGCAGGTACAGAAGTACGAGACCGGCGCGAATCGTGTCAGCGCGGGACGCCTCTACGAGATGGCGCGCCAGCTCGGGTCACCCGTCGGCTTCTTCTTCGAAGGACTGGAAGGCGAGACCGCACGCACGGTCACCGACCTGGCACATGGCGGCACCAACCGGACCACCATCGACCTGGCGCGCAACTTCGGCCGACTGGACAACGCGTCGATCCGCGGCGCGATCTCCACGCTGGTCCGCGCCCTCGCCGATGAGAATGCTGAGGAAGCGGAACCGGTCAACGGTGCGGGGCCGAATGGCGACCAGCTTCAGAACCTGGCCCAGGCAGCCGAATAACAGCGCAGGACCGGGCCGGTGCGATTCCATCACGCAATGGAACGACCTAGTCGGGACGATCCATGGAGAAGGTCTCTTCGACGATCGTGTAATCCATGTAGCCGAGACGCGCGAGCGGGCGGTAGGTCGACATGTCGATCATTCCGTCCTTGATGATTCGCTCATCGATATGAATGCCGATCACCTCGCCGATGACCATGTTGTTGACGATCTTCGGCGAGGAAGAGCGCAACTGGATGATCTGGACCAGCCTGCACTCCAGATTGACCGGCGATTCCTTGACCCGCGGGGCCGCCACAAGTTCTGACGGCAGCGGGGTCAGGCCCGCCTTCTCGAACTCGCTGACCGACCGGCTGACATGCGCCGAACTGGCGTTCATCTGGTCCTTCAGTTCCGCCGTGACCATGTTGACCACGAACTCGCCCGTATCGCGCACATTGGCCGCCGTGTCCTTGATGTCACCTTCCGGATGCGGACCGTTGCAGCCGAACAGGACCGTCGGCGGGAAATCCGTGATCGCATTGAAATAGCTGAAGGGCGCGAGGTTCATGGTCCCGTCGCTGCCGAGCGTGGAGACCCAGCCGATTGGGCGCGGCGAGACCAGCGCCTTGAATGGATTGTGCTTCAGGCCGTGTGGCTGGTCCGCGCGATAGAACATGTTCCCCGATCCCCTGTTATCAAGCTGTTGTCTCCACGTAACGCATGTGGGGGGAAAAGGGAATTGGGACCGCGATCAGCGCAGCCATTGGCCGACAGCCAGACCTCACTTGTTGCGGACGACCTTGTTGTCCATCGCGGGCACGCTGTAGATGTAGGTCTCGATGGCCTGCAGATCAGCATCGGTCAGGTACTTCAGGCCATCCGCGATGGCTTCTTCCATCGACCCCTGAACATTGTCGAAGTCGGGCTTCATGCCACTCTTCATCAGTTCGACCAGATCGCCCTTGCCCCAGTCACCAATCCCGGTGTCATGCGGCGTGATATTCGGCACCAGTTGTCCCTCCGGCCCGTCAGGCGTGCCAGCGAGATAGCTGTCACGCTTCATGCCGCCAAACATGTTGCGTGGTGTGTGGCATTCGCCGCAGTGGGTCAGGGCGTCAGTCAGATAGGCCCCGCGGTTCCATTCCGCCGACTGCGCCGGATCGGGCTCGAACCGTCCCTCATCGAAGAACAGCATCCGCCAGCCCCGCTGCATGAAACGCCAGGAGAAGGGGAAGCCGACATCATGTTCCCTGTTCGGCTGCGCCACCGGGTCCAGGGAGAACAGATAGGCCTTGATGGCCAGCGCGTCTTCCCGGGTCATCTTCGTGTAGCTGCCGTAAGGGAATACCGGGAAATAGCGCCCGCCATCCGGGCCGACACCTTCGTGCATGGCACGCACGAAATCCTCGTCCGACCAATTGCCGATCCCATGCTGCGGGTCAGGCGTGATGTTGGGGCTGTAGAAGGTACCAAAGGGCGTATCCAGCCCCAGCCCACCGGCGAAGCGGATACCGCCCTGCTTGGCCGTGTGACAGGCGATGCACCCACCTGCCCGCACCAGATACTCGCCCTTTTCGACCATGGTCTGGGCGTTGACCGCCGGCGCGATCAGGGCGCACAGGAAAACACGGCCGGACAAGAGTCCGGCCCTGCCCATATCCGTCAGAATGCTGATCGGAACAGTCACGATGCTCAGCTTGGCTTCGGACCGCGATAGTCGTCATGGCAACCGCCGCAGGTCTTGCCAGTGGCACCCAGCGCCGCGCCGATCTTGCCCGCATCCATGGTCTCGGTGGCGGTGATCAGATCAGCGGAGGCCGCGATCAGCCGGTCATTGGCTGCCTTGAATCCTGCCCAGTCACTCCAGATGCTGGCCTTGGCGCGATATTCCATGCTGCCTTCCGGAAACAGGGAAACAGTGTTCTCGGCCAGCATGTGCAGCTTCTTCGCGGCGGCAACCGTATCGGCACTCGGGGCGGCATTGCCCTTGGCGACATCAGAAATCGCCTTCATTGCGCCACCCATTTCCTTCATCGCTGCAACGCGCTTGTCGGACATGCTGCCATGTGCGCCAGCCAGCGCAGCACCCGCAAACACGGTCGCGGCGAAGCCAGCCAGAATGATCTTCTTCATCAGGTTCCTCCTCAGGATTTCCGACCGTCAGTATCAACGACCGCCGACCCCTCGGCAGTCTTCACGACGGTGCCCCATCATCCCGCACCCGTCACGTGGTTAACAAGCAGGAGGGTGCAAATATTCATCGCGCTGATGATCACACCCCCGTGAGGGCTTGTCCAACTGTTGCTCGGTCAGGCCCCATTCCTGCCTCCAGTCCGCCTTCATGGATCGCCGACGGTGGGGAGCGGCAGACCGCAACCGAACTCAGAACCCCAGGTGCGCCCCGGCGATCAGCATGACAAGGCCGAGCACCAGACCAACGGCGACCTGACCCGTGAACCAGAGGGCGATGCCTGACAGGGCAAGTGCGGCCATCTGGAAAGGGCCCATCATCGCGATCTGTGGCGCAACGACTGCGGCGATGGCGCACCCCGGCAATACGCTCAGCAGACGGCGCAGTCGCCCCTGTTCCGGAACGCGTGCGCCAAGCGCATAGCCAAGACAGCGGGACGCGAAGACCACAAGCGTCAGCATCGCGATGGCAATCCACGACGACCAGGGATCAGTCATGCTTCTTCTCCGGCAGGATCATCCCCGCTGCCGCGCCTGCGGCGACACCGACCAGCAGGGTATAATGCGGCTCGAGCCAGTGGTTGGCCGCAACCGAAGCGGCGGCGGCGATCATCCATGGCAGTGCCGGACCAATGCGGCTGCGTGTCACCATCACCAGGATCAGGAAGAGAAAGATCATCCCGCCCTGTCCAAGTGCCTTCAGTGTCAGGGGGTCAAGTGCGTCCGGCAGGCTGATCCCGACACTGACGCCCGACATCCAGGCGACCAGCAGCACAAGGGAGCAGGTCATGTACAGTGTCGTCACATCCGCGCGTCTGCGTTCCTGCATGGCAAGCGCCCAACTGGCATCGACCAGCAGCCAGATACCGACCAGACGACGGAGTGGCGGCATTTTCCCGAGTATCGGAGCCAGCGTGAGACCCATCAGGATATTGCGTGATGACACCAGCGCCGCCGACAGGGCGATGGCCAGAAGGGGAAGCGGATCGGTCCAGAAGGGCAGCACCGCGAATTGCGCCGCCCCGGCAAAGGCCGTGAGGCTGAGCACGAGCGTCTCGGCATCCGTCATGCCCTGCACATGTGCGGCCGAGCCGTAGACGGTCCCGAACGTGAAGGCCCCGAGGGCAAAGCCGAAAGACATACGCAGGCCATCCGCCACGCTGCGGCCCACACCACCGTGCCCGTTGTTCATGCTGTCGCCTGTTCATGAGAATGCCGGGGAACCCGACGCAGGCGAAACTATGGCAACACCGGTTCAGGTCAAGTGATGGAAGGTCTCACTGGATCTCGAAGTCAGCGGCCTGAACGGTGCCGGAGGTCAGCCGCGCGATCTCGAAGCTGTTGGCGCTGTTGCCGCCGTCCGGGTCGAAGTGCAACCGGCTGTCGCTTTCATCGAAGAAGAACGTGGCCTCGCTGGTGCCCAGTTCGACACCGCCCGGGTTGTTGGTGAGATCAAAGGCCTGGCTGACGAAGTTCTGGCCGTCCGTCAGGGTCGCGGCACCGCCGCCGACATTGGCAAAGCCGCCGCTTTCGATCAGGAACCGGTCGCTGCCCGTCGTGAAGTCAGTGATCACATCCCCCGCCTCGGCCTGCGTGTCGTAGCGGAAACGGTCATTGCCCGCATTGCCGGTCAGTTCATCCGAGCCGATGCCGCCGAAGATCTCGTCGATGTTGTCGCCGCCCGAGATCGTGTCATCGCCCGCACCGCCCTGCAGACTGTTCTGTCCGGACAGCGCGGTCACGAAGTCATCGCCATCGCCGCCGCGCACGGTGTCATTGCCCGCGTCGCCGTTCAGGCTGTCAGCCCCGACGCCGCCATCGATCAGATCGGCACCGGAGCCACCGGAGATGGTGTCATCGCCCGCATCGCCGGAGACGGTATCGTTGTCCTGCTCGCTCTGGATGAAATCATTGCCATTGTCGCCGTTGATCGAATCCTGGCCAAACCCGCCGCGCAGGCTGTCCGCGCCATCACCCCCTGTCAGGGTGTCGTTGCCGTCTTCGCCCAGGATGTCGTCGATGCCGTCGCCGCCATCAACGAAATCATCGCCCGCCCGCGCCTCGATCCGGCTGTCCGCCCCGTCACCGAAGATATTGTCGGACTGGGCGGTACCGATCACGTTCTCGACGCCCACCAGCGTGTCGTCGCTGATGCCTTCGACAACTGCTGTTCCGGCGTTCAGATCGACCGTGACGCCGCCATCGGCAATGGTCGAATAGTCAATGGTATCGCTGCCGTCACCGGCATCGAGGGAATCATTTCCGGTGCTGCCGATGATCGTGTCATTGCCACCGGCGGTGCTGATGGTGTCATTGCCCGCGCCGCCATTCATGCGGTTGGTATTGCCGTCACCTGTCAGCGAGTCATTGCCCGCACCGCCGAAAATCCCCTCGATGGAGGTCAGCGTGTCGGTGCCGAAGGCTGCCGTTGTCACCGTGGCATCGGTCACCGCGAAACTCAGATCCTCCGCTCCGATGGCGGAGAAATCGACCACGTCGATACCGTCACCGCCATCCAGCACGTCGTCCCCGGTCTCTCCCGCCAGCGTGTCATCACCGGCCCCGCCGGTAAGGCTGTCATTGCCCGCATTGCCGACCAGACGGTTGTTGCTGCCATTGCCGATGATCGTGTCATTGCCCGCGCCGCCGATGACGGTTTCCAGGCGATCCAGCGTATCCGTGCCCGACTCCGCGCTCGTCGAAAAACGGTTGCTCAGATCGGCAAGGAGATCACTCGTCAGGTGATCATAGGTGACAACATCGCCGGAACCGGAGGCGCTGTTCTGGTTGCCGCCATCCAGGGTGTCATTGCCCGAACCGCCGCGCAGGGTGTCATCGCCACCCAGGCCGCGCACCCGAACACCGGTTGTCGCATCACGACCGTCGAAGCTGTCGTCACCGTCCTCAAGATCGGCCCTCAGATTGCGGTTGCCGATTCCGGTTGCAGCCAGATCACCGACTGTCAGCGTGTCGTTGCCTGCGGAGCCGAAGATACCAAGACGCTCCACCGCCACATCGCCCGTGATCGTCTGGACCGTCGCACCCGTCGTGGTCTGGATCGTCACGTCGGTGCCGGAGGCCGCGACGGTGACAGCGGTACCCGCCGCATCGTCCAGCAGCAGGTTGATCTCGTCATCCGCGCCATCGCCACCGGCAACCACATTGGTGCCGCTGTCGCTGGCATCAAAGCGGAACCTGTCGTCGCCCGCACCACCGGCAAGGATATCGTCACCGGCATTGCCCGCCAGCGTGTCGTTCCCGTCGCCACCGGTCAGGCTGTCATCCCCCGCATCGCCGCGCAGGAAATCCGTCCCGTCGCCACCATCCAGTGTGTCGTTCCCGCCAAGACCCATGATCATGTCGTTGGTCGTCTGCGCCACGGCACTGTTCGCCGCGTCATCCAGCACCTGAACGGAGAACAGGGCATCGTCGAAGGCTGCTTCCTCGACATCGGCGAACAGGGTATCGGACTCACTGGTACCCACCTGGGTAATGACGATGCCGGAGCCGTCGCTGATCGGCGCGACCTCTATCGTCCGCTCCAGCTCGCCTGGATTGGCGAGCGCCCTGTCCGCGATCACGGCCTGGTCGGTCCCGTTGCCGCCGGCCAGACTGTCATTGCCCGTGCCGCCGGCCAATGTGTCGTCACCGGCATCGCCGGAGAGCCGGTCGGCACCGGCACCGCCGCTTATGCTGTCGGTTCCGCCCCCCCCGAACAGCAGGTCCGCCGCCGTGCCGCCGGTTACCGTGTCGGTCCCCCCGCCACCGAAGAGGATGCTGCGCACATTCTCGGCAGTCAGCGCCTCATCATCGGCATTGCCCGTGACAAGCGCCAGCGTTTCACCGGAGAACTGGGCTTCCTCGAAGGTGCCGTCCAACTGGTCGGTGCCTTCATCGACATCGCCGGTCACATTGTCGGTGATCGTGATCGCGCTGCCGTCATCGCTGGCGGAGAAGGAAAAATCGCCAACCGCGCCCGCAAAGACCACCCGGTCCGCCGCGCCATCGCCCCCGGACAGCACGTCATTGCCGACACCACCTGTCAGGGTGTCGTTGCCCGATTCGCCCAGCAGCGTGTCCTGACCCGCATTGCCGGAGACATCGTCATTGCCGTCACCCGCCAGGATCGCGTCACGACCTGCACCGGCGCTGATGGTATCATTGCCGCCGAGTGCCGCATGAATGTCGTTGTTGTCGCCCAGTGTCCGGTTCTCGGCATTGTCGGAGGCTATGGAGAGGTCGAAGGTCTCCGCGCCGAAGGTGACCTGTTCGACATCATTGTTGATGGTGTCGGTGCCTTCGGCGGCTGTCACGATGGTGAATCCGGAACCGTCGGCAATCGCCTGCCCGACCACATCCTCGATCGCCGTCGTGAAGATCGCCAGATCCGTCCCGATACCGCCGGAAAAGACATCGTCACCACTGCCGCCAGCCAGTGTGTCATCGCCCTGTTCACCAAGCAGCGTGTCACCACCGGCACCGCCCGAGAGACTGTCCTGTCCCGCGCCACCGAACTGCACATCGCTGCCATCGCCGCCGATGATGGTGTCATTGCCGTCACCACCGACCGCAACCGCGCCGCCATTGCCCTGCGTCAGCGCATCATTGCCGCCGGTGCCGAATGTCGTGTTGAGGCCCGTGCCACCGAAATCGAGGATCTCGATATCCGTCGACAGCGTATCGGTACCTTCGGACCCTACGGTGTCCTGCAGGACGACTGTCAGGCCATCCGCAGAGACATTGGCGATGAAGCCCGGGGCGACACCGCTGAAGATCGCGGTGTCGATACCACTGCCACCGGTCAGGAAATCATTGCCGCCGCCGCCGGAGAGCGTGTCATCGCCACCGCGCCCGGCAAGGATATTGTTGTTGGCATCGCCGGTCAGCACGTTCGCCGCAGCATCCCCCTGCGTGATATCGAAGACAGTGCCATTGAAATCGATCTCGTCGATCTCCGCCGTCAGCGTGTCCGTACCTTCCGCACCCACCGTGTCGGCAAGCGTGATTTCACCGTTCGCGTCGTCGACCACCTGCTGGAACCCGGACTGGTCGCCGACATAGACCGCACGGTCGATGCCGACGCCACCGACGATCCGGTCATCACCCGCCCCGCCGGAAAGCGTGTTGGCCCCAGTGCCCGCATCCAGCAGGTCGGCGGATGTGCCACCCGTCAGCGTGTCATCACCCGCGCCACCGAACAGCTCCAGGGCAATTCCCGCATTCGACCCATCGACAAGGTCGCCGCCCTCTCCGGCGCGAACCACGATCGTGTTGTCGAGAATACCGGAACCGGACAGGTTGCCCAGAACGACCTGATCGCTGTTGAGACCAAGATCGACTTCCAGTTCCTCGACATCCTGCAGCGTGACCTGAGTCTCCCTGCCATCGACATCGAAATTGAGCACAGCCTGGCCGTCCACGGTCTCACCGGTGACAACGTTTGTCTGGTCGGCATCGGCAAGAATGGTGAGCGTGTCGATACCCGCGCCGCCGATCAGCGTGGCGTCGCCATTGGCAATGTCGAAGGTCTGGGAGCCATCGAACGAGATGACACCATTGTTGCCGTCGTCATCATTGTCGACCTGTTCGTCGTCTTCGTTGCGGTCGTCCAGATCATCATCGCCGATGCTGCCGATGACCTCCTCCTCGGCGGCGGCATCGCCTATCTGCTCGCCGGCGGCGATCTCGACATCGCCGTCGTCATCCAGCCCCAGCGCGGCGCGCAACTGCGTCAGCACACCAGTGTCTTCCACTTCGGGTGCGTCAGGCAGCTTGCCCAGATCCGCATAGGCCAGAACGCCCGGCGCAAAGGCCCCCAGAAGCGTATCCACATCAATGTCACTGAGGGGTGTCGGCTGGCGGAACATGGACAGCACTTCCATGCCCTGAAGCGGTTGGTCCAGGACCAGCACGGCACCGGCGGTTGCCACCGCCACGGAACCCGTCGCGAGTCCACTGACACCCGGCAACAGCACGAAAGTGTTGGCCTGCGCTTCCGGTGCGGCCTTGCCGATCATCCGTGCGCCGCGAACCGTCAGATTGGCCACCGGCGTGCGGACAAACAGTACTTCCGCACCACCATTGGTCGCGCCCGTATTGTCGACGGCGAACTGGCCCTGAATGATAAAGAACTGAGGTTCGCTGGAACCGGATTCCTCCGGTGTTTCCAGCAGGATGCGACTGTCGCTGTCAAAGAATGCGGCGGCCCCGTCAGCTGTAACCAGTTCGACCGCACCGTCGCCACGTGTCAGGATGATATCGCCCGGACCGACCCGTTCACCGATCTGCAGCGGACCCTGGCGACCATCGACATGCACGACGAAGACATCGCCGAACACGGTGCGTACAGACAGGGTTCCGCCATCTGCGGTGCCGCTCAACTGCACGGTTTCCGCAGGGTTGGCACGGTCAACGGCACCTTCCACCTGGCTGGCCGGAAGGGCGAACCCGGAAACATCGCTCGATTCGTCAGAGATGATGGTCTCCGCGCCGCTCCGCCCCGAAATCTGGTCCATTCTGTTGGTCCTCAACCGCATCAGCGACACCGACATGGTGTCACATTCCGTGATTCAGTCGAAATCAAGCAAGCCTGATGCCATGCCTACCATTGCGGGAACAGCGAATCATGCCGCCCGCGCGGCAAGTATCTTGCCATAGGCAGCCACGGTTCGCTCCGCGATCGGTGCCAGACGCTCCACAGCAGCCGCAGCGTCCTCCAGTTCATTCCGCTCGAACAGCTCCTCGGCTTCCCGCGCGGCCTCGAACAGGCGCATCCCGCCAACTGTTCCGGCACTGCCCTTCAGGCTGTGCGCTTCCCGGCCCAGTGTTTCCCGGTTCCCTGCGTCGGGGTGCTGCCGCAGGGTCTCCATGCGCTGCATTGTATCCTCGATGAAGGCCGTGATGAGTTCCGGCAGGATATCTTCCCCCACATCTTCGGCGAACTGGTCCAGGATAGCCTGATCGATCAGCGGGAAACCGTCGGAATCGACTTCATCCGTTACCCTGCCGGCCGTTACCCTGCCGGGACGGCCAGCCTGTTCGGTCGCCTGCGGGCCCGCGGCGGGAGACGAAGGTGTCACATCGGGCGCCGCATCCGGCATGGTTCCCCGGTCGGGCCCACCGCTCGAACGTGCCCCGATCAGCGCCCAGCGGGAGACCAGTTGCAGCAACTCGACCTTGTCGAATGGCTTGGCGATGAAATCATCCATGCCTTTCGCGAGACATTCCTCGCGATGTTCCGCCATGGCATTGGCGGTGACGGCGACAATGGGCACTGCCGCCCGGCTGCCACCGAGCGCCCGGATCCGCGCCGTCGCCTCAAAGCCGTCCATGTCGGGCATCTGCACGTCCATCAGCACCAGCTCGAAGGGTTTCTCCGATACAGCCGCCAGGGCAGCGGCGCCATCCTCTGCCGTGTCCACGACATACCCTGCCTTCTCCAGCATCACACGGGCGACCTGCAGGTTGATGCGATTGTCATCGGTCACCAGCACGCGGCTGCCACGGGCCGCGACATCACCCACCTGCTCCGTCTGCGTCGCCACCCTGGCGTCATGATCCAGATCCCGCCCCGTCAGTGTCCGGGCAAGTGGCAACAGGCGCACGGGACGGGTCACGAATCCGTCAAAGCCACGGGCCAGCAGATCGTCAACGCGACCCCGCTGCGCCGGCGTGATGGCAATCAGCATCTGGCCGCTGACCATGCGGCGCAGGGCGCGGATCGCCGAGACATCCGAGGTTTCGGCAAGTTCCCCTGCAATGATCGCGTGATCCGCAGTCTCCACGGGTGGCTGCATGTCCGGGGCCATGTGGGCCACTGTCAGTTCCAGTCCCCGCGCCCGAGCGGCCAGCCCCTCACGCAGCACCGCATTGGCGGAATGCACGGTGACGGAACGCCCTTCGGTCATGCGCAACAGGCCCGACAAGGGATCGCTTGCAGCCTTCTCCGCCTGTTTCAGGGAGGCCTCGAACCAGAACGTGCTGCCCTCACCCTCCACACTCTCCAGACCGATCTGGCCGTCCATCAAACCAACCAGACGCTTGCAGATGGCCAGCCCCAGGCCGGTGCCGCCATAGCGCCTGGCGGTCGAGGCATCGACCTGCGTGAACTCCTGGAACAGGGCGTCCTGACGGTCCTTCGGAATACCGATGCCGGTATCGCGCACATCGAAGCGGATGGTCGGCGACGCCTCCGTGCCGCCGGAAAGCGTCACGTCGATGGTGACGCCGCCGGTCTCGGTGAACTTGATCGCATTGCCGGCAAAGTTGAGCAGGACCTGCCGGATGCGGGTCGGATCGCCGTTGAGCGTCCTCGGGATCGCCGGGTCCAGGATGACCACCGCCTCGATCCCGCGCTCGAACGCCCGTGCCGAAAGCAGGTCGGCAACCCCGTCGACCAGATCCGACAGATCGAAGGCCACATCCTCAAGCTCCAGCCTGCCCGCCTCCAGCTTCGAGAAGTCGAGAATGTCGTTGATGATGGTCAGCAGCGCCTCGCCCGACAGCCTTACGGTATCGGCATACTGGCGCTGCTCCCCGTTCAGCGGTGTTTCCAGCAGCAGGTTGGTCATGCCGAGGACACCGTTCATCGGGGTGCGGATCTCGTGGCTCATCATCGCCAGGAACCGCGACTTGGCGACATTGGCGTCTTCCGCGCGCTCCTTGGCCTCCATCAGCGCGCTCTCGTTCTCCTTCTGGGCAGTGATGTCGGTGTGGACGCTGACACGACCGCCCTCGTCCGTCACGAATTCACCCACCAGCAGCCAGCGGCCATCAGCCAGTTGCGTTTCCACCGGTCCCGCAGGGTTACGGTGCCGTGCCAGGCGCTCGGCCACCCAGCCGTCCGGACTCTGGCCGCCCGTCATCACGCGTTCGGTCACGGTCTTGCGGATGATATCCTCGAACCGTTCCCCCTCCACGATATGGTCATCGTTGGTGGCGTAGTATTCGCGGTACTTGGCATTGAACAGGATGACCCGGTCAGCCGCATCGAACAGCGCGAAACCGTCCGTCATCGCATCGATGGCTTCCAGCAACTGCGTGCGAGCCGCGCTTTCGCGTGCCTCCGCCCGCGCCACCTTCCTGTAGAGCCGCCGCGTTCTCCTGATCTCGCGGATCAGGAACCAGACAAGCGTTCCCGCACCCAGCAGGGTTCCGACAGCGGACAGCAGCAACTCGAAATAGATCGGCTCCAGCCGGTCGACCCGGGACTGCGTGACCGTCAGCTCGCTCGAATTCGTCAGCTGCTGCAGGGACTGGAACAGCGCCACGAGGTCCTTTCGAACCGCACTGTAGTTCCGGAAATCACCCGATTGCAGCGACATCAGCCGCGCGTCATTCACCTCGAACGTGCGGGCGATGCTGGCCGCGATCGAACCCGCACCGAGTGAATCGCCCTTGTCGCTCTGCATCGCCGACAGGAACGTGGGCAGCCGCTGCTTCATGTAGCCGAGGCGCTGCCGGAACTCCGTCTGGGACATACCGGCGGTGCCGATGACGTAAGTGTCCAGTGTACTGAGAAACAGGGAAAGTTCGCTGCGCGTATGGGTGGCACCCCAGACCACGCTGTCATAGCGGCTGGAGCTGGAATTGTATTCCTGGCGAAGCGTCAGGATGGAGAAGACGGTGGTCACCATGAGGACGGCGATGGCCAGTCCGAGCAGCGCGAAACGCACCACTCCCAGCCGACCGGAAAGGCTTTCCTCCCCGGCTCCGGCGGCAGAACCATTGTTAAGAATATTGACCGAACGCATTTGAGGACGCAATTTAGCAGTGTCACCCCAGTATGTCGCGTCTGTCGCGTCGCGTTTGCGTGACAACTCAAACCCATGATCCGGTAGGCCAATGTTCCTGCGCGGCTGACTGATGGAAAGTTGCAGAACATGAGCAGAAACGGCGCCAGCAAGATCCTACTGGTCGAGGATACGCCCACGCTCGCCCGCAGCTATATCCAGTTCCTGCGCAACGAACCCTACGAGATCCATCATGAGGAACTGGGCCGCCCCGCGCTGGAACATATCGAGCGTCATCGCCCCGACGCGATCCTGCTGGACCTGAAACTGCCGGACATGGACGGCATGGACATCCTGCGCCATGTGCAGGAAATCGACGAC
>JARGNO010000001.1:13034-40986 GCA_029213165.1 Minwuia sp.
GTCGATCCTGACCTGCCGGTCATCGTCATCACCGCTCACGGCTCCGTCCAGACCGCCGTCACGGCGATGCAGTCGGGAGCCGCTGACTTCATCGTCAAGCCGTTCAACGCCGACCGCCTGAAGGTCACGCTGAAGAACGCGCTGGAGCGGACGGAACTGCTTGATATCGTCAATACCTACCGCGACGAGATCGACAAGGACGGGTTCGAGGGATTTGTCGGCGGCGCGCTGGTCATGCAGGCGGTCTACCGGATTGTCGAGGCCGCGGCCCCGTCCAAGGCCACTGTCTTCATCACCGGCGAGAGCGGCACCGGCAAGGAAGTCTGTGCGGAGGCGATCAAGAACCGCAGCCCGCGCCGCAACGGTCCCTTCATCGCCATCAACTGCGCCGCCATTCCGCACGACCTGATGGAGAGCGAGATCTTCGGCCATGTGAAGGGGGCCTTCACCGGTGCGCTGGGGGAGCGCGAAGGTGCAGCGGCCATGGCCAATGGCGGCACCCTGTTTCTGGACGAGGTCTGCGAGATGGATCTGGACCTGCAGGCGAAGCTGCTGCGGTTCATCCAGACCGAGACCTTCCGCAAGGTCGGCGCCTCGGTGACGGAGAAGGTCGACGTGCGGCTGATCTGCGCCACCAACAAGGACCCGATGACGGAGGTCAAGGCAGGCCGGTTCCGGGAAGATCTCTATTATCGCCTGCACGTGATCCCGCTGCACCTGCCGCCGCTCCGGGACCGGGACGACGACATCGTGAAGATCGCCCGTGTCTTCCTCGCGAAGTTTGCCGAGCAGGAGAAACGCAAGTTCCGTGACTTCGATCCGGCGACCTCGGCCGTGCTGATGTCCTATGAATGGCCCGGCAATGTGCGCGAACTGCAGAACGTCATCCAGAACACGGTCGTGCTGCATGACGGGGAACATGTGACGCCCGAGATGCTGCCACCGCCGCTGTCACAGGTCACGGCCAGCATCCCCGTGTCGAAGGTGCCGCCACCGGCAGAGCCCGACGCTGTCTCACCTGTGGCGGCCAGTGGCCCGCGTCCGTCCGACGTCAAGTCGCTGTCGGCCGAGATTCGCCCGCTTGCTGCCGTGGAACGGGAATACATCGAGGGCGCGATCGCCCGCTGCGACGGCAATATCCGCACCGCAGCAGCACTGCTCGGCATCGCGCCGCAGACGATCTACCGCAAACGCTCTGCCTGGGAGGAAGAGGACGCCGCCACCGCTCAGGTCGGCTGACTGCTTCCGCCACTCCGCAACGGTTTCAGGCGTCAGCAGGTGTGCCCGCAAGCCGCGATGAGCGGACCGGATGCACCTGGTCGCGCAGCAGCATCCACGCGTGAAACGCGCTGGGGAAGAATGGCCGGAAGGCCGCATCCATGACATCCAGTCCCCCCGTGTAGGCGCCAAGGGCCGGCACGATGAGGCGCAGGCCATCGGTCACGAAACAGCGGGCACGCACGCTGCGTCCGCGGCCACGCACCCGTGCCTTCGGATGCAGGTGCCCGGCCACTTCCCCGCTTGCCCGCCCCGGCTGCGGCTCATGGCGGAACAGCAGCGGGCCACAGCGGTACTCGGCCAGAACCCGGCCCCCGATGTGCGTGGGCGGTTCAGGGTCATGGTTGCCGCTGATCCAGATCATCTCCTGCCGCTGAGAGATCGCCGCCAACCGGTCCGACTCATCGCGGCTCAAACGGGCGAAGGCCTCACCATCGTGGAAGCTGTCGCCCAGCGCCAGCAACCGCGCCGGGCGGTACTTCGCCATCAAGCCCTCCAGCAGGGTCAGCGTCGCGGCGCTGTCATAGGGCGGCAGCAGACCGTGGCCCCGGCGTGCCATGGCCGACCCCTTCTCGAAATGCAGGTCGGAGACAATCAGCATCCGCTCGTCCGGCCACCAGAGTGCCGCGGTCGGGTCAGGCTGCAGCCGGGCACCATTGACGACCATCGCCCCGTCCGTCACAGCAGCACCGAAGCTTCGGCCATCAGGTCGTCAGCGGCTTCGGCCAGGATATCCTCCATGGCCATGCCGAGCACCGGCTCCTTGCCGATCTCCAGCATGACCGGCACGGCCAGCGGGGAAATGCGCTCCAGCTTTCGTTTCACGATGCGGCCCTGCACCCGCACCAGCATGTCGCCCAGCCGCCGGACATCCAGCAGACCGGTCGCCGCATCCTCCCATGTTGCACGCAGCAGGATGTGGTCCGGTTCGTGATCGCGCAGCACGTCGTAGATCAGGTCCGATGAAATGGTCATCTGCCGCCCGGACTTTTCCTGCCCCGGGAACCGCCGCTCGATCAGACCCGAGATGGTCGCCACGTTGCGGAAGGTCCGTTTCATCAGGATCGATTCGTTCAGCCATGCCTCCAGATCGTCCCCCAGCATGTCCGGCGCCAGCAACGCGTCCACATCCGCCACCGGACGCAGTGACCAGACCGCCATCGCGTAGTCACTGGCCACGAAGCCGAGCGGGCGCAGGCCCAGTCGCTCCATCCGCCGTGTCAGCAACATGCCCAGCGTCTGGTGTGCCAGCCGCCCCTCGAACGGGTAGGCCACCAGATAGTGCTTCTTCGCACGGGGAAACATCTCCACCAGCAACTCATCGGGACGCGGCAGGACGGACCGCCAGCTTTGCAGGCCCAGCCAGTCGCGGGTCTGCGGCGACAGGCCCGGATGCTGCCCCGGATCAGCCAGGATTGCCCGCACCTTGTCCGCCAGAAAGGTGGACAGCGGGAACTTGCCGCCCTGGTAGCTGGGGACACTGGCTTCCTCCCCCGGCGCACGCACGACGATGGCCGTGGTTTCCTGCACGGACTGAAAGCGCAGGATCTCGCCTGCGAAGACAAAGGTGTCGCCCGGCTTCAGCTGCTCGATGAAATATTCCTCTATCTCGCCCAGGTTCCGCCCGCCGCGCAGCCGCACCTTCAGCATCGGTGCCTCGACGATGGTGCCGACATTCATGCGGTATTGCTGCGCCACGCGCGGATTGGCGACACGCCACAGCCCCTCCACCGTCTGCCGCAGCCGGTGGTAGCGCTCATAGCGTTTCAGCGAATAGCCGCCGGTGGCGACAAAATCGATCACCCGGTCGAAGGTTTCCCTGTCCAGGGTGCGATAGGGTTCGGTCGATGTGACCTCCACGAACAGCTCATCGGCGTCGAAGGGCGCACCACAGGCAACCCCGAGCACGTGTTGCGCAAGCACATCCAGCGCGCCGTCACGGGCGGGTGGCGCATCCACCTGCCCCTCCGCCAGCGCCTCCAGCGCCGCCAGGCACTCCAGTTCCTCGAACCGGTTGGCCGGGGCGAACATGGCCTTGCTGGGTTCGTCGAGGCGGTGGTTCGCGCGACCGATGCGCTGCAGCGTCCGGGCCGCGCCCTTCGGCGCGCCGATCTGGACCACCAGATCCACGTCACCCCAGTCGATGCCGAGATCCAGCGTGGAGGTGCAGACCACGGCCCGGAGGGCCCCGCGCGCCATGGCGGTCTCCACCTTGCGCCTGCGTTCCACGTCCAGGCTGCCGTGATGCAGCGCGATGGGCAGCACGTCATCATTCACCCGCCAGAGTTCCTGAAACACAAGCTCCGCCTGGCTGCGGGTGTTGACGAAGACGAGCACGGTGCGGTGATCCCGGATGGCCTGATAGATCTCCGGGATGACATGCCGTGCCGTGTGCCCGGACCAGGGAATCCGACCCTCTGCCCGCAGGATCGTCACTTCAGGCTTCGGACCCGGTGGCCCGCGGACGATGGTGGCCGGCCCGCGCCCCAGCCCGACAAACCGCGCCAGCCGTTCCGGTTCCGCCACCGTTGCGGAAAGCCCGACGCGCCGATGGCCCGGTGAGATCGCCCTGAGCCGCGCCAGATCGAGCGCCAGCAGGTCCCCCCTGCGGGTGTCAGCGAAGGCGTGCAACTCATCGATGATCACGGCGTCCAGATGCTGAAACATCCGCTTCGCCTCCCGCGCCGCAAGCAGCAGCGCGAGCTGTTCAGGCGTGGTCAGCAGCATGTTGGGGGGCGTCATCTTCTGACGCTGGCGTTTCGACTGCGGCGTGTCGCCGGTACGTGTTTCAAGCGTGACCGGCAGAGCCATCTCCCGCACCGGCGCATCGAGGTTCTGCGCGATGTCATAGGTCAGCGCCTTCAGCGGTGAAACATAAAGCGTGTGCAGGCCCGGTCGGGGGTTGGCGGCCAGGTCGATCAGGCTGGGCAGGAACCCGGCCAGCGTCTTGCCGCCGCCCGTCGGCGCAATCAGCAATGCGTCGTCACCGCGCGCCGCGATCTCCGCCAGCCGCACCTGATGCGGTCGCGCCTGCCAGCCCCGGCGGGCGAACCAGTCATTGAAATGTCCAGGCAGGACATGCGTGGGCGCGGACACATCATTCATGCGCCGATCCTAACGCGGTCGGCGCGGATGTTCTGCTTTTATTCGGCTGCGTCGCCGAGATAGTTGACGCAGATCCGCTGGGGCGCATCGCCCTGCAGCGGTTCCCCGGTCATGCCGCATTTCGGCACAGCCTCGGACTTCTTGCAGCCTGCTTCCGGTGCCAGATGCCGACAGCAGGCAGCGCAGACACCGAAGGGCTTGGAGCCCAGTTCGAACTGCAGGCTGGCCATCAGACGGCCCAGGCCATCGACCATCAGCGCGGCGGTCCTGTCATCCATGCCACCGACGATGGTCTCGATGCAGCGGACGGGATCGCGGGCGATCATGCGCTCACCCTCTGCCGTAAGGTCAATCAGGCAGACCCGCTTGTCGCGGTCACTCGGCGTGCGCGCGATCAGCCCCTTGGCCTCCAGCGCGGAGACGGTCTGGGAAATCGTGCCCTTCGTCGCCCCCAGGAAATCCGCGACGCCGCCAGGTGTACGGGAATAGCGATTGGCGCGGTTCAGGTAACGCAGCGCCTCCCACTGGGCCGGATTGAGGCCATCCACATACTGCAGTTCCCGGGTCATGCGCCCGAGGCGGTCGATCAGTTCAGCCACGCGTGCCGCATGATCGGGCTTCACGCCCGTCATCGGATCGTCATCTTTCGCTGCGTCACTCATGCTCTGGCCGTCGGTCACGGTCATTTGGTTTCGACTCGAAAATTAATGCTTGTGGCTATCGAACACGCTGCATAAAGTATCGAGGCGAAACCAATTTGCCAAGAGGCAGTCGGTCGCAGGCATGGCCTGCCCGGGGGACCAGGTTCTGGCGGACCTGGCGGGTGGGGCCGGAAAGACGGGTGACGACGATGATTCATGACAATTCAATGCAATCGGTGCGGCAGGAACAGCAGTTCATTTCCACGGCAATGTCCGCCCCGCTGCTGTCGTTCGAGCATGAGCAGGATTTGGCGCTGCGCTGGCGCGATCAGGGTGATGAGCGCGCGCTGCATGAGCTGGTATCCGCCTACATGCGCCTGGTGGTCTCGGTCGCCGGTCGCTTCCGTGCCTACGGGCTGCCGCGCGCCGATCTGGTGCAGGAAGGCTGTGTCGGCCTGATGCAGGCTGCCGCGCGGTTCGAGCCGGAACGGGGTGTGCGGTTCTCCACCTACTCGACCTGGTGGATCCGCTCCTCCATGCAGGAATACGTGCTGCGCAACTGGTCCATCGTGCGGTCCGGCACCAGCGCGGCGCAGAAGGCCCTGTTCTTCAACCTGCGGCGCCTTCGGGCGCAGATCGACGGCGCTGGCGCGGTGAACCTGACCGAGGAAGCCCGCGACCAGATCTCCGAGAAGCTGAAGGTCTCGACACGGGAAGTCGTCGCCATGGCCAACCGCCTGTCGGCCAAGGACCAGTCGCTCAACGCCCCGGCGGGTGAGGAAGGCTCCGACGAATGGGGTGATTTCCTGGTGGATGACCGCCCGTCGCCCGAAGAGGTGACCGTGACCGTGCGGGACAACGCGACCCGCGGAATCTGGCTGAAGGAAGCGCTTTCGGACCTGAGCGACCGGGAGCAGCTGATCGTGCGGGAGCGGAAGCTGAACGACGAGAAGGTGACGCTGGAGGAACTGGGTGTGCAGCTTGGCGTGACCAAGGAGCGGGTGCGCCAGATCGAGCACAAGGCCCTGCAGAAGCTGTCGGACGGAGTGCTGCGACGCGCCCGTGACGCAGCAGACGCCGGTCGTGGCAGCGAACAGCTGCTTGCACACGCAGATGAGATTGCCGCCTGAAACCGCGCGGCCCTGACCCCTGATATCGGAGCAAGACATGAGTGAGAAGATCAGCGCCGGCAGCACGATGCCGTCCATCAGCGTCCCGCAACTCGGCGGTGGCGAACTTGACCTGGGTGGCAACGGCGCCTGGCGCATGGTGATTGTCTATCGCGGCAAGCACTGCCCGATCTGCAAGCGTTATCTGAGCGGGATCGAGGCCCTGCAGGGTGAGATCGACGATCTGGGACTTGAGGTGGTTGCGGTTTCCAGCGATTCGGAGGAACAGGCGCAGGCCGTTGCTGACGAGACCGGTGTGAAGGTGCCGCTCGGCTATGGCCTGACCAAGGCGCAGATGAAACAGCTCGGCCTCTATGTCTCCACCCCGCGCCCCAACGAGACCGACCACGAATTTCCCGAACCCGGCATGTTCGTGGTCAATGATCAGGGGCAGGTGCAGATCGTCGATATCTCCAACGCCCCCTTCGCGCGGCCCGAGATCGCCAGCATCCTGCGTGGAATCAAGTTCATACAGGAAAAGGGCTACCCCATTCGCGGGACCGCCTGACACGCGTCACCAGATACGTGGACGCCAGATACGTGGACGACCGGCAGGGGGCAGGGATTGCCCCCTGTTTTCGTTTGCGCGAGGCAGCACAGCGCCCGATGCTGACCCGACCGATACAGGAGACAGAAAAAATGACCGGCAGAGAACCAACCCTGCGTCCGGCGCCCATGCCGTCCGACTGCAACGCCAATGGCGACATCTTCGGTGGCTGGGTGCTCTCCCAGATGGACATGGCCGGTGGCATCGCCGCCTCCCGCCACCTCAACAGCCGCTGTGTCACCCGCGCCATCGAGGCGATGACTTTCGAGGCCCCGATCCGCGTCGGTGACGTGGTGTCGCTGTTCACCGACATCAAGCGGGTGGGCCGGACCTCGGTCACCGTGCATATCGAGACCATCGTGCACCGCAAGTTCGGAACGGAGACCGTCAAGGTGACGGAAGGCGACTTCGTCTTTGTCGCCATCGATGATCAGGGCCATCCCACTGAGCATGGGGTGGCACCGCAAACGGCGGCGGACGCATGATCCGGATCGAGCATGAGGGGGTGGTGGCCAGCATCGTCCTCGACCGGGCGGAGAGCCGCAACGCCATGACAGCGGGCATGATGGCCGATATCGCGCGTGCGGTTGACGATATTTCCCGCGACAGTCAGGTGCGCTGCCTGGCGGTCCGTGGGGAGGGGGAGCATTTCTGCGCCGGGCGTGACCTGACCCAGGGCGAGGACCGCAATCTGGGTCCTGCCGTGGAACGCTACGAGGCCTGGACCGAGGTTTTCCGCCGCCTCGACCGTCTGGCCATCCCCTCGGTTGCCGTTGTTCAGGGATATGCTGTGGCAGGTGGTTTCACGCTGGCCATGGGCTGCGATTTCGTGATCGCGGAGCGCTCGGCGCAGTTCGGCGTGCTGGAGATGCGCTCCGGCTTTCCCGCAGCCGTCAACACGCCGCTGCTGGCGCAGCTTGTCGGATCCCGTCTGGGACTTGAGATGCTGCTGTTCGGAGAGATGATCGACGCGGCCCGGCTCTATGAAATGGGCCTGATCAACCGGCTCGCCGAAGGGTCGGAGGAACTGGAGCGGGTGGCAACGCGGTTCATCGCGCGTGCCGCCGCACTCAACCCCGAAGGCGTCAAACTGACCAAGGCCCTGCACCGCGCCGCGCGGTCAATGCCGAGAGACGATGCGCTGGCCATGGGCACCCAGTTGAACGCCCTGATCGCAACCTCCGGCACCTTCGATGCGGCTGCAGAGAAATTCCGCAAGCGCGATGCCGGTTGACGTAGGGGAATTTTGTCCTACTGGCGAGTAAATCTCATCTGATACATATCAACAGATATATCTCAAGAGATCGTATCAGATATTCCCCTTCAAAATTGTCAATAATTTCCACGACCTGGAGATTCAAGAACACCAAAAACAAGAATACTGACACGATTTGTTTGACCGAATTGCCAGCCTCTGATTGTCGTCAGGGCATCCATGAACTACAATCACCTGTGAATAGTCTTGATCAACCAGGCCCGCATGGAGGGCCGCTCTGCACGTATCCGGCCCAGGACAGGAAAGCATTGCCACACTCTTGATGGCCTGACCGACAGAACAGCGCTCCAGCGGACCCCATTGAGGAGGTTCATGGAATGCTTGTTTCAACCCTGCTGCATGCCAAGGGTGGCGATGTTGCCACCGTGCGTCCCGACGCATCCGTCGAGAGTGTTGTCGGGCGCCTGAAGACCGAACGCGTGGGTGCCCTGGTCGTGTCCGATGACGGTCACCGCATCAACGGCATTGTCTCCGAGCGGGACGTGGTGCGCGCCCTTGCCACGCACGGCTGCGACGCGCTGGAACGCACCGCCGCAGACATCATGACCGGTGACGTGATCACCTGCGGCCAGTCCGACGCCGTGGCGGATCTGATGCGGATGATGACCGAACACAGGATCCGTCATCTGCCGGTCGTGGAGGCGAACGTGCTCTGCGGCATCATCTCCATTGGCGACATCGTGAAGAACCGGGTCGATGAGCTGCAGCATGAGGCGGATGCCATGCGCGAATACATCCGCACCGGCTGAATCGCGGACCGGACCCATCCGTCGAGAGGCCTGCGGGGACCGGACGGTCGACACAGGTGCCACAGCATTGCCGCAATGCCACCTTGTGTTCGCCTGATCGGCCCGCCGATAATGCCCATCTACATTCAACGCGGTACAGGTGATGGTCTGATGGGAATGCTGGTGAGACTTGCGGCGGCGGCAACCATGTCGGCGATGGCTCTGGTCGGCCCGGCAGCAGCCCAGAAGGCTGCGGCCCCGGTGCAGGACGCCGAGGTGATCAAGGTCTATGACAAGGGCACCCTGAAGCCTGTCGATATTCGCGCCTGCCTGCGCCAGGACCAGCGGCTGGGCGATCTGGAGAAGCGACTGTCCGACTATCAGGCCAGCATGGCCAGCCATCGCAGCCGCATTACCGCGCTGGAGAAGGAACTTGACCGCCGCCGCAAGCAGATCGACGGCACCGACCCGGCAGCCGTGAAGGAATACAATGCCCGTGTCGAGCGGCACCGGACGATGATCGATACCTACAATGAAGAGATGCTGCCGACCCTTGACCGTCGCCGGGACCAGTTGAACCAGCTGGTCAAGGACTACAACGCCGCCTGCGCCGACAAGAGCTATTTCGAGGAAGACTGGCAGGCCGCACTTGCCGAACTCGGCATGAAGGACCCGCGCCCGTCAAAGAGTGGCGGCAAGTAGCGGAGACCGCGCCCGGAAGCGGCTGCACTGACCCGTCAGATGAAGGTGGCGTCGGTCGGCAGGCCAAACAGTACGCGCCCCGTCAGCTCGTAGGTCGAGCCGTTGACCATCATGTGCTGCGTCATGGTATGCGCATCGCGGAAGCGGCGTTGCAGGGGTGACGACAGGAAGACCGAGTCGCCACCGGCAATGTCATACATCGACCGCGCCACATCGGCGGAAGTCCGCGTCGCATGTGTCGCCGCCAGCCGCAATCGGGCACGGGTCCCGGTGCCGAGATCATCGCCAGCCTCCGCCTCCGCCCAGGCCTTTGCGACCACATCCTCGACGAAGGCAAGTGCCCCGCCAAGGCTGGCGGTCGCCCGCGCCAGATCCGCCTGCGCCATACCCCGCTGCGCAAGCGTGCGCCTGCCACCTGTCGGTTTCTTGGTGGCCGCCAGCGCCACCAGGTCATCAATGGCCGCGGCGGCATTTCCCAGCGCCACCGCCGCGATGCCGAGCGCCAGCAGTCCAAATGTGGGGAACCGGTAGAGCGGTCCTTCCGCTGTCGCCGTGTCATGCATCAGCGTCACGGAATGGGTGGCGGGGACGAACAGGTCCGTCACCTGCATGTCACCTGATCCCGTGCCTGCCAGTCCGGTGGAATGCCAGGTGTCGAGCAATTCCGCCTCGGCCGCCGGGAAGATGACCATGCGTGAATCAGGCATGCCGTTGTCCAGCAGCTTCGGCTTGCCATCAACCATGATAACGGCACCACCTGCCAGCCACGTGCAGTTGGCGGACCCGGACGCCCAGGCCCAGCGCCCGTTGACGCGATAGCCGTCATCTTCGGCCACTGCCCGGCCCATGGGGGCAAAGACACCCCCAAAGATGCCGTCGCGCGCACCGTAGATCTGCCGCGCCACCGATGGCTCCAGAAAGCCCGCCTTGTAGGCGGAAGTGGCGGCGATCATCGTGCACCAGCCTGCGGCAGCATCCGCAGCCCCGACCTGACGCATCATCGACAGCGCCGTGGCCGCATCACATTCCAGGCCTCCGATGGCTTGCGGCACCATCATGTGAAACAGGCCCGCACGGGCCATCTTCGCCGCCAGATCGGCAGGCAGGCGCCGCGCCTGCTCGGTTCCCGGCGCGCGCGAGGCGATCTCCGGCAGCAGGGCTGCGACATCGGTTTGCAGGGTCATGACGGGTCCTTCGGAAAATCATCGGGATCGGGGGCAAGGCGGACCAGCCGCCGACCGGTATTCTCCCCGCGGAACAGGCCGGCAAAGGCCTCGGGGGTCGCCTCCAGCCCGCCAGGCAGCACTTCCCAGCGACCCATCAGACTGCCGTCCACCATGTGGTTTGCCATGGTCGCCTCCGCCGCCCCCCAGTCGGGCAGGTCATCGAAGACCACAAGTCCCTGCATCATCAGCCGGTGGGTGATGAAGGCGCGGGTATTGCGAATGCCCTCCACCGCCAGTTCGTCACTGGTGTTGTAGGCATCGACCTGACCGGAAACAACGATACGCCCGTTCTGCCGCATCAGCGGAATGATACGGTCGATCATCGCGTTCCCGACATTGTCGAACAGCACATCAACGCCTTCGGGCGCCGCCGCCGCAATGGCCGCAGGCAGGTCACCGGTCGCCTTGTAGTCAATGGCGGCATCAAGGCGTGCAGGACCGGTCAGCCAGTCACACTTGGCCGGCCCACCGGCGACCCCGATCACCTTGCAGCCGTGAATTCGGGCCAGTTGCCCGGCGGCAGAACCGACCGCACCCGCAGCCGAAGTCACCACCACGGTCTCCCCGGCCTGCAGGTTCGCAACCCGGTGCAGACCGAACCACGCTGTCATGCCCGACACCCCCAGCACACCAAGCCAGGCGGCCAGAGGCAACCGGCGGTCGGTGATCCGCCGCACGAAGCCGCGCGGATCGCCGATCACATGCTCAGCCCAGCCATCGGCCAGCGAGACGATCTCGCCCGGCGCGAAGTCCGGGTGGCGGCTGTCGATGATCTCACCTATGGAAAATGCCCCGACGGTGGCGCCGAGCTTCAGTGGAGGGATGTAGCTGGGCTTGCCGGACAGGCGGGCACGGGTGCCGGGATCGACCGAGATCAGGATGTTGCGCACCAGGAACTGTCCGTCGCGCGGCTCCGGCATCGGCGCTTCCTCGATGCGGAAATCCTCCGCCACTGGTGGCCCGTCACAGAACCGGGCAAGGACGACACGGCGGGTCATGGCACTCATGATGCCGGCACCGTCAGGGTGCGGCGCACCGCATCCTGCCAGCCGCGATAGCGGGCATCACGCACTGCGACCGCCTGCTTCGGTGCAAAGCGGCGATCCAGTTTCCAGGTTTCGGCGAACCGGTCGGGCTCCGGATAGAAACCGGCGTCCAGACCGGCGAGATAGGCCGCACCCAGTGCCGTGGTCTCCAGCACGGTCGGACGATCCACCTCCACCCCCAGCGTGTCGGCAAGGCACTGCATGGTCCAGTCGGATGCAACCATGCCGCCATCAACGCGCAGCACCGTGTCTGCCTCACCGCTCGCGGGCCAGTCCTTGCGCATGGCCTCCAGCAGGTCGCGCGTCTGGTAGCAGACCGATTCCAGCGCCGCCCTGGCGAACTCCGCCGGGCCCGTGTTGCGGGTCAGGCCATAGAGCGCGCCGCGTGCATCCGCGTCCCAGTGCGGCGCGCCGAGGCCCGTGAACGCAGGCACCAGATAGACCGCCTGGGCCGGATCGGCCTTCTCCGCCAGTACACCGCTCTCCGATGCCTTGCCGATGATGCCCAGCCCGTCACGCAGCCATTGCACCGCCGCCCCGGCGACGAAGATCGAGCCTTCAAGGGCGTAGGTCCTCTGCCCCCCAAGCTGATAGGCCACCGTGGTCAGCAGACGGTTCTTCGACGCCACCGGCGCATCACCGGTATTGAGCAGCGCAAAGCAACCGGTGCCATAGGTCGATTTCATCATGCCGGGCTGGAAACACCCCTGCCCCACAGTTGCCGCCTGCTGGTCACCGGCGATGCCGCGCACGGGAATGGCGCGCCCGAACAGCTCCGGATCCGTCTCCCCGAACAGTCCCGATGAATCCCTCACCTCCGGCAGCATCGCGGCGGGCACGCGGATCAGGTCCAGTAGTTCACTTGCAAAGGCCCCTTCGTGAATGTCGTAGAGCAGGGTGCGGGAAGCATTGGTCGCGTCCGTGGCATGTACCCGCCCGCCCGTCAGCCGCCAGAGAATGAAGCTGTCCACCGTGCCGAAGGCCAGTTCCCCCGCCTCCGCCCGCTGCCGCGCACCTTCCACGTGATCAAGGATCCAGGCGACCTTGGTGCCGGAGAAATAGGGGTCGAGCAGCAGACCGGTACGTGCCGCCACCGTTGGCTCATGCCCCGCTGCCTTCAGTTCCGCACAGCGGTCCGCCGTGCGCCGGTCCTGCCAGACGATGGCATTGTGGATCGCCTTTCCCGTGGCACGATCCCAGACGACCGTGGTCTCGCGCTGGTTGGTGATGCCGATCGCGGCAACATCCGCAGCCTCCGCCCCCGCCTGTTTCAGGGCCTTGCGACACGTCTCCAGCGTCGTGGACCAGAGGTCCTCGACCGCATGTTCGACCCAGCCGGAAGCCGGAAAATGCTGCGGGAATTCGGATTGTGCCAGGGCGACGACGCTCATGTCCCGGTCGAACAGGATGGCACGACTGGATGTCGTCCCCTGATCAATCGCCAGAATGAATTTTCCCAACGGCCAAACCCCCCAGTCCCAGAATCGGAAGGACCGAGTTTCCTTCAGTTGGGCGATCCGGTCCAGCCGGGTGGCGGGTGATCAGACCAGACTGATATCCGCCAGCACCGGCACGGCACCGGACAGATCGGCGATGGCGACATAGCCGGCCTGATCGACATCCGGGTCGAAGATCAGATGGGTGCCGTCAAACACCAGGGTTGCGCCCGCGCCAACACCGATGGCGTTGGTGCCGTCATAGGCCCCGACCGTCAGAGCAAGGCCTGGATTGCCGAATGCGGCACTGGCAAGCTCGATTAGATCGACACCGGTCGCAAAATCATTGATCACATCCACTGCCGAGCCGACGTTGGCGATGGTGTCATTCACTGCGATCTCGGTCCCGTCGGTAAGGGCCTGGAAGACAAACCGGTCACTGCCGGCGCCACCGTTCATCGTGTCGACACCCGCGCCGCCAACCAGGCTGTCGCTGCCCGCCGCACCACTCAGGTCATCGTTGTCGGCATTGCCGATCAGCGTGTCGGAGCCCGCTTCGCCCCGCAGACTGTCATCGCCCGCACCGCCCTCGACGCTGTCATTGCCATCACCTGTGAAAGCAATGTCCGCCCCGTCACCCCCGAACAGGTTGTCAGCCACATCAATGCCTGCCGGAGTATCGAAACGGTCATCCCCTGCGCCCAGGGTGAATGTCATGTCGATGGCACCGCCACCGACCGTGTCGTCGAAATCCGATCCGACAAAGGCCTCGATACTGGCGAAGCTGTCACCGTCCGCATCGCCCGCCAGACCGCCAGCCGCCGTATTGCTGAAATCGCCCGCGATACCCGGTCCATCCGTGTCGGCAAAGGCAAAGGCAACGCCTTCACCGGCTTCGGCAAACGAGGCGGTGTCGATGCCCGCACCGCCCTGCAACTGGTCGGCTGCAGCACCACCCTCCAGCACGTCATCACCGGAATTGCCGATGAGCTGATCGGCGCCGACGCCGCCGCTGATCGTGTCGTTGCCGCCATTGCCGGACAATTCGTCCGCGCCCACGCCGCCGAACAGGCTGTCCGCCCCGCCGCCGCCAACCAGTGTATCGACACCGCCTGCACCGATCAGGGTGTCGCGCCCGTCCTCGCCCCGCAATTCGTTGGCATTGCCGTCACCGGTCAGCGAGTCGTCCTCTGCCGAGCCGAAAACATTCTCGATATCGGCAAATGTGTCGCCCTCGGCATCACCATCGGTGCCGGTGCCAGCCGCCAGATCGACACTGACGCCGACATCCGAGCCCTGATAGCTGATCGCGTCCGTGCCGGTGCCGCCGTCCAGCACATCCGCGTCCCCGCCGCCGCGCAGGGTGTCATCCCCCGCGCCGCCCGAAAGTTCATTCTCGTCATCATTGCCGATCAGTTCATCGTCCCCGGCGCCTCCGACAACATTCTCGACCCCGTCGACATCATCATTGCCGATTTCCGCACCCGTTGCCCTGCGCGCCTCCAGGTCAACGGTGACGGACTGGGTCGCACTGTCGTAGCTCACCACGTCGATACCGTCGCCGCCATCCAGCTTGTCGTCGCCGCCGCCGATGCCGCCGACCAGCGTGTCATCACCGTCCCGTCCGGCCAACCGGTTGTCGCCATCGTCGCCCGTGATGCTGTCATCGAAGTCAGAGCCAAGCACGTTCTCGATGCCGGTCAGCGCATCCGTGTCGGCATTGAGATCAACCGCCACCCCGGTGAGCAGGCTGACAGTGACGCCAACCGCATTGTCCTCGAACGAAACGCTGTCGTTGCCGGCGCCGCCGGTCACATCGTCGTCGCCACCTCCCGGCACCAGCATGTCATCGCCGTCACCCCCATCCAGCGTGTCGTCGCCGTCACGACCGTCCAGGCGATTGCCGCCATCGCTGCCGGTCAGGGAATCATCGAAGTCGCTGCCGATGACGTTCTCCACACCCTGCAATGTATCCGATGCCGCATCCCCGCCGCCTGTCACACCAGTGGCCAGATTGACCAGGACAGCAGAAGGGGATGCACCATAGTCGGCGACGTCGATACCGAGGCCACCCTCCAGCCGGTCGGCACCCGCCCCGCCGATCAGAACGTCGTCACCGTCTCCGCCCTGCAAGAGGTCACTGCCTGCCCCGCCGTTCAGCGTGTCATTGCCCTGACCCGCCCCGATGGTGTCGTCGCCGATGCCGCCGGAAAAGCTTTCGCCGCCGTTCCCGCCACTGATCAGTTCATCGTCATCGTCCTGCGGGAAGGGATCATCGTCGTCGCCAGGACCATCCTCTTCATCGTCGTCGTCGCGGTCACCGCGCAATCTCGGACGCTTCGGCAAAGGCCTTCCGCCGTCCAGCAACGACAGGAAGCTTTCGAACACGTCATCGTCCGTGTCTGCGCCCCGCCTGTCTCCGTATCCCCGCCCACGGCTCGGGCCATCCAGAGCTGCTTTCTCGGCATCGTCAGCTTCCTCGACAAACCCATCGCCGTCATCGTCGATGTCTTCGCTATCGTCGCTGTCGTCATTCTCCAGGTCGACGTCCTCGCCCGCACGGGATTCGGCCGAAGCCTCTTCCTCGACGATTGCCGCTTCTGCGAGGTTGTTGATATCCAGCCCCTGACCGCCGCGGTCATCGGTCTTTCTTTCCGGCGCGATCCTGAACAGTCGCTGCAGATCACCCGGGTCGCCAAAACCCGACTGCTGCTGAAACGCCAGCAGGGCGGCGAACCGTTCGGCAATGGAGGCCGTGGGCTGAACCTGTGGCGCAAGCGGGGCGGCACCGGATGCCACGCTGGTTCCGTCGAAAGGCCGCTCCAGCAGCACGGTGCCCTGCGCACCGGTAACCGCAACCTTGCCAACACGACCATCTTCCTCAGGCAGGAGGACAATTTCTGTATCAGCCATGGAAATCACTTCCTGACAGCGGAATTTCCGTGACCCGACATCCCGGAAAAAAGCATGAACGAAGGCCCCGGCGGCGATAGTGCAGGTTTCAGTCGCCTAAATGAAGCGGAAACCGCGGAAAACGGCCTCACGATCGGTTGCTGTTGGGGCAAGGCCGCCTGGGCAACATGGCGCTGATCAGGCAATTTCCAGGATCATCTTCCCGATCACTCCACGGCTGGATATCACCTCCAGCGCCGCGACGGCTTCGGTCAGGGGCAAGGTCTGGTGAACCGTGGGGCGCAGCCTGCCCTCCGCCGCCAGTTTCAGCATGGCGGCGATCATCCGCCTGCTGGCGACCGGATCACGGCGCGCGTATTCCCCGGCACGGACACCGATCAGGGAACAACTCTTCAGCAGGGCATAGTTCGCCGGAACGTCGGGAATGGTGCCGGAGGCAAAGCCGATGACCAGCAGCCGCCCGCCCCAGGCAATACAGCGCATCGACTGGAACAGGACATCGCCGCCGACCGGATCATAGACAACATCGACACCGCGTCCGTCCGTGATCTCCAGAACCTTGTCCCTGAAGGCAACCTGGCGGTGATCGATGACATGCGCGGCCCCCTTCGCCGCCACAGCGGCGGCCTTTTCGTCGCTGCCCACCACGGCAATGACTTCAGCGCCCAGCGCGACGCCCAGTTCGACGGCGGCCAGGCCAACGCCACCGGCGGCACCATGGACCAGCAGGGTTTCCCCGGCCTGCAACCCGCCACGCTCCACCAGCGCGACCCAGGCCGTACAATAGGCCGACCAGAATGCCGCCCCCTCCGCAAAGCTCCAGGCCTGCGGCAGGTTGATCGCCCAGGCGGCGGGCAGCGTGGTTTCCTGCGCATACATGCCGTTCTTGGCGTGAACGACGACCCGGTCGCCCGGACTGAACTGCGTCACGGCCGAACCGACCTCCAGCACCTCGCCAGCCCCCTCCATGCCTGGGGTGAAGGGCAGCGGCGGCTTGTGCTGATACTTTCCCGCGATCATCAGGATATCGGGAAAATTCAGTCCGGCGGCGCGAATGCGGACCCGGATCTCCTCCGGCCCTGGCGGCACGGACGGTTTCTCTTCCATCCGCATGATGTCCGGCGTACCCAGTTCGTTGACGACAAGTGCGCGCATTGCGGTTCCCTCCCCAGGGTGTCGGCAGCGACAGGCTGTCGCCACTGACAGTCAGTTGATTGGCCTTGTGCCCCACAGGCCCTAAACAGATGTATATCGGACGGGTCACGGACCCACGATAGCAACAGGTCGGGAAGCAGGCGAGAAATGGCAGCAGAGATCAGCTTTGCATGGGCAGCGGTCGGTGGATTCGTGTCGTTCCTCAGCCCCTGCGTGCTTCCCCTGGTTCCCGCCTACCTGAGCTACATGGCCGGAACCAACTTCGACGAGATGAACGAGAAGGCGGGCAAGGACCCGGCACTGACGCGGCGTGTGGTGCTGATGGCGGTCTTCTTCGTGCTCGGTTTCTCCACCGTCTTCGTGGCCCTGGGGGCCTCAGCCAGCGCCATCAACGAACTGATCCGGCCCTGGATGGATGTGCTGGCCAAGGTTGCGGGCGTGGTCATCGTGCTGTTCGGACTGCACATGATCGGTCTGCTCCGCATCGGGGTGTTCTATCGCGAAGCCCGGTTTGCAGCGGGGACCGCCAACCTGAAAGCCCCCGGTGCCTATCTGCTCGGCATGGCCTTCGGGTTCGGCTGGACCCCCTGCATCGGCCCGATCCTGGCCACCATCCTGGCACTGGCGGCGAGCGAGCAGAATGTCACCACCGGTGCGGCCCTGCTGGCAGTCTATGCACTGGGCCTCGGCATTCCTTTCCTGCTGGCGGCGCTGGCGGTCCGTGCCTTCATGGGTTTCCTGGTCCGCTTCCGCCGCCACCTGCACAAGGTGGAGATCGGCACCGGGCTGCTGCTGATCGTGACCGGAATCCTGATCTTCACCAGCCAGTTGCAGATTCTGGCGATCTGGCTGCTGGAACTGTTTCCGGGACTGGCGACCATCGGCTGAACCTGTAGGATGCAGCCCGCTGACACCACCTGAAACACGAAGGCCCCGCCCATGCCCAGCCCTCTCGACGGCCCCCGTCATCCGCAGGCCCGTGGCGACAGGCCGAAACAGCTTGTCGTGCTGCTGCATGGCTACGGCGCCGACGGTCAGGACCTGATCGGCCTGGCCCCCTATCTGGCGCGCAGCCTGCCGGACGCGGCCTTTGTCGCACCACATGCTCCCGAACCTTGCGACATGTCCCCGATGGGTCGCCAGTGGTTCGCGATCAATCTGGATGACCCGGCCCGTGCCAGTGGCGACCCGAAGCAGATGGTTGAGCGGTATGGCGCGATGGGCAGCCGCGCCGATGAGGTCGCGCCGATGGTTCATGAGTTCCTGGATCAGGAACGGGACCGGCATGGGCTGCAGGACAGGGACGTGGCCCTGATCGGTTTCAGCCAGGGCACGATGCTGTCATTGCATGTCGGCCTGCGCCGGGCTGCGCCGCTGGCGGGTATCGTCGGATTCTCCGGCGCCCTGCTGGGCGGCGAGACCCTGGCGCAGGAGATCACCGCCCCCACACCGGTCCAGCTGATCCATGGTGACCGCGATGACATGGTCCCCGCACTGGCGATGTTCCACGCCGCCGGGGCACTCGGGGCTGCCGGCCTGCCCGTCGGGTTCCACGTCAGTCCCGGTATCGGACACGGCATCGCGCCGGACGGGATCGAGGTCGCCACATCGTTCCTGACCAGCGTGTTTGCCGGCAGGCTTCAGGCTGGCGCCGGACTCTCCAGCACGCTCTGACGAGGGGTTCTCAGTCCTGTGGCAAGGGCCAGCGGTCGATGAACTGCTGCGCCTCCGGCTCCAGATCAAGTTGCAGGGTCTTCAGAACCCGGACAATGGCGCAGTAGAAGGCGATTGCGGTCGTCAGCTCGATCATCTTTTCGGTGCCGAACTCCGGGGCCAGCGCCGCCCAGGTCGCGTCGGTCATGGCACCGTCCACCGCCACTTCGCGCGCGGCGGAGATGACATGTTTCGCAATCGGTTCCAGATCCGTGTCCTGGCCCTCCAGTTCCGCGATCAGGCGTTCGATATCCGCATCCGTGACACCGAACTGGTACCCCAGTTCGATATGATGCGCCCATTCGTAGACCGCACGCTCGACATATCCAACCGTGAGGATCGCCAGTTCGCGCAGACGGGTATCCAGCGTCGATTCGAACCGCAGCCAGAGTCCCATCTGGCTGAACGCCCGCGCCGCGCCCGGCACATGTCCCAGCGCGTAGTACAGATTGACGTCACGTTGCAGCACATCGCGGTTGCTGTCGTTTGCGTCTGCGGCGGTCAGCAGCGGGATTCGGGCCATGGTCTGGATGCTCCGTCAGCGAGGCGTGGGGGTATGTCGGGCCAGGAAAGCCTGACTACTTGATGCGGGTCCAGGTCTGCTCCTGGCAGAAGAACAGCACGCAGCCTTCGACCTCCAGGGTGTTGGCATCCTTCGCCTGCATGTTGGAATCATAGGTCTTGCCGCTCTCCGGATCGTAGATCTCGCCATCTTCCCAGACGCCCGGCTCCTCCTTCTCGAAACCCCGGATCATCTGCAGGCCGATGATGGGGTTGCCGTGGTTGGCCTCATCGGGATTGTTGATGTCACGCTTTGGCGTGCCATCCTGCCGGTTCGGTTCCTTCAGCCAGATGATCGTGCCGCACATGGATTTCTCGCAGGGCGCGATCTCGACATGGGCACCGCCACTTTCCGTCAACCAGACCCCTTCCACCGGATCGGACGCTGCGAAAGCGGCTGCCGAGAACAGAGAAAGGACCGAGAGTGCGAGAAACATCCTGATCGTGCGCATCGAAATCTCCGTTGCAGGCCCATGGTCGCGGGCTGATGGTCGTGCCTGGTCCGGAACTTTGCCGGACGGGCATGAATATAGTCTCGACAAGGTGTCGGCTGAAAGCATCAACCATCCGCCTTGTCGTCATTCTCGGCCAGGACCGCAATCACGAGGTCACGGCTGACGTGGCGTTTCTGCTGCCCCAGGGCCGCGCGGTCCAGACGGGCCACGATCGCCTGCACACCTGCGAACGACCGGTCCATCCGCGGCAGCAGGTAGGCATAGGCCGATGGGGTGAGGTCAAGCTGGCGGTCACCGGCGTATTTCAGCAACAGGGCGGAGAGCAGGCTGTCATCGGGCTGGTGAATCTCGACCGCCGGGGCCGTTGCCAGCCGCGACGACAGGTCCGGCAAGCCATGGGTCCAGCCCGCGGGTGGCGTGCGGGCAGCGAACAGCAGGTGCGCCCCGGCTTCACGCTGCATGTTGTAGAGATGCAGGAACGGCTCCGGCTGCACCATGGCATCGGCACGGTCGACGGCGACCGGCATTCCGGCCAGGTCGTGTGCTGCCTCCAGCGTCAGTTCAGGGCCCTGCAGCAGAATGCCCCCGCTCGCCTTCACCCAGATATGCAGCAGATGGGTCTTGCCCGCCCCCGCAGGGCCGTAGAGCGCCAGCGCCGGCCCGGGCCAGTTCGGCCAGCTGCTGATCCACGAAAGCGCATCGGCATTGCAGGGTGCCGGCATGAAGTCCTGACGCCCGTAGCGCGGGGCCAGTTCCAGGGCGAGCGGTTGCTGGGCTGGATCCTTCATGTCTCCGGCGTCTTGTCGCCCTGTTCCGTGTTGTCCGGGTCATAGAAATGACTGCGCAGATACTGGTCGAGGCCGAAGCGGACCAGAACCCCGATCACGGCACTGACCGGCAGCGCCAGCAGCATCCCGACGAAGCCGAACAGCACCCCGCCCGCCAGCACGCCGAACATCACCCATACCGGATGCAGGCCGATGCGGTCTCCGACCAGCTTGGGCGTCAGGACATATCCCTCGGCCACCTGCCCGACGACATAGATCGCCAGCACGATGCCCACCCGCGCCATGTCATCGGGCCAGAACTGCAGGATCGCCAGCCCGATGGAGGTGATCGCGCCAAAGATCGCGCCAACGAAGGGGATGAAGGACAGCGCACCCGAAAGCAGTCCGATCAGGAACCCGAAGCTGAGTCCCGAAAGGCTGAGGGTGGTGGCGTAATAGATCATCAGCACGATGCAGACCGTGCCCTGTCCGCGCACGAAACCGGCCAGGGTCCGGTCAATGTCGCGGATCAGGGTGCGGATCGTCACGGCGTAGCGACGGGGCAACCAGCCATTGATCTTCCCGACGATATTGTCCCATTCGTACAGCAGGTAGAAGGTGACGATGGGCGTGATCACCAGCAGCGACAGGAAGTTGAGCAACGCCGCGCCGCCGCGCACCAGATTTCCGGCAAGCTCGGTGAAGAACTTCACGGCCTGGCTCGCATATTCCTTCAGTGCCTGGGCGCCGTCATCGCGGCTGACATCGACACCCCTGTCGGAAGCAACCTCGAGCATGCTCACGACGAAGGGCTGCAGCAGTTTCGTGGCCTGTTCGATGTATCCGGGCAATTGCAGCAGCAGTTCACCGGCCTGGCGCACCACCAGGGGCACCAGGATCAGCAGCCCCAGCAGCAGGACGATGACGAAGGCGAAGGTGATGACGATGGTGGCCTGATTGCGGCTGAGACGCCTGCGTTCCAGCCAGTCGGCAAGCGGGTCGCCCAGATAGGCCACGGCCATGCCGACCACGAAGGGCAGCAGCATGTCGCGCAAGGCGAAGACCGTCAGGCCCAGCACGACGATGAAGATCAGCCAGAACAGGGCCTGTCGCAACGGATTCACTGCTGGACACCCGCGACATCACCCGCGCGCCGGATGGTCCAGTAGCCGTCATTCTCGCCCAGGACCAGGTTCTGCTGAGCCAGCGCCCGACGCAGCAGCGCCTCATCGCCCAGATGGTGCAGCACGACAACCGCGTCCTGCACCGATATCTGGGTCAGTTCCAGTTTCCGGATGACCGATGTGGCGCTGATCGTGCGTTCCAGATCCTGCCAGTCGGCCAGCCCCCTGATCGGGACAAGGGCACTCAACAGGCGCAGATCACCGAAGCTCTCGATGGTGCGCTGCTTCCACAGATCCTCGATCTCCACAACCATAAGGTCGACGGCGGCATTCATGAACTGGACAACGTCAGCATCGGGGGTGCTTTCGAAACTGCGGATCACGGAGGGGTAGGGATCGGGACCGAAGCTGTGCAGCAGGATGTCGATGCGGGCCACGCCCTGCTCCGCATCCACGGTCAGGGAGGCATCGGCGACCAGCACGCTTTCCGCCCGATACCGTTCGGCCATGGCGTCCAGCGGTCCCGGTTGTCCGGTCACTGCCTGCTCGGCGGAGATTGCCAGAACATCATCAACGTCACCGAAGGGTGCGATGATCGGCACCAGCCTGTCACGACCATCGAATCGCGCCCAGGCCGCCAGCCAGGGATTGGGGTCGGCCCAGAGCGCCATGTCGCCCCCGGCACGCAGCACCGGCAGGATGACGGCGGGCAGGGCGCGGGCTTCGGTGAAGGGAATTCCGGCGCCGTTCAACAGGCCCCGAACCACGTCCGGCTGAAAACTGAAGGTCAGGTCCGCGATATAGCGGTCAGGCGCCGTCTTCTCGCTGGCCACCCGGAAGGATGCGACCATTCCCGACAGGGTCACCGCGTCCGGGACCGGCAGCCGGGGCCAGTCCGCCTTTCGCGTCAGACGCTGCATCAGGGCGGTCGCGGCCTGCTGGCGTGCGCTCTCAACAGCCTGCTGCTTGGCCAGATCGGCGCTCTCCGCCACCACATCGACGGGAATCGCCGACACGGTGTACAGGTCAGTCACGGCGGCGCGCGCCTGCTGCGCGCCGACTGCGCAGAGCAGGAGAACGAGAAACAGGGCAGGCATCATGCCCCGCCGCAACAGCGACAGGCGCGACAGATGGCGCAAGACGTGGCCAGGCATTGCAATCGGACTCCGTTGGCGGCATCGTCTGCCCTCACTTTAGCCGAGCGGGCGGAGGGCGTCATCACGAACGGGCTCACATACCGCGATGCGGGCGTCGATGTCGATGCCGGCAACGCACTGGTCGACCGGATCAAGGCCGATACAGCATCCACCAACCGTCCCGGTTCCATCGGCGGCATTGGCGGCTTTGGCGGTCTGTTCGACCCGAAGGCCGCGGGTTATTCCGACCCGCTGCTGGTTGCCGCGACAGATGGTGTCGGCACCAAGCTGACCCTGGCAGGCGACGTGGGACGGCATGACACCGTGGGCCAGGACCTGGTCGCCATGTGCGTCAACGACCTGATCGTGCAGGGCGCGGAGCCGCTTTTCTTTCTGGATTACTTCGCCACCGGGGCACTGTCGGTGGATCAGGCTGCCGACGTGGTGGCCGGCATTGCCGAAGGTTGCCGCCTTTCAGGCTGCGCCCTGATCGGCGGCGAGACAGCGGAGATGCCGGGCCTCTACCGTCCGGGAGAATATGACCTGGCGGGATTCAGTGTCGGCGCGGTGGAGCGTGACGGCCTGCTGCCCCGCACGGACGCCATCCAGCCCGGCGACCGCATCCTTGGCATCGCATCGTCCGGCATCCATTCCAATGGTTTCTCGCTGGTGCGCCGGATCGTTGAGCGCAGCGGTGCCAACCTTTCCGCGCCAGCCCCCTTCGATCCTGACGTCACGCTCGGCGACAGCCTGCTGACGCCGACCCGCATCTACGTGAAGAACCTGCTGGCCGCGATCAGGCTGGGCGGTATTTCCGCCCTGGCCCACATCACCGGCGGTGGACTGACGGAGAACATTCCGCGCGTGATGCCGAAAGGCATGGGTGTCCGGCTGGATACGGCCTGCTGGGATTTGCCGCCGGTCTTCGGCTGGCTGATGCGGGAGGGCGGTGTGGCCCCGGCCGAGATGGCCCGGACCTTCAATTGCGGTATCGGCATGGTCGCCGTCGTGCCGGCAGCGGAGGCAGAAAAACTGGCCGCCTTCCTGACCTACAAGGGTGAGCGCGTGGACGACATCGGCACGGTAGTCACGGGTGAAGGTGTCGAGATTGCAGGGCTTGATCGTTGGCACGCCTGAGACTCGGTGTGCTGATCTCCGGTCGCGGCAGCAACCTGCAGGCCCTGATCGACGCTGCCGCAGATCCGGCCTTTCCGGCAGAGATCGCGGTGGTGATCTCGAACATCGCGGATGTCCAGGGGCTGCAACGGGCTGCGGATGCCGGCATCGAGACCTGCGTCATTGACCACAAGGCACATGACGGGCGCGCCGCGTTCGAGACAGCCCTGACCGAGGCGCTGGAGGATCACCAGGTTCGTCTGGTCTGCCTGGCCGGTTTCATGCGGTTGCTGACCAAGGGATTCGTCGATCACTGGCGTGACCGGATCATCAACATCCACCCCTCCCTGCTGCCCGCGTTCAAGGGCCTCAACACGCATGAGCGGGTTCTGGACTATGGCGTCAAGTTCACCGGCTGCACGGTTCATTTCGTCAGGGCGGAAATGGATGACGGTCCGATCATCGTCCAGGGTGTCGTCCCGGTGATTTCGGATGACACGCCGGATCGGCTGGCCGCACGGGTGCTGGAGGTGGAGCACCGGATCTACCCCCTTGCCGTCCGTCTGGTGGCAGAGGGGCGCGCCCGTGTCGTCGGCAATGCCGTCAATATCGATGTGAAGGATCACGAGGCGGAAGGCATCATCCTGGTCAACCCGCAAGCCTGAACCCGATCAGGCCCGGGCACCCTGCTGGCCATAGGTCCGGAACTTGCCCAGCACCGTTTCCATTTCCCGCGCGGAAAGGATGGCCGGACCACCGATCTGGCGCGAAAGTATGTATTGCTGCGCCAGCACCTCGACTTCCTGCGCCAGGCCCAGGGCCTTTTCGACTGTCGGTCCCAGCGCGATCACGCCATGATTCGACAGCAGGCAGGCCCGGCGATCCTGCAGGGCGGCCAGAGCAACGTCCGAAAGTTCCTGGGTTCCGAAGGTGCGATAGGGCGCACAGCGGATGTCCGCGCCGCCCGCAGCAGCGACCATGTAGTGAAACGCCGGGATGCCTTCGCCCCGGCACGCCAGCGCCGTGGCATGCAGTGAATGGGTGTGACAGATGCCACCCGCATCCTGTCGCGCATTGTAGACATCCAGATGGAAGCGCCATTCGCTGGATGGCTTGAACGGGCCGGACCATTCCCCCGCCATATCCATGAAGACCATCATTCCGGCGTCCAGCCGGTCGTAGGGCACGCCCGACGGTGTGATCCAGAACCCGTCGCCGTCACGAATGCTGAGGTTGCCTGACGTTCCGGGCGACAGCCGCACCGCGAACATTGCCTGCGCCGCGGCAAGCAGTTGCGTCCGCGCATCCCTGTCCTGACTGTCAGCTGTCATCCTGCATCTCCGGATAGAGTGAGAGCAGGCCCGCCTCCGACGCCGGACACAGACCACGCTCCGTGATCAGACCTGTGACCAGCCGCGCCGGCGTGACGTCGAATGCCGGATTGGCTGCCCCTGCGCCGACAGGCAGGATATCGACCTCCGTGACCGTGCCGTCCGGCAATCGCCCCGCGATGCGACCGACCTCCTCAGCGCCGCGGGCCTCGATCGGGATATCGCGCACGCCGTCACGGACCTTCCAGTCGATGGTCGGACCCGGCAGTGCAACATGAAACGGCACACCATTGTCGTGTGCCGCCAGCGCCTTCAGATAGGTGCCGATCTTGTTGCAGACATCGCCTGTCCGGGTCGTGCGGTCCGTGCCCGTGATGCACAGGTCCACCTGGCCATGCTGCATCAGATGCCCGCCCGCGTTGTCGACGATGACCGTGGCCGGGACACCATGCGCGCCCAGTTCCCAGGCAGTCAGCGACGCCCCCTGATTGCGGGGCCGCGTCTCGTCCACCCAGACATGAACATCGATACCCTTGTCGTGGGCCTTGTAGATCGGGCTGAGGGCGGTCCCCCAGTCCACAGTCGCCAGCCAACCAGCGTTGCAATGGGTCAGCACATTCACAGGGCCGGACGACCTGGCGGCAGCTGCGGCTTCGATCAGGTGCAGGCCATTGTCACCGATCGCCGAATTGATCGCGACATCCTCCTCGGCGATTTCACTGGCCGTCTGCCAGGCCAGCCCGGCCCGTGCGGAGGGCGCCTGATTGTGCAGCGCCACCCGCATCCGTTCCAGCGCCCAGAAGAGATTCACTGCTGTCGGGCGGGTCTGTCGCAAGGTCTCCAGGGCAGCGGCCAGGCTTTCGTCGCCCGAATCGTCACGCATCGCCAGGGCCACGCCATAGGCCGCCGTGGCACCGATCAACGGCGCGCCGCGAACCAGCATGGCCCGGATGGCATGGGCAACCTCCGGCAGGCTCTTCAGGGTCAGGGTCTCGAACCGATGCGGCAGCCGGGTCTGATCGATGATCACAACCGAACTTCCATCCTCACCGGCCTCGATGGGGCGTCGGGGCGTGCCGTCAACTTTCACGTCTGGACCTCCTGCTCATGCGATCAGCCGCACGATAGTCCCTGACCGGTCGCAGACAATCAGTTTTGCCATGACACCCAGCAGCCGCTCCGGCGGTTCAAGACCCCGTCTTCATGCGTCGGCGCGCATCAACTCAACGTGAGAAACACGCTATCCAGCATCAGCATTCGGCCCTGCAATTATTGTAAACTATTGTCATTAAAGAGAAAATACACCTCCCTCACTCACGCTCCATTCACGAATCCGCCTGGAAACACCGTGTGCTCACGGGATTTCACGCAATCGCGTGTAACCAAACCACACCACCCGTCGTCATATGACCAGCAACGCGGAACGGGACCCGCGTTTCGGGACAGAGAGCTTCAAGGGAGCAAGAGCAATGATCAGACATCTGAAGGCAGGCGCATTCGGGGCCGTTCTGCTGACCGGCGGCCTGATGGCGGGAACCGCATTCGCCGGGGAACAGTTTGTCGATGGTACCGGCTTCGCGGCCAGCGGCTATGACGTCGTCGCCTATCGCAGCCTGACTCAGGCACCCGTAGGCGGGCAACAGCCTACCCCCGTGCCGGGCAAGGCCTCCATCACCGCCGAATACAATGGCGCGACCTGGGCTTTCGCGAGTGAGGCGAACCGGGATGCATTCGTCGCCAACCCGGCGAAGTACGCACCTGTCTATGACGGTCACTGCGCCTATGGCATCGCCCAGGGCGGCAAGGTACCGGCGAACCCGCATCTCTGGCGCATTGTCGATGACAAGCTCTATCTCAACATCACCCGGACGGTGGTTGGTTTCTGGGAAGCCGACATTCAGGGCAACCTGAAGCAGTCGGAAGTGAACTGGGCCAGCCTGGAAAAGAGGAACTCGCCCGACGGTCCGGTACCCCAGTTCGACGCCAGCCACGCGCCGGTGAACTGAGCCTGACGACCGGCTCACCTGTTACTGTCATTTGACGATGACAGTAGGGGGTCCCGAACGCCCGCATAACGCGATCACTTTCACGCCAGAATCCCGTCAAGGCGATTGGCCAGGACGAAACGGCGGATAGACTGGTTCGCAGCGGGCTGCAGGGATCCCGCCATCCCAACCTAGTTGATCAGAACCTGAAGGAGATCATCATGAAGAATACATCAATCAAGAGCCTTTCCGTTGCCGCTGCCCTGATGGGTGCCGTGGGCATGGCCGCCGCACTGGCCCCGGTCGAAGCGGTCGCCGCTGACAAGGTGAAGTGCTACGGCATTTCCAAGGCTGGCCAGAACGACTGCGCCAACAAGGCAGGCACCCACTCCTGCGCCGGTCAGTCGACCGTCGACTATGACGGTGGCGAGTGGAAGCTGGCAACGGCTGCCGATTGCGAGGCGAAGGGCGGCCAGCAGACTGCCTTTGATGGCGTCAACGAGAAAGCCAAGGGCTGATCCGCGTCATCTTCGGAACCGGGG
>JARGNO010000001.1:40996-66665 GCA_029213165.1 Minwuia sp.
CCGAATGCCGGAATTCCTGCATCATGAAAGGGACCGCCACCAGTTTGCCGCCGACGGCCGGGTTCGGATTGCGCCATCCACATGTGCTGGATGTCATCGACCGACCGCCCGCGATTGACTGGGTCGAGGTCCATACCGAGAACTACATGGTGCCGGGCGGGCCACGCCTGCGCCAGCTGGATGCGATCCGGGAACGGTTCTGTCTCAGTTTCCACGGTGTCGGACTGTCGCTGGGTTCGGTCGATGAACCGGATCGCGCGCACCTGACCCGTATCCGTGATCTGGTTCGCCGCTATCGCCCTGCCGCCCTGTCCGACCATATCGCCTGGGTCCGCGCCCCGGCGCAGGTCGGCGGCGCCAGCCTGAATGACCTGCTGCCCCTGCCCTGCACGGAGGAGGCGGTCGATATCCTGGCCCGCAACATCGCCATCTTCCAGGACGCGACCGGGTGTCGGGTCATGGTCGAGAACCCGTCCATGTATGCCGCCTTTGCCGGGGCCGAACTTGATCACGCGGAATTCGTGGCCGAGACCGTGCGGCGCGCCGGGTGCGGGTTGCTGCTGGACGTGAACAACATCCACGTCAGTGCCCACAACCTCGGCTTTGACGCCAGCGACTATCTGGCCAGGATGCCATTCGACGCGGTGGGCGAGATCCATCTGGCGGGCCATGCCGAACGCGTCGATGAACAGGGCACGTTGTTGATCGACGATCATGGCAGCCGGGTCCGCGACAGTGTCTGGGCCCTCTATGATCAGGCCCTTGCCATGACGGGTGTCGTGCCGACGCTGGTCGAATGGGATACCGAAATTCCCGGACTGGAGGTGCTGCTGGCGGAGGTCCGGATCGCACAGTCCCGGCTGGACGCGCAGGACCCGTCCGCGCAGGTGGCATCATGAGCACCCTTCTGGAGATCCAGAGCCGCTTCGCAGCGGGCGTGTTCCAGGGTTCGGAGGAGATTCTGGCCGATCTGCTGGACGACGGACGTCAGGCCGCGCGCTTCGCGGTCTATCGCAACAACACACATGCCTCGATCCTTGAGGTTCTGGCGGACGCGTTTCCAACCGTGAAGAGGCTGCTTGGGGCGCGCCTTTTCACCCGGCTCGTCACCGCATTCATCCATCATGCGCCCTCCCGGGCCAATCACCTGCTCGATTATGGTGCCGAACTGCCTGACTTCATTGCACTGTCCGAGGCTCTGGCGGAACAGCCCTGGCTTCCGGACGTGGCCCGGCTCGACTGGGCGCGCAACGCGGCATACGGAGCGGCGGAGGCGACAGCAACGGACGCCGGCGCGCTGCAGGGGCTGACAGCGGAAGCGCTGATGGCGCTGCGGCCCGAGCTGATACCATCGGCCACCCTGTTGACCTCGGATTGGCCGATCCACGCCATCTGGATGACAGCCGATGCCGCCAGCGACGGCACGGTCGCGCGCCGGCCCGAAGCGGTACTGGTGGCACGACCGGCGATGCAGGTGCAGACCAGCCTGCTCCACCCGGCGGAACATGCCCTGCTGCTGACCCTGCAGGGTGGCGGAACGCTGGGTGAAGCCGCGGTTGCAGCGCAGCAGACCGACCCTGCCTTCGACCTGATGACAGCCTTTGCCGGACATCTGTCTGCCGGCATCTTCACCCACCGAGGCAACGAAGACCCGACAGCAAAATGAGGGAGCCCCACCATGGCCAACACGCATGACACCACGCCCGGCGGCATCGCCGGGCGCGTCGCCGCAGTCACCCGTCCGCTGGACAATCTGGCCGGTCCTGCCGCCGTGCTGTTCCTGCGCATCGTGATCTTCCTGACATTCTGGCGCGCGGGAATGACCAAGCTGGCTGACTGGGACAACACCTTGCTGCTGTTCGAATACGAATACATGGTGCCGATCCTGCCGGTCGCCGTTGCGGCCTTTCTCGGCACTTTCTTCGAGCTGGTCATGTCGGCACTGATCCTGGCCGGGGCCTTCACCAGGCTCGCCGCCATTCCACTGCTGGTCATGTCGCTGATCATCCAGTTCGTGCTCGGCGCCCGCGCCGCCGCCTACGACAATTTCGAGCACTTCTTCTGGATGGCGATTCTCTGTTACCTGATCGCCCGCGGTGCCGGTGCCCTGTCCCTGGACCATCTGGCGGCGAAGCGCTTCGGCCTGAAGTAATCGCCCCTGAACCGGAGACCGATTTCATCAGGGCCACAATCTGTCTACCCTTCGCCCGGACGGTCGAGGCCGCATCATCCGGGGGGAGGAACCAGCCATGAAATTCGGACTGCGCTATTGCAACACCGGTCCCTACGTCGATCCCGAACCTGCGCTGGAGTTGCTGCAGGCGGCAGAGGAGGCTGGTTTCGACAGTGCATGGACGGTGGAACACACGGTCGTCCCTGCCGGTTACGGCTCTGCCTACCCCTATGCGAAGGACGGCAAGATGGCGGGTGGGGTGGAGGATCTGCCGCTGCCCGATCCGCTGATCTGGATGGCCTATGTCGCCGCCGGAACCAGCCGCATCAGGCTCGGCACCGGGATCCTGATCCTGCCGCAGCACAGTCCGGTCCATGTCGCGAAACAGGTGGCCACGCTGGACCATCTCAGCGGCGGCCGGACCCTGCTGGGCATCGGTGTCGGCTGGCTGGCGGAGGAATTCGCCGCCCTGGGGCAACCGTTCGAGACACGCGGTCCACGCACCGACGAATGCATTGCCGCCCTGCGGGCACTATGGGGCGAACAGCCGGCTTCGTACCAGGGTGAGCATGTGGCTTTTGCACCGATGTTCTGCGTCCCCCGACCTGTCCGTGGCTCGGTTCCGATCATCGTCGGCGGCCATTCGAAAGCGGCGGCGCGACGCGCCGGGCGCCTGGGGGACGGCTTCTTCCCGGCGCGGGAGGCACCGCAGGACCTGATCCGGCTTGCCCGCGACACCGCGGAACAGAACGGACGCGATCCGGCGGCGCTGGAGATCACCGTCAGCATGCCGGAAGACCGGGCCCTGCTGGATGACTATGCCCGCATGGGTGTCGACCGGGTGCTGGTCCCCGTCTCGGACATGGCAGGCCTTGCCACCGCCATCCGCACACCGGCCGAGACCCATGAATGGTCCGACCTGATCAACGGATATGCAGACTGAACGACCCGCCCGGGACACGGGGCCGCTGATTGGGGGTCAGGGTCACGGCTCAGGTCCAACGACCTCGATCATCGTGCTGGCCGAGGTCCGCACATTGTAGTCGGAGATCCAGACAACCTTGAGCTCGCCGCTGTCCACGGCCTTCACACGAAAGCTGAGATAGGGATTGGAGGCGACGGAGCTGAACCACTCGGCGCGAAACACCTGCCGGTCATTGTAGAAGGCCTGGACCTCCTGCAGGATATGGCGCGGGATGACGACAATGTTGTCGGTGGAGAAGCGGACGCCGGATTCCATCGGGTGCCGCGCCAGCGTCCTGACCTCGAACACCTCCCCCCGCCTTACCGTACGGGGTGCATGGATACGTCGAAGCGGTGCGACCATCACTCAGCCCCCGCAGGCGCCGAGCAGCACCTCGACATTCTGCCGCGCGATGGCCGCACGGCCATCCGCCATTTCCGCCACCAGCACGACATCCGAGGTCTGGCGCATGCGGAACCGCATCTCTGTCAGGGCGCTGCCGTTCCAGGGACCGTAGTGATAGCGCGCCACCTCCGGAAACGGATTGCCAAGCACGAAGACATGCACGGTCTTCGGCCAGTCGTCGCCTTCGAAGCTGCAGTGAATGTCGAACGTCAGCGGGATCGAATCACCGTTCTCCGCCAACAATGGCAGGTCGAGCGCGATCAGGTCGGGAACGGGTTCACGGCCCCGCAGCACGATCTTCACCAGGACTTCCGCATCCGCCACATCCGGCTGGACCGGGAAAGTGCGGCGAAACATGGAGACACGGTTGCGAATCCCCTCTGCCCAGGCGGGCACGACAGGAAAGGCCAGAAGTGCCAGCGCACCGGTGACAACACCTCGTCGGGAAATGCCGCGCCTTCCGGCTGTTCGTTCGGTCATTTGTCGGCCCGGTCCTGTTTCAGGGTGAGAAGGTAGGCTACCACGTCCTCCACCTCCGCAGCACTCAACAGCGGTTGACCGATCTGATCCAACCGGACAGCGGTCAGTCCCGCCACCCGGTGAAACGGGGGCATCACGGAATTTTCATTCAGGCGGGTCGCGTCCACGACCTGCAACCTCAGTTCGGCCTCTGTCCGACGCCCTGCCACGCCATGCAATGGTGGTCCGATATCTCCATGAAACGCCTGCTCCGGTATCGGTGCGGCGTGACAGGCGAGGCAGTTGCCCTGACGTCCGGCGACAATCGCCCGCCCGCGATCAGCATCACCCTCCAGCCTGCAAAGCGGCCTGTCTATTCCACCATCCCGGACCACAAACAGCGCAACCGGATCAGGGCATTGCTGCCCATGCGCCGGAACAAGCGCAAGAAATGCCGCGACAACCGCAAGCAGAGGAACTGCGACAAGGTTTGACAGAATGACGCACTCCGCTCAGTATTTCAGTATCGGGGAAAGGTATGATGGCGCACCAATAGCGATCAGGCCAACCCGCACAAATGACAAGAAGCAAGAAAGCGTCGCATCAGACGACGTTGCAACACTCTGGGAGGATACATGGCAACCCTCAAGATCAACGGGGCAACCAAGACGGTTGACGTCCCTGCGGATACTCCACTTCTTTGGGTCATTCGCGAGCATCTTCGGATGACCGGCACGAAATTCGGTTGCGGCAAGGGACTTTGCGGCGCCTGCACTGTGCACATCGACGGCGTCGCGACACGCACCTGCATCACGCCGGTGGACGCGGCAGAAGGCGTCGAGATCACCACGATCGAAGGCCTGGGTGGCGATCATCCGGTCCAGAAGGCGTGGATTGCCGAGCAGGCACCGCAGTGCGGCTATTGCCAGTCCGGCCAGATCATGACCGCTGCGGCGTTCCTGACGGAAAACCCGAATCCATCCGATGATGAAATTGTCGGTGCAATGACCGGCAATCTCTGCCGTTGCATGGCCTACAAGCGCATCAAGGCTGCCGTCGCACGCGCAGCCAGTGACATGCAGAAAGGCTGAGGAGGCAGATCATGACAAAGATAGAAAAGATCGGCCGCACCGGGAGCAAGAGCGTGAGCGATGTTTCGCGTCGCGGTTTCCTGGTCGGATCCCTGGCCGTCGGCACCCTGACCATGGGTTACGGGCTGCTGCCCGCCGTAGGTGGTCTGGCGGAAGCCAAGGCTGCCGGCAACTTCGCGCCCAACATCTGGTTCACGATGGATGAGGCCGGCAAGGTCGTCGTCAATATCACCAAGGCCGAGATGGGCCAGCATGTGGGCACACCGCTTTCGCAGGCGCTGGCTGAAGAGCTGGAAGTGCCGTGGGAGAATGTTTCCATCGCCTATGTCTCGACCGCGCCGGAGTACGGCCTGTTCGTGACGGGCGGTTCCTGGTCGGTGAACTGGACCTTTGACCAGATGTCCCGTGCCGGTGCCGCAGGCCGCATCGCGCTGATGGAAGCCGCCGTGAAGTACTGGGGCGTTGCCCTGTCGGAACTGCAGGCGGAACAGGGCATGGTCAGCCACGCCAAGTCCGGTCGCAAGATCTCCTATGGCGATCTGGTGAAGGCCGGTGCAACCGCCCGCGCCTTCTCCGAGGACGAGCTGAAGGCGATCACACTGAAGGACCCGTCGAAGCGGAAATATGTCGGCAAGCCGATGCCCGCCCTCGACATTCCGGCCAAGACCGACGGCTCGGCGACCTTCGGCCTCGACGTCTTCGTCGATGGCATGGTCTACGCCACACCGAAGGTGCCGCCGGTTCGCTATGGCGCCAAGGTGACGGCAGTCGATGAATCCGCCGCGAAGCAGGTGCCGGGCTATCAGGGTCACGTGGTGATCAATGATGTCACCGGCACCACCACCGGCTGGGTCTCGGTGCTGGCGGATTCCTATCCGCAGGCCATCAAGGCTCGTGACGCGCTGAAGGTGACCTATGACATCGGTCCGAACGCCAAGGTGTCCTCCGCGGACATCATGGCTGACGCGGAGAAGCTGCAGTCGTCCGGTGAGGGTGCTCAGCTGTTCGTGAAGGACGGTGATTCAGGTGCCGCCATCAAGGGGGCGAAGGCAACGCATGAGGCGGTCTACACGACGCAACTGAACGTGCATGCCCCGCTGGAGCCGATGAACGCGGTCGTGGAGGTGAAGGACGACGTCTATCACATCCATACCGGCAACCAGTTCCAGACCCTCGCGGTTGGCCTGGTTCCCGCAGCGCTGGAGCTGGACCCGAGCCAGGTGGTGGTGCATCAGTATCACCTGGGCGGCGGTTTCGGACGCAGGCTTGAGTCCGACTACATCCTGGTCGCGGCGCTGACCGCCAAGGGTGCGGGCAAGCCGGTCAAGCTGATCTACAGCCGTGAAGCCGATACCTTGATGGACTTCACCCGCACGATCACGCACCAGAAGCTGACCGGCGGCGGTGACGGGTCGAAGCTGGTCGGGCTGGAGCAGCAGGTGGTCTCCGCCTGGGCGACGGCTCGGCAGGCTCCGGCCTTCCTGGCGGACTCGGTGGACAAGCAGGGCAAGGTTGATCCGTTCTCGATCAACGGCTCCGACCACTGGTACTCGATCCCGAATCAGACCGTACGCACCATCAAGTCGGAACTGGCACAGTCGGCAACGCCGTCCGGTCAGCTCCGGTCGGTGGCACCGGGCTGGACCTTCTGGGCGGTGGAATGCTTCCTCGACGAGATGGCGCACAAGATGGGTGTCGATCCGCTGAAGATGCGCCTCGCCATGCTGGACGCGACCGGCAAGAACGCCGGTTCCGCCCCAATGTCCGTGGGTGGGGCGAGCCGCCTTGCCAACGTGCTGCAGATGGCGGCGGACAAGGCCGGTTACGGCAAGAAGCTGGCGGCCAACACCGGCATCGGCATCGCCTGCGTCTCGGCCCAGGAGCGGGCGACCCCGACATGGACGGCCTGCGCCTCACAGGTGCATGTCAATCCGAAGACGGGTGAGTTCAAGGTCGAGAAGATGACCCTGGTCATCGATGTCGGTACCGCGGTGAACCCCGACGGTGTCCGTGCGCAGGTGGAAGGTGGTGCCCTCTGGGGTCTCAGCCTGGCGACCAAGGAGTTCGCGACCATGGAGAATGGTGCGATCCAGCAGGACAACTTCGACACCTACACGCCGGTACGCATGGAAGACATGCCCGACATCGACGTGACCGTGGTGTCGCCGGGCCACTATCCGGTGGGTGCGGGCGAGCCAGGCGTGACCGTTGTCGCGCCGACCATCGCCAACGGCATCTTCGCCGCCTCCGGTGCCCGCGTCCGCGACCTGCCGATCACGGCAGCCGCGGTCAAGGCCGCCATGGGCTGACGGTCGAAACACTGAACCTCAGTCCCCTCTCCGGGGTCTGAACCGGAACGGCGTCGGTGGGAAACCACCGGCGCCGTTTCCATTTGTGGCTGGCCCGTGCAAAAAAGGGGTCCGGATTTCAAGGGGAGGAAAAGAGATGAAACTGCGCCAGATTGCCTTTGCGGCGGAGAAGCTGGAACCGGCGGAGGAGATCCTGCTGGACGTGCTGGGGCTGGAGGTCGGCTTTCGCGACCCGGGTGTCGGCCACTTCGGGCTGCACAACGGGGTGATCCCTGTGGGCGACAACTTCCTGGAGATCGTGGCGCCGGAGGCCGGACAGAGCGACACGGCGGCCGGGCGCTTCATGGCGCGGCGCGGGGGCGATGCAGGTTACATGGTGCTGTTGCATGCCGCCGATGCCGCCCCGACGCGGGCACGGGCAGAGAAGCTGGGCATCCGTGCTGTCTGGAACAATGACGAGGATGGGGCGGTCGCGACCCATTTCCATCCGGTGGACCTCGGCGGGGTGATCCTGTCAGTGGATTCCTTCACCGAGTCACCTGATCCGTCGGAGGAATGGAGCTATTGGCGCTGGGGTGGTCCGGACTGGCTCAGCCATGTGCGCGCGGGACTGACCGAGGCGATGGTCGGCATGGAACTGGTGAACCCGGACCCCGCGCGGCAGGCGTCCACCTGGTCGTCGCTGCTGGACATACCGGCAATCGCGGTGGACGGCGGCTTCGACATGCCGCTGCCCGATGGCGGCATCATCCGGTTCCGCGCCGCGGGCAAGGACGAACTGCCTGGCATCACGGCCATCGACTTCCGCATGGCCGACAAGGCGGAGTCCCTCAGCCGTGCAAGGGCGCATGGCCTGCCAACCGATGCCGATGGGTTCACCATGATGCAGGTGCGCTGTAACCTGACGTAGGATTTCGGGTGTGGCCTGTTCCATCCCTCTCCCCCTCCCGGCCACCCACGGGAGGGGGAGAGGGATGGAACAGGCAGCCAACGAACGACACTTCCGGGGAGGAGAACTGCAATGACCGATCACCTGTTGGTCGAGGAAAGGGACGGCGTTGCTGTCCTGACAATGAACCGGCCGGACCGGCTGAACGCGCTCAGCGGGGAGATGCTGGAGGCACTGGTGGAGAATTGCCAGCGGCTGTCCATGGACCGCTCCATCGGCTGTGTCGTGATCACCGGTGCAGGCCGTGGCTTCTGTGCCGGGGGCGACGTGAAGTCGATGGCGGCGGGGCGGGAGTTCGCCGACAACACGCTGGAAGCCAAGGTGCTGAAGCTGCGCAGCGGCATGGAGGTCTCGCGCCTGCTGCACGAGATGGCAAAGCCGACCATTGCCATGGTGCGCGGCCCGGTCGCCGGGGCGGGCATGTCCATCGCCCTGTCCTGCGACATGCGGGTGGCGTCCGACACCCTGAAGTTCACCACCGCCTTCGGCAATGTCGGCTATTCGGGTGACTTCGGTGGTAGCTATTTCCTGACCCATCTGGTCGGCACCGCCAAGGCGCGGGAGCTGTACTACACCGCCGACAAGCTGAACGCGGCGGAGGCGCATGCGCTCGGCATCGTCAACCGGGTCGTTGCCGATGCCGATCTGGAAACGGAGACGATGGCCCTGGCGCAAAAGATCGCCAACGGGCCGAAGATCGCTCTCTCCTACATGAAGCGGAACATGAATGCGGCCATGACCGAATCCCTGGCCCGCTGCTTCGACATGGAGGCGATGCATCATACCCGCAGCGGCGAGACCGAGGACCACAAGGAGGCCGCGAAGGCCTTCGTCGAGAAACGCACACCGACATTCAAGGGGGTCTGAACCATGATTCCACGTACGATCTTCAACGAAGACCACCAGATATTCCGCGATTCCTGCCGTCGTTTCATGGAGACGGAAGTCGAGCCGCATCACCGCCAATGGGAGAAGGATGGTCAGGTCTCCCGCGAGGTCTGGCTGAAGGCGGGTGAGGCCGGCCTGCTCTGCTGCGACATTCCGGAGGAGATGGGCGGCATCGGTGCCGACTTCATGTTCTCCGCCATCGTGCTGGAGGAACTGGCCAGGGTCGGTGCCACGGGGCCGAATTTCCCGCTGCACTCCGACATCATCGCCCCCTACATCCGCCACTACGGATCGCCGGAACAACAGAAGAAATGGCTGCCGAGGATGACGACGGGGGAGGTGATCGGTGCCATCGCCATGACCGAACCCGGTGCCGGATCGGACCTGCAGGGCATCCGCACGACGGCAAAGCGGGAAGGCGACGAATACGTCATCAACGGCTCCAAGATCTACATCTCCAACGGCCAGCTTGCCGATCTGGTGGTGGTCGCCTGCAAGACCGACCCGAACGAGGGCTGGCGCGGCATCAGCCTGATCCTGGTTGAGGGAGATCGCGCCGGATTCGAGCGTGGCCGGAACCTGGAGAAGGTCGGCATGCACGCCCAGGACACGTCGGAGCTGTTCTTCAGCGATGTGCGGGTGCCGGTGACAAACCTGCTTGGTCCGGATGAGGGCAAGGGCTTCATCCAGCTGGTCAGCCAGTTGCCGCAGGAACGTCTGATCCAGGCGGTCAAGGGCGCGGAGACCGTGCAGTCGGCCATCGACTGGACCGTGACCTACACCAAGGACCGTCAGGCCTTCGGGCGCAGCATCGCGCAGTTCCAGAACACCCAGTTCAAGCTGGCGGAATTGCAGTCCCATGCCACCATGCTGCGGGTCTTCGTGGATCGCTGCCTGGAACAGCACCTGAAGGGCGAACTGAGCGAGATCGATGCCGCCATGGCAAAGATGAACGCCACTGACATGCAGTGCCGGGTGCTGGATGAATGCCTGCAGCTGCATGGCGGTGCCGGCTACATGTGGGACTATCCGATCGCCCGCGCCTGGGCCGACAGCCGCATGTCACGCATCGCGGGCGGCAGCGCCGAGATCATGAAGCAGATCATTGCACGCGACATGATGGGCCGGAACTGACAGGATCGCGCCGGTCCACCGTCTGCCCTCTCACCGGTATCGCAGTTCGATCCCGGGAAGCGGTATGATGGTGGGCCGGCGCCAATCCCGATTCTCGGGAATGGGCTTGTACCAAGCGCCGATCCTTGACCTTTCCGGGACCTGATGAAGTGAAGATCTTCACATGCGGCAGCTGCAACAACGCTGTCTACTTCGAGAATACCGCCTGCATGTCCTGCGGGGCAGGGCTGGGCTTCGTGCCGGACACGTCACAGATGGTTTCCCTGGACGCAGACGGCAGCGCGACACTTGTCGGTGGCGGAACCTCGACCCGTTATGTCAAGTGCAGCCACCACGCGCAGGACAATGGCTGCAACTGGATGATCCGGGATGGGGACGAAGACCCCTTCTGCATTTCCTGCCGCCTGAACAATACCATCCCCGACCTGGAGGTTCCCGGCCACCGGGCGCTGTGGCACCGGCTGGAAGCCGAGAAGCGGCGGCTGGTCTTCACCTGCCTGCGGCTCGGCCTTGATGTCAGTCCGAAATCGGTGCGGGAAGATGGCCTTGCCTTCGATTTCCTGGCCGACGAGGACCCGACCTTCAGCGAACGCGGGCGTGTGCTGACCGGGCATGATGCCGGCCTGATCACCATCAACATCGCGGAGGCGGACCCGGCGGCACGCATCCGAATGCGCGAGCAGATGGCCGAACCCTATCGCACCATCCTGGGCCACTTCCGCCACGAATCCGGCCATTTCTACTGGGACCGGCTGATCGCTCCGACGGGCTGGCTGGAGCCGTGCCGCCAACTGTTCGGCGATGAGCGGCAGGATTACGGCGAAGCCCTGGAGTCGCATTACAGCAACGGTCCCCGCAGCGACTGGCGCGACCACTACATCAGCGCCTATGCCGCCAGTCACCCGTGGGAAGACTGGGCCGAGAGCTGGAGCCACTATCTGCTGATCGTGGACACGCTCAACACGGCCTGGAACTTCGGACTGCAGACAGAGCCGGTGCAGGTACGGTCTGATGCCCTGGAGATCGGACAATGGACGAACCCTTACGATGAGACCGATTTCGACCGTCTGATGTCGCAGTGGATGCCACTGACCGTGGCAATGAACTGTCTCAATCGCAGTGTCGGGCAGGAAGATGCCTATCCTTTCGCACTCGCCGCGCCGGTGGTGGAGAAACTGGGATTCGTGCATCGGGTGGTGCGGGGTCTGGCGCTCTGAAGGGGACGACTGCAGAACCTCCTGCCGACAGCGGCATGGGATGGGCGATCCGTCTGTCGCTGTTCTATGCCGCGATCTTTGCCGTCGCCGGGGTGCTGATGCCCTGGTGGCCCGCCTGGCTGAGCGCGCGCGGACTGGACGCGGACGAGATCGGGATCGTGCTCGCCGCCGGATTCTGGATCAAGCCGCTGACCAGTCCGCTCGGCACCCGCTGGGCCGACAGTCTGGGACTGCGACGGCGGCCACTGGTGCTGCTGCTGGTCGGCACCACCATCGCCTACAGCCTGTTCCATTTCGCCGACGGATTCTGGATGTTCCTGGGCTTCACCATCCTGGCGCAGGCCATCTATGCTCCCGTGCTGCCGCTGGGCGACAACCTGACCATGACTGCCGCGGCGCAGAAGGATCTGGATTACGGCCGGATGCGTCTCTGGGGATCGGTCAGTTTCATCGGCGCGGTCTATGGTGCGGGCTGGCTGCTTGAAGGCGGCAACCCCGACATCACCCACTGGCTGGTGGTCGGCGGTCTGGGCCTGACCACGCTGGTGGCCCTGTTCGTGCCGGACATACGCTTCCCGGTCGCAAAGGACCGCAACCGGGGAACGTTGCGGCTGCTGGCCCACCCGATCTACCGGCTGTTCCTGCTCGCAGTCGGCCTGAACGCCGCCGCCCATGCGGTCCTCTACGGCTTCGGCACCCTGGACTGGCAGGCGCGCGGCCTCAGCGATGTGGAGATCGGTCTGCTCTGGGCGGAGGGGGTGGTGGCAGAGATCATCCTGTTTGCCTTCGCCCGTCAGGTGATTGCCCGCATCGGGCCGATGGTCCTGATGATCGCGGGTTGTGCCGCCGGCATCCTGCGCTGGTCCGTGGTCGGCTTCGTGGATACCTTCGCCGCACTGGCGCTGCTGCAGGTGCTGCATGGCCTCACCTTCGGCGCGACCCACCTGGGGGCCATGCACTTCATCCAGCGCGCCGCCCCACCCGAGATGTCAGCCAGCGCCCAGGGCCTCTTCGCCGCCTTCGGCATGGGCATCTTCATGGGCCTCGGCGCCTTGCTGGCGGGTCGGCTGTACGGCGATCTCGGCGGCCATGCCTATGTGGCCATGGCAGCCCTGTCGGTGGGCGCGACGACGGCGGCAATCCTGCTGAACCGCCGCTTTGACGGCAAATTTCTGGCGCTGTAGCACGAACATCTTTGACGCTCTGGCAACGCTGGGCTAACTCAGTGGGCAGAGGTTCTGTGTGGACTGTTCCGTCAGCAGACAGACAAACATTTCGATTGGGGAGGGTACGATCATGTCATCACCTGTGGTGCTGGAGAAACGCGGCGCGGTTGGCGTCATTCTGGTGCAGAATCCGCCTGTGAACGCGCTCAGCCAGGCCGTGCGGCAGGGGCTGCGTGACCGGCTGGCGGAGGCGCTGGCCGATGACAGCATCACGGCGGTCGTTCTGGCCGGTGACGGGCGCACCTTCATTGCCGGTGCCGACATCCGCGAGTTCGGCAAGCCCATGACGGCCCCGGGGCTGAACGAGGTCATCCAGGATTACGAGAACGCGACCAAGCCGGTTGTCGCCGCAATCCATGGCACGGCGCTGGGCGGTGGCCTGGAGACAGCGTTTGCCGCGCATTACCGCGTTGCCGTGGCCAAGGGCTTCGTCGGTCTGCCCGAAGTGAAGCTGGGCCTGCTGCCCGGTGCCGGTGGCACACAGCGGCTGCCGCGCGTGGCCGGTGTCGAGACCGCGCTGAAGATGATCACCTCCGGCGACATGCTGCCCTCGCCGCTGGCCCAGAAGGCCGGGATCGTCGATGCCATTGTCGATGAGCTGATCCCGGGGGCCTGCGCCTTCGCCGAGAAGCTGGTGGCCGATGGTGCGCCGCTGAAGGTGATTTCCCGCAGCCGCGGCAAGCTGGATGAGGCCGACAAGGGCATCTTCGACACCTTCCGCGCCGATCTCTCGAAGAAGGCCCGGGGCGTGCTGGCGCCACAGAACTGCATCGCCGCGGTCGAGGCATCTGTAACGTCGGACAGCTTCGAGGCCGGTCTGAAGCGCGAAGGCGAACTGTTCCTGGAACTGATGCAGAGCCCGCAGCGCGCGGCGCAGATCCATTCCTTCTTCGGCGAACGCGAAGTGGCCAAGATCCCCGACATTCCGAAGGGCACCCCGACCCGCGAGATCAACAGCTGCGCCATCCTGGGCTGCGGCACGATGGGTGGCGGCATCGCCATGAACTTCCTGAATGCCGGTATCCCGGTGACCATTCTGGAACTGGAGCAGGCGGCGCTGGACCGCGGTATCGGCATCATCCGCCGCAACTACGAGAACAGCGCCAAGCGTGGCCGCTTCACGATGGAAGAGGTCGAGAAGCGCATGGGCCTGCTGACGCCGACCACGTCCTATGACGACATCGGTCAGGCGGATATCGTGATCGAGGCAGTGTTCGAGGACATGGAGATCAAGAAGCAGGTCTTCGCGAAGCTGGACGAGGTCATGAAGCCGGGCGCGATCCTGGCGTCGAACACCTCCACGCTGGACATCGACGAGATCGCCTCCGCCACCAAGCGGCCGGAAGACGTGATCGGCACCCATTTCTTCAGCCCGGCCAACGTGATGAAGCTGCTGGAGAACGTGCGCGGCGCCAAGTCCAGCCCGAACACGATCCAGACCGTCATGGACCTGGGCAAGCGTATCGGCAAGATCTGTGTCCTGGCTGGCAACTGCCATGGCTTCATCGGCAACCGGATGCTGCACCCCTATGGCCGCCAGGCGAGCTTCCTGGTGGAAGAGGGCGCGCAGCCGGAGGATGTGGATCGCGTGCTCTATGACTTCGGTCTCGCCATGGGTCCGTTCGCCATGGGCGATCTGGCCGGTCTGGATGTCGGCTACCGGGTGCGCCAGCACCAGCTGAAGACCTGGCCGCAGGGCCGCCGCTATTCCTCGCTGGCCGACAAGGTGGTGGAACTGGGCCGCCACGGTCAGAAGACCGGTGCAGGCTGGTACCGCTACGAGGAAGGCAGCCGCGTGCCGCTGCCCGATCCCTTGGTGAAGGAACTGATCGAGAAGAACTCGGCGGAGGCGGGAATCAAGCGCCGCGAGATTTCGGACGACGAGATCCTGGAGCGCTGCATGTACGCGCTGGTCAACGAGGGCGCGAAGATCCTGGAAGAAGGCATCGCCATCCGCTCCGTCGATATCGACATCACCTACATGAACGGCTACGGCTTTCCGAAGCATCGGGGCGGCCCGATGCACTACGCCGACCACGTCGGTCTCGACAAGGTGCTGGCCCGGATCCAGCACTACTACGAGCAGTCGGGCGAGGATGACTGGAAACCTGCCCCGCTGATCGAGAAACTGGTCGCCGAGGGCAAGAGCTTCGCCGACTTCCAGCGCTGATGCGCCTGGACTGAGGAAAGGGCCGCCATGCCGGGTGCAGCAGCGCTCCGCATGGCGGCCCATCCTTCCGCCGCGCCAGTGGCGGCACCTGACCACTGCCTGTCAGTCCGGATTGTCGGCGTGCGGTTTGCCCGCGCCCCGCGCCGCCCTATCATCGGGTGACCGCTGCCGGTTCGGGCAGCCACGAACGGGAACAGCTCATGACACTCAAGGTCGCCGTCCAGATGGACTCGATTGCCGGGATCGACATCAAGGGAGATTCCACCTTCGCGCTGATGCTGGAGGCACAGGAACGCGGCCATGAATTGAGCTGGTACCTGCCGGACGAACTGGCCTGGCAGGACGGCAAGGTCATGGCCCGGCTGCGCGATGTGGAGGTCCGGCGGGAAGTGGGCAACCATTTCAGCCAGGGCGAGGATCGCGTCATCGACCTGTCGGAGGCCGATGTGGTGCTGCTGCGCCAGGATCCGCCCTACGACATGGCCTATCTGACAACGACCTACCTGCTGGAACGCATCCATCCGCAGACCCTGGTGGTCAATGATCCGATGGAGGTACGCAACGCACCGGAGAAGCTGTTCGTCACCAACTTCGTCGACCTGATGCCGCCGACGCTGATCACCCGCAATACCGACATGATCCGCGCCTTCCAGGCCGAACATAAGGACATCATCATCAAGCCGCTCTACGGCAATGGCGGCGCCGGGGTGTTCCACCTGCGGCCCGGTGACGACAACCTGAGTTCGCTGATGGAAACCTACGCGATCATGTATCGCGAACCGATCATCGCGCAGAAGTTCCTGCCCGACGTGCGCAAGGGCGACAAGCGCATCATCCTGGTGGACGGGGAGCCGGTCGGTGCGATCAACCGAGTCCCGGCAGAGGGCGAGAGCCGCTCGAACATGCATGTCGGCGGCCAGGCCGTCCGTTCCACCCTGACCGCGCGGGAGCGGGAGATCTGCGACCGCATCGGCCCGGAACTGAAGGCGCGGGGCATGATCTTCGTCGGCATCGACGTCATCGGCGACTGGATGACGGAGATCAACGTCACCAGCCCCACTGGCATCCAGGAAATCGACCGCTTCGACGGCTCCAACCTCTCCGGACTGATCTGGGACGCCATCGAGGCCAAGCGCGCCTGAGGCTGATCACTCCTGGCAGGCGCCTCAATCTGGGCTCGCGGATCAAGTCCGCGAGCGTCGGAGTGAGGGTGGCAATGCCGGTGAGTCACCTGCGCCCTCGCCCCACAGTCGCCGTGCCCGGGCTCGACCCGGGCACCCAGCAGTGCCGCATGGGCGTGGGAGACTGCGCGCGCGATTCGCCACCTTGAGCGATGAAGGGGGATGGGGGCTATCCCTTCAGGAACGCCTGCATCCTCTCCTGCCAGACTGGCAGCACGTCTGTGTTCACCGGGCGCACCGGATCCTTGCCATCGAAGATGTCGATCAGTTGCTTCGCGGCATAGCGGGCCATGCGTTCGCGGCTGTCGCGGGTGACGCCTGCGGTGTGGGGGCTGGTGATGACATTGTCGAGGGACAGCAGCGGGTGGTCGGCGGTGGGGGGCTCGGCATCCCAGACGTCGAGACCGGCACCGGCAAGATGGCCGGACTTCAGCGCCTGATACAGTGCGTCCTCATCATGGATGAAGCCGCGCGCGGTGGCGACCAGCCGGGCACCGGGCTTCATCAGGGCAATCGCCGCCGCATCGAACATGCGCCGGGTCTCCGCGCTCAGCGGGCAATGGATGCTGACGACGTCGGAGCCGGACAGCACCTCCTCGAAACTGACCTTGCGCGCGTCACGGCGCGCCATCTCGGCCGCGTCCAGATAGGGGTCGTATGCCAGCACCTCGCAGTCGAAGGCATGGCGGCAGATGCTGGCCAGCCTGCGCCCGATGTGACCAAGACCGATGATACCCACCGTCTTGCCCAGCAGATCCGCGCCCCGGAAATCGGTGCGGGCGCCGTTCCAGCCCCGACGCAGCGCCCGATCCGCCTCCGGCACCCGTTTCATCAGCAGCAGCATCATGCCGAGCGCATGTTCCGCCACTGCCTCTGCATTGCCGCCGGCCTGGTTGACCACCAGCACCCCCGCCGCCGTGCAGGCATCCAGGTCGAAGGTATCGACGCCTGACCCGCCGGAGGACACGACCAGAAGTTCCGGCGTGCGGGCCAGAAAGGTCGCATCAACCCTGAGCGGCTCCGGCACCTCGTCCCGTGCCGGAACGCATTGGAAAGCGTGTGCGCCGCCGAGTGTCGCAAGACACTCATCGAACGGTGCATGTCTGTCGATGCGGATCACCTCATGTTCCGGCCGTTCGGCCAGGATGGGCAAGGCATTCTCCGCCGGAAACGCATCGAGATAGACAATCCGCGCCATGAAACCCTGCCTCCCCCTGGCAACCAAATATCAAGCTATCGTCGCCAGAATGGACCGATGCGCAATCCCTTACCCTTGCTGATCCTGCTGACGATGCTGCCTTCAGCACTGATCGCCGCTCCGAAGACCTGGCCCGCAGAGCCGGACCCTGAAGAAACCTGCCGCCTGGTGGAGATCCACAGGCCGGATGCCGATGTGGCCTACCGGCCCGGTCTCGATGCAAACGGCAATGCGGTCGCCCCCGCCGACCTGCCCGGCTCAGGCGGCATCACCCTGCCGAACGAGATCACCATCGACCTGCGTGTGCCGCTGGCCGAAATTCTGGGCGCGGATACCCCGCCATTCCTGAATGATGCCGGGATCAACGCCGGGCAGGTGACAGTGAACCCGAAAACCGGCGCGCTGTTCTACAACGGCCAGCGCCTGGATGCGCCCTACGCCGTGCTGTGCGAACCGAAGGAAGACTGAGCGGGCCGGTGCAGTAACTCGGCAATTCATCCTCTCAGGAACGGCCCACTGCGATCAGGGCGTCAATCAGGGCCAGCGCCTCGGGGCTGTCCCATTCCGCCGGGCCGACCAGCCGCGCCACTTCCTGCCCCTCTCGGTCCAGAAGGATGGTGATCGGCAGGCCGTAGGCCCCCAGCGCGCGACCGATCCGGGTGGTCGGATCGACGAACAGTGGCAGATTGTCAGCGTCCACTTCCTTCAGGAAGGCCAGCGACTTTTCTGCACCGCCACGGTCGACCGAGATTGCCGCGACCAGGAAATCATCACCACCTCGCGCTGCGTGCAGGCGGCTGATCGAAGGCATCTCGTGGCGGCACGGGGCGCACCAGGTGGCCCAGAGATTGACCAGTACCACCCTGCCCCGAAAGTCACCGAAGCCGACCTCCGCACCGCTGCCATCCCTGAAAGTCGCATCGGAAATCGGTTTCGGCGTGTCATGAACCGCAAGATTCTGGAGCTGTCCGGTGGCATATTGCGCCAGCGGGGGTTCCGCTCCGGCGCCTGCCGGACTAAGGATCGCCATCAACAGGGCCACAAGGCCGATCCGGTGCAACATTCCAGGCCACAGAAAATTCATGTCAGACAAACCCACCAGCAATGAGATGTGGGGCGGCCGTTTCGCCGGCGGCCCCGCGAAGGTGATGGAGAAGATCAACGCCTCCATCGATTTCGACCAGCGCTTCCATGCCCAGGACATCCGGGGATCGAAGGCGCATGCCGACATGTTGGCTGCGCAGGATATCCTGACAAGGCATGACGTTGCCGCAATCAATGACGGTCTGGACACAATTCTGCGTGAGATCGAGGACGGGAAGTTCCAGTTCTCCGCCGCGCTGGAAGACATCCACATGAATGTGGAGAACCGGCTGCGGGAGCTGATCGGCCCGACGGCGGGCCGCCTGCACACGGGCCGCAGCCGCAATGACCAGGTGGCAACCGACTTCCGGCTGTGGGTGCGCGACACCATCGACCGCCTCGACCTGGCGTTCCGCGACCTGATCACGGCGCTGCTCGACCAGGCCGATGCCCATGCGGCGGCGGTGATGCCCGGTTTCACCCACATGCAGGTGGCCCAGCCAGTGACCTTCGGCCACCACATGATGGCCTACGTCGAGATGTTCGGGCGCGACCGGGACCGGTTGGCTGAGACACGGCGGCGGCTGAATGAATCACCACTGGGGTCGGCGGCACTGGCGGGCACCTCGTTTCCCATCGACCGCGATGCAACCACGGCCGCGCTCGGCTTCGACCGGCCCACAGCCAACAGCCTGGATGCAGTGTCTGACCGTGATTTCTGCCTCGATTTCCTGCACACCGCCAATGTCGCCGCGATGCATCTTTCGCGGCTGGCGGAGGAACTGGTGATCTGGTCCTCGGCGCAGTTCCGCTTCGTCACCCTGTCGGACGCCTTCTCCACCGGTTCCTCGATCATGCCGCAGAAGCGCAACCCGGATGCGGCGGAACTGATCAAGGGCAAGATCGGGCGGGTCAGCGGGGCCTATGTGGCGCTGACCATGGTGATGAAGGGTCTGCCCATGGCCTATGGCAAGGACATGCAGGAAGACAAGGAAGCCCTGTTCGACGCCGCCGACACCATCGAACTCTGTGTCACCGCCATGGCGGGCATGATCGCCGACATGGTGCCGAACCGGGATGCGCTGCGTACTGCCGCCACTTCCGGCTTCGCCACTGCCACCGACTTCGCCGACTGGCTGGTGCAGGCCCTCGACATGCCGTTCCGGGAAGCGCATCACGCCACCGGCGCGGCAGTGAAGGCGGCGGAGGACCGTGGCTGCGACCTGGCCGACCTGCCGCTGGAGGTGCTGCAGCAGATCGAGCCGCGGATCACCGATGCGGTCTACAAGGTGCTGGACGCAGAAAGTGCCGTGCACGCACGCAAGTCCTATGGCGGCACCGCGCCGGAGCAGGTCCGGGCGCAGATCAACCGCTGGCGGGAGAAGCTGGCATGATGCGGCCCCTGGTTCTGGCGCTGCTGGTGCTGACCATCGGTATCAGCGCCTGTGGCAAGAAGGGCGAGCCCCTGACCCCGTCCGAGAGTGCCCGGCAGCAGGCCGCGCAGGAAAAGAAGCAGCAGCAAGAGAGCGCCGAATGACCGATCAGTTCCAGTACCGCGATGGCCACCTGCATGTGGAGGATGTCGCCATTGCCGATATCGCGGACCGGGTCGGCAGCCCGGTCTATGTCTATTCCTCGGCCATGCTGCGTCGCCAGTACCGGGTCTTCGCCATGGCGCTGGCCAGCGCCTGTCCCGATGTGGAAAGCCTGATCTGCTATTCGGTGAAAGCCAACAGCAACCTGGCCATCATCCGCACGCTCGCCCGCATGGGTGCCGGTGTCGATGTGGTGTCGGAGGGGGAACTGCGCCGCGGTCTCGCCGCCGGGGTGCCGCCGGAGAAGATCGTCTTCTCCGGTGTCGGCAAGACGCGGGCGGAGATGGCCTTCGCGTTGCAGGCCGGTATCCGGCAGTTCAACGTGGAATCGGAGCCGGAACTGGAAGCCCTTTCGGAGACCGCCGCCGGGCTGGGTCTGACCGCCGCAATCACGATACGTGTCAATCCGGACGTGGATGCGCTGACCCACGCCAAGATCTCCACAGGCAAGGCAGAGAACAAGTTCGGCATTCCCATAGGCCGCGCCCGCGATGTCTACGCCCGCGCTGCGAAGCTGCCCGGGATCCGGGTCATCGGCGTCGACCTGCATATCGGTTCGCAGCTCACCGACCTCAGCCCCTTCGAGAAGGCCTTCGCCCGTGCGGCGGATCTGGTCACGGTGCTGCGGGAAGACGGACACGAGATCAACACCATCGACCTGGGTGGCGGACTGGGCATTCCCTACAGCCCTGATGCCGTCCCGCCCTCTCCCGACGCCTATGCGGACATCGTCAGCCGCACCGTCGGGCATCTGGGTGCCACGCTGATCTTCGAACCGGGCCGGATGATCGTCGGCAATGCCGGGGCGCTGCTGTCGCGGGTGATCTACGTGAAGGACGGCGACGGCCGGACTTTCGTCATCCTCGATTCGGCGATGAACGATCTGGTGCGCCCGGCCATGTACGATGCGGTGCACGAGATCCGCACGGAGCGGCAGCCGCAGGGCGAGATGATCCGCGCCGACCTTGTCGGTCCGATCTGCGAGAGCACCGACACCTTCGCAAGGGATTGTGACATGCCATCCGTCGCTGCCGGTGATACGCTGTGCTTCATGGGTGCCGGTGCCTATGGTGCGGTGATGGCGTCAACGTACAACACCCGCCTGCTGGTGCCCGAGGTTCTGGTGGACGGCGACCGCTTCGCGGTTGTGCGGGCGCGCCAGACCTTTGATGATCTTCTGGGTCTCGACGCCATACCTTCGTGGCTCGAACAGAACAGTTGAATAACCAGGGAGCCTGATGGCAGACGAACGCGACGAGACGCTGGACAGCATCCTTGAACCGCGGCAGCGCGCGGCGCTGGGGCGGAAGCTGTGGGCGACACGCCTGATCCTGGGCTGGGAGCGTCTGGTTCCGCTGCTCTGGCCGGGTTTCGCCGCGACCCTTCTGCTTGTCTCCGTTACCCTTCTCGGCCTCTGGCAATTGCTGCCTCCCGTCCTGCACCTTCTGGGACTGGCGGCGGGTGCTCTCGGGTGCCTGTTCCTGCTGCTGCGCGGCCTGCTGGCCTGGCAGGGACCGTCCGCCGAAGAAGTGATTCAGCGGCTGGAGCGTTCCGGCGGCGCACACAGGCCGCTCACCAGTGTTCATGACCAGATCGCCGTCGGGCGCAACGATGCAGCGGCCCGGTCACTCTGGCAGGCCCATCGGCGCCAGATGGCGGCCCGCATCGGCGCGTTGCGCCCCCCCGCCGCCGATACCCGGATGCCTGCCCGTGATCCGATGGCGCTGCGTCTGCTGGTGCTGATGATCTTCTGCCTCAGCCTGGCCGTGGCCGGAGGGCGGACGGGGGATCGGCTGATCGCCGCGATGGACACCGGCACCGCAGCGGATGGTCTGGCCGACGACACGGTGCTGGAGGCCTGGGTGACGCCGCCAGCCCATACCGGCATGCCGCCGGTCTTCATCAGCGCCGCTGCGCCTTCGATTGATGACGGCAGCGCCGCGGAGCCACTTGCCGTTCCGACCGGAAGCCGCTTCCTGGCCCGCTATCATGGCCCCGCGGACCCGGCACTGGCAGTTGCGGGCAGCGTCGAGGCGTTCGAGCGCGTGGGGGAGAAGGACCTGCAGATCGAACGGCTGATCACGGCGGGTGAGCGCCTGAGCATTCGCGACGGGGAGAACGAGATCGCAGGCTGGCCGATCAGCATCATCCCCGACCACCAGCCGAAGATCGAACTAACGGAGCCGCCAAAGGGCACCCTGCGCGGCGCCATGCGGCTCTCGTATCACGCCACCGATGACTATGGCGTGGCCGGTGTCTCGGCCCGGATCACGCGCGACGGGCATGACGGCGAGATCATTCTCGACCTGCCGCTGTCGAGCCGCAGGCCGCTGGAAGCCATTGATACCGTATTCCGCGATCTGGCAGCCCACCCCTGGGCAGGCAAGCAGGTCGTGCTGGTGATGGAGGCAAGGGATGACGCGGACCAGACCGGTCGCTCCGATCCCCTGACCTTCCAGTTGCCCGCGCGTACCTTCAAGCAGCCCGCCGCCCGTGCCGTGATCGAACTGCGGCAGCGACTGCATGACGACGCGGCGGGACAGCGTGAATGGGTGGTTCGTGCGCTGCACGCGCTGATGATCAATCCGAAGCGCTATCACAGTGACTTCGCGGTACATATCGGACTGAGCATGCTTGCCTCCGACCTCGCCGCCAGCAGCGACGCGGAGACCCTGGCCGCCAGTCAGCAGATGCTCTGGCAGACAGCGCTGAGGATCGAGGACGGCAATATCTCCGTCGCCCAGGCCCGTCTGCGCGACATCCAGGAGCGGCTTTCCGAAGCCCTGGCCAATGGCGCGTCGGAGGCCGAGATCCAGGCCCTGATGGACGAATTGCAGGAAGCCATGGACGAGTATCTGCGCGCCATGCAGCAGGACGCCCAGCGCCGCATGGAAGCGGGCGAGGAAATGCCTGAAATGGACGGCGCGGAAAGCGTCGAACGCCAGAGCCTCGCCGACATGCTGGACAAGGCGCGGGAACTGTCGCGTTCCGGCGCGCGCGACCAGGCACGCCAGATGCTGTCGCAACTGCAGAACATGCTGGAAAACCTGCAGATGGGGAACCAGGGCGGGCGGGCGCAGTCGGAACAGCAGGCCGAACGGCTGGCCGACCAGCTCGGGCAGATGATGGAACAGCAGCAGCAGCTGATGGACCGCACGTTCGAGCGGCGCCAGCAGCAGTCGCAGCCGGACTCGAAACTGCCGTCCCAGACCAATCCGTTCAATTCACCGGGCCGCAACCGGTTCGGTCGCTCGCAGACCTTCGACCAGAACAAGGGCGCCCGTGGCGGTACGCCGGGTCAGCAGAGCGAACAGGACCTGGCCGATGCACAGGGCCAGTTGCGACGACGGCTTGGCGAACTGATGCAGCAATTGGGCGAGAGCATGGGCAGTATCCCGGGGGAACTGGGGGAGGCGGAACAGGCCATGCGTTCCGCCCAGTCATCCCTTGGTGCGGGCCAGTCCGATCAGGCGATGGATGAGCAGGCGCAGGCGCTGGACCGGCTGCGGCGCGGTGCTGAATCGGTGCTTCAGGACCTGGCTGACCAGGGGCAGGGGCAGGCCCAGAACCAGGACGCCCCGGGACAGGACGGGCGCAATGGTGAGCCGACCGATCCGCTGGGACGTTCGCCCACCGACAGCTGGGGCGAAGGGACCGGCGACATGGTCCCGGCCCAGAGTGCGCTGCAACGCTCCCGCGAGATCCTCGACGAGTTGCGCCGCCGTTCCGGTCAGCGCAGCCGCACCACCGACGAACTCGACTACATCATGCGGTTGCTGCGCCAGTTCTGAGCCGGCACGAAATTCCTCAGTCCTCGCCGACCTGTTCCAACGCGACACGCCCGGCGGCCGTCAGCCGGCCCCGCCCGCTGGCCAGAAGTTCCTTGCGCAGCGCATAGGCATTGCCCGCCTTCGCAGGCTTCATGTCCTCCGGCGCTGTCCGCTGCGTGATCTCCGGCCAGTGCCCCGGCTGCGGACCGGAACCCTCGTGGACGATGGCGGGAATGTCGTCATCGACCACGGCAGGCGCTTCCGCGACTTCCATGAGGTTCCAGGCGATCTCCAGCGGGATGTTGTTGTTGTCGAAGAAATACAGCGACCAGAAGACGCCATGGTCGATCGGACCGGTGACCTCGATACCCGCGGCCTCCAGCCGGTCCTTCCACTCGAAGAACTCCTCCCGCGTTTCGACGGTGAAGGCCACATGGTCGAACCCGATGGGGTCGGAGGTTCGGTTGCCGTGAAACTTCTTCGTCATGGCCGACGCGCCGTCGTAGGCGAAGAAGGCAATGTAATTGTGGCCGGCAGTAAAAAAGTAATGGCGGAAGCCGTCATGACCGATCCCCAGCGACAGCTCCATGCCCAGCAGGTCACGATAGAAGCGGATGGTGCCGGTCAGGTCCGGCGTGATGAAGGCCAGATGGTCAATTCGGTCAAGTGCCATGATCGTTTCTCCCGGACATTCTCTTTTCGCTGATCCTACACCCGAAATGAGCGCATCCCTGCCCCGCGACAAGTTCAGGCAAGGGAAACGCTGCGTTTCCACATGGAAGCTCCTATAGTTGCAGCAGACGACAGCACGAGGTTCAGGGGAGGACAGGGTGCGGGCGATCATCTGCGAGAAGATCGGGTCCATCGAGGATCTGAAGGTCGGCGAACTGCCGAAGCCGGAGCCGGGCGCTGGCGAGATCCGCGTGCGGGTCCACGCCGTTTCCCTGAACTTTCCGGACCTGCTGATGCCGCAGGGCAAATACCAGTACAGCGGCGAACCGCCCTTCGCGCCGGGGATGGAAGCCGCAGGCACCATCGACGCCCTTGGTGACGGCGTTTCAGGTCTGGAAATCGGCCAGCGGGTCGCGGTGCATCCCTGGATCGGCTGTCTGGCGGAATTCGTTGTCTGCCCGACAGACTGGGTGTTTCCCCTGCCCGACGCGATGGACTACGACACCGCCGCCGCCTTCTGCCTGACCTATGGCACCATCCATCATGCGCTGAAGGATCGGGGGCGCCTGCAGGCGGGTGAGACCCTGCTGGTTCTGGGCGCATCCGGCGGCACCGGTCTGGCGGCTGTGGAGGCGGGCAAGGCCTGGGGCGCGCGGGTGATTGCCGCCGCAAGCTCGGACGAGAAGCTGGCTGCCTGTCAGGCGCGCGGTGCCGATGATCTGGTGAACTACGCTGAGGGCGACGAGTTGCGCCACCAGATCAAGGCGCTGACCGATGGTCGCGGCGCGGATGTGATCTTCGATTCCGTAGGCGGGGACTACAGCCATCAGGCCATCCGCTCGATCAACTGGGGCGGGCGGATGCTGGTGATCGGCTTCGCCGCCGGTGATATCGCGCAACTGCCTGCCAATCACATCCTGATCAAGCAGATCGAACTGATCGGTGTTGCCTACCAGGGCTTCTCCCGTCGGTTCCCGGATCGCTGCCGGGCCAATATCGCAGCCATGATGGAACTCTGGTCGGATGGCAAGCTGCGCCCGCACATCGGTGGCACTTACAGCCTGGACGAAGGCATCGACGCCTTCAGGGCCATGCGCGACCGCAAGGCGGTGGGCAAGCTGGTGGTGAGACTGGACTAGACGGCCTGCACCATCCCTCTCCCCGCCCGGCCACCCCCACAAGGTC
>JARGNO010000001.1:66675-101718 GCA_029213165.1 Minwuia sp.
TGCTGTGGGGGGCCGGGCGGGGAGAGGGATGGTGCAGGCCACAGACCGAAACAGACCCCTGGGGAGGGTGACCATGGACTTCACGATTCCGCGCGAGATCAGCGACTACATCGGCGTGCTCGATGCCTTCATCGAGAAGGAGATCAAACCGCTGGAGGAGGAGAACATCCGCTTCTTCGACCACCGGCGCGAATATGAACGTACCGACTGGGAGAACGGTGGCCGCCCGAAGGAAGAGTGGGAGGAACTGCTGGCGGAGATGAAACGCCGCGCCGACAAGGCCGGTCATCTGCGCTGGGCCCTGCCCACGGATATCGGCGGCTCCGCCGGGTCCAACCTCGGCATGGCGATCATTCGCGAACACCTCGCCCATCGCGGGCTGGGCCTGCACAACGACCTGCAGAACGAGAGTTCGATTGTCGGCAACTTCCCGGTCGTCATGATCTTCCACGCCGTTGCAAACGCGGCCCAGAAGGAAGAGTTCATCGAGGACATGATCACCGGCCGCAAGCGCGTGGCCTTTGGCGTGACCGAACCCAACCACGGCTCCGATGCCACCTACATGGAAACCACCGCGGTGCAGAAGGACGGCGGCTGGCTGATCAACGGCACCAAGCGCTGGAACTCCGGCATGTCCAATGCCTCCCATGACGTGGTCTTCGCCCGGACCTCAGGCGATGTGGGCCGCCCCAGCGGCATCACCGCCTTCATCGTGCCGGTGGAGACGCCGGGCGTGGACATTGCCTACATGCACTGGACGTTCAATATGCCGTCCGATCATGCGGAGGTGCATTTCCGCGATGTCTGGGTGCCGGACAGTGCCATCCTGCACGAGGAGGGACGCGGTCTGGAATGCGCCCAGGCATTCTTCCACGAGAACCGTATCCGGCAGGCGGCCTCCAGCCTCGGTGCCGGGCAGTACTGCGTCGACGAGGCGGTGCAATGGGCCAACAAGCGCATCACCTGGGGCAAGCCATTGAGCACGAACCAGGCGATCCAGTGGCCACTGGCTGAACTGAACACCGAAGCCGAGATGCTGCGCAACCTGGTCTACAAGAGCGCCTGGCATCTGGACCAGGCCCACCACATGGAGGTGACGCATTGGGTCGCCATGGCCAATTACCGCGCCAACCGGTTTGTCTGCGAAGCGGCGGACCGGGCCATGCAGGTGCACGGTGGCATGGGCTATACCCGCTACAAGCCCTTCGAGCACATCTACCGCCACCATCGCCGCTATCGCATCACCGAAGGCACCGAGGAAATCCAGATCCGCAAGGTCGCTCACGACCTGTTCAAGAAGTTCCGGGACTGATCACGGGCCTGTCTTCTGGAGCATGACTTCCGGACGCTGCCTCACCCGTCGCGCCGCAGGTGGCGGGTGAGGCGTTTCTCCAGCCGTTCCCATATGTTGCGGATGGTTTCCACCATCAGCAGGTAGACGACAGCGGCCCAGAGATAGGTCTGGAAGTCGAAGCTGCGGGAATAGGCGCGCCGCGTCTCCCCCATCAGGTCCAGCACCGTGATGATGGCAACGATGGCCGATCCCTTCAGCATCAGGATGATCTCGTTGCCATAGGGACGCAGCGCCACGATCAGGGCCTGCGGCAGGATGATCTTGCGGAAGGCCTGGAACCGGGTGAGGCCCAGCGCCTCCGCCGCTTCCCATTGCCCCTTCGCGACCGACTGGATCGCACCGCGCAGGATCTCCGCCTGATAGGCCGCCGTGTTCAGGGCAAAGGCGAAGACAGCGCAGTTCCAGGGATCACGGAAGAACAGCCACAGACCCGCTGACTGCAACTCCGGGCGAAACTCGCCTGCCCCGTAGTAGACAAGAAAGACCTGCGCCAGCAGCGGCGTGCCGCGGAACAGATAGACATAGCAATAGGCCAGCGCACCCACGGCACGGTTGGGTGACAGTCGTGCCATGGCCACCGGCAGTGACATGGCCGCGCCGAAGACCAGCGACGTCGCCACCAGCCCGAGAGTGATCTGCAGACCTTTCCAGTACTTCGGTCCATATTTCGCGACGAGCTCACTGTCCCAGGCGAGGATCAGATAGAGGCCCAGTCCCGCCAGCATCCCGACCATTGCCACCAGCGCGATCCAGCCAGTTGTTCGCGTACCGTTCCAGCGGCGGCGCACGGGCGGTGGCGGCAGGGCAGGCTGTATATGCTCGTTGACGATGGCCGTCATCGGGGTGCGTCCCCCTTCGCGGCCCAGTGATTGATCGCGCCGATGGCAACCGACGACAGGATCGCCAGCACCAGATACAGCAGGCAGGCGACGCCGAAGAACAGGAAGGCTTCCTTGGTCACGCGGGCGGCGATGCCGGTCTGGCGGATGATGTCCGACAGGCCGATGACACTGACCAGCGCCGTATCCTTCAGCAGGATCATCCAGAGGTTGCTCAGCCCCGGCAGCGCGATGCGGATCAGCTGCGGCAGGATGATCAGACGCATGGTCTGGAACCGTGACAGGCCGATGGCATAGCCGCCTTCGTACTGCCCGCGCGGGATGGCGCGGAATGCCGAGAGGAAGACCTCGCTGGAGAAGGAGGAAAAGACCAACCCAAGCGCCACCATGCCGGCGAGGAAGCTGTTGATCTCTATCGTCGTCTCGCTGCCCATCGCCAGCAGCAGTTGCCGGATGCCGATCTGGGCACCAAAGTAGACCAGGAAGAGCGTCAGCAATTCCGGCAACCCGCGAAAGACGGTCGTGTAGATATTGCCGGCCAGCCGCAGCGTCTGCTCCTCCGACTGCTTCGCCAGGGCCACGAGGAACCCGATCAGCAGCCCCAGCGGCAGGGTGGCAAGCGCCAGCGAGATGGTGACACCAACCCCGGACGCGATCTCGTCACCCCAGCCGGTGTCACTGAGGCTCAGAAGGGCGAGCACCTCATCCATACGGCACCCACGCCACAGCCCGAACCGGTCCCACCCGCCGCCTTCGCCCGGCGAGGCAGCGGATGGGAAGGGTCACAGGCAGGGCCTGCTTCATGCTGTGCCCGTCATCAGGCACGTCAGGTCCGGTCAGCCGCCGTAGGCGTCGAACGTGAAGTACTTGTCGTTGATCGACTTGTAGACGCCATTGGCGCGGATTGCCTTGATCGCGGCATTGAATTTCTGCGCCAGTTCGGTCTCACCCTTGCGGATGGCGATGCCTGCCCCCTCGCCATGGATGGCCGGGTCCGGAGTGATGGTGCCCAGCAGCTTGCAGCAGGTGCCGTCGTCACTCTCCAGCCATTCCTGCAACACCGTGACATCATCGACCACTGCGTCCAGGCGACCATTCGCAATATCCAGCTTGTATTCATCAGCAGTGGGATAGCCCCGAACCGTGCTGTCGGTATAGGTCGCCTCGGAATAGTTGGAATGGGTGGTGGAACCCTGCACCCCGATGGCGGCACCGGCCAGATCGGCAGGGCTGGTGCCCTTCAGCGCGGAATCCTTCGGCACGGCAATCGCCGGGGGCGTGTTGTAGTATTTCTCGGTGAAATCCACCTTCTTCTTGCGCTCGTCCGTGATCGACATGGAGGCGATGATCGCATCATACTTGCCGGCCTGAAGCGCCGGAATGATGCCGTCCCAGTCCTGGGTGACAAAGGTGCACTCCGCCTTCATCTCGGCACAGAGCGCCTTGGCGATGTCGACGTCAAAACCCTCCAGCTTGCCGTCCGCAGTCAGGTTGTTGAACGGAGGGTAGGCGCCTTCCGTTCCGATCTTCAGTTGCATGCCGTCGGCCTGGGCGGAGGAAAGTGCCGCAGCCGTGGCCAGCGCCGCAGCGGTGAGTGTCAGTTGCTTCAGGAACCGCATTCTCGGGATCTCCCTGTTATCTCGGGTTCTGCTTCGCATTGCATCCCAAAGCGAATTGGCCAGGTGTTCAACCGGAATCGCCCGAATCGGACCAGATTCGGTGAAACATCGGGATTTTACGTCGGGGAACCTGTCCACCACCTTGTCGTGACCGGGCGTGCGGGCTACGTCATCGGGCAGCGAATGCAAACGCGAGGGGAGAAGAACCGATGAGAGCGATGCTGTGTCACGAATGGTGCGGGCCTGATGATCTGAAGCTGGAGGAAGTTGCCTCGCCGGAGCCGGGCGCGGGCGAGGTGCGCATCGACGTGCACTGTGCGGGGGTGAACTTCCCGGACCTGCTGATGATCGCGGGCAAGTATCAGTTCAAGCCATCTTTCCCCTTCTCACCCGGCATGGAAGTCGGTGGCGTCATCTCCGCTGTCGGCGAGGGTGTGACGGGTTTCAGGCCCGGTGACCGGGTGATGGCAATGACCAGCATGGGCGGTGGCTATGCCGAGCAGGCAGTCGCCAAGGCCGCCAAGACGTTCCTGCTGCCCAATGCCGTGACCTTCGAGCAGGCGGCCGGTTTCCCGGTCACCTATGGCACGACCTATCACGCGCTGAAGGACCGGGGTGAACTGAAGCCCGGCGAAGTGCTGCTGGTGCACGGGGCGTCCGGCGGTGTCGGGCTGAACGCCGTGGAACTGGGCAAGCGCATGGGCGCGACGGTGATCGGCACCGTCGGTTCGGACGCGAAGATGGACATCGTGAAGGAATATGGTGCGGACCACGTCTTCAACTATTCCGACCATTCGATCCGCGACACCGTCAAGGAACTGACCGGCGGCCAGGGTGCCGACGTGATCTATGACCCGGTCGGCGGTGACGCCTTCGACGAATCGCTCCGCTGCATCAACTGGGGCGGGCGTCTGCTGGTGGTCGGCTTCGCCTCCGGTCGCATCCCCGAGGCCAAGGCCAACCTGGTGCTGCTGAAGCAATGCCAGATCGTCGGCGTGTTCTGGGGCGCCTGGACGGAGCGGAATCCGGAGGAATGCCGCAACCAGTTCAGGACACTGCTTGACTGGTGTGCCGAGGGCAAGCTGCGCCCGCATGTCTCCATGACCTTCCCGCTGGAACAGGCACCGGACGCGATGAAGGCTCTGGCCGCCCGCAAGGCCACCGGCAAGGTCATCGTCAACGTCCGATGAACTGGCGCGGGTATGCTTCTCCCCCTGCCGGGGAAGCGTACCCGCTACCGCCGCTCCGCATGCAGCACACCGCTGGTCTGCAACTTCGAGACATCTGCCGCTGACATGCCCAGTTCACCGCCCAGGACCGCTTCATTGTGTTCGCCCAAGAAGGGGGCAGTCAGGCCAAGGGTATCGGGGAAGTCCGAATAGCGCAGCGGATTGCCGGTGATGGCCATCGGCCCGACGCCCCGGTCGTCGATATGGCGTACCGTGCCACGCTCGATCAGGTGCGGATGTCGCATGGCATCGGCAACACTCAGAACCGGCGCGCAGGGCACCCTCTCCGCCTGCAGCGCCTCAATCCCTGCCTCATCGGAGTCCAGGCTGCCCAGCCATCCCTCGATCAATTCGATCAGTTCAGCCTGATTCGTCATCCTTGCCGGTCCATCAACGAACCGCGGGTCCCGGATCAGGTCCTCGCGTCCCATGGCCCTGCAGACCCGCGACCACTGGTCGCCCAGTGCCACCAGAACCAGATAGCCGGTCTTTGCCCTGAAGATGCCGATGGGGGCCACCATCGCATGATGACTGCCGGTGCGGTGCGGTTCGACCGTGCCGCCACTCAAAGAATGCACCTCCACGTTGATTTCATGGCAGTGGAAGTAGAAATCCAGCAGGGAGATATCGAGGTGCTGGCCCTTGCCCGGACCGTCGCCGCGTGACCGCTCGCGATGGAACAGCGCGCCATTGATGGCGGCCAGCGCGGTGATCGCCGTGCCGACATCGCCGATCGCCATCCCGACGATGGGCGGCGGCCCGTCGGGTTCCCCGATCATGGAGGTCACCCCGGCATAGGCCTGGGCGATATAGTCGAAACCGACCAGTTGATGCAGCGGCCCGCTCTGCCCGAAGGCGGAGATGGAGCACATGATGGCCGATGGATTGATGGCGTGAACCTCGGCCCAGCCAAATCCCATCCGGTCGATCACACCCGGCGAGAAGTTCTCCACCACCACATCGGCCCAGGCAATCAGGTCGCGGATGATCGCCTTGCCTTCTGCCGTGCGCATGTCGAGGCAGACCGAGCGCTTGCCCTGATTGTGCTGCACGAAGTATCCGGACCTTCCGTCCTTGATGACCGGCAGGACGCGGCAGAGGTCGCCGCCGGGCGCATGTTCCAGCTTGATGACGTCCGCCCCCATCTCCGCCATCAGGCGGGTACAGGCCGGGCCGGCAATGAACTGTGTGAAGTCGAGTACGCGAATGCCGTCCAGCACATGGGCGTGAGCCAAGTCCGATCCTCCCCAGGGTCGCTCAATCACTGCCCGCATACTGGACTCTGCCGCGTCGCAGGAGAAGGGGCTTGACCGGATGCGTTGCCGGAGCCAACTGTCAGCATACGCACAGTCCATGTCCTTCGGATCCGCAATGATCGCTCGCGCGCTGGTATTCTCGGCCATTCTGATCGTCCTTGATCAGGCCTCGAAGGCGTGGCTGATCGACGTCATGGCCGCGCGTGACTTCGCGACGCTGGCGCTGACCCCGTTCTTCAACCTGGTGATGGTCTGGAATCCGGGGGTCAGTTTCGGACTGTTCGGCGGCGATCCGGAAGAGACCCGCTGGGTGCTGGCTGGTGTGAACGTGGTCGTCTCGGTTTTCCTGTTCTTCTGGATGCGCCGGGCGGAGGGGCCCTGGCAGCGGTTTGCACTTGCTGCCGTGATCGGCGGGGCCATCGGCAATGCCGTCGATAGGGTCAATTACGGACAGGTCGCGGACTTCTTCGACTTTCATGTCGCGGGCTGGCACTGGCCCGCTTTCAACGTGGCGGATATCGCTATTTCGTGTGGAGTGGCTATCCTGCTGCTGGATTCCTTGTTCGGACGCCGTCTTGGCGCTAGAAACGGCAGCCATGAAAACCAGTCTTGAGAATCGTCTGACCCGTTTGCTGCCCGTGCTGGCCCTTGTGCTGGTTGTCGGCGGCTGCGACACGGTGAAGAACACGCTGGGCCTGAACAAGTCGTCGCCGGACGAAAGCCGGGTGACGGTGTTCTCGCCCCTTGTGGTCCCGCCCGACTTCAACCTGCGCCCGCCGGGGCCTGGCGGGGTGCAGCAGACCGCGGCACCGCGCACGGGCAAGCGCGTCACCTCCGTCGCCATCGGGCAGGATGGCCGCATTGTCACCTCTGTCACCGGAACCGGGCCGGAAGGCGCCACCAGCGGCGAGCTGGCCCTGCTGCGGTCTGCCGGTGCCATGTCACCGCCGGAGGGTATCCGCGATCTGGCCGCGGCGCAGGAGCAGAGCCTGAAGAAGGTCAACACGCTGCTGAGCGACCTGGTGCTGTTCAACAAGCGCGACGCGGACCAGCGGCAACTGGATCCACGCGAACTTTCGAAGATCGACACGCTTGGCCTTTTCTGAACGGGCGATATGTCGTCTGTGCACATGACAGGCTGAACACAGGACTCAGGAAAATTTCCGAATGGCCTCAACGAACCGTGTGACGCGATGGCTGGACAGCCTGCGCGGTGGAAGCGCTGCCGAAGCGGCCAGTGCCGCACCCGACGACCTGCATCTGGCAGCGGCAATCCTGCTGATCGAGGCCGCGCATCTGGACGGGGAATTCGATTCGACGGAGCAGACAACAGTGCGGCGCGTGCTGGCGGAGAAGTTCACGCTGACTGCCGACGAGACCACTTCGCTGATCGAGATGGCCGAGAGCCGTCAGCAGGATGCTGTCGAGATCAGCACCTTCACCCGCGCGATCAAGGAAGGCTATCCGCCCGAACGCCGCGTCGAAGTGATCGAGATGCTTTGGGAGGTCGTGCTTGCAGATGGCGAATTGCACGCCTATGAAGCCAACCTGTTGCGCCGCATCGGAGGCCTCATCTATGTTTCCGACAGGGAAAATGGTGAGGCGCGGCAGCGCGTAGCTGAACGGCTGCAGGGCAGTTCGGACTGAGTGATACCTGAGAGCCGGTGAAAGGGTCACCGGTGGATCATGGCACAGCTAAGGGGAGTGAAGGCAGATGCCTTATGTCGTCGCGGAGAACTGCATCAAGTGCAAGTTCCAGGATTGTGTTGAAGTCTGTCCCGTGGATTGCTTCTACGAGGGCGAGAACATGCTGGTGATCCACCCCGACGAGTGCATCGACTGCGGTGTCTGCGAGCCCGAATGCCCGATCGAGGCCATTCTGCCCGATACCGATCCGGAAGCCGACAAGTGGCTGGAACTGAACCGTGAATATTCGGAGAAGTGGCCGAACATCACGCGCAAGGGCGATAGCCCGGCCGACGCAGACGACTGGCGCGAGACCCCGGGCAAGTTCGAGAAGCATTTCAGCGCCAATCCCGGCGCGGGCGACTGACACCTGTACTGACGCCCTGACGCGCGCCTGCGGCCCGGCCATGTGACCCTGCATGGCCGGTACCGGTGATTTGTGTTCGCTGAACGCGAGTCAGTACTGTGAGAACTGTCATTTTTGTGTTATATATCCCTTCGGTCAGGTAGCTGCGGGCGCGCATCTGTATGACCGGACTTCCGGCGGGCGGCTGATGGCGGCCCGTTTTTTCGTGTCGGAACCAATTGAATGCCGCGCGCCCGGCCAGCGACCAGACCTTGCATGTCCCGTTTGTCTTGAAGGGACTGCCCTCCCGGGTGGTTCAGGCAGGTTCTTGCCCTTTCAGGATCGCGGGACAGGAACCGCTGCGGACCGTCAGGGTGTCCGCCGTGGCAGAAAGAGAAGGACTGATATGACTGAAGCAAGTTCTACCGAGACCCGGGCCAAGGCTGCGCCGCGCAAGAAGAAGGCGAAGCTGGAATTCCAGGCCAATGACTATGTTGTCTATCCCTCCCACGGCGTCGGCATGATCACCGCTGTCGAGGATCAGGAAATCTCCGGTTTCAAGCTGCAGCTCTTCGTCATCGACTTCCCGCACGAGAAGATGACCCTGCGTGTTCCCGTCACCAAGGCAACGGCCACCGGCATGCGCGCCCTCGCCTCCACCAAGCTGATGAAGCAGGCGATGGATACGCTGAAGGGCCGCGCAAGGGTCAAGCGCACCATGTGGTCGCGCCGTGCGCAGGAATACGAAGCCAAGATCAATTCCGGTGATCCGGTCTCCATCGCGGAGGTCGTGCGCGACCTGCACCGCAACGAGGACCAGCCGGACCAGTCCTATTCCGAGCGCCAGATCTACGAGGCCGCCAAGGAACGCCTGACGCGCGAACTGGCTGCGGTGGAGAAGATCGCCCACGAGAACGCCGAAGAGAAACTGAACCGCTTCCTCGCCGCCTGACACCCAGGCCGACAGCGATGCGACAGAAGAGGCCGGGCCAGCAATGCCCCGGCCTTTTTCTGTTTCCGGGCCATTGTACCCGGCCTGCGCCCCGTTACCGCCAGCGCGTCAGGCGCACCGACAGGGCGGTGAGGATGCCGTAGACCATCATGCCTGCGGCCACGCCGCTGAATACCCCCGCCACGCCCATGCCCATGGCACGGGTCAGGAAAAGTGCCAGACCGAACGCGGTGACGATACGGAAGATGCTGGCGATCATCGGCCAGACCATGCGGCTGGCGCCCTGGCTGGCGAAGAACAGGGCAAGGCCCAGGGCGTAGAAGCAATAGAACGGCGCGACCGTCCGGAAGTAGCTGCGCCCGGCTTCCAGCGCTGCCGTGTCCGACGCATCCAGAAAGATGCGCAGCCAGAGGTCGGGCAGCAGCGACAGCAGCAGCCCGATGCTGCCTACGATGGCTGCGGCGGCGAAGGAACCGGTCCAGGCGACCCGCAGGGCGCGCGGCCTGTTGCCTGCGCCGACATTCGCCCCGACCATTGCGGTCATGGCCGCACCAATGCCGAAGACGACAGGGATCATCAGGAATTCCAGGCGCGCGCCCAGGCCATAGCCCGCCAGCGCCGCTTCCCCATGCAGGCCGACCAGGCCAACCATCAGCACGGTGGTGAGCACGGTCTGGGTGGTGCTGAGTGACGCGATCAGGCCAACGCCGAGAATGTCGCGATAGAGGTCCCGCCGCAGCCCGCGCAACCGGTCCCTGATCGAGAAGCCGACGCGCCCCGCGCCGACGAAGGTCAGCGCCACGATTGCACCGATGCCATAGGCCAAGACGTGACCCGCCGCCAGGCCCTGCATCCCGAGCGCAGGGAACGGCCCCCAGCCGAGCGCCAACGCCCCCGCGATGGGGATCGAGCCGAGGGAAACCAGGAACAGCACCATCGATGGCGTGCCCATGTTGCCGGACCCGCGGATGACACTGAGGGACGAATGGCACAGCCAGATGGTGATGCAGCTCGGGAAGAACACCCCGGCATAGGCCAGCGCTGCATCCACCGTCTCGGTGCCGCCGCCCAGCAGTTCGAAGACATCCCTGCCGAACAGTCCCATCAGCACCGCCGAGAGCGCGGCAATCGTGATTGCGATGGTCCAGGCCGCCCAGGTCAGGCTGCCTGCCCGGTCCGGGTCCCGGTTCCCCAGCGCGCGGGCGATGGCGCCCGAGATGGCACCGCCCATGGCACCGGCGGACAGCATCTGGGTCAGCATCACCAATGGGAAGACCAGGGCCAGACCGGCCAGTGCGGTGATCCCCAGGATGCCCGCAAAGAAACCTTCGGCGATGCTCACCGCCGCCATGACGAACATCGCAATGACATTCGGTGCCGCAAGCCGCAGCAGCGTGCGACCGATCGGTGCGGTCAGCAACAACTGGGTTCGCGCGGTTCGCGCCGCAGCCGATGCCGCCGACGCGGACGATACTGGTGCCGTGACAGATGCTTCCGTCGTCATGCGATGATCCTTGTGCTCGGACACGTCGTGGCGGGGTGACACGTCCGTTCCTTTTTGGAATGCATATACTGCGTTCCCTTTCGGAACCTGTCAATCTGTGCTATCAACACCCATTGCTGAACGGGAATGCAGATGCGCTGGAATGACCTGAGAGAGGAAGCCTGCCCTGTCGCCCGTGGCCTTTCGGTCGTGGGTGACCGCTGGACCATGCTGATCCTGCGTGACTGCTTTCAGGGCATCCGGCGGTTCGAGAAGATGCAGGAACGCCTGGGAATAACCCGTCACGTGCTGTCGGATCGGCTGAAGAAGCTCGAGAACGCCGGCGTGCTGCACCGGGAGCAGTATCAGCAGCGCCCGCCCCGCCACGAATATCTGCTGACGGAGAGCGGCAAGGCTCTCTATCCGGTGATCGTGACACTGGTGGACTGGGCCAACGCGAATGTCCCTGCCCGTGCCGGATCATCGGTGACACTGGTCAACCGGGAAACCGGCATCCCCGTCACCCCGATGCTGGTGGACACCACGACGGGTCGGGAGATCACCCATGCAACCGTCGGCGGCCGGTATTCTGAACCATCCGATGCGGAAACCAGCGCTGCACGATCACCTGACGATGGTTCTGCCTAGACCGTTCCGAGGGCACCTTCAGGGCGCATCGACAGCCAGTCGGTTGCTTCCTCGTAGCGGGCCGCCAGTTTCAGCAACTGCTGTTCAGCGCGCGGACGCCCGATCAGTTGAAAGCCGGTTGGACGGCCTGACAGGTCGAACCCCGCGGGCAGGTTGATGCAGGGACAACTGCTGAGTGACCCGGCGATGACGATCTCCATCCAGCGATGATAGGAGTCCATCGTCCTGTCGCCGATCCGGTCTGGCCAGGCAATATCCGCATCGAACGGAAAGACCTGCGCGGAGGGCATGGCAATCGCGTCATAGCGGGTGAACAGATCAGTCAGGCAGCGGAACCAGGCACTGCGGGCCACGCTGGCCGCATTCACCGCCATGCCCGTCAGTGTCAGTCCGTTCTCGATTTCCCAGACCAGTTCCGGTTTCAGCAGGTCGCGGGTGTCGGGGTTCGACAGGTGGGCAGCGTAGGCCCCGGCGACGGACCAGCTGCGCAGGGTGACCCACGAATCCCAGAGCATTTCCGGAGCGAAGTCGGGCACCAGCGGCTCGACCCGGGCACCCAGCGTCGCGAACTGCTGCACGCCCCTGCCACAAAGATCCAGGATACCCGGCTCGCAGGCATAGTAACCCTGCCAGTCCCCGATCCAGCCGATGCGCAGACCCGTGACGTCACCGTCAAGAGCATCGGCGAAGGCTGTCTGCGGTGCATCAAGGCTGAAAGGCGCTGTCGCGTCATGGCCGGATTGCGCGTCCAGCAGATGCGCCAGATCACGCACATTGCGCGCCATCGGACCGTTGGTTCCAAGCTGATGCACGAACACCTCCGGCTTCGGGCCATAAGGCACCCGACCGAAAGTGGGGCGCAGGCCCAGGACGTTGTTGAAGGCAGCCGGATTGCGGAGCGAACCCATCATGTCACTGCCATCGGCCACCGGCTGCATGCCGAGCGCGATGGAGACCGCCGCGCCGCCGCTGGAGCCGCCTGCTGACAGGGCCGGATTCCAGGCATTCCGGGTGACGCCATGCAGCGAGTTGAAGGTGTGGGAGCCGAGACCGAACTCCGGCGTATTGGTCTTGCCGATGACGATCGCCCCGGCAGCGCGCAACCGTGAAACCATCACGCAGTCCTGCTCCGGCACATTGCCGGCGAAAACGGGGGAGCCGAACGTGGTTGCGATTCCCGCCGTGGCCGAAAGATCCTTCACCGCCAGCGGAAAGCCATGCATCCAGCCGCGATGGCGTCCCGCCGACAGATCGGCATCCGCCTCCGCCGCCTCCGCCATCAGGGTGTCTTCATCACGCATGGAGATGATGGCGTTATGGACCGGATTGAGCCGCCTTATGCGATCCAGATAGGTTCGCATGACCTCGACGCAGGATATTTCCCGCGCCGCGATGGCGCTGGACAATGCTGTTGCGTCACTGAAGGCCAGGTCGTCCGATATTGTCTTCGTTCCGATGTCGCTGTTCATCCTGTCCGGCTCCCGGTCTCCGCGACCCCATTGCCCTTGTAGAGGGTTGCGTGCATATCCCGCAGCATATTCTTCTGGACCTTGCCCATGACATTACGCGGCAATGCGTCAGTGAACAGCACCCGCTTCGGCTGCTTGTAGCGTGCCAGCCCGGGCGATATCGCGGCAACCACCGTTGCCTCATCCAGCGTCGCCCCTTTCTCCGCGACCACGACAGCCGTCACGGCCTCCCCGAAGTCCGGATGTGGCAGACCGACGACTGCTGATTCAACGACGCCCGGCACCTCGTCGATCAGCAGCTCGATCTCCTTCGGATAGACGTTGTAGCCGCCGGAAATCACGAGGTCCTTGTCGCGCCCGACAATGTGCAGATAGCCGTCATCGTCGAACCGCCCGAGATCGCCGGTGATGAAGAAGCCGTCGTCGGTGAATTCGGAGGCGGTCTTCTCCGGCATGCGCCAGTAGCCCTGGAAGACATTCGGCCCCTTCACCTGGATCGCGCCGGTCTCCCCCCGGGGCAGTGCCGTCCCGTCCTCTCGATCCGCGACCCGGACCTCCACATCCTGCAGCGGAAAGCCGACGGTTCCGGCACGACGGTCTCCGTCATGGGGGTTGGAGGTGATCATGCAGGTCTCCGTCATGCCATAGCGCTCCAGAATGGCGTGACCCGTTGCGGCCCGGAAGGCGAGGTGAACATCCGCCAGCAACGGTGCCGAGCCGGATACGAACAGCCGCATGCCGGCGACGGTCTCCGGCGTCAGGCGTCCGGACTGGACCAGACGACTGTAGAATGTCGGCACCCCCATCAGCACGGTCGCATCCGCCATGTGGTCGAGCACGGTGTCGGCCTCGAATTTCTCCAGAAAGATCATTGTCGCGCCTGCCGCCAGGCTCATGTTTGCTGCGACGAAGAGGCCATGGGTGTGGAAGATCGGCAAGGCATGGATCAGCCTGTCCTGATCTGTGAAGCGCCATGCCGCCAGCAGGGCATCGCAATTGGTCGCCAGATTGCCGTGGGTCAGCATCGCCCCCTTGGGCCGTCCCGTCGTGCCGGAAGTATAGAGTATTGCCGCCAGATCATCGTGACCGAGGACAGTCGCCTCCGTCACGGGCGTCAGGCCCTGCGCCAGTTCCATCAGCGTGCCGTCAGCGCGCGCGCCCAGACTCTCCACCGCGACCGTGGCGGGCATGTCGGTCCGCAGTTTCTCAAGTCCCTCCGGTCGGCAGACGAACAGGCGCGGTTCCGCATCCCCGACGAAATAGTCGATTTCGCTGGTGGTGTAGCCGGTGTTCAGCGGCAGGAAGACCGCGCCCAGCCGCTGGCAGGCGAGGCCGAGCAGCAACGCCTCGACACTCTTGTCGACCTGGACTGCAACCCTGTCGCCCCTGACAACCCCACGGGCCACCAGCGCTGCGGCCAGCCTGCCGACCCCGGACAGCCCATCCGCGAACGTCAGGGTATCCAGGCCCGGACGCTCCGCCAGATGCTTCTCCGGTGCCGCCTTCGCCTGCTGGCAGAAGGCATCGTGAATTGTGCGGATCGTCATGGTTCCGTTTCCCCTGCTGCCTTGCACATTCCCGGTCTCGAGGCAGGTCGAACTTCGCCAGCCTGTCGCGACAGTTCACCATGGTCGCAAGGTCACTGTCCCGCAGGGAATGAACCTCGGGACCGGAATCGTGAAGATCACCGTCGAAGGGCCTTGCGGAAAATCGCTCACCACCTCGCCTGCCGGATGAAGTTCGGGTATCATGTTACCGAGATGCATTGGGAGGGTGAAATGTATCGGGGACTGATGTGCGTGGCAGTATCGGTTCTTCTTGCCGGTTGCGAGGTGCTGGAGAATTTCGAGACACCGACGATCACCGATACTTCGGAACAGTGGATGAGCGGTGACGCCCGCATTCTGACAGCAGAGATCGATGTGCCTGCTGGCTATGAGATCGTGACGGTCCATGCGCGCTATGCCCGGCATCACTGGCCAGGACCTGCCGATGCGCATGAGGTCGTGGCACAACCGTCCAACGCCAGTGGCACGGTCTGGCGCGCAACCCCGCCTCTGGCCCAGACCGCATTGCAGGCCGATCACCTGTTCTATGAGTGGTTCATCGACTACCGCCTGCCCGACGGCAATGAGGTCGCCACGGTCCGGACAGGCCGCAGGGACTTCGTCATTGGCTGCAGCGACAACAGCATAAACGCCTCCATCGATGCACTGGCGGCCTTCATCCGGGGCTTCGATGACCTGGACAACGGTGTTGCGCTGGGGGTTCAGGGGTACCTCGCCATCCCACACAGCAATACCAGCCTGGCGCAGATCGGGCTCACCTTCGCCGGGGTTGGCAATATCTTTTCCAGCGATGCGGTCCAGTTTGGCCCACCCGGCCTGCTCTTCGCCGCGCCACGCCCCCGGAATGCGAACGAGAGTGTGGCCGCATACGATGCGCTGGTCGCCGACCCGGGAGGCGACACGACGCCCTATCAGGTGATCGGCGGTGCCTGGGGCAAGATCATGGACAGCGCCACGCGCCGCCCTCGGCTGGGCTGCATTCCATCGAGCAGCTGGTTCCTGCACGAGGCCGGGTACCATCTGACCACAGGCGTCATGGCGCTGCGCCCGCCCGATGAAGCCGTCGCGGGTGAAACCCTGGTGGACAGCCTGCTGCCGGATCCCGCCCTGGCTGCGCCAACGCCGGACAACGTGCTGATGTGGCATCCGCGTGTCTGGGACCTGCATGTCTGGCTGCCCCAGACGCCCGGCGACAGGCCGACAGTATCGATATACGCGCCATTCGATGTACCCGGCGCGCGTGCCTGCACGAACACACCGGACCCGCAATGCAGCGCCACGGTATTCTTCCTGCCAGAGACTTTCGAATAGACGCATCACCGGGCTGGCGTGCGCACCGGCAATGATGGAATGCTGCCGCGGGGCAGCATGTCCGTTCATTGTGGCGTCCGCCCCGAACTGATGAGGCAGGAGGAACAGCATGGATCGTGGCAGCATTTTCGGTCCCGGCAGGACAGCCGTGGTCACCGGGGCGGCGCTTGGGATAGGCAGGGCGCTTTCCCTGCGACTGGCCAGGCAGGGCATGGCGGTCGTGATGGCGGATCTGCCGGGGACTGATCTGGATGCCGCCGTGACCGATGTCAGGGCCGCCGCGACGTCCGGACCTGGCGCTGTGGTCGGTATGGCCACTGACGTTTCACAACAGGACCAGATCGACCGGCTGAAGGCCGGGACCCTCGACGCCTTCGGTCAGATCGACCTTCTGGTCAACAATGCCGTCACTCGCACAGGTCGTGGAATTGACGCTGAACTGAAAGGCTGGCGACAGGCAATGGAGGTCAACCTCTGGGGCCCGGTCATGGCGGCCAGGGCCTTCCTGCCCACCCTGCTGGAAAACCCTGCGCCAACCGCGATCGTCAATACGGGCTCCAAGCAGGGAATCACCAATCCGCCGGGACACCCGATCTACAACATGACCAAGTCGGCACTGAAGACCTACACGGAAGCGCTGGAGCATGAGTTGCGCAACATGCCCGGCAATCAGGGACCGGGCCGCCTGACCGCTCACCTGCTGGTACCAGGGTGGACGACCACCGGGAAGGCCGAACACAAGCCCGGCGCGTGGCTGCCCGACCGCGTTGTCGACACGTTGCTGGACGGGGTGACGGGCGGGCGGTTCTACATTATCTGTCCCGACGATGAGGTCACGGCGGAGATGGACGCGAAGCGCATCCTCTGGGCCGCGCAGGACATCACGGAGAACCGCCCGCCGCTGTCACGCTGGCACCCCGACTTCGCCGAGGCCGCAAGGGATGCCTGTTCCTGAAGGGCATGTGCTTCCGGACTGGGCCAGCCCTTCAGCACCTGAGCGGCACGCGGGCTGGGGCGTCCGGACGCTGCGCCCGCTCAGCGCGGTGGCATGCGGATGCCACCGTCCAGGCGGATGGTCTCTCCATTCAGGATCTGGTTCTCCAGCATGTGGATGGCCATGGCCGCGAACTCGTCAGGACGGCCCAACCGCGCCGGATGCGGCACGCTGGCCCCCAGGTTCTGGCGGATCTCCTCGGGCAGGCGGCCCAGCAACGGCGTGTCGAAAATGCCCGGCGCGATGGTGTTGACCCGGATCAGCTTGGACGCCAGGTCGCGCGCGGCAACGATGGTCATGCCGACCACACCGGCCTTGGATGCGGCATAGGGAATCTGCCCGATCTGGCCTTCGAACGCGGCGACGGAAGCGGTCATCACACAGGCGCCCCGGTCACCGTCCAGTGGTTCGTTCTTCGCCATGCTGGCCGCTGCCAGCCGAAGCACATTGAACGATCCGATCAGATTGGTGTTGATCACCCGGGAATAGGCTTCCAGCGATCCCGGCGTGCCGTCGCGGTTGACCAGCCGCACAGCGCCGCCATGTCCGGCACAATGCAGGACAGAGCGCAGCGGGCCGTTGGCTTCCGCTGCGGCCACGGCTGCCTCCATCTCCTCACCGCTGGTCACATCGGCGGCGACGAAGGTGACCCTGACGCCCAGTTCCGCCGCAACATCGGCCCCCGCCGAGGTCGGCAGATCGACAATGACGACAGACGCGCCCTTCGCCACCAGCGCCTTCGCGCAGGCAAGCCCCAGACCCGAAGCGCCGCCAGTGACGAGCGCCGAGGTATTTTCCAGATTCATGATTTCACTCCGGTAGGAATTTCTCAGGGGGCCCGTTCCGTCCCTCTATCTCACCCGGCCACCCATCAAGGATATTCCCGTGGGTGACCGTGTGGATCGGAGGGACGGAACGGGCCGTAACCAGACAGGCGCCTGGCCTAGATCCGTTCGATGATGACGGCAGGGGCCATGCCACCGGCCGCGCACATGGTCACCAGACCACGCTGCAGGTCGCGGCGTTCCAGCTCGTCCAGCACCGTCCCGATCAGGATCGAACCGGTGGCGCCGATGGGGTGACCCAGTGCGATGGAGCCTCCGTTGACATTGACCTTCTCCCGGTCCAGGTCGAGATCACGGATGAACTTCTCCGCCACCACGGCAAAGGCCTCGTTGATCTCGATCAGGTCGATGTCATCCATGGTCAGACCGGCACGCTGCAGCACCTTGCGTGCTGCCGGGACCGGGGCGTTCAGCATCAGGGTCGGGCAGTCGCCCATGTTCGCGGTGGCCACGATGCGCGCACGCGGCTTCAGGCCATGCGCCTTCGCGTAGTCAGGGGAGGCCAGCAGAAGTGCAGCCGCGCCATCCACCACGCCCGACGAATTGCCCGCGTGATGCACGAACTGGATATCCAGGTCCGGGAACTTCTGCAGCACCAGGCTGCGGTAGGTGGTGCCGTCGTCGTCCACCGGCTGGTCGGCCATGGCGGCAAAGGCCGGCTTCAGGTTTGCCAGGTCGGAGAGGGTCGTCTGCGGCCGGGGATATTCTTCCCGGTCCAGTGCCAGCGTCCCGTCCTCGTGGTAGACCGGCACCAGGCTCTTGTCGAAGCGGCCTTCGGAAATCGCCTGCGCCGCGCGCTGCTGGCTGTGGTAGCCAAGTTCGTCCAGCGCCTCGCGACTGATGCCTTCCAGCGTGGCAATGGCATCCGCGCAGATGCCCTGGTGGGTCTGCGGGTGATGCGCGCGCAGCCGCTTGTTGCCCCGGTCCATGGTGGCCGGGCCATCGCCGCGCCGCCCGGGCATCGACATCATCTCCGTGCCACCGGCGACCACCAGATCCTCCATGCCGGACATGATGGTGGCCGCGGCCATGTTCACCGTGGTGATGCCGGAGCCGCAGAACCGGTCCAGGGTCACGCCGCTGGACTTCATGCTGTAGCCGGCATCCAGTGCCGCCATGCGACCCAGGTCACCGCTCTGCGTGCTGACCTGCGCGCTGGTACCCCAGACAATGTCGTCCACTTCTTCCGTGTTGATCCCGGTACGCTCCGCCAGCGCCCGCAGCACGGTCGCGCCAAGCTGTTGCGGATGAATCTCCGACAACGCACCCTTGCCATACTTGCCCACGCCCCGCGGCGTGCGACAGGCATCAATGATCCATGCTTCACTCATGCTCTTGCTCCCCGGCATTGAGAATTCCATCTGGAACGCACATTAGCGCCCCAAGGATACCTGTACACCACAGGATTGCGCATGGGCGGAAGCACGTGGGAGCGGGCCGGTGCCGCAATCAAGCAGTGGAACGATCTAGAGCATTTCCGGCAGCAGCGTCGCGATAGCCGGTATCCAGTAGACGATGACCATGGCCAGAATGAACAGGCCGACGATCGGGAAGCTGGCCTTGAAGATGTCCCGCAAGTCGACGTCGGGCACGACCCCCTTGAAGGCGAACATGGCATAGCCAAACGGGGGCGTGATTCCGCCAATGACGACATTCAGCAGCATCATCATCCAGAACCAGATCGGATCGAACTGCAACGCTTCGACTACTGGCAGGTAGATCGGAATAACGACAAGCATCAGCGCGACCTGATCGATGAACATGCAGAACAGAAAGACAATGGCCATCATCATGATCAGGATCACGCCCGGCGGCAGCTGTGAGTCCAGCACCATTGATGCCAGTTCGCCGGTTGCGCCACTGAACGCCAGCAATTGGGAGAACATGGTCGATGTCGCCATGATGATCAGGATCATGCTGGCGATGCTGGCGGCCTGGCCAAGACTTTCCCATATCATGCGCAGCGAGAATTTCCTGAAGATCGCCGCCGTGACAAGTGAGCCGACAACGCCGGTTGCGGCTGATTCCGAGGGGGTCGCGATACCCGTCAGAATGAACCCCATCACCGACGCAATGATGATCAGAAACGGCGTGCACTTCATGATCTGCCTGAAGGCGCTTTCGGCGGGCACAGCCATATTGCCATCCCGGCTCGGTTCCGGCGCCAGCGATGGTTTCAGGGCGCAGCGGATCAGCGCATAGCCCAGACACAGTACGGAAATCATCAATCCCGGCAGAAGGCCCGCAACCAGCAGTCCGGCCACGGAAACGTTGGCAAGGGTGGCGATGATGATTGCAAGCACACTCGGCGGAATGATCGGTGCCAGACTGGACCCGGCGAGAATGACCCCGATCGAGAGGCGGGAGTCATAACCGCGCGCCGCCATGACGGGATAGACGGTCCGGCCCATCATCGCCGCCACTGCCATGTTCGACCCGGACAGTGCCCCGAAGATCGTCGCCAATGACATGGCGAGGACATACTGTCGGCCACGCACCCTTCCGATCAGGCTGTCGACGGCGTCGAACAGCACGGCGGTCGATCCCGACCGGAACAGGATTTCCCCCATCAGCACGAAGAGCGGGATCGCTGTCAGCGTGGCGGTTGTCGTCGTGTCGAAGACCGAGTTCACGATCATGCTGAAGGCGTTCGGCCCGAGAAAGGCAATCACGCCGCCAACGTTGATGATCAGGAAGGCGAGAAAGATCGGGACGCCGGAGAAGAACAGGCCGAGCAGGACCCCGCCTGCGATCAGCAGTGTGAGCCACCATTCCATTTCTAGATTTCCGCTGTGGAAGACGGAGCGTCCAGCCGAGCATTCCGCGCGAAGGCCAGATGCAGGTACTCCAGCGCCGAAAGCCCGAAACCGATGCCGATCCATACCGAGACCCACCATTTCGGGATCGGGTGGATGGCGAGCATCTGGATGTCGCGAACGATCTGCCGCATCGTTTCACCACCGGCGAAACTGGCCATGGCCGCGCAAGCGAGGAATCCGAGCAGGTAGATCATCCGCATGACGAGTTGCCGGCGACGCTCCGGCAGGGCGTCGATCAGGACGGTCACGGCGACCTGGCTGCCGCTGGCAGTCACGTGCGGCATCATGGTGAAGACAACGACGCACAACAGATAGGAGACGAGATCCGATGACCAGGACGTTGGCGCGTTGAACAGGTATCGGCTCACGACCTCCAGTGCGAAGGCCGCAACGATACAGGCCAGCGCGAGCCTTGAAAGATTGTAGCCGGCGGTGCGCAGGATCCTCAGGCCCTCGAACGCCGCCGACCACAACTGCCGGAGTAGCGGCCTCATTGTCCTGCCCGGCTTCCAGGCCGACGGAGACCGCAGATCGAGGTCATCACTCGGTCAATCCGGCCTTCAGCGCGATGGCGCGCAGTTCCTTCGCAGCGTCGCCGCAGCAGCCGGTTCCAAGTTCCCAGATGCTCGTGACGAATGCACTCTGGACCTTTGCGGCCATCTCCGGGCTCAGTTGCTGGACCCTGACACCCAGTTCCTCCAGCTTTGCGTCCTCTTCGGCCTGGATCTGGTTGCCGATCCAGGGCATTTGCAGTTCTGTCAGTTCGCCAGCTTCAAGCAGGACGGATCGTTCCTGGTCCGTCAGGCCATTCCACTTCTCGAGATTGATCAGCACCGGCTGGGTAGCTGCACCGAACGTCGGGCGAAGGCGATAGTTCGCAACCTCGTAATGCTTCATCGAGACCATGCCGGCGGCGGGCCATCCGGCACCTTCGACAATGCCCTTCTGCAGCGCGGAATAGATCTGCGAACCCGGCAGGACGACCGGTTCGGCACCGAGGGCACGGATGACACCGTGATAGGTCGGCGTTCCACGGACCTTGCGACCACTCAGATCGCCTGACTCGGAAAGCGGTTCCTTGGTGAACAGATGATAGCCGTACATGCTGACAGACATCATCGCCACCATCTTCAGACCGTGCTTCGCCTGATAGAACTCGTCAACGAAACGCCATACGCCAGACTGGCGCCGCGCGATCGGATCAACGTCGATGGCATCGACCGTCAGCGCCAGCCCGCCTTCACCTGCGTGAAACACCGGATGAGTATAGAGCGCGTCGAACACACCCGACGATACCGGTTGCAACTGCTCGAAGATCGGAACGACTTCCGGCCCGCTTATCCTGAAGGTGACCGTGTCACCGCCGATCGCCTCCACATTCTTGATGTATTGCTCCAGAACGGCATAGGTGGGCTTCTGCGTCGAGTTGAAGCTCGACAGGATCTTCAACTCCACCGCATTGGCGGGTTGCAGCGTCGCGAGGCCGGCAACAGCTGCCACCGCCAGCGCGCGGGCCCTGTTCGATCTCGCAAGGACCGCACATCTCCCGAGAGACATATCCAGTAGATTCCGTGCAACGTGAAGCATCCAACCCTCCTGTTTGCGTCATGTGCCCAAATTTGTGGCACTGATTTCGCCTATGGTCATTTCGTGAGCACCATCGCCCAGAAAATGCTTGTGTCAGGCCCTTTAGTAAGTAACTTATTACTTACTCGCGAGAAGCGTGCCAGTTTCCGGCGCGTCCACAGTTGGTCGAAAGGCGTTGGATCATCGATGTCAGAAGTACCGGACAGTTTCGACCTGAACAGATTCCTCTCCGCGGTGGCGCGCTGGGAACCCGCGCTTGATGCGTGGGCGCACAGGGTAGCGTCAGCGGAATTGCCGCAGGCCGGTGATGCCACAGGGCCACTCGCGGGTGTCCCGTTCGGGGTCAAGGACGTCATCGACGTGAGGGGGCAGCCAACACGCTTCGGCAGCAATGCCTTCGCTGAAGCGGGTCCGGCAGCGGCCGATGCACCGGTCGTCAGGGCATTGCGCACCAGTGGTGCCGTGCCGGTCGGCAAGACACGAAGCACGGAGTTCGCCTTCATCGACCCGACAACGACCCGCAACCCCTTTGACCTGAAACGGAGCCCCGGCGGATCAAGCAGTGGATCAGGTGCGGTGGTCGGCGCACATGTCGTGCCCTTCGCGCTTGGCACCCAAACTGCCGGTTCGCTGTGCCGCCCGGCAACATACTGTGGTGCGTTTTCCTACAAACCGGGTCTGGGTGTGCTCCCTCAGACCGGAATGGCACCTCTGTCGCACAGTTTCGACGCCATCGGTGTGATCGCCGCCTCGCCATACTGGCTTGGCAAGGTGTTTGCCGTGCTTGCCGAAGACTTCGCCATTCCCCTGGGTCCCAAGGCTGACCGGTCCCTGAACATCGGATTGCTGACGGTACCGGAACAATCGCCCGAACCCGCTATGCAACAGGTCATGGCGGATGTCTCAGGTCTGCTCGGCGAACAGGGACACAGTGTCACGCGCGTGGAAAGCCCGATTTCATTCCCTGCCATGATCGACCGGCACCGGACGGTGATGCTGCACGAGATGGCCCGGAACCTCTCGCACATCGTGCGGGGGAAGGAAGGGCTCTTGCAGCCCCGGTTCAGGGATGCACTTGCCGACGGCGCATCGGTCGGTCGGGATGCGCGCGACGGTGCCATGGACCTGATCGAGCAGGCCCGGGCTGCGTTCTGGCCGGCAATGTCCGGGTTCGATGTCCTGATGTCGTGCCCGGTCCCCTCTGCAGCGCCGAAGGGACTCGCCACAACGGGCGACCAATCCTATCTGACCCCCTGGACAGCGCTGGGGGGACCACTCGTCTCCCTCCCGGTCGGGCGTGATCCTGATGGCATGCCGCTGGGAATCCTCCTGTCGGCCGGACCGGGCCGAGACGGGTTCCTGGTCAGTGCCGCGCTTCAGATCTCGGCCGAGTTTCCTGTCTCGGCGGTGCCATCATGCCCACCCGCCAGGTCCTGATCCGACAATCAGCTTCGAAGCGCAACCACCGCATCGACCTCCACAGAGGCATTCGCCGGCAGGCCGGAAACTCCCACGGCGGTCCGTGCATGGCGCCCGGCTTCGCCCAGCAGTGAAATGAACAGGTCCGATGCCCCATTGATGACGGCTGGTGAGTGTGCGAACCCGGGGACACAGTTGACGAAACCTCCGACGCGGATGATGGACCCGACACGACCCAGGTCCCCCCCACAGGCATCGCGGATGTGGAACAGCAGATTCAGGGCGCAGATCTCGGCAGCCTTGCGCCCTTCCTCCAGGCTCAGGGCATTGATGCTTGCCGGCACCTGCTGCTCCGGCCCCGCAACCGGCCCTGAGAAGGGCACGTCGCCGTTCCATTCGCATATCTGTCCGGCAAGGAAAACCAGGCCATCATGCCGGTCGTAGGGCAGGAAGTTTCCGCGCGGCGTGCAACTCGCCGGCAAACTGAGACCCATGTCCGCGAGCCGCTGGTCAATGTTCTGCAAGGCTTGCCTCCTCAAGTAACTGAATACTTACTTAAGGAGAAATCGCCGCCACGGCAACTCAGGATATGCTCTCCTCCTCCACACCCAGCATCCGCAGCACCATGACTTCCACATGCTTGCGCCGCTCGGCGATCCAGCCGGGATTGCTCAGGTCCGTCTGGAAGACTGCGGAGAGCGTATGCACATTGCCGAGATGGTGCGCGCTCAGAGCCACGATCGAGATGTACAGCTGCAAGGCATCGACTTCGTGACGGAACACCTTTGTCTGATGCCCCCTGACGATCACTTCGGAGATCTGGCGAATCAGCGGCGAAGACATTTCACTGATCGTCTTGGAGCGTCGGATGAAGCGTCCGCCAACCAGATTCTCGTTGCGGCCGATATCGATGAACAGCCGGTTTGCCGAGATGTGATCCCAGGTGAATTGTGTCAGCTGCCTGATGGCACTCAGTGGAGACAGGGATTCAAGATCAAGGCCCTGCTCGCGTTGCCGGATGTCGCTGTAGACGCCCTCCAGGACCTCCAGATAGAGGTTCTCCTTGCTCTGGTAGTAGTGGTAGAGCATTCGCATGTTGCATCCTGCGGCCTTGACGATCCGCTCGACGCGCGCGCCATCGAAGCCGAAACGCGCAAACTCACTCGCTGCGGCATCAAGCAAGGCTCGCCGCGTCTGCTCGGGATTCCGTGCCCGGGTTGCCCTTGCCACCTCAGATGTCTCCCTCTGCTTTCCTGCGATCGGGATAATGGTGCGAGTCCTGCACGGCGTCCATGAGACATGCCCGACCTGCCCGGGACAGCGATGAGACAACAGGCAACTGCCGCAACAGATCCCGTGGCAGGATCACGGAATTGACGGATTGCGGTTCCGGTGGGACGCTGGATTGCGGACAGCCGACCGGAATCCTCGGAATTGTTGTGGCAAGGATGACGATGAGGGAGATCACCTAATGGTGTCACATGTCGTTCCGGTCGAGCCTTTTGATCTGATCGTCTTCGGTGCGACCGGGGACCTGGCGCAGCGCAAGCTGATCCCGGCGCTCTACCATCGGCTTGCCGACGGGCAGATGCCCGACACGGCAAGGGTCATCGGTGTCGCGCGCAGTGGCGAGGGGACTGAGGCATTCCGTGCCCTGGCTTCGGCGGCTCTGGACGCCCACATCACGCCCGCGCACCTGACAGGCGACCTGCGCCGCCGATTCCTGTCCTGCCTCGAATTCGTGGCGCTGGATGTCACGGGGGACACCGGCTGGGATGCCCTGCGCCAGCTTCTCGACACGCAGGAGAACCGGGTGAGGGCCTTCTACATGTCCGTCGCTCCGCGCTTCTTCAGCCCGATTGCGCATGGCATCCGCAAGGCCGGACTTGGCGGTCCTGACGCGCGTATCGTGGTGGAAAAGCCACTGGGCCACGATCTGGCATCGGCACGGGCGCTGAACCAGCATCTGGGCGAATGCTTCTCAGAACACCAGATCTATCGGATCGACCATTATCTGGGCAAGGAAACGGTCCAGAACCTGATGGCCCTGCGCTTTGCCAATACCCTGTTCGAACCTCTCTGGAACGCCCAGTACATCGATCACGTCCAGATAACGGTCGCCGAGAATGTCGGGATCGAGGGGCGCGGACCCTATTACGACACCATCGGAGCCATGCGGGACATGGTGCAGAACCATCTTCTGCAACTGCTCTGCCTGACGGCCATGGAGCCACCGGCACAGTTCGAACCCGATGCCGTTCGCGACGAGAAGCTGAAGGTGCTGAAGGCGCTTGAACCGCTGGCGCACAAGTCGGATGCCGTGCGCGGGCAATATCGCGCCAGTGGCAAGTCCCGGTCCTATCGGGAAGACGCCGAGAACCCCGACAGTCACACCGAGAGCTTTGTTGCCCTCCGGCTGGGGGTCTCGAACTGGCGCTGGGCGGGCGTGCCATTCTATCTGCGAACGGGAAAGCGCCTGCGCAACCGGGTTTCCGAGATCGTCATCCAGTTCCGTAACGTGCCGCATTCGATCTTCAGCCCGGAAGGGGGTGCGCCGCATTCGAATGTCCTGGCGATCCGCTTGCAGCCCGATGAGGGCATCACCCTGTCGGTGACCATCAAGGATCCGGGGCCGGGTGGCATGCGACTGACCGACACGCAGCTCGACATGAGCTTTTCGGAGGGGCTGAAACGTCCCGTTGACCGGATGCCGGACGCCTACGAACGGCTGGTGATGGATGTCATACGCGGCGACCAGACCCTGTTCATGCGCGGTGACGAGGTCGAGGCCGCCTGGAAATGGACCGACATGGTCATCAGCGGCTGGAACCCGCAGGAAGCCCCCCATCCCTATGACGCCGGGTCATCCGGACCGGAAGATGCGCTGATGCTGATGCATCGCGATGGCCGCAGGTGGCGGGAGATCGCGATTTGAGGGTCGAGACCTGCACGCGGGACGAACTCGGACCGGCGCTGGCTGCGCGGGTCGCCGGTGACCTGCGCGCGGCAATCGACGGGAACCGGCGCGCAAGCATCGCCGTGCCGGGCGGCACCACACCCGCGGCCTTTCTGGCGGCCCTGGCGACTGAGGCCATCGACTGGCGGAAGGTGACCGTGACGCTGACCGATGAGCGTTGTGTGCCCACGGGGGACCCACGCTCGAACCAGGGTCTGGTCTCCCGGCACCTGCTGCAGGGAGCGGCGGGTGAGGCGGTGATGGTGCCTTTGTTCGGCGGTGGACAGGCCATCGACAGGACTGCCGGACTGCTCGCCGAGAAGGTTCTGCCGCTGCATGTCTGCGTGCTGGGAATGGGGGCGGACATGCATACGGCATCGCTGTTCCCGGGAACGCCGGGGCTGAAGCAGCTGCTTGATCCGGACAGCGATCCGCTTGTCAGTCAGGTACAGCCGCCGGGGGCTGACGAGGCCCGCATCACCCTGACCGCGCGGGCACTTGCAACCGCGGCCCATACCTATCTGCTGATCACCGGCGCAGGGAAGCGGGAGGCGCTGGAAAGGGCAATGCGGAATCCCGACGCGCTGGCCGCGCCGATACGGGCAATTCTGGCGCACAGCAGGGACCCGGTGGTCTTCTGCGCCGACTGATCTTCCGACAGGGCCTGGACCCGAAGGAGTATGACATGAACAACCCCACGGTACTTGACGTCACCCGGCGGATTGTCGAACGCAGTCGCGAGACCCGCGGCAGCTACATGGAACGCATGGGACAGGCGCGCGACAAGGGGGTCGCCCGGGCCCATCTGGGCTGCTCCAACCTCGCCCATGCCACGGCTGGCATGTCGGCGGCGATCAAGCGCACCATGACCGGCGACAAGGCACCGAACCTTGGTATCGTGACGGCCTACAACGACATGCTGTCCGCGCATCAGCCGTTCGAACGGTTTCCGGCACTGATCAGGCAGGCCGCCACCGACGTTGGCGCGACCGCCCAGGTGGCAGGCGGCGTACCCGCGATGTGCGATGGCGTCACCCAGGGTGAACCGGGGATGGAACTCTCGCTGTTCTCCCGCGATGTCATCGCGCTTTCGGCCAGTGTCGCACTCTCCCACAACTGCTTCGACGCGGCGGTGTTCCTCGGCATGTGTGACAAGATCGCGCCGGGCCTGGTGATTGCGGCTGCCTCCTTCGGCCATATTCCGGCGATCTTCCTGCCGGCCGGACCCATGGTTTCCGGCCTGCCCAACGACCGGAAAGCCGAGACCCGCCAGCGCTTCGCCGCCGGGGAAATCGGTCGCGAGGAACTGCTCGCCGCCGAGATGGCGAGCTATCACGGGCCGGGCATCTGCACGTTCTACGGCACCGCCAATACCAACCAGATGCTGATGGAGGTGATGGGACTGCACCTGCCCGGTGCCAGCTTTGCCAATCCGGGCCAGGACATCCGCGACCATCTGACCAGCGCGGGGGCGCGGCAGGTGCTGTCGCTGACAGCGCTGGGCGACAATTACACACCGACCTGCGAGGTCCTGAGCGAGCGGGCATTCGTCAATGGCATCGTCGGCCTGCATGCCACCGGCGGATCGACCAATCTGGCCATCCACCTGATTGCCATGGCGCGTGCCGCAGGCGTGATCCTGACCTGGCAGGATTTCTCCGACCTGTCGGAAGTCACGCCGCTGATCGCGAAGGTCTATCCGAACGGGCTGCGCGACGTGAACCATTTCTATGCCGCCGGTGGCCTGCAATACGTGATCGGCGAACTGCTGTCGGTGGGCCTGATGCAGGATGATGTCCGCACGGTCGCGGGCGACGGGCTGCACCGCTACACGCAGGAACCGCGGTTCATCGATGGCCACCTGATCTGGCAGGAAGGCGCGCGGGATGTGATCGACGAGACCATCCTGCGCCGGGCCGGCAATCCGTTTCAGCCGACCGGCGGCCTGACCCTGCTGTCGGGCAACCTGGGCGACGCGGTGATCAAGAGCTCCGCCGTCAAGCCGGAGCACCGCATCGTCGAGGCCCCGGCGCGGGTGTTCCACACGCAGGAAGCCGTGAAGGGCGCCTTCAGCGCCGGGGAACTGGATCAGGACCTTGTCTGTGTTCTCCGGTTCCAGGGGCCGCAATCGAACGGGATGCCGGAACTGCACGCCCTGACGCCGATACTGGGGCTGCTGCAGGCTCGGGGGCAGAAAGTGGCCCTGGTCACCGATGGCCGCATGTCCGGTGCATCGGGCAAGATCCCCGCAGCCATCCATCTGACACCGGAGGCGAAATCCGGTGGCCCGATTGCGCGGCTGCGTGACGGCGACATCATTCGCCTGGACGCGGATGCAGGCACGCTGACCACAACAGCCGAACTTCAGGGCCGTCCGGTCGCGGAGGCCGATCTTTCCGGCAATGAGGAAGGGATCGGGCGCGAGCTGTTCCAGTCGTTCCGGGCAGCGGTCGGTCCCGCGACCACTGGCGCGAGCATCTTCTTCTGAGGCATGACAGGATGAGCGCCACAATGCAGTCACTTGATTCCCATGCGGCGCGGCTGAAAGCCACGGATCTGCGCGCCCTGTTCAACACCGATCCGCAGCGGTTCAGGCGGTTCTCCATGAACCTTGATGACCTGCATGTCGATTTCTCCAGGGAGAAGATAGACGCGGCGGCATTCGCGGCGCTGACCGGTCTCGCCCGTGATCGCGGGGTCGAGGCGGCGCGGGATGCCATGGTGTCCGGCGCGCACTGGAACCTGACCGAGGATCGCGCCGTCGGCCACATGGCCCTGCGCGGTGGTGCCGAAGCACCGGATGGCAGCGATGTGGCCGGAAATCTGGATCGGATGCTGACCTTTGCCGAAGACGTGCGCAGCGGGCGCTACGCGGCGGAGGCCGGGCCCTTCACCGACGTCGTGAACATCGGCATAGGCGGGTCAGACCTTGGCCCGGCCATGGTCGCCTGGGCGCTGGAGCCGGACCGCGATGGCCCGCGACTGCACTTTGTCTCCAATGTGGACGGGGCGGATCTGGCCGACACCGTCAGGGACCTCGATCCGGCGCGGACACTGGTCATCGTTGCCTCGAAGACCTTCACCACCCTGGAGACAATGATGAACGCCCGTTCGGCACGGGCGTGGCTGCAGTCCGCTGTGGGCGATGACGCCGGTCGGCACATGGCCGCCGTATCGAGCAACCTTGCCGGGGCAGCCGCGTTCGGCATCGCCGGGAGCCGGGTCTTCAGCTTCCGCGACTGGGTCGGCGGGCGCTATTCGGTCTGGTCGTCGATCGGCCTGCCTGTCGCCATCGGCATCGGTGCCGGTGACTTCCGGGCCTTCCTGGCCGGGGGCGCGAGCATGGACCAGCATTTCCGCGCCGCCCCGCTGGAGAAAAACCTGCCGGTCGTGCTCGCCATGATCGGCGTCTGGCGCAGGAACGCGATGGGTTGGCCGACCGTTGCCCTGATCCCCTACGACCAGCGGCTCGAGAGGTTCCCGGCCCATGTCCAGCAGCTCGACATGGAAAGCAATGGCAAGCGCACCACGCGGCACGGCAACCCGGCCACGGCGGCCACCGGCCCGGTGATCTGGGGGGAACCGGGCACCAATGCGCAGCATTCGTTCTTCCAGTTGCTGCATCAGGGCACCGACATCATACCGGTGGATTTCATCGCCGCGGCCCAGTCCCGCGATGGCAACAGCGCGCACCACACGGCCCTGCTGGCGAATTGTCTGGCCCAGGCGCAGGCGCTCGCGTTCGGGCGCACGGAGGCCGAGGTGCGCGCACGGATGACGGAACAGGGGGCGGAGGCGGAGGAGATCAACCGGCTCGCACCACATCGCGCCTTCCCGGGCGACCGGCCCTCCACCACGATCATCCATCGCGCCCTGACCCCGTTTGCGCTTGGTCGTCTGATCGCATTGTTTGAACACAAGGTCTTCGTTCAGGGCGTGATCTGGGACATCAACAGCTTCGACCAATGGGGCGTCGAACTGGGCAAGGAACTTGCGGCGGGGCTGGTTCCCGCCCTGGAAGGCGAGACCGTACCGGGCCTGGACAGCGCGACTGCCGGTCTTCTCGCAGTGCTGAAGGAGTTGTCGGAATGACCGACCTGACCATCGAAAGGATCTGCCGCCTCGCGCCCGTGGTGCCGGTACTGATCATCGACGATCTCGACAGCGCGGTGCCGCTGGCCAGGGCACTGGTTGCGGGCGGCCTGCGCGCGCTGGAGGTCACGATGCGCACGCCGGTGGCTCTCGACGCCATCCGGGCGATGCGGGACGCGGTGCCGGAGGCAGTGGTCGGGGTCGGCACGCTCCGCACCGCCACCGATGTGGACGCCGCCGTTGCTGCCGGTGCCCGCTTCGGCGTGTCCCCCGGTCTCAGCGTCCCCGTGCTGGATGCCGCCGACAGGGCCGGACTGCCCATGCTGCCCGGTGTGGCGACACCGACGGAGGCCATGGCGGCCGCGGATCGCGGCCTGTCGGTCCTCAAGTTCTTCCCCGCCGAGGCCAATGGCGGTGCGCAGGTCCTGAAAGCCTGGGCCAGCCCGCTGCAGGGCCTGAGCTTCTGCCCCACGGGCGGTGTCTCGGAGAAAAATGCCGCCGACTACCTGGCCCTGCCGAATGTCATCTGCGTCGGCGGCTCCTGGGTCGCGCCGAATGACGCGATCACGGCACGCGACTGGTCCCGGATCACCGGCCTGTCGAAAGCGGCTGCGCACCTGATGACCTGAAGCGTCGGACAACAGGGCTGGTGCCGCAACCAAGAAACAGGCTTCGTCAGATATACATGTCGCGCAGGTTGTAGTCCCTGACGATGCTCCGACGGGTCTCCTCGCACCATCGGTTGTCGTCTTCCAGGCCCACGGCGGGGCGATAGACATAGGACTGCTCGTCGGGAAAGCGCTGCCGGCGCGCATCGATGCCAATCGGGATCATGCGGCTGCGCTCATCGACGCGGGCCCGGTCGAAGGTGACTTCCTCGCCCGACAGCAATTCCGTGGTGACATCCAGCACCCGGTTGCGGGCAAAGAACCCGGCATTCACGGTGACGCGACGGTCGGGCGAGGAATTCGCGAAGGACCCATGCACGAGCTGTCGATTTGTCATGATGACGTCGCCACTGTCGCAGACCAGCGGGACGGCCTCCGCAATCTGTTCCGAACCGCTCTCCGCTACCAGTCTCCTGATATCGACCCGGCCCAGCCGGTGACTGCCGGGCAGCACCCAGACACCGTTGCCGGGGGTACTGGGGTAGAGCTGCGCCATGAAATTGAAGCCATGCGCGTCCTGGTCCCAGTCCGGGGCATCCCAATGGGTGGTGCCGTCCTGATGCCAGGCCACGGAGGGACCCAGACCCGGTTCCTTGATGAACACGACCTCGTTGTACGGCACGAAGTCATCCCCCAGCACCGCCTCGCAGGCGGCCAGCAGTCCCGGATGACCATAGAGGCGCAGGCAGGAATCCATCAGTTGCAGGTTGCCGTGCAGCAGCTCGATGGTCCATTCCGGCGCATCATCTGCCGGTAGCGGCTCCGCCACCTTCACCGGATGCCGCCCCTTGTTCCGGCTGGTGCCGCCAAGGGGATCGCTGAGTGGTCGGGCAAAACGATAGGGTGGTCGGGCGAATTCCTGGCCAGATGCAGGGTTCCCGGCCTTGTCCAGCGTGCTGTCAGGCGCCACCGGCGCCCGGGCGAGCGTCTGATCGATGTCCGCCCGCAGGTCCGCGAGCTCCTCCCCGCCGATGGCCCCCTGAAAGACATAGAAGCCGTGTTCCCGGTAGGCCGCCAGAATATCCGGATGCAGCTTCCCCGAGCCATCCAGCCTGATCGGCCCCCGGTTCCCGAGTTCCAGCGCCCGGCGTTCTCCGGCCGCGAAATAGGCCGCCATGCCCGACGCATGTTCTTCCGCCGTAAGTCGGGTGGCCGTTGCTGCTGCATCCATGTTCATCTCCCCCGGACCCGAGATCGGTCGTCGCCGTATCGCCCCACCGCCATGGCCGCGCGCGGGACGCACTTTTCTCGAGGATAGCGAAGTGGCGGGGCGATTAAGACAGGAAATCCGACATGGATGGCTCCCGCGCCAATTCTGTTGTTAACCAATAGATGGCGCTGCCCTATGCTCACGCCATCACCGGTGGAGGACGGCGTGAACCAGGAACTCGGGCAAGCTGGTACCGGCAACATTGCGGTTCAGGTCAATGGTGACGGGAACAGCATCAACTTTGCCTGTCCATATCTGGTTCTGACGCGTTTCCAGAACCAGCGTCTGAGCGCGGCTGAGCGCAGCAAAGTCCCGGAGACCGAGTTCCTTGGTGCACGCGGACGGGGTACCAAGCTGGTTGGCCGTGAGGCTGAAATTGCGGAGCACAAGTCCTGGCTGACGAATGGCGACGCGATCTCGGTACGCGTGCTGACCGGCAGCGCAGGCCGTGGCAAGTCGCGGTTCGGGCTGGAACTGTGCGATCTGGCGGCGAAGATGGGCTGGCACGCAGGCTTCGCCACAGCAAAGGAACTGAGCCGGTTCCGGGATCAGAAGAATCTCTCCGACTGGGGCTGGAACAGGCCGGTCCTCGTCGTGGTCGATTATGCTGCTGGCCTTTCAGGCGAACTGCATGGCTGGCTGGCCGAACTGGCCCAGAACGACATCCTGACGGACGCGGAAGCCGCCGCGGCCAGACCGTTGCGCATCTTCTTGCTGGAGCGGACGGCCGATCCGGCTATTGGCTGGTTGCAGGCCGTGCGCGGGTTGGGCGGTGGCGACAGGGACGCAATAGAGCGACTGTTCGAAAGGGCCGAGCCTCACGTCCTGCCGCCGCTGGCCGACATGGAGGATCGGCGGCAGGTGCTGTCGTCGCTTCTGGAGACGCGCGGCAGCACTCTCAGTCTGCCCGAACCCGGCGAGGACGATTGGTTCGACCGGCGGCTGGCAGAACTGTCCTGGGGTGGTGAGCCGCTGTTCCTGATGCTGGCGGCGAGCCTGGCACTGCGGGAAGGCTTCGCCGCCGTGCTGGCGCTCGGTCGCGACGATCTTGCCCTTCGGATTGCGGACAATGAACTGGAGCGCATCAGCAATGGCATGGCCGCAACAGGCGCGCCGGACCGCTTCTGCCATCACATGGCCGCCGTGGCGACGCTCTGTGGCGGACTGGGCAGGGATCAGGCAATTGCGCTCTCGGAGAGTGAGGCCGAAGCAACCCATCATACTCTATCTCGCGGGGCGGCGCCTTTCATCGAAAGCCTTCTCGACCTGCACGGTGACGACCAGGGCAACCTGCTGCCAATCGAACCCGACATGATCGGGGAAGCGCTGTTGCTGAAAGTCTGGCCGGGCAGGTGCGGGCCGAATGGCGCGCTTGTCGTCTCCCGGCTGGCTGCCAACGAATCCCGGCGTGGCGCAGTCGTGCGGACCGTGATCCGCGCCTGCCAGGACTACGCCATTCACGGTCATCTGGAGCCACTTGCGTGGCTGGATGAACTGGGCACGGCAGCGGCTGCGGATCTGCCAGTGCTGCTGCAACTGTTGAATGAATTGCCAAAGCAAACTCTTGAGCTTCGCGAGCGGGCTTTCTCGCTGACGGAAACGGCCGTTGATTTGCTCCGACCCCTGGCGGGGACTGAACAGATTGGCCATGTCGCGAACTATGCGACAGCCCTCCTCCGCCTGTCGGGCCGTTTCTACGATCTTGGCTGCCGAGAAGAAGCGCTAGAGGCTATCCAGGAGTCAGTGGAGATTTGGCGCGCGCTCACCGATTCACGTCCTGACTCCTTTTGCCCAGAATTGGCCGGTTCCCTCAACAACCTGTCGGTTTGCCTTGACGGGCTTGGCCGCAGGGAGGAAGCGCTCGCCGCCAGCGAGGAGGCGGTGAAGATCCGCCGCGACCTCGCCGCCGCCCACCCTGACGCCTTCTGCCCCGAATTGGCCGGTTCCCTCAACAACCTGTCGAACCGCCTCGGCGGGCTTGGCCGCAAGGAGGAGGCGCTGGCCGCCAGCGAGGAGGCGGTGGCACTCTACCGCGACCTCGCCGCCGATCGACCCGACGCCTTCCGTCCAGACCTTGCCGGTTGCCTCAACAACCTGTCGGGCTGCCTCGTCGGGCTTGGCCGCAGGGAGAAAGCGCTCGCCGCAAGCGAGGAAGCAGTTGAAATTTGTCGCGAGCTTGCTGCCGCAGAGCCCGACGCATTCCGTCCCAACTTGGCCCAATATCTAAGCAACCTATCAAGCCGCAGCATCATTTTTGGCCGTCAGGAGGAGACAATTGCGGCCATCGAGGAGTCGGTGGAAATCTGGCGCGGCCTCGCCGCCGCCCGTCCCGATGCATTCCGCTCTGACCTGGCCAGATCCCTAAACAACCTGTCGAACAATCTCCGGATGCTGGCTTGTCCAGAGGAGGCGCTCGCAGCCAGCGAGGAGTCGGTGGTGATTTGGCGCGCGCTTGCCGATACCCGACCCGAAGCATTCCACCCCAACCTGGCCGGCTCTCTCATCAACCTGTCAGGCTGCCTCCAGGATATTGGCCACCCGGAGAAAGCATTGTTAGCCATCGAGGAGTCGGTGGAAATCTGGCGCGACCTCGCCGCCGCCCGCCCCGACGCCTTCCTTCCAGACCTGGCAATGTCCCTCAACAACCTGTCGAATAGCCTTAGCAGTCTTGGCCGTCAGGAAGAGGCCCTCGC
>JARGNO010000001.1:101728-148824 GCA_029213165.1 Minwuia sp.
CAGCCATTCACGAGGCGGTGGCGATCCGGCGCGCACTCATTATCTCACGTCCTGATGCCTTCCGTCCAAACCTGGCCACGTCCTGCGGCGTATACGGCCGCGTGCTACGGAATGCAGACCGCAACGTTGATGCGGCCCGCCTCTTCCTCGAGGGGCTCAAGGTTATCGAGCCGATGTTCCTGGCCCTGCCGCAGCCTTTTCAGCAACTGACCAGCGAGCTTCTGCAGGGTCATTTGAAATCCCTGCAGGAGGCTTCTCTGCAGCCGGACGAAGCGGCCTTGGCTCCGATCATCGAGAAGATGATCGAGATCGGGGCGATTCAGGACCCCCGGGGACCGGAGACGATCCCGACTGTAAGGAGAACGTGACCATGGGTATTCTCGATCAGACCCTGGAGTACGCCCTGCCCGCGCTGCGCAAGTCGGGTGGCAAGGTGGTCGAGAAGTCACTGGACGTCTTTGGCGACAGGCTTGTCAGCTTTCTCAGGACACGGCTCGGGGACGAGGACGGACGCAGGGCAATCGCCAAGGTGGAGGCGAACCCCGATGCCCCTTCAAGCGCTTCCAGGCTGAAGACGGCGCTGCAGGAAAAGGCCGAAGCCGAGCCGGCATTCCTGGAGGAACTGCGCGCGATCCTGAAGGAGGCACCGCCCACGGTGAACCAGACGCTCAACCAGACCGGCAACGGGATCACGGGCGGGCAGGTCTCGGGGAACAACAACACCGTCAACATCAGGGGTGGAAGCTGACCGCCACTGACAGGGCCAACACCCGGGTAATGGGGAAGATGTGACGAAGGGGCAAGACGGCGAGATATCAAACCACGAGCCGCATGGCGGCCACCCGTTGGCAGGCTTTCAGATCCACCCAATCGGTTCATCTGCCCCGATCAGGGACCGCGCGCCACGGGAGGGCGCGCGGTCCAGGATGGATCAGGCAGGATTCCCGATGATGGCGTTCAACGTCTCGGACGGGCGCATGACAGCGGCGGTCCTTGCGGCGTCGGGGCGATAGTACCCGCCAAGCTCGGCCGTGCGTCCCTGGACAGCAGCAAGTTCGGAAAGGATCCGTGCCTCACCCGCCGCAAGCGCCTCCGCGATCGGCGCAAAATGAGCTGCAAGCCCGGCATCGTCGTCCTGAGCGGCCAGAGCTTCCGCCCAATACCGGGCAAACCAGTAATGGCTGTCCCGGTTGTCAGGCTCGCCGACCTTGCGCGAGGGGGACCGGTCATGGTCGAGAATGCCTTGCGTCGCCTTTTCAACAGCATTGCCGAGAACCCGCGCCTTCTCGTTGCCCTTGGCATTGGCAAGGAAGATCAGGCTTTCACCAAGGGCGCAGAACTCACCCAGGCTGTCCCAACGCAGGTGGTTCTGCTCATTGAGCTGCTGAACGTGTTTCGGCGCGGAACCGCCGGCACCGGTTTCAAACAATCCACCGCCGTTCATCAGCTTCACGATCGACAGCATCTTGGCGGACGTTGCCAGTTCAAGGATCGGAAAGAGGTCCGTGAGATAGTCACGCAACACGTTGCCGGTGACCGCGATTGAATTCTCGCCCCTGGTAATGGTTTCAAGCGATGCGCGTGTGGCTTCCCGCGGGGCCATGATCCTGAACCTGTCCGCCACACCGCGCGCTTCAAGGATCGGCTTTACGTAGGCGATGAGTTCGGCGTCATGCGCGCGCGCCGCATCCAGCCAGAAGATCGCTTCGCAGCCTTCAGCTTCCTGGCGCGAGATCGCAAGGTTGACCCAATCCTCGATCGGCGCCTGGCGTGCGGAAGAGGAGCGCCAGATATCGCCCGCTTCCACTGCGTGCTGGTGCAGGACGGTGCCATCATCAAGGATCATCTTGACCGTGCCGGCTTCAGCGATCTCGAACGTCGTCGGGTGAGAGCCGTATTCCTCGGCCTTCTGCGCCATCAGGCCGATGTTCTGGACCGTTCCGGCAGTGGCCGGGTTCAGCTTGCCGTTCTCCTTGAAGAAGGTGATCGCTTCGTCATAGATCGACGCATATGACTGGTCCGGGATGACGCAGTTGGCGTCTGCTTCACTGCCGTCCGGGCCCCAGCCCTTGCCGCCTGCACGAATGAGGGCAGGCATCGAGGCGTCGATGATCACGTCGGATGAGACGTGCAGGTTGGTGATCCCCTTGTCGGAATCGACCATGTACAATGGCGGGCGCGCTGCCATGCAGGCGTCGATGTCGGCGATGATTGCCGCGTTGTCCCTGACCCGCGCCAGCAGGTCACCGAGACCGGAATTGGGATTCACGCCCAGCGCGGCCATCGCATCCCCATGCTTGTCGAAAACGGGTGCCAGGAAGGCTCTTACGGCGTGGCCGAAGATGATGGGGTCGGACACCTTCATCATCGTCGCTTTCAGGTGCAGCGAGAAGAGGATGCCCTGTTCCCTGGTCTTGTCGATTTCGGCAGCGAGGAAATCCTTGAGCGCGGCAACACTCATGTAGGTCGCGTCAACGACCGTGCCTGCGGGATATTCAAGACCCTCTTTCAGAACCGTCTCGCCCGAGGCAGTCTCCAGTACGATCCTTGCGCCGGTTGCGGCACCCAGCGTTGCCGAGGTCTCATTCGAGAAGAAGTCATGCCCCGACATGGATGACACATGGGTCCGACTGTCGGCTGACCAGTCACCCATACGGTGCGGATTGGCCTTCGCGAAGTTCTTCACGGCTTTCGCGGCGCGGCGATCGGAATTGCCTTCACGCAGAACCGGATTGACTGCCGACCCCTTGATCGCGTCATACTTGGCCCGTGCGGCCTTCTCATCGTCGGTCTTTGGATTCTCCGGATAGTCAGGTATCGCAAAACCCTGCGACTGGAGCTCCTTGATTGCACTGACCAGCTGCGGCACGGATGCGGAGATGTTGGGCAGCTTGATCACATTCGCCTCAGCGGTCTTCACCAGACGGCCCAGTTCCGCCAGATCGTCGGCCTGCCGCTGATCCTCGTTCAGATGTTCGGGGAAGGCCGCCAGAATGCGCCCGGAGAGGCTGATATCCTTCGTTCCAACGCTGACGTCTGCGGCTGCAGCAAATTTCTGGATGATCGGCAACAGTGAAGCGGAGGCCAGCTCCGGCGCTTCGTCAACCTTGGTGTAGATGATATTGGGCATGGCGTGTTCCAACTTGCTGCATTTGAAGGTCTGATATCCTGAACGGTATAGAACGTCGTCGTTCCACAGTCGAATACAGCGTGACGTCGCTGACGTGATTCCGCTCCTTTCCCAGGCAGGGAACCCTGTCGGAAAGCTCCGGTTTCAGGCGATCCGGTTTCGAGGGGGCAGAGCACTGGAAGAGCGCATCGACTTCAGAAAAACCTGGCTGACAAACCTTCTGAACCGTTGGAAAGAAGTGGTGGGCCCGGCAGGACTCGAACCTGCAACCAGACCGTTATGAGCGGTCGGCTCTAACCAATTGAGCTACAGGCCCAGCAGGGGCGATTTATACTGGTGCAGGGTCGGGCCGCAAGTCCGTTTCGATCAGCAGCGCACAGTTCCGGACCTGCGTGTGGACCGAAAGAAAAGATCAAAAAATGGTCATTTGCCCACGAAATATTCGCGAAAGCCGGACTTCGCGAAACATCAGCAATGCCGATGCGGCCTATTTACTCATCCCTGTTGCGAGCCGCCGATGCGCGTGCTCCACTTGCGGTCGATCCTGAATGTTTGAAGGGCGCCAGAACGCAATGACACCCTATGACGAGATGACAGCCAGCGATGGCTCGGTACGCGAAGCCTATCGTGAGCTGGAGTACTGGCTGACCAATACCACCGTCGAGACATTCCAGAACAAGCGCAAGGAAGCTGACCTGCTGTTCCGCAGGCTGGGCATCACCTTCGCGGTCTATGGCGAGGGCGGGGACCCGGAGCGGCTGATCCCCTACGACGTCGTACCCCGTGTCATCACCGGCGCCGAATGGGGCGCCATGGAAAAGGGCATGGAACAGCGGGTGAAGGCGATCAACGCCTTCCTGAACGATGTCTACGGCGATCAGCAGATCTTCCGTGCCGGGCACATCCCGCGCGACATCATCGAGGCCAACGACGCCTTCGTGCCGTCGATGATGGGTGTGACGCCGCCCGCCGGGATCTATGCCCATATCGCCGGTGTCGACATGGTGAAGGCCGACGGCGAGTTCTACGTGCTGGAAGACAATGTGCGGACCCCGTCCGGCGTGTCCTACATGATGGGCAACCGGGAGGCGGAGATGCGCCTGTTCCCCGGCCTGTTCCGCCAGCACCGGGTGCGTCCGGTGGACCATTACGCCGACTTCCTGCGTGACACGCTGCGGTCGGTCTCCCCCTACAAGGACCATGATCCGAAGGTGGTCGTCATGACTCCCGGCCGGTTCAACTCCGCCTATTTCGAACATGCCTTCCTGGCCGACCGCATGGGTATCGAGTTGGTGGAAGGGGCCGACCTGTTCGTGCGTGATGAAATTGTCTACATGCGCACCACGCGCGGGCCGCAGCGGGTGGACGTGATGTACCGTCGCCTGGATGACGAGTTCCTGGACCCGCAGGCGTTCCGCAAGGACTCCCTGCTGGGCGTGCCCGGTCTGGTGGCCGCCTATCGCGCCGGCAACATCGCCATCGCCAACGCCATCGGCAACGGCGTCGCGGACGACAAGGCGATCTATGTCTATGTGCCGGAGATGATCCGCTTCTATCTCGGCGAGGAGCCCATCCTGAACAACGTTCCCACCTACATGGGCCGCAGGGACGACGAGCTGAAATACATCCTGGAACACCTGGATGAACTGGTGGTCAAGGAAGTCCATGGCTCCGGCGGCTACGGGATGCTGGTGGGACCGGCCTCCACGAAGGCGGAGCAGGAAGCCTATGCCGAGCGCATCAAGGCGGACCCGACGGGCTTCATCGCCCAGCCGACGCTGGCACTTTCCACCTGCCCCACCTTCGTCGGGTCCGGCGTCGCGCCGCGCCATGTCGACCTGAGGCCCTTCGTGCTGAGTGGCGCGGACCGGGTGCGCATCGTGCCCGGTGGCCTGACGCGCGTTGCCCTGAAGGAGGGTTCGCTGGTCGTGAACTCCAGCCAGGGTGGCGGGACCAAGGACACCTGGGTGCTGGAGGACTGATCATGCTTAGTCGTACAGCCGACGACCTTTTCTGGATGTCACGCTATGTGGAGCGCGCGGAGAATGTCGCGCGCCTGCTGGAAGTGGCCGACCGCATGGCCCTGATGCCGCAGGACGCGGGCGGAACCGATGAGTGGACCGCGGTGCTGATTGCCGGAGGTGTGGCGCCGCTCTACACGGAGCTTGTCGGCAAGGTCGAGGCTGATCCGACGCTCCGCTTCATGGCGCTCAGCCCGGAGAACCCGTCCAGCATCTACAATTGCTTCTCCGTCGCCCGGGAGAATGCGCGGGCCCAGCGTCACACGATCACACGCGAGCTGTGGGAAGCGATCAACGACACCTGGCACGGTATCCGGGACATGACACCGGAGAAGGTGGAGGGCATGGGCCACACCGCCTTCTTCGAATGGGTCAAGTCGCGGTCGCATCTGGTCCGTGGGGCACTGGCCGGCACGATGATCCGCGATGACGCCTACAGCTTCACGCGCCTGGGCACCTTCATCGAACGCGCTGATTCCACGTCCCGCATCCTGGACGTGAAGTACCACCTGATCCTGCCCACGGAGGAAGTCGTGGGCGGCGCGCCTGATTATTACCAGTGGGCAGCACTGCTGCAGTCCGTCTCGGCGCAGGGCAGCTATCGCCGCATGTTCGGCGACCAGATCCGCTACACCAATGTGGCGGAACTGCTGGTCCTGCGGCCCGAAATGCCGCGATCCGTGCGCAGTTGCTATGACAACATCATGGAGAACCTGCAGAACCTGACCGACAGCTACGAGAGCCAGCCCCGCTGCCTCAGGATGGCGGGCAAGCTGCGCGCCAGGCTGGTCTACGGCGAGGTTGCCGAGTTCACCGGCCAGGAATCCGGCCTGCATGAATTCCTGACGGAGGTCGTGGGCACCAACCTGCAGATCGCCGCCCAGATCGGGAAGGATTTCCTGCTGACGCCGGAGAATGAGGACACACCGCTGGCATTCCCGGAAAATGCTCGACAGGAACAGACGATGGGGTAAGAACGGGTTCTACTGTTGGGGGAGCGGGCCAGTGCCGCCATCAAGCAGCCGAACGTTCCGGGGGAGCCTGAGCCGTGACCTATTGTGTTGGAATGCTTACTGCGGAAGGCCTGATGATGCTGGCCGATACCCGCACCAATGCCGGCATCGACAGCATTTCGACCTTTCGCAAGACCACTGTCTGGCACCAGCCGGGCGAGCGGCTGGTCACGCTTCTGTCAGCCGGCAATCTCGCAGTCACCCAGGCGGTCGTCGGACACCTGCAGGAACTGATCGCCAGCCCGAACACCGACCCGTCCCAGACCATTCTCGGCGCGCCGAGCATGTTCGCCATCGCCCGTCTGGTGGGCGATGCGGTACGGCAGGTGCGCATGCTGGACGGGCCATCGCTGGATCAGGGGGCCGGGGGCTTCAATGCATCCTTCCTGCTGGGGGGCCAGATCGCGGGGCGGGAACTGCGGCTCTACCAGGTCTATGCGGAAGGCAACTTCATCGAGGCATCGGAGGACACGCCCTTCTTCCAGATCGGCGAGACCAAGTACGGCAAGCCGATCCTCGACCGGGTGATGAATTTCAGCATGCCACTGGTGGAGGCGGTGAAGGTCGGCCTGATCTCCATGGATTCGACCCTGCGGTCGAACATGTCGGTGGGCCTGCCTGTCGATCTGCTGCTCTATCGCCGCGATCATCCCGGCACCTGGCTGGAGCGGCGGTTCGAGGAAGGTGATCCCTATTTCGAGGACATCCGCAACCGCTGGTCGGACGCGTTGCGTGCCGCCTATCGCGAGATTCCCGACCTGGAACTGGATTTCACTGGATGAGCGGTCTGACCGACAGCCAGATCGACCGCTACGCCCGCCATATCGTCCTGAAGGAAGTCGGTGGCGCCGGCCAGCAGAAACTGCTGCGCGCGCGCGTGCTGGTCATCGGTGCCGGGGGACTCGGCTCTCCGCTGATCATGTATCTGGCTGCCGCCGGGGTGGGGACCATTGGTGTGGTGGATGACGATATCGTCTCCCGCTCCAACCTGCAGCGTCAGGTGCTGCATGGCGGCGACATGCTCGACCGGCCAAAGACCGAGAGTGCGATCACGTCGGTTGCCCGTCTGAACGATGACGTGACCGTCCAGGCGCATCAGACCCGGATCAGCGCCGAAAATGCCGATGCTCTTGTCTCAGGCTATGATCTCGTCTGTGACGGGTCGGACAATTTCGCCACCCGCTTCGCGGTGCATGACGCCTGCTTCAGGAACCGCAAGCCGCTGGTATCCGCCGCAATCCTGCGCTTCGACGGCCAGCTTGCGACATGGCGGGGCTATGAGGATGGGCTGCCCTGCTACCGTTGCCTGTACCCGGAGATACCACCGGAGGAACAGACCTGCGCACAGGACGGCGTGCTCGGCGCCATTGCCGGGGTCATGGGATCGATGCAGGCTGTGGAAGTGATCAAGGAATTGCTGGACCTGGGCGAGAGCATGGCGGGTCAACTGCTGATCCATGACGCCCTGGCAGCGACGTTCCGCAAGGTCCGGGTCCGGCCCGATCCGGAATGCCCGTTGTGTGGCGGTGCCTGAACAGCTCCGCTATCGTCACGAAGTTCTTTTTTTTGGGGAGAGAGAGAAATGGCTGATCTGGAAGTAAGCATCGCCGACGGCATCGCCACCGTCACCATGAACCGCCCGGAGGCACGCAACGCATTGTCGATGGAGATGCGGGCGCTGATGCGGACGGCAATGCACGAACTGGAATATGACGACGCGGTGCGTTGTGTCGTGCTGACCGGCGCGGGCGATCACTTCATGGCCGGTGGCGACGTGAAGGGCATGCACGAATATCTCGGCACGGCGTCCGAGAGCGAGATCCAGGCCTATTTCGTCAACCGCATCCATGACCTGCATCCGATCATGTATTCCATGCGCCGGATGCCGAAGCCGATCATCGCCAAGGTGCGCGGCGCTGCAGCCGGTGCCGGTGTCTCGATGGCTGCGGCCTGTGACATGGTGGTCTCGGCGGAGAGTGCCTTCTACACCCTGGCCTATGTCCACATCGGCACCACGCCGGACGCATCCTCCAGCTTTCACCTGCCCCGCGCCGTCGGGATCAAGAAGGCGATCGAGATGACCATGCTGGGCGACCGGCATACCGCACAGCAGATGGCCGATGCCGGACTGGTCAATTTCGTCGTCCCGGACGCTGATCTGGACGCCGAGACCGACAAGCTGGCCACGCGGCTGGCCAATGGCCCGACCTTCGTGCTGGGTCAGGGCAAGCGCCTGATGTACCGCAGCCTGGAGAATGAATTCGAGAGCCAGCTCCAGTTCGAGGCGGAGTGCTTCGCCGAATGCGCAAGACGCGAAGACTATCGCGAGGGCGTCAATGCCTTCGTCGAGAAGCGCAAGGCGAAGTTCACCGGCAAGTAGGACTCCCCACAACCAGCGGATTGCGAGAAGAGAAGAGGCGGAAAAGCCCATGTCCAGCAACGAGATGACTGGCGGTGAAGCCCTGGCGCGGATGTTCCAGGCCTTTGGCGTCGGACCGATGTTCGGCATGGGTGGTTTCCAGCTTCTGCCCTTCTATGACGCGGTGCGCAGGCTGGGGCTCGGCCACAATCTGGTGAATGACGAACGCTTCGGGGCCTTCGCGGCTGACGCCTACGCCAAGGTTTCCGGGCGGGTCGGCGTGATCGACGCGACGCTGGGGCCGGGGGCAACCAATCTTGTCACTGGCCTGGTGGAATCGCTGAACAGCGGCACCCCCGTCGTCGCCCTGGTCGGCGACAGCCACCGCGCCCATTCCTGGAAGAACATGACCCAGGAATCGCGCCAGACCGAGATACTGGCTCCAGCCGCCAAGGAAATGATCCGGGTCGAGCGGATAGAGCGCATTCCCGAACTGATGACGCGCGCCTTCGCTGTTGCCACATCGGGCAGGCCGGGGCCGGTGGTGATCGACGTGCCGGAAGACATTGCCCATGACACATTCCCCTTCGACCCCGCCGACTTCGAGGTTGATCCCGCCTATCAGTCGGCGCCGTCCATCCGGTCACGCCCGGCGCGGGGGGATGTGGAACGCGCGGCGGCGCTGATCGCCGGGGCGCGCAAGCCAATGATCCTGGCCGGTGGCGGGGTGCATATCTCGCAGGCCTGGGATGCGCTGCATCGGCTGGCCGCCACCGCCGCGCTGCCGGTGGCGCACACCATGACCGGCAAGGGCGCCATTGCCTGCACCGATCCCCTGAGTGCGGGGCTGTTCGGGCGCTATGACCGGATCGCCAACAGCATGATCGGGGAAGCCGACGTACTGCTGGTCATCGGCTGCAAGCTGGGCGAGATCGCGACCAAGCGCTACGTGCTGCCCGGTGCTGGCAAGACCATCATCCACCTGGATATCCTGGCGGAGGAGTTCGACCGGACCACAGCCGCAGACGTCCGGCTCTGGGGTGATGCGCGGGAGGGTTGCCAGGATCTGGCAGATGTCCTGTCCGACTCGCGCCCGGATGCGGACCGCCGCGCCTGGGCCGACAGCGTGCCGGTGCGGATGGCCGAATGGCGGGCGTCCGTGCAGGACCGCCTCACCTCTGCCGAAGTGCCGGTCAACATGGCGCGGATGCTCAACGAGTTGAACGGGACGCTGCCCGACGACGCCCTGCTGGTGGCTGATGGCGGTTTCGCGGCGCATTGGGGCGGGCTGCTTTATGACCAGCCGCGTGCCGGGCGGGGGTTCGTGCCTGACCGGGGCTTCGCCTCCATCGGCTATGGTCTGCCGGGCGCTGCCGGGGCGAAGCTGGCTGCGCCGGAGCGGACGACCTTTGCCATCACCGGCGACGGCGGTTTCAACATGATGATCGGCGAGTTGGAGACTGCGCGGCGTCTGGGCATCGGATTTGCCCTGATGGTGGTCAACAACGCCGCTTCCGGCTACGTCAAGGCACTGCAGCATCTGATGTACGGTACCGATGCCTACCAGTCTTCTGACCTGAAGGAAGTGAACTACGCGAAGGTGGCGGAGGCCATGGGTTGCCGTGGCATCCGGGTCGAGCATCCTGACCAGCTTCAACCGGCGATCGCAGCCGGGATCGAGACCACGGATGGTCCCTGCGTCATCGATGTGGTCGTGACCCGCGACCCCGCAAGGATGTTGCCCGCCGTCGACAACAGGACTGTTCAGGCGAAGAAGGGTGATCGCGTCGCCTGACCCGCAACCCCGGCTTGCCGCCGAACCAGTTGGCGGCGACCGTCAGGTCTCGTGCAACCGCTCCTCGGCCGCCGCCGTGACTTCCATCAGCCAGGTCTCGAAGGCTTTCAGCCTCGGCCGATCCGCGCGACCTACCGGGTAGACCAGATAATAGCCGCTCCTCACCGCCAGATGGAAATCAAGCGGCTCGATCAGGGTACCGGCCTCCAGTTCCGGACGCACGAGACTGGGATTGACCGGCACGATACCAAGGCCCTGAATTGCACCCTGCACGGCGAGATTGGTGGTATCCAGCTTCAGCCCCCGGTCGGGATCGACCCCGGTTTCCCCAACCGCAGTCAGCCACTGTCGCCAGGTGTCGGGGCGGTTGACGTCATGCAGCAGCGGGTAATGCACCAGGTCGGCTGGCGTCTTCAGCTTCGGGCGCCCTTCCAGCAGGCTCGGGCTGCAGACGGGCACGATCTCCTCCCGCAGCAACAGCTTTGCCGTCAGCCCCTTCCAGTCGCCGACACCATAGCGGATAGCCGCATCCGCCTCCACGCGGCTGAAGTCGATGGCCTCCACATTGGTGGTCATCCGCACCTCGATCTCCGGATGCCGCTTCTGGAAGGCGGACAGTTGCGGCACCAGCCAGCGCATGGCGAATGTCGGCAGCACATTGACAGTCAGTGAACCGGAACTGTCCTCGGCCTTCAGGGCCTCCGTCGCCTCGTTCATCTGATCGAACGCCTGCCGCAGTGTGGGGTAATAGCGTCCACCGGCGGCGGTCAGCATGACCTTGCGCTGCCGACGCTCGAACAGTTTCACACCCAGCAGGTCTTCCAGCCCCTTGATCTGGTGACTGATGGCGGACGGCGTCAGGTTCAGTTCATCGGCAGCGCGCGTGAAACTCAGGTGACGCGCCGCTGCCTCGAACACCCGCAGGGCGTTGAGCGGGGGCAGTCTTCTGGGCATGACCGGCTCTCCTGAAAGGCTTGTGGTTCATGTTGCAGTGCATCAATTGCCAGAGCAATGAATTAGATTCATCTATGTGATGAGAAATCATCCTTTGTCAAGCGTCAGCATCATTGACATATTCCAATCAGTCAGACGTTGAGCGAGGGACGCCTGACCCGAAGCACCCTCGCTGAGCAAGGAGTATCAAGATGCAGTACCAGCAGATCAACATCAATGATTTCAACGAACTGAAGCAGTCCAGCCCCGTTGATGCGGAGGCCCATGTCCTCGCCGCCATCGACCTGAACCAGATCGAGCAGCGTGCACATGCCGCCCGCGCCGCCGCTACCCTGGAAGGTATTGCCGGAATTCGCAGGGCTATGCTGCGTCTGTTCGCCTGACTCTACATCAACTTTTGATTAACGTTTTCGAACGCCGTCGCTTGGTATTGCGACGGCGTTCGGCGTTTATGCCGCAATGCAATATAGCATTGCGTTGAATGCATGGCCCGGAAGTCGGTTTGAAGCACTTCGCTCGCCCGCAGTGCTGCCGAATCCAGGATAAAGATGAATTTCATTCATCTTTCTGGTGAGAAATGGTCTTTTGTCATTTTCGCATCGCCGCAACATATTGGTTTCAGTCAGACGTCGGGCGAGGGACGCCTGACCCAACAGACCCTCGCTGAAGATGGAGAGTTCAAATGCAGTATCAGCAACTCAACCTCAATGAATTCAACGCAGTGAATCGCACGTCCGGCAGTGAGATGCACCTGCGCGAAGATGGCTCCATCGACATGGACTATTATATGGCACGCGCACAGAATGTCCGGGCAGCCGAAACGGCGAAGGGTCTGCTGGCGATCAGGAAAGCGCTCACGGCACTCTTTGCCTGAAATGAAATCAACTGAATGGAGGATGGCCAGGCACTGCCGGTCAGCTTGTCATCAGCCTCTCGACGACGCCGATACGGGACACCGTGTCGGCGTCTGCCGTTCCGGTCACCTGATCCGGCAGGAAATGTTGCTGGAAAGCCGCAATGACCGATTGTGTCTCTTCGCCCGCGATGCCGTCGACCCGCAGCCCATAGCCGATCCGCGCAAGTGCCGCCTGTACCTGTCCAACATCCAACAGCTCCGGTGCGGTCGGCCCCGGCGCGGCGGGTGCGGCGGGTCCGGTCACGGACGACCAGAGACCGATCCCGGCACCCGCCAGACGCGCCCAGGGGAAATGCGCGCCCGGATCCTGCTTGCGCCGGGGCGCCACATCCGAATGCCCCAGGATGCGCCGGTCGGGTATGGTGTGACGGCGCCGGATATCCCGGACAAGGCCGACAAGCGCGGCGATCTGGGGCTCCGGATAGGCTTCCGGTCCATCCGGCCCGACGCTGGAATGTCCCCGGTTCTGCAACTCGATACCGATGGAACAGGCGTTGATGTCCGCCGCGCCGCACCATGAGGCAACACCGGCGTGCCAGGCGCGGCGATCCTCCGCGACCAGCGCATGAACCAGGCCATCGGATTCTATAAGGTAATGTGCCGAGACCCTGGTATCGGGATCGGTCAGCAGGCCGAGCGCCGTCGCCGCATCCGGTGTGTCGGTATAATGCAGCACCAGCATGTCGACAGCCGCGCCCTTGCGGTCATCATGATTGGGGGACAGGTGGTCCCGGATGATCGTCAGCCCCTGATCTGCCGGCGCCAAGGGTGCAGGCGCCATCAGCTGAACCCGCGTTCCTTCGAGATCCGGTCGTAGGCCGCATTGATCTTTGCAAGCTTCTCATTGGCCACGGCCACGAATTCCTCTGGCAGCCCCTGCGCAATCACCCGGTCCGGATGGTTGGCCTTGATCAGCTTGCGGTAGGTCGCCTTGACCTCCGCATCCCCGACGTCGGTTCCTATGCCGAGCACCGCATAGGGATCTTCCTCATCCAGCCCGAGATAGGTGGCGTGAAGCCGACTGTAGGCGGCATGGCTGATCCCGAAGATCTCGGCAATGGCCTTCAGGAATGTCACTTCGTTCGGATGAATCACATTGTCCGCACGGGCGATGTGCATCAGTCCGGCCAGCAGATCCTCCAGCACTTCCGGGTTGCCCTGGAACATTCCGGCGATCTGCTCCGCATAGGGTTCGAAGCCGGTCGCCTCCCGCTTTGCCTGATTGAAGACCCGGGCGACATTGCGCATCTCGTCCGGCGGGACCTGAAACACTTCCCGGAAGGCAAGGATCTCGTCCTTGGTGACCACGCCATCGGCCTTGGCCATCTTCGCGCCCAGCACGATGACCGCAATGGTGAAGGCGACCTTCTTGGTCGCGGCCGGACGTCCCCCCTCCGCGCCATCCTGCAGCAGCGCGTCGGCCTCTTCCTCGTCGGTTTCACGGATACGATCGACAGCATGGCCTGCCAGTCCACCCACGATCGCACCGATCGGCCCGCCGACGGCAAAGCCCAGTCCGCCGCCGATCAGTTTTCCCCAAACGCTCATCTGCTCGCCAATCCCGTCACCTGCCGCAGGCTGTCTGCCGTCGGCGTGCGACGCCAAATCCCATCTACATGAAGCCTAGCCACCTTGCATGACAACGCAAAGCGTCCGATTGTCTCCCCGTCTTTTGCCTGAACCCGGAGATCCGTTCGTGTCCCTGAACCAGCTTCTGGATGGATATCACGCCTTTATCGAGGATGGATTCGCGACAAATGCCGACCGCTATCGGCAACTCGAGGCACTTGGCCAGTCACCAGGTACCATGATCATTGCCTGCGCCGACAGCCGCGTCGATCCTGCCACGATATTCAATGCCGGCCCTGGCGAGCTGTTCGTCATCCGCAATGTCGCCAATGTCGTGCCGAGCTATGCCCCCGATGGAAGGGCACATGGCGTCAGTGCGGCGCTCGAGTTCGCGGTCAAGGTGCTGCAGGTCAGCGACATCGTCGTGCTGGGCCATGCGCAGTGCGGCGGCGTCAAGGCGCTGCTGATGGACGAGAAGAACACGGACGGGATCGGCGAGTTCGTGGCCCCGTGGATGGCGAATTCCCGCGGCATTCTGGACCGGGTGATGGGGCATTCCGCCGGACATGATGTCGAGACCATCCTGAGCCGGATGGAGGAGGAGAACATCCGCCTCGGGCTGGCCAACCTGATGACATTCCCCTGGATTGCCGAACCCGTGAAGGCAGGCAGCATCGCCCTGCATGGCATGCATTTCGGCATAGCCGAGGGGCGTCTGGCCCGCCTCAATCCGGAGACCGACACGTTCGTCACCGTCGGAACGGGCGCTGCGGCGTTGCCGGGGTGAGGTTGCGGCTCGGTCCATCGGTTGCCGGCATTTTCATGCTGGCGGGTGCATCGCTGCTGTTCATCCCTGTCGAGGGGCTCTCGCGGGAAGCCGCCATGGGCGGTGCGCTGGCACTCGCGGCAATCGGCCTCTGGGCGACCAATGCCATTCCGGAACACCTGACGGCCCTGCTGTTCTTCCTGATCGCCATGGTGGCGGGGGTAGCCACGGCACCGGTCGTGTTCTCCGGTTTCGCGTCATCCGCTTTCTGGCTGCTGTTCGGCGGCATGATCGTGGGCGCTGCCGTGCGCGATACCGGACTTGGCGCCCGCGTTGCGGGGGCGCTGGCGCGACAGATGGGTGTCAGCTATCTCGGAATTCTGACCGGCGTGATGTGCGTGGCGCTGGGGCTCGCCTTTGTCATGCCCTCATCCGTTGGCCGCGTCGTGTTGCTGATGCCCGTCGCGCTGGGCCTGGCGGATGTCTTTGGTTTCGGGGAGGGTTCGCGCGGACGCATCGGCATCGCCATGACCGCCGGTCTCGGAGCCTTCCTGCCCGGCTTTGGTGTCATGCCCGCCAATGTTCCCAATCTGGTGATGATTGGTGCCGCGGATACACTCTATGGCCTGAAGCCGGTCTATGGCGATTACCTGCTGCTGCATTTCCCTGTGCTGGGATTGCTGAAGGCCATCACGGTCGTCGCGGTTGTCCGGTTCCTGTTCCCCGACCGGATCCGCGCCGATGTCAGCGCCGCACCTGCGCCGGGTCCTCTCTCCCCGGCAGAACGGCGGCTGGCCGTGATCCTGGCCACAGCGCTGGCGCTCTGGGCGACGGACTTCCTGCATGGCATCTCACCGGCCTGGGTGGCGCTCGGGGCCGGCATTGCCTGCATGCTGCCGCCATTCCGTCTGATCGATCCGGCGAAGATGACCGACGCGGTCCAGTTTCGCCCGCTGCTCTATATCTCCGGCGTCCTGTCGTTGGGTGCCGTTGTTGCGGCCACGGGCATCGCCGACCACATGGCCAGTGGCTTCCTGCGGCTGGCGGAGCTGGAGCCTGGCAAGGATGCATGGAACTTCTTCGCCGTCGTCGCCGCCTCCATTGGTGTCAGCCTGCTTGGCACCGCCCCCACCGTGCCGGCGGTACTGACGCCCCTGGCGGAACAGCTCTCGGTCGCCATGGGCTTGCCGCTGGTCACCACGCTGATGATGCAGGTTCCGGCCTATTCGACGGTCCTCTTCCCATTCCAGGGACCGCCCGTCGTCGTGGCGATGCAGCTCGGCAAGGTGCCCATGCGGGACGGTATCCGGGCGACACTTGCGGTCGCTGTCATCACCATCGTGGTTCTGTTGCCACTCGACTATCTCTGGTGGCAGGTGCTGGGGCGGTTCGATGGCTGACAAGGGCGCCGGGGCGGACCCGCAGGGGGTGGTTCATCTGCTGAAGATCTGCGTCGGCGTCGATCAGGTGGAGCAGTTGGAGCTCTGGCAGGGCCAACGCGTTGCAAGAGGCGAGCAGTTGCGTCATGTGACCCGGAACCGGCCCCGACGGGACGCGGAGGTGCTTGCCGGTGGGTCACTCTACTGGATCATTGCGGGCGCGATCCGGGTACGGCAGCGGATCGTGGAACTGGAACGGGTGCAAACCGATACGGGCACGAAATGCGGCCTGATACTGGCTCCCGAACTGGTCCGGACGGAACCATGGCTGCGTCGTCCGCACCAGGGATGGCGCTATCTGGAGGCGAAGGATGCGCCACCCGACCTCGCGGCACACGCGGGCGCGGAAGAACTGCCGCCGGATCTGCAGGTGGCCCTGCGCGACATCGGGGTCTACTGAAGAACAGTCAGTCGCTGGCGGGAGATGGCGATCCAACGCCCTGGTTGGCCGAAGTGTCGTGGACCAGGCGAAGCCCTGTCGGAATCCCCGTCCGCCAATGCCAACGCCAGTAGCCGATCAGGAAATCGACACGGTCGCCCGTGCCGAGAAAGGGCACCAGGACCCGTTCATAGGCCTCAGGCTCCAAAGTCGGCATCAGACTGCGCCGATGCCAGTAGTGTGGCTGGCGGCTGTGGATCACACGATTGAAGACCGGCTCGAGTACCCCCATTTCGGCGGCAGGAAGCGTTTCATCCATGAACCGGCCGCTGAACGATGCGCCGTTGACGTGGTCATGGTTGGTGCCAAGGAACCTGTAAAGGAAGCGGTTCTCCCGACCCTCTTCGCGAATGACCTCGATCACGGCGATACCGCGCCAGAGCCGGGCGACATCCAGCGGGTCGAACTCACTCTTGCGCGGCGTACCACCGCATTCTCTCTCGAGAGACTGCCAATAGTCGAGGAATGACTGCAGCCCACTTTCCAGTGCGTCGGGAATTCCGGTGGACTTGCTGACCTCCGTCCATAGCATCGATTCTGTCGACATGCGTCCCTCATTCCCCCTGCCCCCCCGGCACTGCTTTCCCATACGACAGGTGCCGAAGCTTGTGGACTCCTAATGCGGGTATCTGGAGTATGTGGACACCAAAAGGGGAATAATTCTGCCCATGTTTCGTTCGAAATCCGTTCTGTTGCGGTTTTGCCTGTTTCTTGTGCTCTCTTTCCTGGCCCCGGTTTCCCAGGCGGCAACCGCTGAAGCACCCGACGACCAGCTGCCCGATTCAAGGGCCGCCTATGGGTCCGGAATGATTGCGGCGGCATGGCTCGGACAGCCGGTGCGCAGATACGGGCATGGTGTCCTTGGCGACCGGATCGAGGCCGGGACGCTCTACGCGCGTCTTTCCAACGGTCGTGTCATCGGACACCGGCTGGACAGCCGCTCCGTGTTCGAGGATCTGACCGTCCGGCTGGCAGACCTGAACGGCAACGGCCAGGACGAACTGGTTGTGGTGCAATCGCATCTGGAGAAGGGTTCCGCACTCGCGGTTCTCGGCTTGCGGGCCGGACGCCTGCAGGCCATCGCGCGGACGCCCTGGATCGGTACCGCCAACCGGTGGCTCAACCCGGCAGGCATCGCCGACTATGACGGCGATGGCAGGTTGGAGGTCGCTCTGGTTCGCACTCCCCATATCGGGGGAACCCTGCAGTTCTGGCAACTGGCCGAGGGGAAGCTGCTCGCAAAGGGCGAACTCCACGGCTTCTCCAATCACCGGATCGGCAGCCGGATCCAGGACCTGAGTGCGACACTCGACTGGGATGGCGACGGCGTTGCGGATCTGCTGCTGCCCGAAGTCGGGCGACGGTCACTGGCCGTCGTCAGGCTTTCGGGCCGCACCGTGCAGGTTCTCACCACATTGCCGATGCCGGCAGAGGTGAAAGGTCCACTGACATTCGACGCCGGGAGCCGGACAGTGCAGGTGCCGCTTGAGAGCGGCGAGACCGTTACCGTCGGCCCCGGTTCCTGAGTCCCTCCCCCAAAGGGAGTCCGGCCGGATTCACTGGGTGATATTTACACTCTATTACCGGATTCCGCCTGGTGGCAGGGTCAGCGAGTAGTCGCCAGGCATCTCGCCGCAACTGTTACACATGCGGTGATGCGCACCGAGGCTCATGATCTCATTCCCGCATTCCTGGAAATTGAGGCATTTCCTGCGGGTACGCCCCGTTCTCGGACCCAGGATAGTTCGGCGACGTTCGTCGCGGTACGGACCTCTGCGCTTGCCCATGCGTCATTCCTCCGGTTGTGATACCGAAAGAATAGCGAGGTATTTTTACCGTTTCAAGCCTGATAGCGGTATTTTTCTTATTTTCTCTTCGGTATTACCGCATAGACCAGCGTCGCCTGGGCCGCAGGTTTCGCCTGCTGACCCTCGGCATAGAGGATGCAATCGCCGAACATCATGCTGCGCCCCTCCTTGGTGACCTGTGCCTCACAGAGCAGGTCCGTATCCGCGACAGCGCGGAAGAAACTGGTGGATTGCTGCACGGTCGCAATGTCTGCCTCCCCGCGCAGCGCGGAGCGGACGGCAAAGACCATCGCGGTATCCGCCACGGCCATCATGGCCTGACCCGAAAGGATGCCACCAACCCGGTTCAGCCGGTCATTGTTCGGCAGCCGGACCCGCACGAAGCCCGGCCGGATCTCCTCCACGACCAGACCCAGGTCCTTTACCCAGGGCGCGAACCACGTCTCGGCAGCCTTGCGTGCCTTCGCCAGTGTGAATCCTTCGCCCTGCGTCTGTTCCGTCATGACGGCACCTCCCCCAATGCTCTCCGGCACATCATCGGCGAACCAGGCCCCGACGACAATGCCGCCGGGCGGCGCAGATCACGCGAAGCGGCGCGCCCCGGCAACACAGGCCACGACAGCGAGGCTGACGAGTGCCATCGCCAGACTGACATCCTCCCCCAGCAGTCCCGCCGCCAGCATCAGCCCCATGAAGGGTTGCAGCAACTGCAACTGCCCCACCGCCGCGATCCCGCCCTGCGCCAGTCCCCGATACCAGAACACGAAGCCGATCAGCATGCTGAACAGGGAGACATAGCCGAGCGCGATCCAGGCCGGGCGGGTGATGCCGTCATAGGTTTCCGGCTGGGCCAGCAGCGCCAGCGGCAGCATGACCGGCAGGGCCAGCACCAGCGCCCAACTGATTACCTGCCAGCCACCAAGGGTCCGCGACAGCTTTGCCCCCTCCGCATATCCCAGACCACAGACCAGGATCGCCGCAAGCATCAGCAGATCGCCGCCCCAGGATGCCGACAGGTCCTGCACCAGCGCAAATCCGGCGACCAGGGCCGCCCCGACAACCGCGAACAGCCAGAACACCGCGCGCGGCCGATCACCGGCCCGCAACACGGCGAACAGTGCCGTGGCGAGCGGCAGCAGACCAATGATGACCATAGAATGTGCCGAGGTGATGCGTTCCAGCGCCAGAGCGGTCAGCAACGGAAAGCCGATGACCACGCCAAGCGCCGTGATCAGCAGGGACGGCATGTCGCCACGTCCCGGACGCTTCTGGCGCAGCAACAGCAGACAGGCACCGCCCACCAGACCCGCGATCGCCGCCCGCACCAGGGTCAGGAACACCGGATCGAACTCCGCGACGGCCACCCGTGTGGCAGGCAGGCTGCCGCTGAAGATGGCGACACCGGCAAAACCATAGATCCAGGCAACTGTCCTGCTGTCCATCGGAGGCTCCCTTTGTTCCGCCGGGACCATGGCGGATTGAGCATGGCGATGCCAGATACAATTCAGTACACTTTGGTCAAACTGTACTGGAACGATTGGCGGAACAGATGAGCATTCAGAGCCACGGTCCGACGAAAGCCGGGTCACTGGTGGATCAGGTGATGCAGGCGGTCAGGCAGCAGATAGCCAGTCGCGAGATGACGCCGGGCATGCGGCTGCCCTCGATCAGGGGTCAGGCGGATCGGATGGGGGTGTCCAGATCCACCATCGTCGACGCCTATGACCGGCTGATGGCCGAGGGCGTGATCCAGTCCAGGCGGGGGTCGGGTTTCTATGTCACCGGGCACCCGCCTCCATTCTCCATCGCCGACACCGCGCCGGAACTGGAGCGAGACGTGGACCCGCTCTGGATCGCGCGGCAGTCGCTGGACGCGGACGGAACCGCACCAAAGCCGGGGTGCGGCTGGCTGCCGCGCACATGGATGCCGGAGGAAGAGATCCGCCGCGCCCTGCGCCGCGTTGCAAGGGATACGGACTTCGGCCTGAGCGACTACAGCACATCGCAGGGTCTGCCCGCCCTGCGTCAACTGCTGTCGCGGCGCCTTGCCGACCGGGGGGTGATCGCCGCACCCGGCCAGATCATGCTGACCGAGTCGGGCACGCAGGCCATAGACCTGCTCTGCCGCTTTTTGCTGCAACCGGGTGACACCGTCCTGGTCGACGACCCGTGCTACTTCAATTTCCACGCCATGCTGCGTGCGCACCAGGTGCAGGTCGTCGGCGTACCCTATACCCCGACCGGACCGGACCTGCCCCGGTTCGAACAGGCCCTGAAACAACACGCACCGCGGCTCTACATGACCAACTCGGCGCTGCAGAATCCGACGGGCGCGACGCTGTCGCCAGCCGTGGCGCACAGGGTCCTGAAACTGGCGGAAGCCCACGGTCTGATCATCATCGAGGATGACATCTTCGCGGACTTCGAGCATGAGCCCGCGCCCCGGCTGGCCGCCTTTGACGGGCTGGACCGCGTCATCCACATCGGCAGCTTCTCCAAGTCCCTTTCCGCTGCGATCCGCACCGGTTTCATTGCCGCGCGCCCGGACTGGACAAGCGAACTGGTGGACCTGCGCATCGCCACCTCGTTCGGCGGCGGCGCGCTTTCGGCGGAACTGGTGCTGGCCGTGCTGCAGGACGGCGCGTGGCGCAGGCACACGAGCGGCCTGCGAACCCGGCTGGCCACGGCCATGGAGACCGTCAGCAGGCGGCTGGGCAGCCTGGGCATGAAACCATGGATCGAACCCGGGGCCGGCATGTTCCTCTGGTGCCGGTTGCCGGACGGGCTGGATGCCGCCGATGTTGCCCGTGCAGCCCTGCGGCAGAGCATCGTGCTGGCACCCGGCAATGCCTTCAGCCTGGGTCAGGATGCCAGCGGCTTCATGCGTTTCAACGTTGCTCAGACCCTGGACCCGGGCATCATCCCGGCCATCGAGCGCGCGATGCAGCAGGCCCGGAACACGGGATCAGGTATCAGCCAAGCTTCGCCCTGAAGAACGCGACCGTCCGGGACCAGGCAAGCTCCGCCGCCTCTGCGCTGTATCGCGGCGTCGAGTTGTTGTGGAAGCCATGCCGTGTGCCGGGATATTCATGCATCGTGTAGTCGGCTTTGCTGGCCTTCAGCGCCGCCTCGAAGTCCGGCCGCATGGCGTTGATGCGGGGATCATCGGATGCGAAGTGCACCAGCAGTGATGCCCTGATCCGCGGCACGTCTGCCGTCGCCGGGGCCGCACCATAGAAAGGCACAGCCGCCTGCAGTTCCGGACCCATCCGTACCGCAAGGAAATTCACGGCCCCGCCCCCGAAGCAGAAGCCCGTTGCCCCCAGCTTGCCGGTGGAAAGTGGGTGCGACTTCACGTGGCGCGCACTGTTCAGCAGGTCGGTCAGCAGTTCGTCCCTGTCCAGGCTGCGCTGCAGTTCCTTGCCGGCGTCGTCATTGCCCGGATAGCCCCCGACCGGCGACAGGCCATCAGGTGCCAGGGTCAGAAACCCCTCCACCGCCATGCGTCGTGCCACATCCTCGATATGCGGATTCAGGCCCCGGTTCTCATGGATCACCAGCACGGCGGGGAAGGGTCCGTCGCCTTCGGGTTTCACCAGATAGCCCCGCATCCGCCCTGACGTCCCGCCCGGGGAGTCATAGTCGATGTATTGCGGCGTGATGCGCGGGTCGGTGAAGGAAATCTGCTGCGCCTCCGCGTAGCGCGGCAGCAGCGCCTGCGCCATGGCCGTCGCGGAAATTCCCCCCACCAGCGTCAAGGCGGCGGCCCGTTCCAGAAACTCCCGCCGCGACATTTCCGTGTGGCAGTACTCATCATAGAGATCGAAGACCCGGGGATCGATTTCGTCCTGTTTCATGGCCTGACTCCTCGCCTGTTTCGCCCATTGTGCGCCTTCGCGCCGATGTTTCACATCACGGATCGGAGAGCCGGACCGGCTTTGCATCCTCTCCTGAGCGGCGTAAGGATCATGCGGGGCTTGAACACAGGGGAGAACAGGCATGAACGACACTGTCAGAACGGAGATGCGGGGCGAGATCGCCCTGCTGGTCCTGAACCGGCCGGACGCGCTGAATGCCATCAGCGCCGATCTGGCGCGTGGCCTTGCCGAGGCACTGGTCCGGCTGGATGCCGACCCGGCGGTGAAGGGTATCGTGCTGACCGGTGCCGGGGACCGGTCGTTCTGCGCCGGTGTCGACCTGCAGGAAGCCCGGGACGTGCAGGTGCATGAGGTGGAGGACTGGTTCGGTCGGGTCTGCAACTGCTATCGCCAGATCCTGATGACAGAGAAACCGGTCATCGCGGCCCTGAACGGCGTCACCACCGGCGGCGGGTTCCAGTTGAGCCTGGTCTCCGACCTGCGGGTCGGGCATCCCGGTGTCCGCCTGGGTCAGCCGGAGATCAATGCCGGCATCCCCAGCATCATGGGGTCATACTGGATGAGCCTGCATCTCGGCTGGTCGATGAACCAGGAACTGTCGATGACGGGGCGGATGATGGATGCGGGGGAGGCGGAGCGCCTGGGCCTGCTGAACCGCGTCGTCGCACCGGAGGCCGTCGTTTCCACCGCTTCCGACCTCGCCAGCCAGCTTGCGGGGAAGCTGCCCACCGCCTGGGCCCGCACCAAGCTGCGGTTCCGCGAAGTGGCGCTGAAAGGTTTCGACGAAGCGTTCCGCGCTGCCGTGCTGGGCCAGCAGGAAGCCTTCGCCAGGGGCGAACCGCAGGGTTTCATCGACGCCTTCTTCGCGGCCAGGAACCGGGGATAGCAGCGTCCAGTCAGGCTGCTTCCGATTGCTTTCGCGCCCGCCGTCAGTCCTCGTCGAGCATGTCGCGGTGCGGGTCGTCCCGGGGCAGGCTGTCACGGAACTCGGGCATCTTCTTCCAGCTGGGGACCGGCGGCGTGCCCTGTCCCGGACGCGGGACGTGCCGTGCAGGCGTGCCCTGCTCGAAATCCGGGATGTAACGGGTGCAGTTCGGATAGATCTCGCAGCTGACGCGCACCACGAACCGCGCCCCGTGATGGCGCGACAGGCTCTCGGCATCCTGCAGGATCGTGGCGCGGCCATTGATCCGCATCCGCAGGGTCCGCCCGTCGAACTTCACGAACAGCATTCCGATGTTCGGGTTCTGCCGGATGTTCCCGAGGGTGCGGTACATGGAGTTGCCGTCATACTCCGGATACTCCAGCACGCCCGGACCGACGATCCTCACGAAGCCGGGATCGCCGGACTTCATGCTGCAGTCCACATGATCCTTCCAGGCGCTGGCGATGAAGACGCAGGGGGCCTCCGCGATCAGCTTCCGGTCGGCCTCGGAGAACTCGGAATGGCGCACCGCCGCGACGATGGCATCCGCCGTCCGCCGCCCGTCCATCTGATCCTGCAACGCGCGCATGCCTTCGTGAAAGAAAGGCCGTTCACCGGTTTCATCCATGCCGCGTCACTCCCCGTACTGTCGCCCGGAACCGGATCACACGGTCCCATGTCCCGCTGCGTTGTTATGGCGCTGAAACGGGAAATGCAATCGACGGGCATCCGGCCCATAGTCACAAGGTGTATCAGGCAATGCCGGAGTTCTCCTTCATGGTCCGCCACCCTGCCGTGACCACGACACCCCTGCCGCAGCAGAGCCTGCTGCATGCGCGGGCCGCCCCGACGGATTTCCTGGATTGCTACTCCGTTGCCTCCGACCTGCCGCCCCGCCAGGCTGCAGGGATCATCACCGCCTTTCCCGGCTGGGTGCAGGTCCTGATGCGCCTGCGCGGGGTGCTGACCGCGCCATTCGGCCTGGCAAAAGAAGGCCCGAAGACGCGGGACAGCATCGGCATCTTCCCCGTCGAGACGGAAACGGCGGAGGAGATCATCGCCGGCTTCAACGACCGGCACCTGAATTTCCGGATCTCCGTGCAGTCGCGCGAGGGGCGGGTGTTTCTCGCCACCTGGGTGCATCCGCACAATCCCGGCGGTCGTCTCTACCTGCGCATGATCATGCCGTTCCACATCCTGATCTCGCGCAATGCGCTGGCACGGGTGGCCACGCAGGCAGCCGCGACCTGACAGGAGGCCGGCGCCATGCCCGCAGCCTATGACACCATTGGCATCAACTACGCCAACCTGCGCCAGCCGGACACGAGGATCGAAGCGGCGATCGGTGCGGCGCTCGGCGATGCGGCCACGGTGCTGAATGTCGGCGCGGGGGCCGGATCCTACGAACCGACCGACCGGGCCGTCACCGCCCTGGAGCCCTCCATCGCGATGATCCGCCAGCGCCCCGCCGGTGCCGCCCCCGTGGTCCGGGGCGTGGCCGAGGACCTGCCCTTCGCCAACAATTCCTTCGATGCCGTGATGGCCGTCCTGACCGTGCACCACTGGTCGGACCAGCCGAAGGGCCTGGCCGAACTGCGCCGGGTCGCCCGCGGCCCCGTGGTCATCCTGACCTTCGACCCCGACCACCGGGGCTTCTGGCTGACCGATTACCTGCCGGAACTGATCACCATCGACGCCGCCCAGATGCCGACCATGGACAGCTACGCCACCGCCCTGGGCCCGGTGCAGATCACCCCCGTCCCGATCCCCCACGACTGCGCCGACGGCTTCCTCGCCGCCTACTGGCGCCGCCCCTCCGCTTACCTCGACCCCCGCATCCGCGCCGCAATCTCGTGTTTCTGGGCGATAGAGGATGTGCGGGTGAAGCTGGAGCGGCTGGCGCGCGACCTGGAGACCGGGGCATGGGCGGAGAAGTACGGGGATCTGCTGAGACGGGAGAGTTGTGACCTGGGGTATCGGTTGGTGGTGGGGAGGGGGTGAGTGCATGAAGTGGGGTTCCAAAAAACCAAGGTTTTTCGGAATGCCTGTCTGTGGTGAAAGCCTCGGCAAACGAAGCTTGTTAAGCCCCAGCGGGCTCCGCAAAGTCGGTCAGCCCCCGACGAACGTGATCATAGGTGTTGCGTTTTAAGGCTGCGAGGAAAAGATCGTCCTGATCTGACGGGAACAGGTCTGCCGCGGTCAATCGCTCCGGCTCTGTCATATCAAAGTTCAGGCAGATGGCAGCCACAAGAAAATCGCCCGCTAGGTTCATTGCAAACTGATTGGTGGGCAACACAACGCACGCTTGATGTTTTGGTCGCAGTGGATCTAGCATTTCCAACATCTTTGTCCGTTGATACTGAACAGTTTCGTGTAAATCTTGACGAATTACGTAAATAATTGCTTTATGATCATTAGTTCTAACAAAATTGTAGAAACATTTTTCACTTTCCCTTGAAAATTTCTGTGTAGCAAAAAAAATCGCAACATCTAAACCGGTCGTTAGGTCAAGAACTGGTGAATATAGACCGTAATGCTGTAATAAAGTCAAAAACTTTTCATTAGAACCCATGCCGTATTCATTGAGAAATGATTGACGATGTGCGTGAAAATCCCGCAGTATCTGAGGATACTTCGCATCTTGCAAACTATCTTCATACTCAATTTCATAATTGAATCCAAATAATTTCTCTTTTTCATGAACTTCTTGAATGTTGAAGAGATCGTATATGATAGTGGACCACTCAAACATCGAAAGGTCACGGAATTCATGCCATACATTCATTCGATGCTGAAGAACCTGCCGCCAAACTGAGGGCAATAAGGAAATCTCGCCTAATTCTCCTTGAACAAAGGACGGATTAGGGACAGGCCGTTTCAGCGAATAATGAGCCGTTTGGCCCCGAAAAATAAGCGTTTGCGGATGAGATGAGCGAAGGTCATCGACCAAACTATAGAGCTCGGAAATACTTTGCACTCGGTAGGTCGGCTGATGGTTTGGTACCGTGCCGAACAGCTCTTTGAAATTCGAAAGCGAGAAACGCGTCTTCATGTCATAGGTACTGAGTGCTCCGCCGTAGAAACGGTCGATCACAAACTCGTCAAGGAGGACACAGTATCCCGAAGCGACAAGATTGGTCGCCTCTACGTCGCTAAACCCGGCTTCGGAAAATTTGTGATAGCTGTTAGCGAGGATGGTTTTCCCGCGCGGGTCGTCTTCGAAAATGATTTCCGGCTCAAAATAGCTGTGATAGTCCATGCAAAGATTTCCACATTCTTTGGTTCTGACCAATCCATAGTATAACTTAAATAAAATCCGATTTCAGGCTAGCATCACCCTATCTCTCGTTCCGAAAAACCTGGGTATCTCGGAAATGCTCAGCGGAATACCTGCTTCACCTGCCATCCAGAGAGAACCGGCCCGTCAACTGTTTCCAGAAAGGACGGTTTCCGGGAACCTGATGACATTCGGTTTTGGCAATGCGCAATGGGCCGAATTGAGCCATCACAATCAGGCCAAATGGCGACCTGGATCCATTCGGCTGTGCAGGATCCGCAGCACCCGGATGCCGTTCGCGACGGGGCGATAGTAGATGGCGTGCGAAACGCACTCGAAGCGGCGCAGGTTCGCCCGGATGAAGCCGTAGTCGGACCCGACCGTGTGGTGCTCGGCCACGAACATGATCCCTGCGTTCAGCGTCTCTGAATACCGCTTCGCCTGAGCCGGACCGAAATGCTCGACGCTGTAGAGATAGATATCGATCAGGTCGCGTTCCGCGTCAGCGGTGAGTTCAACCCGCGTCACGCAGCAGGCCCTTCTGCCGCGCCTCCCGGCGTGCGGCTTGGAGCACTTCAGGAAGCGACAGTCGGCTCATGCCACTGGCCTCGGCGCGATCAAGCAGGGCGCGCAGTTCGGCGAGGGCGCTTTCCCGGACCTCCTGATCCCGCCGCACGAGGTCGCGAAAATACTCGCTGACATTACCGTAGCGGCCTGAGCTGACCTGGCTCTCCACCCAGTCATTCATCTGGTCAGGCATCGAAATGGTCAGTCGGGACATGGCATAACTCCTTCATATTGGATCATACCAGATCATAAATACTCACGCCATTCTGTCGCCACCGGACTTTCGGGAACGCATCCGGTTCACTCGAACCCCGGCGGCACGTGGCAGCCGCCGAAGGCTTCCTCGATCAGGCCGGCGAAGCGGATGGTTGTGAGGTCGCCCATCCAGGGGCCGATGATCTGCACGCCGACGGGCAGGCCCGTGATGCCGCCCGGACCCAGCGGGGCGACGGTGCCGGGCAGATAGACGGAGCCGGAGATACCGGCCCAGAAGAGCTGGTCGTTGTATTCGACCTCATGGCCGTTGACCGTGATCATGCGGTGTTCGCGGGGGATCGTCTCCTCCCGCGGGAAGGCGGCACAGGCGGCGGCGGGGCAGAGCAGCAGGTCATAGTCCCGGAAGAATCCGTTCCACTGGTCGCGATAGCCATAGCGGCGGCGGTCGGCGGCGGCCCATTCGTAGTAGGTCTCGGTCGCGGCCTTGATGTTCATGCCGTTGTAGCTGCGGTCGTCGTCGGCGATGCCGGGACGCTGCGCCAGCCAGCCGTCGAAGACCTCCTGCGGCAGGCGGCTGTGGGTGACGGGGCGGAACAGGCGGAAATAGTCCTCGTGGTACTGCAGCCAGTCGACCTCGAACGGGTCGCGCTCATCCACCGTGACACCCGCCTGGCGCAACTGGTCGGCCAGGGTGAGCAGCTTCGCCTTCACCTCGTCATCCACTTCGGAGGCCGGGGAATCCAGCATCAGGGCGACCTTGAAATCACCCAGATCATCCTTCTTCGGCTGCGGCAGGGTCAGGTGCCAGCCCTCCCCATAGACCGGGTCGGCCCCGGCGACGGCCAGCAGCGCCGCCTCCAGGTCAGACGCGGAGCGGGCCAGCGGGCCGCAGACGGCAACATCGCTGGGCTGGTTGGAGGCGACCTTGCCATGGCCGCGCGGCGGCACGATGCCCCAGGTCGGCTTGTGCCCGAAGACACCGCAGAAATGCGCCGGATTGCGGATGGAGGCACCGATGTCGGAGCCGAACTCCAGCCCCGTCAGCCCCGCCGCCAGCGCCGCCGCCGAGCCGCCGGAGGAGCCGCCGGGGGTGCGCTCCGCATTCCAGGGATTGCCGGTGCCGCCGTAGACATCATTGTAGGACTGCCAGTCGGTCAGGTTCAGCGGCACATTGGTCTTGCCGAAGACCACCGCACCCTGCCGCTTGATCCGCTCCACCACCACGGCATCCCCGCTGGCGACATTGCCGATGTAGTCCGTGTCGCCCCAGGTGGTCTGCAGGCCGGTGACGTTGTAGCTTTCCTTCACCGTCATCGGCACGCCGTGGAAGGGGCCGAGGCGATAGCCGCGCCGGTTGAGCTGGTCCATGCCCGCCGCCGCCTCCCGCGCCGCGGCATAGTCGGTGGCGATGACCGCGTTGATGGCCGGGTTCAGCCGCTCCGTCCGGTCGATGAAGACTTCCAGCATCTCCGCCGATGTGGTCTCGCCGTCGCGGATCGCCGCGCCGATCTGCAATGCCGACGCGTGATGCAATGCCCGTGTAGCCATGCCGATGGTCCTCCCCGAAGTGTCCCGCTGTCTGTTCGTGGCCCCGATCATACGGATGTTTCATGGCGGGGTGTAAGCACCTGCTGCGCCAGCATGACGATTACCAATGGCTGCCCTGCATTTGTCTTGTCTTTGGCGTCGCAGAAATCATGTTACAGTGCGATCAAGTATGTTCTGAACATGATGTATCGACCGGGAGGATTTGACGATGGCGTCAGGGATTCGTGACAAGGTAGCCATTCTGGGGATGGGCTGCTCCAAGTTCGGTGAGCGCTGGGACTGCGACGCCGAAGACCTGATCATGGAAGCCTATGAGGAATGCGTGAAGGACGCGGGGATCGAGACCAGCCAGATCGATGCCGCCTGGTTCTCCACCGCGATCGAGGAAGTGCATGTCGGCAAGTCCGCCGTGCCGCTGTCCGTCGCGCTGCGCCTGCCCTACATTCCGGTGACCCGTGTCGAGAACATGTGCGCCTCCGGCACCGAAGCCTTCCGCGGCGCTGTCTATGCCGTCGCCTCCGGTGCCGCTGACATCGCCCTGGCGGTCGGCGTCGAGAAGCTGAAGGATACCGGTTACGGCGGCCTGCCGCAGCGTGGCCGTGGCCCCCTGAACGACATGATCAACCCGAACGCCTCCGCGCCCGGCAACTTCGCCCAGCTTGCGACCGCCTACCGCCAGAAGCACGGCGTGCAGGCCTCCGACCTGAAGCGCGGCATCGCCCAGGTCTCGGTGAAGAGCCATGAGAACGGTGCCAAGAACCCGAAGGCGCATCTGCAGAAGGCCGTGACCATGGACACGGTGCTGAACGCGCCGATGATCGCGGAGCCGCTGGGCCTGTTTGATTGCTGCGGCGTCTCCGACGGTTCCGCAGCCGCCATCGTCACCACGCCGGAAATCGCGCGCAAGCTCGGCAAGAAGGATCTGGTGACCGTGAAGGCGCTGCAGCTCGCCGTCTCCAACGGCACCGAGTCCTCGCACAGTTCCTGGGACGGGTCGTACTTCATGACCACCCGCCAGGCCGCGCAGCGTGCCTACAAGGAAGCCGACATCACCAACCCGCGCGAGCAGGTGTCGATGTTCGAATGCCATGACTGCTTCTCCATCACCGAGCTGGTCACGGCGGAAGACCTCTACATCTCCAAGGAAGGCGAGGCCTGGAAGGATTTCCTGGACGGCTTCTACAATGCGGACGGCAAGGTTCCGGCGCAGATCGACGGCGGCCTGAAGTGCTTCGGTCACCCGATCGGTGCCTCCGGCCTCAGGATGCTGTACGAGATGTACCTGCAGCTGCATGGCCGCGCCGGCGCCCGCCAGCTCTCCAACCCGAGCATCGGCATGACCCACAACCTGGGCGGCGCCCCGCACCAGAACGTCTCCTCCATCGCGATCGTCGGCCTCTACAACGGCTGACCGGCGACGACAGTGACGTGAAGAACGAAGCCCGGCGGACGAAAGTTCGCCGGGCTTTTTCGCTGGATTTCACCCCAAGGGCACGTCGCACCCGCACTTGATGCGGGTGCCCATGGTGCCGCACGAACACTGGAGAACCGGGCACCCTGATCAAGTCAGGGTGCGGCGTGGTTGTGGGTCGGCGGATGCGGCTTGCCAGGCCCGCTCCTTACAGCACCTTCTGCATTGTCAGTACATCCAGCCAGCGGTCGAACTTGGAACCGATCTGACGGGCGGTGCCGATGGGTTCGAAGCCGAGGGCGCGGTGCAGGGCGACGGAGCCGGTGTTGGTGTCCGGGTCACCGACGATGCCGATCAGGTTGCGGCAGCCGAGATCGCGGCAGGTGTCGATCAGGGCGGTGAGCAGTGGGCGACCGATGCCGGTGCCGACCGCGTCGGGAGCCAGATAGATGGAGTCCTCCAGCGTGAAGCGATAAGCCGGGCGGGGGCGGTAGAGACCGGCATAGGCATAGCCGACCAGCGCGCCGTCGCGCATCGCGGCGAGCCAGGGAAGGCCCTTCTCCATCAGGGCGGCGAAACGGCTGTGCATCTCGGCTTCGTCCGGGGCCTGAAGCTCGAATGAGGACGTTCCGACCGCTACCCAATGGCCATAGATCGCGGTGATCGCCGGAATGTCGTCGGCGGTCGCCATTCGGATATAGATGGCATTACGATCCAGCTGCGTCATTCATTTTTGCTCTTTAACTGACTTTGCTAAAAAAGCTATACGATGCAAGCAATTGAAACCTGCTGACCCATCATAGGAAATGCGCAACAGCCCTACCCACAGCCAACAATTTGTTGGAGTTTTTCAAAATGATCACTCTCGAAATTCAAAATCACAAGATCTTCACCAAAATTCGATTCATTTTTGTGCTGTACCTCTTTGACAATATATTTAACCTTTGAACAATCTTCATCGCCAATACTACGAATGATAGCATCATCAACGACGGCATAATTTGCGGCAATCACAGCGAAATTACCCCATACACTGCTGGGATCTGCGCGAGCACCATTGCCCAAGTATTCTTCCACAATATGTCTTGGAATTTGGATAGAGTCTTCTGAACGAAATGATTTCGCCAACTGCAAAATCGCATCAAACCGCATTCTCGCCCAACGACGCTTCACCGGCGCTTTAAAATGAAAATGCTGGTAGCCTATAGAGCTGGCTAAGTACTTTTCAAAAATTCTCGACCTCAAAGCTCGGTCTGTGGTCTTCAATTCATCAAGATAATCTTTCGACTCCTTGCCATAACGCCTTGGTATATTAACATCAAATCCAATCCTTGTGTTTGTAAATTTTCTAAATCGTATCGGGAGATGAACTCGCACAGGTGATTTCTCTATCATTCTATGAATACTAAACTTTCGCGGTAAGCGAATTATATCAATAAAAACAAGCATATCTTCGTGATAACTATCTCCATGCTTTATTTCCAAAGAAAAAATTTCCTTATTCCCCAAAATCTTTCTGTCGAACAATGTAACATTCTGGTCACTATAGTCAATAGTGCCAAATTCAAACGAGCCCTTAGGAAAAATATCAAGATCCACACGGAACTCCACATGGTGTCGTGACCGGGTCTCAACAGAACCCCCATTGACGTCAAACCCAGCGTGAGCAGGACTCAAAACCCAAAAACAAATAAGAACCAGACCGACCAACGCATTGTGAAATATTCTCTCAGTCACGATAAAAAATCCTTCTGCCTTGCTTAGAAATTGTCCCCCTAATTATTGCCTGCAACCAAATTCCGCTCAGAGCCGCCAATGCCATTGCGATACAAACACGCATACCATCAACCGCCGTCCTAACCGTCTTCACAATAGCATCTGACTGAACGACATTAGAATCAAGATCATTAGCAACCAGAACATGAATTCCATCATCTTTCACAAATGATGTAAAATGCACATACATAAAATATATCATCGTGAACAGCAGAATATACAACAATAAAGACCCTCGCTGCGCATACTTGTTAGGTGCAAATACAATGATAAAGGCGGTAAATGCCGTTGGCGATAGGTCGCCCAATATCTGAGCATCATCAGAAATCGTGGGAGCATGTTTTCCTACAAAAATCACAAAACTACCCGCTCCGCCGAACAAATCACCTACGACAAGGAAATAAATAGCCACAAACACGGCAATAACTACAGAATAAACAACGTGTCCAGACAATGAGAGTTTGTTTCCAACCTAAGTTCTTCAGGCATTTTATGAGCGCCTGCGGATTGTCATGTTCATGCGATATGCAAGAATCATCAGATTAACAAGCATAGATTGGCCAAAAATGGGCGGAATTGGCAACTAGAACAAAGATAGAACATTAACTCCGGCTTCTTCCCAGTATCAGAGACCCAGCACCGCCTTGGCAAGAATGCCGCGCTGCACCTCCGACGTGCCGCCCGCGATGGTATAGCCGCGATGATGCAACTGCCCCGACGTGATACCGACAGCGTGGTCCGGTCCCACGGGCAACTGGTTGCCACCCCGGAACAGGAAATCGGAATGATCCGGCGCGCCGTAGTAGCCGATGGCCTGGTACAGCACCACGTCCAGGTCCTGCACCATGTGACTGCCCAGCAGCTTGGTCATGGAGGGTTCCGCGCCGATGCGTCCGCCCTCGGTCGCGCGGGAGAGGATGCGCAGGCTGGTCATCTCCAGCGCGTTCAACCGCGCCTCCAGATCCGCGATCTTCATGGCGAAATCCGGGTCGCCGATCAGCGACTCGCCATCGGCACGCTCCGTCGCCGCGACTTCCTTGACGATGCTGAGGACCCGGGCGTTCTCCGACACGCGGGAGACGAACAGCCGTTCGTCACCCAGCAGCTTCTTGGCCACCGTCCAGCCCTCGTTCTCCCCGCCCAGGATGTTCTCCACCGGCACCCGGACATCATCGAAATGCACCGTGTTCCAGAGCCGCCGCCCGTTCAGGGCGATCAGCGGCCGGACCTCCACCCCCGGCGTATCCATCTCGATCAGCATGAAGGTGATCCCCTCCTGCTTCTTCGCCTCCGGGTCGGTGCGGACCAGGCAGAAGATGTGGTTCGCCTCCTCCGCCGCGCTGGTCCAGATCTTGGAGCCGTTGACGACATAGTGGTCGCCGTCGCGCACCGCCCGCGTCTGCACCCCGGCCAGGTCGGATCCCGCCCCCGGCTCCGAATAGCCCTGGCACCACCAGTGCTCGTCGGAGAGGATCTTCGGCAGGTAATGCTCCTTCTGCTCCGGTCGCCCGAAGGCGATCAGCGCCGGGCCGATCATGTTGAAGTTGAAGGCGATCAGCGGCGGCGCATGGGCCAGGCGGCATTCCATGTCGAAGATGTGGCGCTGCATGATCGACCAGCCCGGTCCCCCGGCAGACTTCGGCCAGCTGGCCGCCAGCCAGCCCCGCGCCCGCAATGGCTCGTGCCAGCGCAGCATGTCCTGCCGCGCCACCGGCAGGCCCCGCTTCACCCGGTCGGCGATATCCGCCGGCAACTCCGCCTTCAGGAAGTCGCGGACCTCCGACTGGAAGGCCTGTTCGTCGGCACTCAGTGCGAGTTCCATCTGCGTTGTCTCCTCCCGTCAGCGGCCCGTGAACTGCGGTGCGCGCTTCTCCTGCCAGGCGGCGATGCCTTCGCGGAAATCGTCCGATTTCAGGGCACTGGCCAGTTCCTCTGCGGCCTGGTCCTGCGCCGCATCCATCGACTGCTCCATCGCCCGCAACACCAGATCCTTCATGATACGGGTGGAGCGGGGCGAGACATTGACCGCGATATCGCGCGCATAGTCCTGTGCTGTCTGCAGCACCTCGGCGGCGGGCACGACCCGGTCGACCAGGCCCATGCGCTGTGCCTCTTCACCCTGAATGATCCGGGCCGAATAGAGCAGGTCGAGGGATCGCGATGGCCCAATCAGGCGCGGCAGCAACCAGGCGAGGCCATACTCGGCGACCATGCCACGCTTCGCGAAGGCGGTGCCCATCTTGGCTTCGGTTGCCGCGATCCGCACGTCGCAGAACAGTGCCATGACCAGGCCGACACCGACCGCCGCGCCATTCATGGCGGCAATCAGCGGCTTCGGCACCGTGCTCAGATAGGCATATTTGGCGTGAAACCCCTGCGGCAGGTCCAGCCCGCCCCGGATCGCCCCGTGATTGGGCAGGGGTTCCTGTTCCTTGCCGCCACTGGCTGTGTTGGACAGCCGTGCCGCATCGGCACCGGCGCAGAAGCCGCGCCCCGCGCCGGTCAGCACGATGGCCCGAACCGCTTCATCCTCGGAAGCGGTCTGCATCGCGTGCCGGACCTCCCCGCCCATCTGCAGGGTCATGGCGTTCATCCGGTCCGGACGGTTCATGGTGACGGTGGCAACACCGCCCGCCACTTCATAGAGAATCTGTTCGTAGTCCACGTCCGGCCCTCCCCGACCCTGAAGTCATGGGCTTTCTTATGCCGGGGAAGTCGTTTTGAGACAAGTGCATTAACGCGACCCACCGCATGACATGCAGGGATCTGCGCAGGGGAGAGGTAGGGGAAGCCCGGTTCGGTCGGGGGGACCCGGGCTTCCCCGCCAGATGAATGCCGTCTGGGAAAGGAGGGGGCGACAGCATCATCTGGTCCGTTGGCACGCCGACGGTGGGACCAGCCGGTGCGGCACAACGAACCTGTTGGCGGTCAGGGACCTCTGCGGCCTGACCGGATCAGTGGATGATGGCGACCGGCGGCGTCAGCCTGGACCGGTCCAGCAGTGTCAGCGCCGCGCCTTCGATGGCGTAGAGCACGTCACTGGCCAGGAACCTGTCACAGGGACCGGTATCGGACATCAGCAGGGCCAGCCGATAACCGTCGGGCCGCTTGCTGTCATGCTGGCGGACCTGCTCCCGCCGGAACGCCGGATCGGTGACAAGGGTGTCGAGGCCATGGATGATGTCCATCGTGGCTTCAAGCAGGCTGTTGTGGCGTGCGCGGCTGATGCCGCCCGCCGCGCGAACCGCATCCAGACCCAGGCCATAGGGGACCGTCAGGGTCTCGGGGTAGGGATTGCTGGCCTTGCCGCCTGACAGATCGCTGCCCCAGTCGGTCACCGCCGCGGCCAGTCCGATCAGCAGCGACGGCGGCAGGTCACTGGGGACCGCGGGGGCTGCGGCACCGGCCTGCGCGCGGGCCACCGCGTCGCGCACTCCCACGATCTCGTTGGCGCGCAGGACGACCGGCAGCATGATACTGACGAATGCCTGCTGGCGTTCGGTCATGCGGCGACCCTGTGCGATATCGCCAGGCAGCGAGGCCGCGAACCGGCGCGGTATCCGCATACCCGCCCGGATCGCATGGTAGGGATCGTAGTCCAGTTCCTGCAGCGCACGACGGGTGGTCGCGGGGCTGTATGTGGCACCACCGACCGAAACGCCGAACTGGCCGAGCGGATGATCCTGCAGAGCTGCGAAGTACATGTTGCGTCCTTCCATTTGGCTTGCGTCCGAACCCGTGTCGTCCGTTCGCCGGTTGGGGGGCAGATCGGTCGCCCGTCGCTGAACATTGATCTGGGGGGCCGGACGTGACCGGTCAGCGTCGCGGCTGTGGCCGATCTGTGACCGATGTTCACCGGCCCCTTCTGCACCGAACCGGGCGCCTTCCCCCGCCGCGCCATGCGGGTGCGTACCCGCAGCCGTTGCAATGTCCGGGGTTCCGATCAGTCGCCGGGCGATCTCGTGCTGCTTTTCCATGCCACCATGATCGCCGGTCGACCGTGGCATCGGTGTGAAACAAGGGGGGCAATATCGGGGCGCGGGAACGGGGTGCCGGACCGTTGGCGGACGCGGGACTGGCACAGGTCACGGGCGTCTGGCAGGATCGGCGGATGAACAGCCTTGCCGACATGCAACCAGAGGAGGAAGCAGCCGCATTGCCGGAGGCGGAGCGGCTGGCGCGGCTGCGGCTGATCCGCAGCGAGAATATCGGCCCCGCCACCTTCCACGGGCTGCTGGCCCGCTACGGGTCCGCGCGCCAGGCGCTGGAGGTGCTGCCCGGGATCGCGGCGCGGGCGGGCCGCCGGAAGCTGCGGATCGCGTCAGAGGCGGATACCGAGCGGGAATGGCAGGGACTGGCCCGGCTTGGCGGCAGTTTCCTGATGGTCGGCGACCCGGACTATCCGGCCCCCCTTGCCGCGATCAGCCAGGCGCCGCCCGTACTCGCAACCGTCGGCAGGCGGGAACTGCTCTCCCGTCCGATGCTTGGTGTGGTCGGTGCCCGCAACGCCTCTGCCAACGGCAGGACTTTTTGCCGCCAGATCGTGGCAGCGGTGGGCGATGCCGGCATCACGGTCGTTTCAGGACTGGCCCGCGGTATCGACGGGGAGGCGCATCGCGCCAGCCTGGCAACGGGAACCGTCGCTGTCGTGGCGGGCGGGATCGACGTCTTCTACCCGCCGGAGAACCGCGAATTGCAGGCCGCGATCGGTCACGAGGGTCTGGTCATTGCGGAGGCACCGCTGGCCGCGGAACCGATGGCCCGGCATTTTCCCCGGCGCAACCGGATCATCTCCGGCCTTTCACTGGGTGTTCTGGTGATCGAGGCGCAGTTGCGCTCCGGCACCCTGATCACCGCGCGACTGGCCGGGGAACAGGGTCGGGAGGTTTTCGCCGTACCGGGATTCCCGCTTGACCCGCGCGCCCGTGGCGCCAACCGGCTGCTGCGGGAAGGTGCCACCCTGGTCGAGACAGCGGAGGATATCATCGAGCCGCTGCACGCCGCGCACCGTCTGGCAGGATCCGGCAACCCGGACATGCCCGAAGGCCCCTCGTCCCTGTTCGAGAACCCGGGCGGCGCGACTTACGATGCCATCGCAGGCGATGAGGGGCAGGATGATATCGGCACGGCCCGCAACAGCCTGCTGGCCGCGCTGTCTGCGGAACCGTCATCCGCAGATCACCTGATGCGCGCGGCGGGCCTGTCCGCGCCCGTGTTTCACGCTGCCGTGCTGGAACTGGAGATCGCCGGGCGGGCCACCCGACATGCGGGAAACAGGTTCTCCCTGGTTCTGTGAACGGTCGCAGGATAGCCGCCGCAAGCAGGACAGTGGCATGTCACGTGACGGCGGCCCCGTTGACAGGCTGAAACGCTTTGCCCATGTTCCAGCCGCCCGAGGTGACAGGCATAGCGCGTCACCCGAAGCCAAGCAGAGGTTCCATGGACGTCGTCGTCGTCGAGTCGCCTGCCAAGGCGAAAACCATCGGTAAGTATCTTGGCCCGGGCTATACCGTCCTGGCGTCATTCGGTCATGTGCGCGACCTGCCGTCGAAGGACGGCTCGGTGCTGCCGGATGAGGATTTCGCCATGACCTATCAGGCGGATCCGAAGTCCGCCAAGCACCTGAAGGCCATTGCCGATGCCATGAAGGGGGCCGATCGCCTGATCCTGGCAACGGACCCGGATCGCGAGGGCGAGGCGATTTCCTGGCATGTGCTGGAGGCCCTGCGGGCCAAGCGCGCGGTGAAGAAGGACGTGGGTGTCGAGCGGGTGGTGTTCAACGAGATCACCAAGCGCGCCATCCTGGCCGCGATGCAACAGCCGCGCGACATCGACATGGATCTGGTCAATGCGCAGCAGGCCCGCCGCGCCCTGGACTATCTGGTGGGCTTCACGCTCAGCCCCGTGCTCTGGCGCAAGCTGCCCGGTGCCCGCTCCGCCGGTCGTGTGCAGTCGGTCGCCCTGCGTCTGATCGTCGAGCGCGAGCTGGAGATCGAGAAGTTCGTGCCGCGTGAATACTGGTCGATCCGCGCCGTGTTCAGGACCGCGAACGGCGAGGAGGTCAGCGCCCGCCTGACCCAGATCGACGGCAGGAAGCTGGACAAGTTCGATATCGCCAACGAGGGCCAGGCAATGGAACTGGCCGCCCGCGCCGCGCAGGGCAGTTTCAGTGTTGCCGGGATCGAGACGCGCCAGACCCAGCGCCGACCCCAGCCGCCCTTCATCACCTCCACCCTGCAGCAGGAAGCCGCCCGCAAGCTCGGTTTCAGTGCCAAGCAGACCATGCAGGTGGCCCAGCGTCTCTATGAAGGCGCCGACATCGGGGGCGAGACGGTCGGCATGATCACCTACATGCGGACCGACGGCGTGCAGCTGGCGGCGGAGGCGGTGAATGCGATCCGCAGCACCGTGCAGTCGACGTTCGGCAATGCCTTCCTGCCCGGCAAGCCGCGCGAATGGTCGACCAAGGCCAAGAACGCGCAGGAAGCGCATGAGGCCATCCGCCCGACCGATATCAGCCGCACCCCCGACGAGATGAAACGCGTGCTCTCGGCGGAGCAGCACCGGCTCTACGAATTGATCTGGAAGCGCACGGTCGCCAGCCAGATGGAAAATGCCCGCCTGGCCCAGACCGGCGTCGACATCACGGCGGAGAACGGTCTGACGTTCCGCGCGAACGGCACGGTGGTGGAATTCCCCGGCTTCCTGAAACTCTATGAGGAAGGCCAGGACGACCGCTCGGACGATGATGACGAGAGCCGCCTGCCGAAGATGACGGAAGGCCAGCCGCTGGATCGGGAGAAGATAGAGCCGAAGCAGCATTTCACCGAGCCGCCGCCGCGATTCTCCGAGGCCAGTCTGGTGAAGAAGCTGGAGGAGCTGGGTATCGGTCGCCCGTCGACCTATGCCTCCATCCTGTCCGTGCTGCAGGAACGCGACTATGTCCGGCTGGACAAGAAGCGTTTCATTCCCGACGACAAGGGACGGCTGGTGACCGCGTTCCTGATCAATTTCTTCGAGCGGTATGTGGAGTTCGACTTCACCGCCACGCTGGAGGAGGAACTGGACGACATTTCCGCCGCCAAGATCGACTGGAAGGAAGTGCTGCGCCGGTTCTGGACCAATTTCCACGCGGCGGTGGAGGAAACCAAGGACCTGCGCATCGGTGAGGTGCTGGACGCGCTGAACGAGTTCCTGGCGCCGTCGCTGTTTCCGCCGAAGGAGGATGGCAGCAATCCGCGCACCTGCCCGAAGTGTGCCGTCGGCGAACTCAGCCTGCGGCTGGGCAAGTTCGGCGCGTTCCTCGGCTGTTCGAATTATCCCGACTGCAAGTTCACCCGGAAACTGGGCGGCGACCCGTCGGATGTCGAGGCGCAGGCCGGTGAGGACCGGGAGATGGGCATCGACCCGGCAACGGGCGAGATGATCTGGCTGAAACATGGCCCCTACGGCCCCTACCTGCAGTTGGGTGAACCGGTGGAGAAGGGCCAGAAGCCGAAACGCGTTTCCCTGCCCAAGGGGCTGGAACCGGATGCGGTCGAACTGCCGCTGGCGATCCAGTTGATTTCCCTGCCCCGCGAGGTCGGCAAGCACCCGGAGACCGGCAACCCCATCAATGCCGGCCTGGGACGCTATGGCCCCTATGTGGAGCATGAGAAGAAGTACGGACGGCTGAGCGACTGGCGCGAGGCGCTGGAGGTCGGCCTGAACCGGGCTGTCACTGTGCTGGCAGAGGCCAAGGGGCGTGGTGGACGCACCGCCGCCAAGCCGCTGAAGGTGCTGGGCGAGCACCCGGACGGCGGCGGCGAGGTGCAGGTGCTGGACGGGCGCTATGGCCCCTACGTCAAGCACGGCAAGATCAACGCGACGATCACCAAGGGGATCGAACCGACCGAGATCACCATGGACCAGGCGGTGCAGCTGATCGCCGAACGCGCCGCGAAATCCGGCAAGAAGGCCCCTGCGAAGAAGAAGCCGACAGCGAAGAAGCCTGCCGCGAAGAAAGCGCCCGCAAGGAAGAAGGCCGCGCCGAAGAAGAAGGCGGAAGGAGAATCGTGATCTCTCCTCAGGCTGCTGGCCATGGGAACCCATGGTAAAGTCCGTTCCCCCGCACCTGCCGTCGAAGCAGGAAATCCGGCGTTTCATCGACGAATCCGGTGGCAGGGCGGGCAAGCGCGAGGTCGGCAAGGCCTTTGGCATCAAGGGTCAGGACCGGATCTGGCTGAAGCGTCTGCTGAAGGAAATCACCGCCGAACGTGATGCGGAGGGACTGGCGGGCCGCAAGGACCATCCGCCACGGGAACGGCGGGAGTCCGGTGGCAGGCAGCAGCGACTGCCCCCGGTCGGCGTCATCGAGGTCACGGAAGTCGATGACGACGGGGAGCTGCTGTGCCGCCCGCTGAAGTGGGAGTCCGACGCTCCGCCCCCGCGCATCGAACTGGTGGAGAAGACCGTGCGCGGCCCCGCCGCCAGACCCGGTGACCAGTTCCTGGCCCGCCTTGGCCGGGATGGCCAGATGTACCAGGCCCGGGTGCTGCACCGGCTGGAAGTCACCGCGCGCAAGATCTTCGGCGTGTTCCAGCAGGCGGTGCCACCAGGCCGGGGCGGACGGGTACAGCCGACCGACCGGAAGCTGCGCCAGGAAATGATTATCGAACCGGGCAATGACGGCGGCGCCACCAGCGGCGATCTGGTGCTGGTGGAAACCCTGCCCGGTCGCGCGCTCGGACCCCGGCTCGGCAAGGTGGTGGAGGTCGTCGGCAGTTTCGACGATCCGCGCGCGATCTCCCTGCTGGCACTGCAGACCCACGAGATTCCGCGCGAATTCTCGCCCGAGGCGCTGGGTGCGGCGGCGGAGGCCACGCCGGTGACCGAGCTGGGCAAGCGCACTGACTTGCGCGAAACGCCCCTGGTCACCATCGATCCGCCGGACGCCCGCGATCATGATGACGCGATCCATGCGGTCGCTGACGATGATCCGGACAATCCGGGCGGATTCCGGCTGACCGTCGCCATTGCCGACGTCGCCTGGTACGTGCGGCCGGAAAGCGCCATCGACCGGGACGCCCAGGCACGCGGTGTCTCCGTCTATTTCCCGGACCGCGTCGCGCCGATGCTGCCGGAACGGCTGTCGGCAGACCTCTGTTCGCTGATGCCGGGGGAGGACCGCCCGGTGATGGCGGTGGAGATGGTCATCGACGCCACGGGCCGGAAACGCCGTCACAGGTTCTTCCGCGCCATGATGCGCTCCGCCGCCAACATCGCCTATGCCGATGCGCAGGCCGCCATTGACGGCGACCCGCGCCCGGAACTGGATGGACTGCTGGACACGGTGCTGAAACCGCTGTTCGCGGCATGGGCACTGCTGGATCAGGCGCGGCAGCGCCGGGGACCGCTGGAACTTGACCTGCCGGAGCGCAAGGTGCTGCTGGGCGACGACGGCTACATTGCCGGGATCGTGCCGCAGGAGCGGCTGGACGCACACCGGGTGGTCGAGGAGTTCATGGTGCTGGCCAATGTCTGTGCCGCCGAGACGCTTGAGCGGCGCGGCAAGCCCTGTGTCTATCGCGTGCATGAACCACCTGACCCGGAGCGGCTGCGCGGCCTGAAGGATTTCCTGGGTACGCTGGGGCTGTCGTTCAATGCCGGGGATGTCGTGAAGCCCGCGATGTTCAACCGGGCCCTGTCGAAGGTTGCGGGCCGGGAAACCGCGCCGATGGTCAGTGAGGCGGTACTGCGGGCGCAGACTGCGGCCTATTACGACACGGAGAATCTCGGCCATTTCGGTCTGGCGCTGCGCCGCTACGCCCATTTCACCTCCCCTATCCGGCGCTATGCCGACCTGCTGGTGCACCGCGCGCTGATCGATGCCATGGGCGCAGGTGCGGGCGGGCTTGGCGACACGGAGCCGGATACGGTGCAGCGGCTGGCGGAACAGACCTCAACGTTCGAACGGCGCGCGATGCTGGCGGAGCGTGATGCGCTGGACCGCTTCACCGCCATCTTCCTGCAGGACCAGGTGGGCGGACAGTTCGCCGCCCGGATCAGTGGCATCACACGTTTCGGCATGTTCGTGGCGCTCTCGGAAACCGGTGCCTCCGGCATCATCCCGATGCGCAGCCTCAGCAGCGATTTCTTCGACTTCGACGAGGCGGCGATGCAGCTTGTCGGTCGCCGCACGGGCAAGGTCTGGCAGTTGGGCGAGCGCGTCACAGTGCGCCTGAAGGAGGCATCCCCGGTCACTGGAGGTCTGGCGTTCGAGATCATTGATCCGAAGGGCGACAGTGGCAGCAGCCCCGGCGGCAGGGGCAGCCTGAAGGGGCCAGGTCGCGGCAGCCTGAAACCGCATCGTCCGCCCCCCGGACAGAAACGCGGGAAGCCAAAGAGACGGCGCTGAACCTCCGGACCGTCAGAAATCTGTCCAGAAACGTCACCATTGTCGGGGAAATCGCAACAAGGTTGCCCCCGGAAACATCGCGCCGCATGATGCGGCAACAGGGAATTCGACAGCACGAATGTGCGTCAAACAGGGAGAACTGGCATGTCAGACGAACTGAAGTATCTGAGTGATCGCGTGGCACGTGGTCTGATGGATCGCCGCGCCTTCATGGGACGGGCTGCGGCTCTGGGCGCGGGCGCGACACTGGCCGGTTCGATGCTGTCCAGTGCGGCCTTTGCGGCCGGACCGCAGAAGGGCGGCATCCTGAAGGCCGGCATGGTCGGCGGCGAGTCGACCAACAGCCTCGATCCCGCAACCTTCGCCAGCCAGGTGCCCTTCGCCTTTGGCCGGTCCTGGGGTGACACACTGGTCGAGACCTCGCCCACCGGCGGAGTTGTCAATCGTCTTGCGGAAGAAGTCAGCGCGACGGCCGACGCGCGGGTCTGGACCTTCAAGATCCGGTCTGGCGTGACCTTCCACAATGGCAAGACCCTGACCGCCGCCGATGTCGTCGCGACCCTGCAGCGCCATTCCGGTGAGGAAACCAAGTCCGGCGCGCTGGGCATCATGCGCGGTATCGAGACCATCAGCCAGGATGGCAACAACGTCGTCGTGGCGCTGAAGAACCCCAACGCCGACTTGCCCTATCTGATGGCCGACTATCACCTGATCATCCAGCCGAACGGCGGCATGGATGCACCGGATGCCGGTATCGGCACCGGCCCCTACAAGGTGGTGGTGAACGAACCCGGCGTGCGCTACGTCGGTGAGCGCTTCGCCGACTACTGGGATGCGCCGAACCGCGGCCATGCCGATCAGATCGAGATCATCGTCATCAATGACGCCACGGCCCGCACGGCGGCGCTGCAGGGCGGCCAGGTCCACATGATCAACCGCGTGGAACCGAAGATCGTCGATCTGGTGAAGCGGGTTCCGGGCGTCACGATCCAGAACGTCGGTGGTCGTGGCCACTATGTCTTCATCATGCATTGCAACACCGCACCGTTCGACAACAACGACCTGCGGCTGTCGCTGAAGTACGCCATGGACCGGGAGCAGATGGTCGACAAGATCCTGCGCGGCTATGGCTCCATCGGCAACGACATGCCGATCAATGCGGCCTATCCGCTGTTCGACGAAGGGATCGAGCAGCGCGCCTACGACCCGGACAAGGCGAAATTCCACTTCAAGAAGTCCGGGCATGACGGACCGGTGCTGCTGCGCACCTCTGACGTGGCTTTCCCCGGCGCGGTCGATGCCTCCCAGCTCTACCAGGAAAGCTGCCAGAAGGCCGGCATCACGCTGGAGATCAAGCGGGAGCCGGGTGACGGCTACTGGTCGGAAGTCTGGAACAAGCAGCCGTTCTGCACGTCCTACTGGGGTGGCCGTCCGACGCAGGACCAGATGTATTCCACCGCCTACCTTTCGAGTGCGGACTGGAACGACACCCGCTTCTTCGATGAGCGTTTCGACAAGCTGCTGCTGGAAGCGCGTGCCGAGCTGGACCTGGCGAAGCGCAAGGAACTCTATTCGGCCATGGGCACGATCGTCCGTGACGAGGGCGGGCTGATCACGCCGATGTTCAACGATTTCATCGACGCCGTCTCCGACAAGGTTGCCGGTTATGCCGTCGATCCGGGTGCGGAACTGATGAATGGCTACGCCCTGACCAAAGCCTGGATGGCCTGATCGGACGGTCGGTCCGGTGAGTCCCGCCATTCTGAAGTTGATTGCCCAGCGCCTGGCGCTGGGCATTCTGCTGCTGCTCGCGGTCTCGGTGCTGATCTTCGTCGGAACTGAGCTGCTGCCCGGCGATGTGGCGCAGGCGATCCTGGGACAGACGGCAACACCGGAGGCCCTGGCCAACCTGCGGGCGGAGCTGGGGCTGAACGACCCGGCATATCTGCGTTACTTCGATTGGCTCGGCGGGGTTCTGACCGGTGATCTTGGCACCGCCCTGTCCAATGGCCAGAACATTTCCGAGGCCCTGGGCAAGCGCCTGTCCAACACCCTGTTCCTGGCCATGTGGGCGGCAATCATTTCCGTCCCGCTGGCCATCCTGCTTGGCCTGGTGGCGGTACAGCACCGCAACGGCTTCATCGACAAGCTGATCTCGGCGACGACACTGACCTCGATCTCGTTGCCGGAGTTCTTCATCGGCTATCTGCTGGTCTATTTCATCGCCGTGGAACTGCAGTGGGTCCCCAGCGTCTCCACCGTCTATGACGGCATGGGGTTCGCCGACCGAATGTCGGCCATCGCCCTGCCCTGTGCCACACTGACCCTTGTCGTGCTGGCGCACATGATGCGCATGACCCGCGCGGCGATCCTGAACGTCATGCAGTCGGCCTATATCGAGACGGCGGAACTGAAGGGACTGAGCCCGTTCCGGATCATCCTCCGGCACGCGTTCCCCAATGCCATCGCGCCCATCGTCAATGTGGTGATGCTCAACCTCGCCTTCCTGGTGGTCGGCGTCGTGGTGGTGGAGGTGATCTTCGTCTATCCCGGCATGGGCCAGTATCTGGTGGATCATGTGTCGAAGCGTGACATTCCGGTGGTGCAGGCCTGCGGCATGATCTTCGCCGCCGTCTATATCTCGCTCAACATCGTCGCGGATATTGTCGCCATCATTGCCAATCCGCGCCTGCGGCATCCGAAGTAGGGGCCGGAGCATGCTTGAACTCAGAACCATACCCTGGAGCGCCCGCATCGGCCTGGTGCTGACCTTCCTCTTCGTCTTCGTCGCCGTCTTCGCCGATCTGGTGGCCCCCTATTCCAATACCGAGGTCGTGGGCGATGTCTGGGAGCCGGTCTTCGGCGCCCACATCCTCGGCACCGACAACCTGGGCCGCGATCTGCTGTCGCGCATGATCTACGGCGCCCGCACGACGATCTTCGTGGCTGCCATGGCAACGGCGCTTTCCTTCTCGCTCGGCTCGATCCTGGGTTTCACCGCCGCCGTCATCGGCGGTGTGGTCGATCAGGCCATGTCCCGTTCCGTCGATCTGCTGATGGCGATTCCGACGCTGATCTTCGCGCTGGTCGTGCTCTCCGTCCTGCCCGGCACCCTGATCGTGCTGATCATGGTCATGGGCATCCTCGACTCGACCCGAGTCTATCGCCTGGCACGTGCCGTGGCGGTCGATATCACCGTGATGGATTTCGTCGAGGCCGCGCGACTGCGCGGGGAGGGGCGGATATGGATCATCTTCCGGGAGATCCTGCCGAATGCCCTGTCGCCGCTGGTGGCCGAGCTTGGGCTGCGCTTCATCTTCGCGGTGCTGTTCCTGTCGGCGCTTTCGTTCCTCGGCCTTGGCGTGCAGCCACCGGACGCGGACTGGGGCGGCATGGTGAAGGAGAACAAGGAAGGCATCGTCTTCGGCATTCCGGCGGCGCTGATCCCTGCCGCCGCCATTGCGGCACTTGCCATCTCCGTCAATCTGGTGGCCGACTGGATACTGAACCGCACCACGGACCTGAAGGGAGGACGCGGCAGTGGCTGATTCAGCCGACGAAACCCTGCTCGACATCCGCAACCTGCGGATCGAGGCAACGGTGTACCCGCCGGGCGAGGACCCGCATGACATCACCATCGTCGATGATGTCTCGCTGACTCTCGGTCGCGGGCGGGTCTTGGGCCTGATCGGGGAGTCCGGTGCCGGCAAGTCCACCATCGGCCTCTCCTCCATGGGCTATGGCCGGGGTGGTGTACGGATCACGGGTGGCGAGGTGCTGCTGAACGGGCGCGACATCCTGAAGGGCGGCATGGCCGGACTGCGGGGCGTGCGCGGGCGGGAGGTCTGCTACGTGGCCCAGTCCGCCGCCGCCGCCTTCAACCCGGCACATCGGCTGATGGACCAGGTGACGGAGGCAGCGCTGAAACATGGCAGCGCCGACCGCCAGACCGTCCAGGCCCGCGCCATCGACCTGTTCGGGCAGCTTGGCCTGCCGGACCCGGAGACCATCGGCCAGCGCTATCCGCATCAGGTCTCGGGCGGGCAGTTGCAGCGCGTGATGACGGCCATGGCGCTCGCCTCCGGCCCCGACCTGATCGTGTTCGACGAACCCACCACGGCGCTGGACGTGACGACCCAGATCGACGTTCTCGCCGCGATCAAGCTGGCGATCCGCAAGACCGGCGTCGCCGCGCTCTACATCTCCCATGATCTCGCCGTCGTGGCGCAGGTTTCCGACGAGATGATGGTGCTGCAGGGCGGCAAGCTGGTGGAGCATGGGGAGACCCGGCAGGTGATCGAGGCCCCGCGGGAGGAATATACCCAGGCACTGGTCTCCGTCCGCTCCATCCGGCATGAGGAAAAGCCGCCGTCACCCGAGCCGGTGCTGACCATCCGGGGCGTCACCGCGGCCTATCCCGGCACCAGTGTCGATGTGCTGCGCGATATCAATGTCGAGGTGCATCCCGGCCAGACCCTGGCCGTGGTCGGCGAATCCGGCTCCGGCAAGTCCACGCTGGCGCGGGTCATCACCGGCCTGCTGCCCCCGCGGGAGGGCGAGGTTCAGTTCGCCGGACGCACCCTGTCGGCAGCGATGGAAAAACGCAGCCGCGACGACCTGCGCGAGTTGCAGATGATCTATCAGATGGCGGATGTGGCAATGAACCCGCGCCAGACCGTCCGCACCATCGTCGGGCGCCCGCTGGAGTTCTACTTCGGCCTGCGCGGCAAGGAAAAGGAACGCCGCATCGCGGAACTGCTGGACGAGATCGAGATGGGCGAAGGCTTCATCGACCGTTATCCGGCGGAACTTTCCGGCGGTCAGAAGCAGCGCGTCTGCATCGCCCGCGCGCTGGCGGCCAAACCCAGCTTTATCCTGTTGGACGAACCGCTC
>JARGNO010000001.1:148834-160084 GCA_029213165.1 Minwuia sp.
GAGGTGACAAGCGCCCTCGACCCGCTGGTGGCGGACGGCATCCTGAAACTGCTGCTGAAGCTGCAGGCGGAGGAACATGTCGCGTTCCTGTTCATCACCCACGACCTGGCCACCGTGCGCGCCATCGCCGATTCCATCGCCGTCATGTACCAGGGCGAGGTCGTACGCTACGGCCCCAAGTCGGAGGTGCTTTCACCACCCTTCGACGACTACACGGACCTGCTGCTGTCGTCCGTGCCGGAGATGAAGCTCGGCTGGCTGGAAGACGTCATCGAACACCGCCGCATGGAGAGCGCGGGCAACTGAGTCCCTTCAAGCGAGTTCTTTCAAACAGGCATTCAAGTTCTACTTGGTGTGTGGACATTCCGGACCGCAGATCGAATACCTACAAAATACGAAACAGCCGCAACTTCGCCCACATGCGTCCAGAAGTTGAAAAATAATTTGACAGAATTCGCAAATTTGAGTGAAATGCATATGATGTTTGTGCAGGAGGGAATTCGATGCCCCGCATTCGCTTGTCGATAATTTCCATTGTGAGCTTCGTTCTTATTTCGTCAAATTTATACGCGCAAGATGTGGAAAAGGGCCTTTTTCACAGCAAGATCCTAAATTCTATTCATCAAGAACTAGTTGAGAACAACAAAAATATGACGAAAATTATTGACGCATTAAAAACGATAAACAAAAAATCTCCAGGCGCGGAATTTTGGGAATCATTTGCTTCATTTCAAAATAAGACACTGAATGACATCAAAGATACAATAGTGACCGGAGAACATCAATCCAGTGATGGCGCAAGAAAAATTCACGGATTTAAGCAAGGAATTGGCCCAGTTTCTTGGACTACATTTGCGTCACGACTGGGCTGCGATGCCCTTAAGACCACCCAACAACTTACGAAATGCGCAACAGAAAAGCTGCTATCTATTTGTGAAGATCTTGGCTTCAACGGAATTTTGTTTCCCGAACTGCAATCGGGTACATCTGTAAACGGGGAATTTACAGCAGTGTGCTATCATAAGTAATGACACTTTCGGCAACTATTGCCTGAACTGAACTGACGAACAATGGTGTCTTATTTTCCAGCGCGTGGCAGACCAAGCGCCGCGCGCGCTTCGGCATCGCGCAGCTTGAAGTCCACGCCTTCGTATGCCGCGCCGCCATCGCCGCACAGGTAACCGGCCGCACGGGCAACCCACTCCGGCGGGATGTGAACCGATGGATCGAGCTGGCTGACCGGATTGACGCCGGATGCCTTGATGGTGACCTGCATCTCCGTCGCCACGGTTCCCGGGCTGAGACCAACCACGCGGATACCCTGCGGGCCGTATTCCTTCGCCGCACAGGCCGTCAGCGACAGCACTCCGGCCTTGCTGGCGCAATAGTGGCTCCAGCCCTCCAGCGCGCTGGTGGCCGCGCCGGAGCTGATGTTGATCACCGTGCCCCCGCCGGACGCGAGCATGGCGGGGATCGCGGCGCGTAGCCCGTGATAGACGCCCTTCAGATTGATATCGATGGCCAGACCCCAGTCCGCCGGGTCGCTGTCGGCCAGCCGGGCAATCGGCTCGATCACCCCCGCATTGTTGATCAGCACATCCAGACCACCGAACTGCGTCACCGCCCGGGAGACCGCCTGTTGGAAGTCGGCCCAGACACCCACATCGCCCTGGATCGCCAGTGCCGTGCCGCCGGCTTGCGCCACCTCGTCTGCCAGACCGGAAAGTGACTGCCCGCTGCGCGCCAGCATGACCACATTGGCCCCCTCGCCCGCAAACCAGCGGACCATGGCCGCACCTATACCCCGGCTGGCGCCCGTGATCAGGACGGTCCGGTTCTTGAAGTCAGTCATCACATCAGGTCTCCAGACAGGCGGATCAGTAACCCCGGCCGGGGTCCTTGACGTGGGTCTTCATCGGCTCACCGGCCTCGAAGGCGCGGACATTCTCCGCGAACAGGCGACTGATGCCGCCCATGTAGTCGGGGAAGCCCCCCGCGACATGCGGCGTGATGATCAGGTTCGGCGCAGACCACAGCGGGTTGTCGGATGGCAGCGGTTCCTGCTCGAACACGTCCAGCGCGGCACCGGACAGGTGCCCTTCCTCCAGCAGGCGGATCAGGGCGGGTTCGTCCACCAGGCCGCCACGGCCCAGGTTGATCAGGCTGGCACCGGGCTTCATGCGGCGCATCATCGGCTCGTCCAGCACGTAGCGCGTCTCCTCGGTCAGGGGCAGGATGCAGACGACCACATCCGACTCGGCCACGATCTCGGCTGTGCGGTCCGCACCCACCACCTTGTCCACGCCGGGCACATCGCGGGGCTGGCGCTGCGTGCCGATGACCCGCATCCCAAGTGCCCCGGCCTTCTGCGCGAAGGATTCACCGATCCTGCCCAGACCCAGGATACCGATGGTGGACCCCGCCGCAGTGCCAGGCATGAACTGGCGCCATGTCGAGGCGCGATGGCCCGTGTTGGCCCAGTCCATGCGCTTGATCAGCATCAGGGTCAGGGTCAGCGCGAACTCCCCCATGGTCCCTGCGGCCAGCCCCGCCGCGTTGCAGACGACGGTTTCCCTGCGCAAGCCATCCAGCGGCATCAGGTGGTCGATCCCTGCCCCAAAGCTCTGCAGCAGGCGCAGCTTGCCCGCCTTTGCCCAGTGACCGCGCGGCGGTTTCAGGGCCATCAGGAATTCCGCCTCCGGCAAGGCCGCGACAAAGGCGGCCTCGTCATCCAGCGACACGATTTCTGCGCCCGGAAAGTTCTCGGCCAGCGGACCGACGACCCGGTCGTTGAACTTGGAGAAGACGTGAATGCGGTCCGGCATCAGGATGCGGCCTTCATGGCGGCAGGCATGGCGGTCCCGCCGCGCAGCAGCTTGCCCGGCAGGGCATCCGTCGCCACACCTTCGCGGCGGATGATGTGTCCCGACACGATGGTGGCATCATAGCCGCTGGCGCGCTGCATCAGTCGCCGCCCCCCGGCAGGCAGGTCATAGAGCACTTCCGGCGCGTGCAGGGTCAGGTTGGCATAGTCGATCACGTTCAGGTCGGCCTTCATGCCAGGTGCCACCAGCCCGCGGTCGAACAGGCCCACGGCCTCCGCCGTGTCACGGCACTGGGCCTTCACCACCCACTCCAGCGGCAGCTTTGGCCCGCGTGTGCGGTCGCGGGTCCAGAGCGTCAGCATCGATGTCGGGAAGCTGCCGTCGCAGATCAGCCCGACATGCGCCCCACCGTCGCCAAGTCCCGGAACCGTGTGCGCATCGGTCAGCATCCGGTAGCTCGGGTCGAGGTCATAGCCCGCGTAGTTCAGGAACGGCACATAGACCATGCCACGTCCGCCATTGGCCGAAAGCGCCTCCCAGACCAGCAACTGCGGCGGCACGCCGCGCGCACGGGCACGGGCACCGAGACTGTCGCTCACCTCCGGCTCATAGTTCGGCGCGTCGCTCAGCACGAACATGTTGTCGAAGTCGGCCAGCACATGCCGCGCGAAACCGCTCGCGGCCTCCGGCCCCTGCGCCAGCAGGCTGTCGCGCATCGCCGGGTCGGTCGCGGCCTTCAGCCGTTCCGCCACTGGCAGATCGGCAATCGCCTTCCACGCCGGATAGTCGGAGAAGGGGTTCATCGTCAGTTCGAAACCCAGCAGGATCCCCACGGGGCGGCCACAGACCTGGGCGCGCATCGGCAGCCCCTCCTGCTCCGCCGCCTTGCCGATCAGGTCCAGCGTGTCGCGCCAGGCATTGGGCCAGCGCGGGTTCTGCGCGACCGAGATCGACATGGGTCGCCCGGATTCCCGGACCATGCGCTTGAAGATCGCGAACTCCTCGTCCTGGTGCTTCAGGTCGGAGACCATCTGCAACACACCGCGTCCCGCCGCGCCAAGACCGTTGGCAATACCGACCAGTTCGTCGGCCTCCGCGTTCAGGGTCGGGGTCGGCTGGCCATCACTGGTGCGGTGGTTCAGGGTGCGGGAGGTGGAGAAGCCCAGCGCGCCCGCCTCGACCCCCTGTCGCGCCAGTCGCGCCATCTCCGCGATTTCCTCTGGTGTGGCCGGTTCGCGGTTGGCACCGCGTTCGCCCATCACGTAGACCCGCAATGCGCCATGCGGCACCTGCGCACCGAAATCGATATCATGAGGCACGGCGTCGAGGGCATTCAGATAGTCGGGAAAGCTCTCCCAGTTCCAGTCCAGACCTTCGGCCAGGACGGCACCGGGAATGTCCTCGACCCCCTCCATCAGGCGAATCAGGCGGTCATGGTCTTCCACCCGGCAGGGCGCGAAGCCGACACCGCAGTTGCCCATCAGAACGGTGGTGACGCCATGCAGCGACGACGGCGTCAGATGCTGGTCCCAGCTCGCCTGACCATCATAGTGGGTGTGAATGTCGACGAAGCCGGGGGTGACGATGCGGTCACGGGCGTCGATCTCTTCCCGACCGGACCCGGTGACGGTGCCAACCTGGGTGATGCGTCCGTCGCTGACGGCTACATCGGCCTGCCGTGGTTCGCTGCCGGTACCATCAACCAGAGTGCCGCCGCGCAGCACCAGATCATGTTCATTCGCCATGTCGCTTGCCTCCCCGAAATGCCGGACCATTGATCCGCACCGGGGGACGCGACGTCAAGTGCGCAGGCCGCAGGCCAGCAACCCGGTCAGGCTTCGCCGACGCACTCCATCAGGGCGGCGTCCACCGCTTCCTGCGCGCTCTTACCCCCCCAGAGGACAAGCTGCACCGCCGGATAGAAACGTTCGCATTCGGAGAAGGCGATCTCGAACAGCATCTCCAGCGGGTCCAGTTCCAGATCGGCGTCGCGGCCCAGCAACAGGGTATGGCGGAACAGCAGCAGTTGCTCGTCCGCCCAGAGGTCGAAGTGACCGACGCTCATCTTCTCGTTGGCCAGCACCAGCAGGGCATGCAGCTCGGAATGCTTGCCCGCCGGGAACTTGTTGCCGAAGACGCAGGCGAAATGCAGCCCGCCGATCTCCGGCCGCCAGGAAACCCAGACGTTGAAGTCACACCACTTGCCGGTCACGACCACCGCAAGCTCGTCCTCGCCGGTCCGCTCCGATGCCCATTCGTTGGCATCAATGAACGCTTCGACGAAATCGAGCGGATTGGTGACGGTGGGGTCGGCGAGTTCGATCATCATGCCCATGGCGACCGTCCTCCGATACCGTGACCGGGATGAGCCCGTCATCCAACGGTCACATGTTGTGCGCGCAGCGAATCAACGCGCTAGATAGAGGCTACGGAGTGCCAGGAGTCCCCGTCAAGCGGGGAAAGCCGGATCAGGCTTCGGGGGCGGACTTTTTTGCTGCCGCCGCCGACTTGCGGCGTGGTGCGGGCTTCGCCTGCTTCAGCGCGGCAAGCTCCGATCTCAGATCAGCCAGTTCCGCGGCGAGGCGTTCGTTTTCCAGCCGGGCCTCAGCCGCCATCTCGCGCACGGTCTCGAAGCTTTCGCGGTCCACAAGGTCCATGTCGGCCAGGATCCGTTCCAGTCGCGTGCGGACAATCCCCTCCATCTCGTCGCGGGCACCCTGGAAGGTTCCGGCGGCGGAGGTCATCAGGCGGGACAGGTCGTCGAACAGCGGGTTGCGGGTCTGCATCGGAGCCTCCTCTTGGCAGCCAGCCCCAGACATGGCACCGGCCCACGCCACATTCCAGTGAGCGGATTGTCGCCCTCGGCACGGCACCGCCCGGTTCACGAAGCGCGAAATGCGCTGTCGCCGTTCACGAATTCAGCGCGCCGTTCCACGCAAGTCGGCTGGCAACGCCCAGGGCGCCCGTCAGATTGGGGGTCATCGGTTCCAGAGACGGGAGAAGCAGATGGAACAGTTGCATGTCACGGTCGCCATCCTTGCCATTCTGATCGGTGTCCTGCAGATCGTCCGGCGCAAGCGTGGCAGGGGTCATCGCCTGCTGGGCCACGCCTGGGTGGCGGCTATGGCAGCGACGGCAATCAGTTCCTTCTTCCTGCATTCAGCCACGGGCGGCTTCAATTTCCTGCACGGTCTTTCCGTATTCGTCCTGGCCAATATCGCGCTTGGCATCTGGCGCGCACGCCAGGGGCGCTACACCGAACATGCGCTGTTCATGATCAACACCTGGGGCGGACTGGTCACCGCAGGCTGGATGGCCGCCGCAAGGCACGGACTTGATTTGCCGTCCGGCATCCACGCCCTGATTCTGGCCGCGTTCTGGGCCATCCTGATCGCGGCGACCCTTCCGCTGCACCGCCGGGCCGTCCGCGCCCGGCAGCGCACGGGTGCGGTTCCATTATCTGATGGAACGGCCTAACCGCGCCTGAAGATGCGATAGAGGCTGGGGGCGAGGATCACGACAATGGCAATACGGAAGACATGCATGGTGCTGACGAAGGCAGTGTCGATGCCCAGCGCCAGGGCTATCAGCGACATTTCGGCTAGTCCACCGGGCGACAGCACCAACGCCATGGCCTCCGGCCGGACGCCGATCATGTCGCTGAACAGCAGCATGGCGATCACGGCGAGACCCAGCAGCATCAGCGTGGTCACGAAGGCGGTGCGCACTGTCTGCCAGACCAGCGTCAGGGCCGTGCCCGCGAACCGGCACCCCACCGAGGCACCCAGCACAAGCTGCCCCGCGGCAACGGCGATCGGCGGCGGCGTGACATAGGTCAGGCCCAGCAGATGGGCGATGGCGGAGACGATCATCGGCCCGACCAGCGCCGCCGCCGGAATGCGACACAATCGTGCCAGCGGCCAGCCGATCACGGCGCAGGCGACCAGGATCAGCCAGTCCTGGATCTCCGGCACCACCCCTTCGCGCGGCGGCATCATGGCGGGTACATCGACATCCATCACCAGCCGGAACCAGAACGGGATGATCAGCACGATCAGCAGCACGCGGGTGGTGTGGACCAGCGAGACCCGGCGCGGGTCACCACCCATCGCCTCGCTCGCCAGCACCATTTCGCTCAGCCCGCCGGGGGTGGAGGCGAAATAGCTGGTTACCGGATCGAACTTCGCGACGCGCCGCAGGTACAGGTAGACGATGCCACTGCCGATGACGATGTAGACGAACAGCACCAGCAGGGCCTGTGCCCATTGAACGGCACGGTCGATGACATCGGGGGAGAAGGCGCTGCCGAGAAACACCCCCAGGATGGCGACCATCACCCCACGGAACCGCTTGTTCACCACAGGTGTCTGACCCGACAGGGCCAGGACGGAGACAAACACCATCGAGCCCATCATCCAGGCCAGCGGCATGGAAAGCGCGAAGAACAGGCCGCCGCCCATGGCGCCAACACCCAGGGCCATCACCTGATCGCGCAGGCGGGCCGGAGGGGCGGGTTCGGTTGTCGTCGCGGTCACGAAACGGCTAATCCAGGATCGACTGCGCGCCGTGATCGACAAGGCGACCAAGGCGAACCGCCGTCTGTCCGACCACCAGCCGCCGCGACGGCATGATCAGGACACAATTGTCATGGGGTGTGCGGATCGGCTTTCCGGCCTCCTCCGCGATCACCGTCCCGGCAAGGGGAATGGTCGCCAGGCTTTCATAGGCTTCGACAAACCGGAAGCCGTTGCGCCCGGCATGATTGACCGTGACGCGCTCCGTCACCTCGATCACCTGAACCGGCCTGTGCGGGCGGAACGGTGCGATGGTCTCTGCCGTTTCCCGGTCGATGCTGCCGACCGTCAGCAGAAAACGGGCCGCGATCTCGATCGCATTCTCCGCCGCTGCCGGGCTCTGGTGCTGACCGCATTCCGCCAGCAGGGCGATGGCCTCTGCCTCCGGGTCCGCGAAGGCGCCATGATCGCGCAGCCGCCGTCCCGACGCATGGCCGTTGTCGGCAATGACAAGGTGGGGAAATCCCATGCGCGTCGCGAGTTGCTGGCCGCGCCGGGTCATCCCGCTCAGCATCAGCGGCTCACCTGCCGACTGCATGGAGTGGATATCCAGAAGCCGGGAGGCCTGGGCAACCAGAGGCCGGATGGCCCGCGCACGCTCCAGTTCGGCACTGTTCTGCAGCCCGTCCAGCCTGGCGTGATCCCAGACGCGATTCATGTCCTCATCCACGAACCTGGCCCTGGTGGGCATCTTGTCGTCATAGGTCCCATAGGCCCTGACGTTGGCGAAGCAGAGTGTCAGGGACCCCTGACGGGGCCTGATCTCCAGATCAAGAAGCCGTTTCAGGGCATGGGCCCCGCAAAGTTCGTTGCCGTGGACCAGCGCCAGGATGACGACATCGTCACCGGCACGACCGCTGTCGAAACGGTGGGCGTGACTGACACCCAGGTTGCCCCGGGCATAGGCCGAGATATCGACGGGCCGGAGCAGGTCCGGGCCCTGGGGGCTGTTCATGTGATGCGATCCGATGGTGCGCGGGCGACAGGTTTACCTATCACCCGTGCCGTTTTGCGTCCACGGGTCCCCTGCGCCGCGCGACAATGCGCTGGCGCACCGCCGCCGTCGGCTTGGTCTCGGACACATCCTCGAACGCCACCACGTCCAGTTCAGGCCGCACATGTTCGATCAACTCGTTGCGGCGCAGCAGGAAGTCGGGATTGCGGGGGCGTCCAAGCACTTCGTTGCCAAGCGCGAAGGTTTCATAGAGCAGCAGCCCGCCGGGCGCGACACTGCGGACCAGCGCGGGGAAGAGTGGCCGCCAGAGATAGTTCGTCACCACCACCCTGTCGAATACCCGGCCAGCCAGCGGCCAGTCCCCGCCCTCCAGGTCGGCCTGCAGGACCGAAACTGCCGCCACTCCGGCCAGCCCGGTCAGGGGTCCGGTGTCAATGTCGACTGCGGTCACGCGATAGCCCAGCGCCAGCGCCAGCCGGGTGTGACGCCCGCCACCGGCGGCCAGATCCAGCAGGGTCTCGCCGGCTGCGGCAGGTGGCAGATGGCGAACGATCCAGGGGGAAGGGGGCGATGTCTCGGGACCGTGCATCTCTCTCAATTCCCTTGCGGCATGGCGCTTCTGCCGCCATGTAACAGCGCTACAGCAAACCGTCTCCGGCAGGACACGCCCGACCATGATCCGCTTTGACCTGAAATGCACGGACAACCATGTCTTCGAAGGCTGGTTCGGGTCGAGCGCGGATTACGAATCGCAGAAGGAACGTGGCTTGCTGGAATGCCCGATCTGCGGCGACGGCCGGATCGGCAAGGCCCCGATGGCACCGAATGTCGCCTCCCGCAAGGACTTCGGCACCCGCGCTCCGGTGCCGGTTCCGACCGGTTCAACGCCGGCAACAACCGGATCGGTTGAGGGCGAGGTGGAGATCACCCCGGCCCGGATGGTGGCCATGCTGCGCACCCTGCGCCGTCACGTCGAACAGAACGCCGAACACGTCGGCACGAAGTTCGCCGAGGAAGCCCGCAAGATCCATTATGGCGAGGCGGAGGAACGCGGCATCTATGGCGAGGCAACGCCGGAAGAGGTCGAGGACCTGCAGGACGAGGGCGTCGAGATCGGTTCCATCCCCTGGCTGCCCGACAGCGACCACTGATCCGCCGGGCCACCGTTTGTGCGCGCAGGAACTGTCATCATCTGCGGCGCAGGCCGTCGATGGACAGCGGTCCCGCTCCATTGGCAAATACGATACCCATTCCCCCGGCAATCGCCAGGTTCTTCAGGAACATGATCACCTGCGTCGGGTCGCCGAACTCCGCATGGACCAGCAGTGCCGTCAGCACGGAGAATCCCCCCAGCAGAAACGCCATCAACCGCGTCATGAAACCGATCAGCAGAAGCGGTCCGCACACCAGCTTGGTGATGATCACCAGGATCGACAGCTCTCCCGGCATTCCCTCCGCCTCGATAGTGCGCGCCGTGCCTTCCATGTCGCTGAGCCCATGCAGACCCGACAGGATGAACATGGTGGAAAGCAGGATGCGACCGACCAGGTCGGCAAGCGGAGAGAGGGCATTCATCATGGCGCGACTCCTTCAGACGTTTCCGCGCCAAGCCTACAGCAGACCAACGTCCTGTGGAATCGCATTGCACCCGGAGCGTTACCAGTTACCCGATTGCCGCCAGCACCCTCGCCGCCACGGCCTCCGGCACCCAGATCGTCCAGATTTCAGTGCGTTCGCGCAGGAACCAGTCCGCCGTCTCGGCTGCTGTCCTGCCATACAGCCGCTGATGCGCCAGCACGCCGGAAATCATGTGGCTGTCCGTGCGATAGCGCCGGAGAAAGTCCACCAGCGAAGGCGCCTCCGCAACCAGCCCAGCCCGCGCCCCCACGCTGACGCTTGATTGCGGATAGGCGGTTGCATGTTCGGGCCGTCGGCTCGACATCATGGCCCGCCAGACCGCCGGATCGTGCGCCGGTTCGTCCAGCCGCACCAGGTCATAGGTGCCCAGCACCCAGGTCGGCGCCCAGTAATAGGCAAGGAAAGGCCGCTTGCGCCGGTAGTTCTCGCCAATGGCGCGGGCCAGGGCCTCCCCGTTTGCCGGTCGAAAGTTGGTGAATGCATCATTCAGACCGTAGGCATGCAGCTTGCGGGTGTTCACGGCTTCGCAGGACCAGCCGAGACTGCAATTGTAGAACCGACCCTTGTTGCGGTGCTCCGGGTCGCTGAACAGGTCCTTGTACCGGGCCAGGTCCGTGACGGATTTCAGGCCCGGTGCGGGGGCAGTGTCGCCCCGCACCAGCCAGGCCGGCACGTACCAGCCCTGGGTCGCATCGTCGAAGTTGACGCCCAGTTCGACAACGGCCTTTGCCCCGACCGCATCCGCCCACTGGTCCGGAAAATTGCTCTTCCAGACCTCCATGGTCACATCAAGCCTGCCGACCTTCATGGCGTTGAAGAGGGGCAGGGTCGCCCCCGTGCGGACATCTGTGGCGCAGCCGAACCCGGCTTCGACGATCCGCCGGACGACGGCCACATGAAAGGCATTTGACGCCCAGGGCAGATCCGCCAGGATCAGCGGGCGATCCAGTTCACAGACCGGATCTGACTGTGCCTCACCTTGGCGCGGCAGCAGCGTGAGCAGCACCAGCAAGGCGATGGCAGGCACGATCCGCCATGCTTTCCACCCGACTGCGCCTGCTGATCCCAAGAATGGCTCCTGTCCTCATTCCGTGCGGCAGAACCCGCCACGTCGCTGTCGGAACATACCAGTCACGAAACGACATTGCCCAGCCCGACGTGCTTCCTGATGCACGCGATTCTCCATGACGCTACGTCAACCACCACCGACAGGTTGCGCAAGCCATTGCGATCAGGGCTTTTCAATGCAGGCGGCAGT
>JARGNO010000001.1:160094-204518 GCA_029213165.1 Minwuia sp.
AGCCCCCGTCCTCCCCCACGTCCTCCCCCACGTCCGCTCCGCGTCCCGGCTGACGCGTGATGCCGGACCAACAAGCCCCTCCAGGTTGTAGAAGTCATTGCGATCAGGGCTTTTCAATGCAGGCGGCAGTCGTCAATATGCGCCGCAGGTTGGCCGGACCAGAAAATGGATTTTCCGGACTGGCCGTGACAGGGAGGACTATATGAAGACCTATGTGAAAGCAGCGGCCCTTGCCGGTGCGCTGAGCTTTGCCGCGTCCGCCGTGATGGCCGACGGCATGCCCGAGAAGATGACCTGGACCGCCTATGGCACCACAGCCTCCGGCTATGCCCAGTCGGTCGCGATCGGCAATGCGCTGACCAAGGCCTATGGCACCAAGATGCGCGTCATTCCGGGCAAGAACGATGTTTCCCGCATGGCCCCGCTGCGTGACGGCAAGGCTGACTATTGCGCCTGTGGCATCGCCGCGTTCTTCGGTCAGGAAGGCACCTTCCTGTTTGCGTCGAACGAATGGGGTCCGCAGCCGCTGCGCGTCGTGCTGACGGCCGTGGGTGAGAACAACCTCGGCCTGGCAACCGCCAAGGATGCCGGCATCACGACCATGGCCGACCTGAAGGGCAAGCGTGTGTCCTATGTCGTCGGTGGTGACGCCCTGAACTGGAACGCCGCGGCCAACATGGCCTTCGCCGGTCTGACCTGGGACGATGTCCAGAAGGTCGAGGTCTCGGGCTTCAAGGCTTCCGTTGATGCGATCATCAATGGCCAGTCCGATGCGGCTTTCATGTCCACCATCACCCCGCATGCGCAGCGCCTGGCCGCCAGCCCGCGCGGCATTCACTGGCCGGCCCTGCCGGTCGATGACAAGGCCGGTTGGGAACGCCTGAACAAGGCGCATCCGGTCGCCCTGAAGCATTCCGCAACCCGTGGCGCGGACATTTCGGTCGAGAAGCCGCATGCCGGTTACGTCTATCCGTACCCGATCCTGGTGACCAACAGCGACCAGGATGCCGATGAGGTCTATGCCCTGACCAAGGGCATTGTCGAGCAGATCGACAACTACAAGGACGCGGCACCGGGCGGCGGTGGCTGGGCCCTGGCGAACCAGACCCTGGTCTGGGGCATGCCGTATCATGAGGGCACCATCCGCTATTTCAAGGAAGCAGGCGTCTGGACGGATGAGGCCCAGGCCAACAATGACATGCTGGTCAAGCGTCAGCAGATCATCATGGATACCTGGAAGTCACTGGGTGACCTGTCCGGCATGAGCCCGGAAGACATCTCGGCCAAGTGGCTGCCGCTGCGTGCCAAGGCGTTGACCGCCGCTGGCATGCCGGTTGTCTTCGAGTGACGGCTGACATTTCGTGAACCAGACCGCTGGTGAGGCACCGGCGGGGCCCGACATGGGCCCCGCCGGATCCGCCGGTCAGACGATGAAAGTGGCCGACACCGAATTCCGGTATCGGCCACTTTCGCCGTTCTGGCGTGCCCTGCTTGTGACTGTCACGGTGCTGACCGTGGCCATGTCCATCTACAAGCTCTTCAACCTCGGCCACAGACTCGGCTACGTGCCGATCGATACCCAGTATTTCTTCGCACTGCTGGCGCTGCTGCTGCCGCTGTGCCTGCTCGTCTTCCCCATGCGGCCGCCGCGCCCCGGTCCCGAGACCGGTACTGATCGCGCGCTGTTTGGTGTCGACATCCTGCTGATTCTCGCCTCCATCGGCGTGAACGCCTATCTGTTCTATTACGCCCGGGATATCGTGAATCTCGGCTGGGAGTATGGTGCACCGACGCACATCCAGATTGCAGGCGGCATCCTCTGGCTGCTGGTGATGGAGGCCACGCGCCGTTCCGCCGGCCTGGTCGTGGCGCTTATCGTCCTGATCTTCTCGCTCTATCCGACCTATGGCGAATGGCTGCCGGAACCGTTCGAGACCTTCGAGAACGAACCGTTCGGCAATACCTTCGGCTATCACGCCATTTCGTCCGAATCGATCCTCGGCATTCCGTTCCGCGCCTTTGCCAATCTGGTCATCGGCTTCCTGATGTTCGGTGTCGCGCTGCAGCACACGGGCGGCGGCAAGTTCTTCCTGAACCTGGCCTTTGCCCTGCTCGGGCATGTGCGCGGCGGTCCGGCAAAGGTGGCGATCTTCTCGTCCGGCCTGATGGGTTCCATGAGCGGCAGCGTCATCACCAACGTGATGACCACGGGTGCCCTGTCGATCCCCGCCATGAAGCGGACCGGCTTCAAGTCGCATTATGCCGCCGGCGTCGAGGCCTGTGCCTCGACCGGTGGCGTGCTGATGCCGCCGATCATGGGCGCGACCGCCTTCATCATGGCGATCTACCTGAACGTCCCCTACTCGGAGATCATCATCGCGGCGGCGATTCCGTCGTTCCTCTATTTCTTCGGCCTGTTCATGCAGATCGATTCCTATGCGGCACGCATGGGGCTGGAGGGGCTGCCCAAGACGGAGATGCCACGGGTACGCGATACCCTGCGTGAAGGCTGGCACTATGTGTTCGTCTTCGCGCTGCTGGTCTTCATGCTGCTCTACCTGCAGCAGGAGGCTCTGGCCCCCTACTACGCCACGGCCCTGCTGATCGCGATCAACCAGATCAATGCGGTCACACGCTGGAAGATGGCCAATGTCGGCACCTTCATCGTCGGCGTCGGGCGGCTGTTTGCCGAACTGGCGGCGATCCTGGCCGGTATCGGCATGATCGTCGGGGCACTGTCCCTGACCGGCAAGGTCTCCACCCTGGCGAGCGAACTGCTCGCCCTGGCGGACGGCAATGTCATCCTGCTGCTGATCATGGGCGCGCTGGCCAGCTTCATCATGGGCATCGGCGTCACGGTGACCGTCGCCTACATCATCCTGGCGATCACCCTGGCACCGGCGCTGACCCAGTCGGGTCTCAACCCGATGGCTGTCCACATGTTCATGCTCTACTGGGGCATGCTCAGCTTCATCACACCACCGGTGGCGCTGGGGGCCTTCGCTGCGGCCAGTCTGGCCGGGTCGAATCCCATGCGAACGGGATTCGAGGCCATGCGCCTGGGTTCCGTGATCTACTTCATCCCGTTCTTCTTCGTGCTGAATCCGGGACTGATCATGCAGGGTACCGTGACCCAGGTGCTGACCGTGACGATCACCGCGGTGATCGGCGTTGTCCTGATGGCGTCATCGCTGCAGGGCTATCTGATCGGCGTGGGTCGCCTGACCGGTGGCGGGGTCATGCAATGGCCTCTGCGTGCGGCTGTCGGGATCGCGGCCATCCTGTTCCTGGCACCCGGCGGAAAGCTGACCGGCTTCACCCATATCGAACTGGTGATTGCCGCGCTGGTCCTGCTGGTTCCCGCGCTGGTCCTGGCCGTGACCTTCAACCGGCGGGGAGCAACTGCGTCATGACCAGTGCCGCGGAACTGCTGGTCGCCTGCCTGGAACGGCAGGGGGCGGACCGGGTCTTCTGTGTGCCGGGGGAGAGCTATCTGGCGACCCTCGACGCGCTGGCCCGGCAGAACCGGATCGACCTTGTGCAGACACGCCATGAGTCCGGGGCCGGGTTCATGGCGGTCGCCGACGCCAAGCTGACGGGCCGCCCCGGCGTCGCCTTCGTCAGTCGCGGACCGGGTGCCACCAATGCGTCCATCGCCGTGCATACGGCGGAACAGGACGCGGTGCCGATGGTGCTGTTCATTGGCCAGGTGGCACGGGACGAGATCGGGCGCGGCGCGTTTCAGGAAGTCGACTACTCCCGCATGTTCGGCGGCATGGCCAAGGCTGTCTGGACCATCATGGACGGGGAGCGGATTCCGGAGATCGTGGCCCGGGCCTGGCAGATTGCCAGCTCCGGCACGCCCGGCCCGGTGGTCATCGTGCTGCCGGAGGACATGCAGTTCGACCAGGTCACCAACGCACCGCTGGACGCGATGCCGGTGCCGCGGACGGCTGCGGCAGATGCCGATGTGGCCCGCGTGGCCGACCTGCTGGCAAAGGCCGAAAGGCCGATCGTCATTGCCGGTGGGCAGGTTGACGGGGAACGCGGGCGCGCCGCCATGCTGCGGGCTGCGAATGCCCTGCAGATCCCGGTCGTCACCAGCTTCAAGCGACAGGACATCTTCCCCAACGACAACCCGCTCTATGCCGGTTATCTGGGCTTCAACATTCCGAAGCCACAGGTGGACCTGCTGTCGGAGGCCGACCTGATCCTCGCCATCGGCACGCGCCTGGGGGACACCACGACGCAGGGCTATGTCTTCCCGTCGATCCCACCGAAGCAGCCACTGGTGCATGTCTATCCGGACGCCAATGTGGTGGGCCGGGTATTCGCGGCGGAGGTCGGGCTGACCGTTGATCCGGCCGCGTTCCTGGATGCACTGGTCGATGCCGCACCGCCCGCGAAGGACCGTTCCGACTGGCTTGGACGGTTGAAGGCCTATGTCGACCGTCTGATGGGCGGCGCGCCGGAACCGGCGGAGGACGGCGTCAATTTCGGCATGGTGATCGAGGCGCTGCGCCCGCACCTGGCCGACGATGCGATTCTGGTGACGGATGCAGGCAATTTCTCCAGCTGGGTGCATCGCCACCTGCGCCTGAACGGGCGGCAGGTGATGGTTGGTGCGGTGTCAGGGGCCATGGGCATGGGTGTTCCCGCCGCCGCGGCTGCGGGCCTGCGCCACCCGGAACGCCAGATCGTCACCTTCCTTGGCGACGGCGGCGCGATGATGACGGGCAACGAGATCGCCACGGCCATCTCCCGCCGGGTGCCGATCAAGATCTTTGTCTCGAACAATGGCGCCTACGGCACCATCCGCCTGCATCAGGAAAAGTTCTTTCCCGGCACCGTCGCGGGCACCGATCTGGTCAACCCCGACTTCGCCGCCTGGGGGGCTGCCTTCGGGGCCAAGGGCCTGAAGATCCGCGACGACAACGACGTGGAGCGTGTGGTGGCGGAAGCCATGAACCATGACGGCCCCGTGGTGGTCGAAGTCCGCTCCAGCCTGGAACGCATCTCCGCCTATGTCTCGATGAGCGATCTGAAGGGCTGAATCGCGGGAGACCGCCATGGCGCAGCTTGACTGGCATCAGGGCCGCACCGGCCTGAACGACCTGGCGCTGCTGGATGCGGCCCCGGAATCGGACGGGATCGACCTGGATGCGGTGCGCCACTACCGGCGCGGGCGGGTTCGCGAACAGATGCGGCTGGCCGGGATCGACGCGGTGATCCTGTCGGACGCGGTGAACATCCGCTATGCGACCGGCACCCGGAACATGCAGGTGTTCAGCGCCCGCAATGCGCCGTCCCGCTATCTGTTGCTGACCGCCGACCGCTCGATCCTGTACGAATTCACCGGCTGTCTGCATCTGGCGGATGGTTTCGACACGATCGACGAAGTACGACCGGCACTGACAGCCAGCTACGTCGCCGCCGGACCGGAGATTGCCGCCCGCGAGAGGAAATGGGCAGCGGAGATGGCAGACACCCTGCGCCATGAAGTCGGCGACGGGGCCATCGTGGGACTGGAACGCCTCAATGCCGGCTCAGCCATCGCGCTTGCGGCACAGGGTTTCGACATCGTTGACGCGCAGTATCCGGTGGAACTGGCCCGCGCCGTGAAGTCGGCGGAGGAGGTCAAATGCATCCGCGCCTCCCTCGCCCTGACCGGGCGTGCGGTCGGCCTGATGCGCGATGCCATCCGTCCGGGCATCTCGGAGAACGAACTCTGGTCGGTGTTGCAGCAGGCGGTGGTGGCGGGCAATGGCGACTATTGCGAGACCCGGCTGCTGAACTCCGGCCCGCGCACCAATCCGTGGTTCCAGGAGACCGGGCCGCGCATCATCGGGCCGAACGAACTGATCGCCTTCGACACGGATGTGGTCGGCTGCCACGGCTACTATTCCGACTTCTCCCGCACCTTCCATTCCGGCCCGGACGCGCCGACCTCGGGCCAGCGGGAGCTGTATCGCATCGCGCACGAGCAGGTGCATCACAACATGGCCCTGATTCGCCCTGGCCTCAGCTTCCGCGACTATGCGGAGGGGGCCTGGGACATTCCGGAGAGATATGCCGCCAACCGCTATTACCTCTCTGCCCACGGCTGCGGCATGACCGGCGAGTATCCCTATCTCTACCACCGCGCCGACTTCCCAGACGCGGGCTATGACGGCGAGATCGTGCCGGGCATGACGCTCTGCGTCGAGAGCTTCATTGGCGGGGATGACGGCGGCGAAGGGGTGAAGCTGGAGCAACAGGTTCTCGTCACCGAGACCGGGACCGAACTGCTCTCCGACTTCCCCTTCGAGGACGCCTTGCTGACCGTCTGACAGCCTCAGCCGTCAGGCAGGGCCGACAGATGGGCCGACAGGCGCTGCGCCGCAATCCGGCTGCGCTTGCGCAGCGCCGGTCGGATCACGAGGCTGATGAGCAACCTGCCGAGCCGGGATCGGTTCCGGCTCATGAACCGCCACCGCAGCGTGGTACCTCCGTCTCCGCCCGGCGCCAGTGTCATCTCCATTCGGGGATGCAATGGCGGGAACCTGCCCTCTGTCACGAAACGCGCCGGCGGCACACTTTCGACAACCGGAATGGCGATGCATTTTTCCCGGCCCGAGGGCAGACGGATGGTTTCCCGGTATGTCTTTCCCACCGTGCCGTGCGGTAGGCTGTCGTCGGAACGGATACCGATCACCCCCGGGAACCAGAGGGCATAGTTCTGATGATTGGACACGAAGGCGAAGACCGCTTCAGCCGGTGTCGGCGTGGCGATGACATGATCGAACAGGATCAGGGGTTCTGGCTTGGTCATTTGCGTAGTTTACAAAATTTGTTCAATTTGTAAACAAGACAGATGAAACCCACCCCCGAAAGTGATCGTTCCGATACCGCCGACCAGTTGCTGGATGCCGCGCTGGACCAGTTCACCCGGCATGGCTACGCGAAGACGACCATGTCCGATATCGCGACCGCAGCCGGGCTTTCACGGACATCCCTGTACAAGCATTACCAGGCCAAGGACGCCGTCTTCGCGGACCTGAGCCAGCGCATGAACGAGCGGGTTGTCGAAGCGGTCACATCTGCCGCGACCGCGCCCGGCGGTCCCGCCGAACGGCTGGCCAATGTGGTTCATGCCCGGATCGGCTGGGTCTATGACCTTCTGAACAGGGGACCGTTCGGGCATGAGTTGATCAATGAGAAGAACCAGATCTGCGGCGGCCATATCCTGGCCACCAATGACCGGTTCCAGAGCCTGCTTGCCAGGCTGATCACCGGAATCACCGGGCAGCGGGATGCCGCGCCTGCCACGGCGCGGGTCATCACCGCCGCCCTCAACGGTGTCCTGGAAGTCGCGACATCACGAGAACAGGCAGAGGCGGACGTGTCCTGCCTGCGGGATCTGCTGGTTTCGGGACTGGAGCGGCCGTCAGACCGTCCCCGGGGCTGAGGCCCCTGCCGCTCACAGCCCGGCTTGCCGCGCCCGGTCCACGTCTGGGCTGCGATACAGCTTTTCCGGCACCGTCCCGAGTGTCGAAGCACGTACCCTTTCCGCCGACAGGCCAAAGAATTCCTGAAAGCACATCATCAGGGGCCGCCAGCGGGTCGGATCGATCCGGTTCGACTGCCCCGGCATCAGGATCGACCGTGCGGCATGGACACGGGTGATCCGGGCCTCCAGCACCACCGTGAACCGACCGACGACGGGGTCATCTGCCGCCAGCGGGCGATGATGCTCGATCACCGCCTCCAACTGCACCGGGCACTCGCCCGCGCGTGGTGGCGTGACGGTCTCGGCGGCGACTGGCGTCAGTCCGGCCCGTCCGAACTTCTGCGCCTCATGGCGATATCCGCGCAAGGCCTTGGACTGCGGCACCTCCTGGGATCCCGTGGTCAACGCCAGCCGATCGACCGCCGCCGCCTGATCCACGGACGGCAGGTTGATCACGCATTCCCGGTTGGCGATCAGATTGCGAGTCGTGGCCGATTGGGCGGCGAGGCCGAGCACGCAGCGCCAGCCGAGCCAGAAGATGGAGGACATCGGGGCCAGATTGGCCGAGCCGTCAGGGTTCATGGTGCTGATCAGGGCAACCGGTGTCCCGAAGTAGAGGATCGCGGGTTCACACCTGACGGTGTCACTGACCGGACTGGATCCGGGGGCGGCAGTTTCGGGCATCTCTATTCTCCTTGTCTGGAGAACCGAGAATGCGTCATGCCCGGAATCGGGACGTCCCGCGCCTTGTGATCAAACAGTGGTGCCGGGGTTCGGGCTCTACTCCGCCCCCAGTTCCGCCCTGATCTGGTCGCGGAAGATGTCGATGGGGCGCAGCTTGCCCTCCACCTCGATATGCCACCAGGTCCAGCCGTTGCAGCTTGGCGCGCCCTGCACATGGGCACCGATCTTGTGGATCGATCCGGTGGCGTCGGCGCAGATCAGACTGCCGTCGGCGCGGACCCGCGCCACATGCTTGCGCGTGGGACCGAAGACATAGGTGCCCGGTTCGATCAGGCCCCGCTCCACCACCGCGCCAAACGGCACCCGGACCGCCTGGCGCTTCGGTGGCGTGATGGCGCGATCTTCCTTTGGCAGGGTGCGGATGCGTCCGATGCGGTTCTGGGCCAGGCGGCAGTATTTCTCCTCCCGGTCGATCCCGATGAAACGCCGCCCCAGCCGCTTCGCCACGGCACCCGTGGTGCCGGTGCCGAAGAAGGGGTCGAGCACGATGTCATTGTCGCGGGTGGCAGTCACCAGAATGCGATGCAGCAGGGATTCCGGCTTCTGCGTCGAATGTGCCTTCTGCCCGTCCTCCTTCAGCCGCTCATTGCCCGAACAGATCGGCAGCAACCAGTCGGAGCGCATCTGAACGTCGTCGTTCAGTACCTTCAGTGCCTCGTAGTTGAAGGTATAGCCCTTGTTCTTCTCCCCCTTCGCGCACCAGATCATGGTCTCATGCGCGTTGGTCAGGCGCCGACCGCGAAAATTCGGCATCGGGTTCGACTTGCGCCAGACCACATCATTCAGGATCCAGAACCCCAGGTCCTGCAGGATCGCGCCGATGCGGTAGATGTTGTGATAGCTGCCGATGACCCAGAGCGTACCCGTGTCCTTCAGCGCCCGGTGCGCGGCCTGCAGCCAGGCACGGGTGAAGGCGTCATAGGCGTCCAGGCTGGAGAACTGGTCCCACTCGTCATCCACGGCATCGACCAGACTCTCGTCCGGACGCCGCAGCTCCCCCTTCAGTTGCAGATTATATGGCGGGTCCGCGAAGATCATGTCCACCGATCCTGCCGGCAGTCCCTCCATGATCTGGACGCAGTCGCCCTGAATGATCCTGTTTACCGGCAAGTCCTGCATGGCGCCGCGCTGTCCTGTCTGATGTCCCACCCTGAAAGCGCCGAAAACCCCTCGAATCAACAGCGCGTTGGCATAGTCACTTGAACCAGAATCTCAGGTCAACCGCTTTTCTTGCGTGGAGTCAGTGATTTATCGGATCTTCTTGAATGATCAAATCACGAACAGGCTGAAAGGAACGGCGATGCACGGGGCAGGGTCCAAGGGCCGCAAGCGCTTGGCGATGCTGGCGTGTCGGGTATCCGGCGTGCCGTTCGAAGCCGTATCCGGGATAGGTTTCAGCCAGTCCCGACATCAGTGCATCGCGATGCACTTTTGCAACAATGGAGGCTGCTGCGATGGCCGCGACCTTCGCGTCCCCCTTCACCACCGCTTCCCCTGGCATGGCGAGATCGGGGGGCATCCGGTTGCCATCGACCAGAACCGCGGCGGCGGGCGTCGGAAGCGCCGCAATGGCGCGGGACATGGCCAGCATGGCCGCATGCAGGATGTTCAGCCGGTCGATCTCCGCCACCGTGGCCTCCGCGATCGAGACCAGGGCATCCTGATGCAGCACCGCCGCGATCTCCTGCCGGCGACGGGCGGAGAGCGCCTTTGAATCGGCCAGCCCCCCGATCAGCCGGTCGTCGGGCAGGATCACCGCAGCAGCCACGACCGGACCGGCCAGCGGGCCGCGCCCGACCTCGTCAACGCCCGCGACCGGGCCGCCGACCCGGGCGCGCCAGGCCTGCTCAAGTACCCGGTCGGCCATCGGCTTCCGGTTCTTCCGCCTTCCCACCCGATGCTTCACCGGCAGGGGTCTCCCCCTCCGGCATGGCATCATCCTTTGCATCGGTCTCGGGCGAAACATCGCGTTTCGGCTGCAGGCGGCGCACGATCCGGTCCAGCTCGTTGCGGCCATAGTCGCCGACACTCAGGGTCACCCGACCGACACCACGGGCGGCCCGGCCCGACCCCTGCGTGAAGGCACCGATATTCCGTCCGTAGATCGCCCGTGTGAAATCACTGAAGGAGTGCACGCGCCGCCATTCCACCTGGTCCATCCGGCGTGCGGTGAACAGGAAGAACGGGCTTGCCACCAGACTGAGGGCGATCACCGCCGTCATCAGCTTCGAACCGAAGGGATCGACCACGCCAGCCGCCAGTCCGGCGGCCACGAGGACAAAGGAGAACTCGCCGACCTGACCGATGACGGTCCCGGCCAGCCATGCCTTCGGCCAGGGTTCGCCCAGCATGCGCAGGATGGTGATGTTGGTTGCGGTCTTGGCGAAGGAGATCACCAGCAGCAGGCCGATCACCAGCACGATATTGTCCCAGATGAAGGCCAGGTCGAGCAGCAGGCCGATTGACAGGAAGAAGACCATCAGCAGCACCGACTGGATCGGCTCCACCGCCGCGATCATCTTGCCACGCTCGATCGTGTTGCCCGCCACCAGCCCGCCGATGAAGGCCCCATAGGCGGGTGAAAGCCCCACCAGACCGCTGATCGCGGCGAAGACGAAACACATCGCCAGCCCGGACATGGCGGCCAGGTCGTGGTTGTCACTGATCCAGTGGGCAAAGGGCAGGTGCTCCCGCTTGCGGCGGCTGAGCAGGAAGACGATCCCGGCCAGGATCGAAACGGCGACGATGACCGGAACCAGGGCGCTGGTCGGGCTGGATCCCTCGTTCCCCATCTCGCTGACGATCAGCAGCATCGGCACCACAGCCAGATCCTGCGCCACCAGGATGCCGACGGCCAGCCGCCCGACCTCCGTCCGCAGTTCGCCGATGTCCTCCAGGATCTTGATGGCCACGGCGGTCGAACTGAGGCCCAGGCCAAAGCCTACGATCAGCGACAGCTCGGGCCCCCAGCCGAACGCCTTGCCGAACATCCAGGCGAAGGCCAGGCCCAGGCCGATCTGCAACCCCGCAATGGTCATGGCCGTGCGCCAGATGCGGCGGAAGTTGCGCAGCGACAGCTCCATCCCGATCAGGAACAGCAACATCAGCACGCCCAGTTCCGCCACCAGCTGCAGCTCTTCCCCGTCGCCGACAAGTTCCAGCACCGACGGGCCCAGCACGACCCCCGCGATGATGTAGCCGACAACGACCGGCTGCTTGATGCGGCTGAGCAGCAGTCCGCACAACAGTGCCGCACCGGCAACGATGGCCAGGTTGATCAGTTCTTCTTCATGCATGTCCGACCCGTGCTCCGCCGTCAGGGGGCTTCCGAGAATGTCAGGTTACGTCACATCGACCGGATAGGCACCACCCTCACGGACGCTGCGCAGGACGAAGCCCGATTGCATGCTGGCTACGCCCGGCAGCCGCGAGAGCCGGTTGCGGTGGATACGCTCGAAATCCGCCACGTCCCGCGCCGCGACCCGCAGCATGTAATCCGCCGTTCCGGTCATCAGATGACATTCCAGGATCTCGTCCGTATTGGTCACCGCCGCCTCGAAGGCCGTCAGCGATTCCTCGCTCTGCGACGTCAGGCTGATCTCCACGAACGCCTGGATGGTCAGGCCCAGCGCCATCCGGTCCAGGCGTGCGGCATAGCCGGAGATGACACCCGACTTCTCCAGCAGCTTCACCCGTCTGTGGCAGGCGGAGGGGGACAATCCGACAGCATCGGCCAGGTCATTGAGCGACAGGGAGGAGTCCTGTTGCACACGCTGCAATATGCGCGCGTCAGTCCGATCCATGGAATTTTCTCCACCTTTTTTCGATTATCGTCGAATTCTTTATCACACTAAGCGAAAATCAGGCAAAGAATCGGAACTCATTCCGGGTGCGGCGGGCGATACTGGGAGATCAGACAAATTCCACGGTTCAGGAGGCTGTGATGCGTGTCGGTACCCCCAGAGAGATCAAGAATCACGAGTATCGGGTCGGGCTGACGCCGGAGAGCGTTGCCGAGCTGAAACTGAACGGCCATGAGGTTCTGGTGGAAACCGGTGCCGGCATGGGCATCGGCGCCACCGATGAGGCCTATGTGCTGGCCGGTGCCGAGATCGCTGCCGAGGCGGCGGAGGTCTTCGCCCGATCCGACATGATCGTGAAGGTGAAGGAGCCGCAGGCGAACGAGCGCGCGATGCTGCGCCCCGACCAGATCCTCTACACCTACCTGCATCTGGCGCCCGATCCCGACCAGACCCGCGACCTGGTGAACAGCGGTGCGGTCTGCATCGCCTACGAGACCGTCACCGATCCGACCGGCGGTCTGCCGCTGCTGAAGCCGATGAGCCAGGTTGCCGGCCGCATGTCGGTCCAGGCTGGTGCCTCGGCGCTGGAGAAAGCCCATGGCGGCCGGGGCGTGCTGCTGGGTGGCGTGCCGGGCGTGGCCCCGGGCAAGGTCGTCATCCTGGGTGGCGGTGTCGTCGGCTTCAACGCCGCGCAGATGGCCGTCGGCCTGCATGCCGATGTCACGATCATGGACCGCAATCCGGTGGTGCTGGAGAAGCTGGAGAACCATTTCGAGGCTTCGGCCACGGTGCTCTATTCCACCCGCACGGCGGTCGAGGAACAGGTCGCCGCCGCCGATCTGGTGATTGGCGCCGTGCTGGTGCCCGGTGCCGCCGCGCCGAAGCTGGTGACGCACCACATGCTGTCCACCATGCAGGACGGGTCGGTGCTGGTCGATGTCGCCATTGACCAGGGCGGCTGCTTCGAGACCTCCCGCGCCACCACCCACGCGGAGCCGACCTATGTCGTCGGCGGCGTCGTGCACTACTGCGTGGCCAACATGCCGGGCGGGGTTGCGCGAACCTCCACCTATGCCCTGAACAACGTCACCCTGCAGCACGCCATCGCCATCGCCAACAAGGGCTGGAAGGGCGCGCTGTCCGCCAATCCGCACCTGAAGAACGGGCTGAATGTCTGGAACGGCAAGGTCACCTACGAGGCCGTGGCCAGGGATCTGGGCTATGACTACGTGTCCGCTGACGAGGCCCTGAAGGGCTGAACCCTTGCCGGAAGCCGATTGCCAGCCAGTGCTTGCGACAAACTTCCCTGTTCATCCCTGCGCCTGTCTGCCCATCTAATGGGAACTGACAGGCGCAGGAGGACAGTGGTCATGCCACGCAAGAAGGATCCGGTCGGCCCGATCATCGACGCAACGATGCAACTCGCCGCGCTGGGCGGCTGGCGCAATGTCACGCTGTATGACATTGCCCGGGAATCGGGCATGGATGTCGCGGATGTTGTCGCCGCGGTGGGCAGCCGCAACGGGATCATCAGCGAGATCGCGGCCCGCGCCGATGCAGTCATGCTGTCCGCGGTGGATGACGACTGGCCCGATGAGGCCATTCGCGACCGCCTGTTCACACTGCTGATCGCCCGTTTCGACTACCTGAAGCCCCATCGCGAGGGACTGCGCGCGGTGCTGGCAAGTCTGCCGGGTGATCCCATGAGCGCGGTGGCACTGATGGCCGGACCGGGGCAGCGGGCAATGCGCCTGGCACTGGAATCCGCTGGTGTTTCAACCGGTGGCATTGCCGGCGCGCTGCGCATGAAGGCCCTGGGACTGGCCTATGCCCGGACCTTCCGCACCTTCCTGAACGACGACAGCGCCGACCTGGCAAAGACCATGGCCGCGCTGGACAAGGCCCTGTCGGGCCTTGACCGTCTTGCCGGGCGGTTCCGGCGCGGGCGCTCTCCCTTCTCGGACAATGAAATCGCAGGGCAGGCTGCTGACGCCAGACCGGCAACGGGCTGACCCGTCCGGTCCCTGACCGCGCTGCTGACCTGCGTGCAGCACAATGCACGGGCGCGGGCCGCATGTATGATGCAGGCGGGACCGGAACTGGGGGAGGATGATCAGGCATGGCCTCATCAGCACGCGCGCCACATATCGTCGGTGTCGGCCAGAGCGCCTATACGCGCTGGGGCGGCATCCAGAACCGCAGCCAGTTCCAGATCACGGCGGAGGCCATCGTGGCCGCCGCCCGTGATGCGGGACTGCCGGTCAGTGCCATCGACGGGCTGACATCCTTTTCCAATGACAGCAACGAAGGCCCCGTCATGCAGGCCGCGCTGGGCATCCCCGAACTGCGCTGGTCGGCCATGGTCTGGGGCGGCGGCGGTGGCGGATCCTGCGGTGCGGTCTCCCTGGCCTGCGCGGCCATCGAGTCCGGTCAGGCGGAGGTCGTCGTTGCCTACCGGGGTCTCTGCCAGGGCCAGGGCCGCCGCTTCGGCCGCGCGGCCCCGACGCGCACGCACGGCAGCTACATTGCCCCCTTCGGCCTGTTCGCGCCGCCGCAGATGCTGGCGCTGATGGTGCAGCGTTTCATGCACCTCTATCCGATCACGGAGGATCATCTGGCGGAGGTGGCGCTGTCGTTCCGCGCCAATGCCAACCGCAACCCGCGCGCCGTGATGGGGGACCGGACCCTGACGAAGGAACAGTATCTGGCGTCCCGCTGGATCGCGGAGCCGCTGCGCCTCTATGACTGCTGCCTGGAAACAGACGGTGCCGCCGCTGTCATCATCACCACGGCGGAACGCGCCCGCGACCTGGCGCAACAGCAGGTGGAGGTGCTGGCCAGCGCCCATGGCGGCGGCGCGGGCTGGAGCACCGGCCCGCTGGGCAGCCAGAACATGCCCGATGACACCTACGCCAGCACCAACAACCGCCGCCTCGCGGGCGAACTCTTCGCGAAGGCCGGTCTGACCCCGGATGACATCGATGTGGCCCAGATCTACGACCATTTCTCCGGCATGGTGCTGATGGCGCTGGAGGATTTCGGATTCTGCGGACCTGGGGAAAGCGGTGCCTTCGTGGCCGAAGGCAACATTCGCCATGACGGCGGCAGCCTGCCGTTGAACACCTCCGGCGGCCAGCTCTCCGAGGCCTATGTCCATGGTGTCAATCTGATCATCGAGGGCGTGCGCCAGATGCGCGGCACCTCGACCGCGCAGGTCGCGGACGCAAGCACCTGCCTGGTGACGGGCGGCCTTGGCGTCGCGCCGACCAGCGCCATCCTGCTGGGGAGGAACTGATGGCCCTGTTTCCAGAGACCATGCCACGACCGGAACCGGACATGGATGATGCGCCGTTCTGGTCAGCCTGCGCCGAACAGCGGCTGCAGTTCCAGTCCTGCGCCGTCTGCGGTCTGTTGCGCCACCCCCCTGCCCCGATCTGCGCTGGCTGCCATTCAACCGAAGTGGCCTGGGTAACGGCGCCGGAGGAGGCAGAGGTCTTTTCCTTCACCGTCATCCACCATGCCAGTCATGCGGCGGTGGCGGACAACCTGCCCTATGTCGTGGGTCTGGTGACCTTTCCGAACCTGCCGGGGGTCAAGCTGGTCACCAACATCACGGAGATTCCGCCATCGGAGGTGCGGATCGGCATGCGGCTCACCCTCTGGTGGGACGACATCGGTGAGGGCATGCACCTGCCCCGCTTCCGCCCCGCCTGAGGCAGGGGGAAAGGGGTGGTGCTGTCAGCGGACCACGGAACGGGCCCGCTGCGATCAGAAGTTCAGCGAGATATCCCGATGACTGGAGCTGCAGGCCGCGACGAACAGGGCCTGATCGCGTGACAGCCTGCTTTGCATGCGGGCACCCAGGGTATCCCGGATTGCGTCCAGATAGGCTTCAACCTCCGTCTTCAGGGTCGATGCGGCGGCTCCGCGCCAGGACTGCTGGGCCTCGAACTCGATGATCGCATCCTCATACTCGTCCAGTGCCTTGGTCCGGTCTGTCCCGGATTTCTTCAGCCCGCGACGCGCCTTGCCAAGGGCCTTCCTGACTTCATCGGCACCCTCGACTTCCCTGAACGCGCGCTCGATTTCCTGAACCGCAGTGGTGGCGTCCTTTTCGGAAGCATTCTCGATCACCGACCGCAAGCCACGCAGGTCGCTTTCCAGCGCGGCAAAGGCGTCATTGCCATTCAGGACAGCAAGCACCATCGCCGGCCCCTCGTAGGAATTGTCGGCGGCGCGCTGATAGCTCGTCCTGGCCTTCGCCTCCGCCTTGGTCAAGGCGCTGAAGGTCTGATAGGTGTCGGTCCAGGTTGCCGGTATCTCGCCACGCAGTTCGTCGATCCGGTCCAGATGCGCCTGCATCTCAGCCTCCAGTCCGGGCTTCTCATCAAGTTGGCCTTCCTGCAGACGGCTGATACGGGTCTTCAGCACATCAGCCTCTTCCTGTTCCTTGCGGATTTCCTTCTCCAGACGACGCACGATCCGCAATTCCGGACGGTAGGCGCCGGAGGCCGCCTCCACCGCATCACCTGCGACGACCGTCTCCTTCAACGACGCAATGGCGTTCTGCGCGTTCTCGAAACCCTTGCCGAGATCCTTCGCCAGATCCTTTGGCAGAGCCGACAGGTCAAGGCCGCGTGCCCGGGCAATGGCGGCGGTTATGGCACCGCCGTCTTCGGCCAGCCGCGTATCCACATATTCCTCAAGGCAGAACTGGAGCTTCGGATTCCTGGGTGGCGGCGAGGTATCGGAAAGGAAGCTGACCCGGTTCGGCAGGTAATTCACCAGCTCCGGCACCGCACCCATGATGCCCAGGGCCAGCAACTGCAGACTGATGAAGGCAACCACGCCCCGGTACATCTGCACGGTGCGCACAACCGCCGGCGCGACGCCACGCAGGTAGAACAGTGCGAAACCGAACGGCGGTGTCAGGAACGAGGTCTGGATGTTCAGGCCGATCATCACGCCGAGCCAGACCGCCGTGATGTTGGCAGACGGATCGGCCAGCAGGATCGGCGCGACGATGGGGACCACGACCACGGCGATCTCGATGAAATCGAGGAAGAAGCCAAGGATGAAGATCACCAGCATGACGATGACGAACTGGGTCCAGAAGCCGCCCGGCAGTGAATTCAGGAACTCCCGTACCAGTTCCTCGCCACCGAAGGCGCGGAAGGCGGCGGTCAGCATTGCCGCACCCAGCAGGATGATGAACACCAGCGAAGTGGTCTTCGCGGTCTCCAGCATCACACTCTGCAGCGTGCGGTCGATCTTCAGCACCCGCCAGCCGCTCCAGCCCAGTGAAATGACCAGCAGCACGGCGGCGATCGCACCGACGGCGATGCCGATCTCATCCTCCGCGCTGTCGATGGACTTGATGTTCATGTCGAAGGAAGTCAGCGCGACACCGATCAACACCAGCGCCACGATCGCCATGATCGCAGGCAGATAGGTCGAGGCGCGGCCTTCCGTCAGGCGATAGCCGCCCATGATCAGGGCACCGGCGGCGCCAATGGCACCCGCCTGATTCACCGTGGCGATACCCGCGATGATCGAGCCCAGCACCAGAAAGATCAGCGCCAGAGGCGGCACCAGCGTCAGCACGACATTCCGCCAGAACACGCCGTCGAACTTGCCGTCGAAGCGCACTGCGGGAGCCGCACTGGGGCGTATCGTGGCGTAGATCAGGATGTAGAGCATGTAGAGACCGACCAGCACCATGCCCGGAATGAAGGCGCCGAGGAACATCTCACCCGCGCTGGTGGAGGCCACGTCGAACACCGACGGCATGCTCAGCTCGCCGGTCGCTTCCTTGTAGAGTGCCTTCCGCGCCGTGCCTGCCTGATCGGTGGCGGATGCCAGCTGGTCGGCCAGGATGATCAGCACGATGGAGGGCGGAATGATCTGTCCCAGTGTACCGGACGCCGCGATGGTGCCGGTGGCCAGCGAAGGCGAGTAGTTGTTGCGCAGCATGGCAGGCAGGGAGATCAGGCCCATGGCCACGACGGTCGCGCCGACGATGCCGGTGGTGGCCGCAAGCAGCGCGCCGACGAAGACCACGGAAATGCCGAGGCCGCCCGGCACGGGGCCGAACAGTTGTGCCATGGTCACCAGCAGGTCCTCGGCGATCTTCGACCGCTGCAGCATGATGCCCATGAAGATGAACAGCGGGATCGCGATCAGTGTATCGCGCTCGACCTCCCAGTAGACTCCGCGCAGGTTGGTGACGCCCGCCGACAGCCATTGCGACGGGCCACCGGAATGGAAATAGGCGTCAACGCTGTCGGCGAAGAGGTAGCCGGAACCAGCCGCCAGCGCGATCGAGATGATCGCCGCTCCAGGCAGCGCAAATGCAACCGGATAGCCCGAGCCAAGCGCGAACGCCATGATCAGGACCAGCACTGCGAGAAAGAATAGCTCCATGACCCGACCTCAATGCGCGACGGGCTGATGTTCACGGTGCCCGGGTTCATCCCGGATATCCGCAATAGCCTCGAAGAAGTAGCTGACAAACTGGATCAGCATCGTGATGGCGAAGATGCCGATGAACCCGGCCATCTGATACTTGATGAACATGCCGACGGAGCCGGTCTGTGAAATCTCGAAGTTCGCTATGGGTCCATTGATGATCGACTGCTGGCCGTCGAAGCCGATGTAGATGATGACCCACATGGTGGAGGCGCCGAGCAGGATCGACCCCAGGGCATTGACGTAGCCACGGGTGCGACGGCCGAACCCGGCATAGAGCACATCGACGCGGACATGCCCCTCGTCGAACAGTGTGAAGGCGGAGGCGAACAGGAACAGTGCCGCATACCAGTACCGCACCAGGTCACCCATCAGGGCCTGCTCATAGGAGAAGACGAAGCGGGTGATGACGATCAGCAACTCCGCACCCACGATCAGCAGTGCCAGCCAGGTGAAGCCGAGTGTGCGGGTGAAGGCGGCAATGACGAAGGCGATCGCGATCAGCGGCATGTGAATCCACGGACCTACGAAATGCGCCCGGCTCAGCGCCCGGACCGAGTCTTCTCCCATGAAGTCCTGCAGCAGGTTCTCGACCCGCATGAACGCGATCACGGAATCGGCGATACCAACCAGAACCACCATCCAGAAGAAGCCGCGAATGACATAGAGATTGAAGTGATGGATGCGGTGCGCTTCCCAGCGCAGCGCGCAGTCCGATGTGCGTTGCACGAAAAGGACGCTCACGGCGATCGCGGCTGCATAGAGCAGCACCTGCACCCAGGCCAGGCCGCCACCGCCCTCGGAGAATGCCGCCGAGAAGCCGGGGAAACCGAAACTGACGATCAGCACGTTCTCGGCAATGAATGCGACGAGCAGCGACAGCATGGACCAGCCCACTATCCGGACCAGGGGTGCGGGTCGACCGTAACGCGGAATCTCCGCCTGCATCTCTGCTGTCACGCTGCTGTCAGTCATCTGCAATCCTGTCGATTGGATGGCGCCGGGTGCGCAGATGGACGACCTGATGGCGTCATCGCACACCGGCGGGGCCAGAACGGAAAAAAGGGCGGTGCCACCGAGGCACCGCCCTGATTCCTGTCAGTCAGCCTTCGCTCAGGCCAGACCCAGCACGCGGTTGCGCTGGTTGACGAAGGTGCCTTCGAACTTCGCCATCGTCCCGCCGATCTCGCGCAGGTTGGCCTGGAAGGAGTCATCAACTTCCGTGGCCAGAGCCGAATGGTCGCGGGTTTCCGCGAACACTTCCGCCGCGGCCTCGCCCATGGCGTCCCAGACATCGTCGTTGAACGCACGCACCTGGACACCGTGGTCATTGACCAGCTTGGTCATGTACTCGCCGTTCTTGGCCATGTTCTCTTCGAATGCCGCACCATGCTCCTCGTAGCAGGCCGCCTCGATAACCGCCTTCTCCCAGTCGGTCAGGCTGCCCCAGAAGCCGGCATTCATGCCGAAGGACAGTCCGCCACCCGGCTCATGCATACCACCGGTGTAGTAGTACTTCGCGGCCTCGTAGAACTTCATGAAGTAGTCGTTGTAGGGACCGACCCACTCCGTTGCCTCGATGGCGCCGGAAACCAGGTTTTCATAGATCTGGCCGCCCGGCAGGGACACGGTGGAGACGCCGAGCTTCGACATCACGGAACCGCCCAGACCCGGAATACGCATCTTCAGACCCTTCAGGTCGTCAGCGGATTCGATTTCCTTGTTGAACCAGCCACCGGCCTGGGTGCCGGTCGCGCCGCACATCAGCGGCTTCAGGCCGAATTCGCCGGAAACCTTGTTCCAGAGTTCCTGACCGCCCTTGAACTTGATCCAGGCGTTCCATTCCACCGTCGTCATGCCGAACGGCACGGCGGTGAAATAGGCCAGGGCCGGATGCTTGCCGGTCCAGTAGTAGTCGGCACCGATATAGGCCTGCGAGTTGCCGGACGCGACTTCGTCGAAGCAATCGAACGCACCGACACGCTCGCCGGCGGCGAAATACTCAACATTCAGCGCACCATCGGAAAGCTGCGCGATACGCGCGGCCAGGCGCTGCGCCGAAATACCGAGACCCGGGAAATCCCGCGGCCAGGTCGAAACGATGGTCAGTGTCTTGCCGCCCTGGGCAATGGCCGGCGCAGCCAGCGCTGCGGTGCCAACGCCAGCCAGCGCGGCACCCTTCAGAAATTTACGACGTTCCATAGACTTGAAGTCCTCCGTTGTGTCGATTCGTTCTCGTGCAGCACGGTTCCATGCGTTGTTACGCACACCACAAAAGCTGCGCTGCGTTAATTGGCGGAATTCCAGCGTGGATTGCAACTGGTTTCGATGAATTGTGGTATCCAAACACCCGATCAGGCCACTTTCGTGCATCCGGGATGGTCCTTGAGAACCCGTTCGCGGGACCCGGGGAAGCGCGACAGCAAACCCGCAGGTCGGATCGGACGCGTGACCAGACCGCCACCGCAATTCGGGCAAATGTGGCTGAAGGTCGCCTCCGCGCAGTCACGGCAGAAGGTGCATTCGAATGTGCAGATCACCGCCTGGTCGGATTCCGGTGGCAGGTCCGCATCGCAGCATTCGCAATTGGGCTTCAGGACAAGCATGGGTGTCTCCTCATTCCAGTGGATGAACCACGCCCCGGAGAGGTTAGTATGGCCCCAGTGGACGTCAACTTTGCATCGGGTCGGACAGGCAGACAATGACAGCAGGCGCGGAATGACAGCAGACAGGGGAACAACGCTGGTGGCCGGCGCAATGGGGGTCGTCGGCAGGGCGGTACTCGAACAACTGGCCGCAGAGGGACGACCCGCCATCGGGTTGTCGCGGCGCACACCGGACTTTGACAGCGAGGCCCGTTTCATCGCCCTCGACCTGCTGGATCGCGACGGCGGCGCCGCCGCGCTGACGGGACTGGAGGATGTGACCCACCTGGTCTATGCCGCCGTCAACGAACAGCCGGAGATCGCGCGAGGCTGGACCGACCCCGGCCACGTCGCCACGAATCTCGCCATGCTGTCGAACCTGGTCGAGGTGGTGGAGGCCCGGGCGCCGAAGCTGCGCCACATCACCCTGATGCAGGGGACCAAGGCCTATGGCATCCACATGGGGCCGTTCCGCCTGCCGGCGCGTGAGGACGATCCGCGCTACATGACGCCGAACTTCTATTACGACCAGCAGGACTGGCTGACCGCCCGCCAGCAGGGCAAGGCCTGGCACTGGACCGTCATGCGCCCGCAACTGGTCTGTGGCTACGCGCTGGGCAGCCCGATGAACATCATCGCCGGGGTAGGTGCCTATGCCGCGATCTGCCGCGAGCTCGGCCTGCCGTTGCGCTTTCCGGGCGGCGAGCCGCGCACCATCGAACTGACCGACGCGGCCCTGCTGGCCCGCTCGATCAGCTGGGCCGGCGAATCAGACAACGCGCGGAACACGATCTTCAATGTCACCAATGGGGACGTCTTCGTCTTCGCGCACTTCTGGCGCCGGGTTGCTGCCCATTTCGCCATGCCGACCGACGTGCCTCACCCGCACAGCCTCGCCCGCTCCATGGTCGACAAGGAGGCGGTCTGGCAACGGATCGTCGAACGGCACGGGCTGAAGCCGACCACCCTGGCGGAACTGGTGCCGTCCTGGTCCTTCATCGACTATTCGATGGGGTATGGCAGCCGCCCCAATGACGTCATCCTCTCCACCATCCGGATACGACAGGCAGGCTTCGGCGACTGCCTGGATTCGGAGGAGATGTTCCTCGGCTGGCTCACCCGCCTGCAATCGGAGGGGGTGCTGCCGAGGTAGGGTGCGCTGTTTGTTGACCCCGGCCAGCCCTCTCCCGGCCACCCTTCTCAGGATACTTGCGTGGGTGGCCGGAAGGGGGAGAGGGGCGGAGCGGTCAGACGTCGGACTCCACTCAGAGAAACACCGTGCCGCCATCGACCGCGATGGTCTGACCCGTGACCATGGCGGAGGCATCGGAGGCCAGCCAGATCGCGGTGCCGACCAGATCCTCACTGTCCAGATTGCGCTGGATCGACTGGCCGGAGGCGATGACATCCAGGGCCTTTTCGTACTTCTCCCCCATGAACTCGACCGTGCCTTCGGTCAGCACGGCGGACGGGGCGATGGCATTGACCCGGATTCGGTCGCGACCCAGTTCACGCGCCAGCCCTCGGGTGAGGCCGATCACGGCCGCCTTGGACACCGTATAGTGCAGCGCATAGGCCAGACCGTACGTGGCAGCCAGAGACGAGATATTGATGATGGAGCCGCCACCCAGTTCACGCATCTGGGGCACGAAGGCCTTGGCTGCATTCCACAATCCCTTGACGTTCACTGCCATGGCAGCGTCCCAGCTTTCTTCCGTCAGCTTGTCGAAACGCCCACCGCCCAGTGTACCGTAGAGTGCGGCGTTGTTGATCAGTACAGTCGCCGGGCCGAACCGTTCCGCCGTCTTCGCCGCCAGCTCCGTCATCTGATCCATCTTCGAGATGTCGCAGACATGCCCCATGGCCACACCCCCGGCGGACGTGATCTCATCGACCACCGCATCGCAGTCGGAAATGTCCGTGACCACCACATTGGCACCCAGTCCGGCAAAGCCCTTCGCATAGGCCTTGCCGATTCCGCGCGCGGCACCGGTGACGACAACCGTCGTGTTGATGAAACTCATGATGTTTCCCTCCCCAGGGTTTGCTGTTGTTCGGTGTCTGTCTCGCGGTTGCGAGTCGTTTGCTGACCGTTCCGCCCCTCTCCCGGTCTATGCGTGGACTGTTCCACCCCTCTCCCCCTCCCGACCACCCACGGGATTATCCTAATGGGTGGTCAGGAGGGGGAAAGGGGCGGAACGGTCAGCGAAAGAATTCCACTTCTACTTCATGCTGACGTCCACCAGCACGGGATAGTCATCCAGATAGACATGATGTGTCACGAGTGGCGCCCCGGGCTGGCGGGTGTGCATCAGGCAGGCCGGAGGCTCGGCGACGATGCTGACACCATCGGTGCGCAACAGGTCGAGACCCAGTTGATGCGCGGTGCTCGGGCAGGTATGCGCCGGCACTCCGGCGATGGAGGTCATGATCGGGCGATGCACATGGCCGGCGGAGATACCGAGCACCTGGCGGTTGGTGCCGATGATCCGCGCCAGTTCCTCCCGCCCCTCGACAAGCCCATTGGCGTCCATGCGGTCAATTCCGCTCGGGAACGGCGGATGATGCAGGAAGATCATGGTCGGCCTGTCCGGCTGCTCCGCCAGTCGCTCCTCCAGCCACCCCAACCGTTCCGCACAGAGCGCCCCTGCGGTCTCTCCCGGGATCTGGCTGTCCAGGGCGATCAGGCGCACGGAAAGATCCTCCACCGTGTACTGCACGAAACCCCCGGTGCCGAGATAGGCGTGATCGTCGAACACCAGACGCAGGTCGTCGCGGGCGTCATGGTTGCCGACCATCAGCCAGACCGGCACCTGCAACGGGGCCAGCGTCTGCCGCAGACGTTCATACTCACTGGTCCGGCATTCGTTCACCAGGTCACCGGAGATGATCACCCCGTCCGGGCGCGGGCGCATGGCGTTGATCCGTGTCACCGCAATGGCCAGTCGCTCCGTGGTGCGGGCCAACCGGTCCACCGGCTCACCCGGGTCCGTGATGTGCGGATCACTGATCTGGATCAGGATCATGGCGCTGCGTTCCTTCCGCTCGCCTCAGGACTCGTCGACGACCGACAGCATATCCGGAATCGTGATGAATTTCCGCCTTGGCGCTTCCGGGTCGGCACGATCCTGCTCGGCCTTGTCGATCAGCAGCCAGTCATCGTAGCTGACGCGCCGTATGCCACGCTGGATCAGGACCGCATCCAGCCCCGCGCCGCCCTGCTTGCCCGCACCATCACTCATATCCTCCAGCAACAGGCCGACAACATCCTGCGCGTCGGGCCGGTTGGTTCCGATGGTGCCGCTGGGACCGCGCTTGGCCCAGCCCACGACATAGACGCCGGGGGCCACGCGCCCCTGGTCATTCACGACCTTCCCGTATTCCATGGGCAGCCCGTCGATGGGGCGGCTGACATAGCCGATGCAGCTGATGACCATGCCGCAGGGAATGTCGAAGATCTCCCCCGTACCCACCGCGCGGCCATCCTCCAGCTTCGTCCGCTCCACGCGGATACCGGTGACCCGGTCATCACCGAGCACCTCGACCGGGCGCAGGAAGAATTCGAAATGTACCGCGACCGGGGCCTGGTCGCGGGTATTGCCGCGGAATGACTGCAAGACCTCCAGCACCGGTTTCCGGGCGCGCGCCTCCTTCGGATCCATGTCCGCAGGCAGGCCGTCCGGGATCTGTTCGTCATGAACCAGCGAGATGCCGCGCTGCAGTTCCCCCATCTCCCGCATCTCGGCGATGGAGAAGCTCGCCTCCACCGGGCCGCGCCGCCCGATCAGATGCACATCGGTCACGGGGCTGTTGAAAAGCACCTCACCGGCCTCGTCCGTCAGATCGGACGCCTTCATCTCGTCCTCGGTCCGGACCAGCAGGCGGGCGCAGTCCAGCGCCACGTTGCCGTTGCCGACAACCACCACGTCGCTGACGTCCAGATCAATGTCCAGATCGACGAAGTCCGGGTGACCATTGTACCAGCCGACGAAGGCGAAGGAGCCCAGTACCCCGTCCTTGTCCTCCCCCGGGATGCCCATCGGGCGATCCCCCTCCGCGCCGAAGGCGATGATCACCGCATCATAGAGGTCGCGCAATTCGTCCATCGTCACGTCCCGGCCCAGCGTGACATTGCCGACGTAGCGCACATTCTCCCGCGATGCGGTCTGGTCGTATTTCTTCGTGACCCGCTTGGTGGTCTGGTGATCCGGGGCGACACCTGACCGGATCAGGCCATGCGGGGTGGGCAGGCGGTCGATCAGATCGACCATGACCCCCTCCCCCTTCGCGGCCAGTGCCTCCGCCGCGTAGAATCCGGCCGGACCCGCGCCAATGATTGCCACATGCATGGTCATGTAAATCCTCCCCGTTTCATCACCTGTTGGCCCGACCGCATCCCCTCAGTCCAGGCCACCATACCGATCATAGTATCCACTGCGCGGCGGGGGCAGCCCCCCGTCGGCAGTTTCCAGATTTCGCCGCGCATGCGCCGTCGCCGCCGCATGGATGGCACGATACAGACTGGCCGAAAGCTGTCGCGCCGTCTCCCCCGGCCAGTCCTTGCCCAGCACTGCCTGCGGCAGCAGCGGGTCGCGCAGTGTGACGCGCCTGAACTCATGGATCAGCAGCGTCCGGGCCACGAAGGCATCGCGGTCGGGCAGCGCACCGTTCAGGCTGACATGCTCCATGACCGGTGTGAAGAGCCGCAGGAAGTCGCTGTATCCTGCTTCCAGGGACGCAAGGTCCCATGCCTCCCGCGCCAGATGCCGCAACGCGGCAGGATCCGAATTGTCGTCTGCCCGCGCGCGCAGCACCACGACCTGATCCTCCATGCCCTGATCGTGCAACAGGGCACGTACGGCCTGTCCGGACATGTCAGGGTGCAGGAAGACGCCCGGCGACGGTGAACCGAAGCCCATCCAGGCGAGATCACGCTTGAGCTGATCCGCCCGGCGCATGGCGTCCGAGGTGGCCATCAGGGTGAGCCAGCATCCGTCCCATTCGCCGCGGGCGGAGCGGTAGATGGTCCTGTGCGCGGCGTCGGAGCGGCGGCGACCGGATGCAGCCAGATCGTAGAAGCTGCGGCGACCGGCCTGCCGACCCTGCAGCCAGTTGTCCTTCTGCAGGCGGAATACAGCTGTCCGCACCACCCGCTCGTTGAGGCCGAAGTCCGCCAGCAGCCGGATCAGGCTGCCGAGCCAGACCGGACAGTCATGCGCAGAAATGGTGTCACCCCAGACCGTGACGATCAGCGATGGCGCGCGCACCGGCACCTGGTCAAGCAGATGGCGCACGACGGGAACCAGGTCGGTTCCGCCGCGGTCGCCGGGGCCGTCCTGTGTCCGGCGATCTTGCATGGTCGTGGCCATGGGTGCCGATGTTACCGGCAAATCGCGACCTTTCAATCCCGCAGGGCTTGCGGTGCAGGGTTGCGTGCCCTTATCTGAACGCAACAGGACCGGTCATCAACCGGCAGGAAACAGGGGAGACAGCGGCATGGCGCGCGCATTCGCATCGACACAGGATCTGGGGCCGAAGGAAATCACGTTCGAGCAACTGACGGAGAATACCTGGGTCTATGTGGAGGAGGGTGATCCCACCTCCGGTGTGATCATCGGCGATGACGGCGTCATGGTGATCGATACCCGTGCCACGCCCATCGCGGCGGATGACCTGATCCGCCGCGTGCGCGAAGTGACCGACAAGCCGTTCCGCTATGTCGTGCTGACCCACTATCACGCGGTCCGCGTGCTGGGCGCCGCCGCCTATGGCGCGGAGCACATCATCGCCTCAGAGCCGACGATGGAGATGATCCGTGAGCGCGGAGATGCCGACTACAAGTCGGAAGCAGACCGGTTCCCGCGCCTGTTCCAGGGCATCGAGAGCATTCCCGGCCTGACCTGGCCGACCATGACCTTCTCCGACCGGATGACCATCATGATGGGCGACCTGGAGGTGCAGATCATGCATCCGGGCCGGGGCCATACGCGCGGTGACACCATCGTCTGGGTGCCTTCGCAGAAGGTGCTGTTCTCCGGCGATCTGGTGGAGAACGGCGCCACGCCCTACACGGGCGATGCCCACCTGCGCGACTGGCCCGGCACCCTGGACAAGCTGCGTGCGCTGAAGCCGGAGTTCCTCATCCCCGGCCGCGGCCCCGCAATGAAGACACCGGCAGCCTGCGAGGAAGCCATCGCCGGCACGGAGAGCTTCATCCGCGCCCTGTACGACGGCGTCGCCCGGGAAGTCGCCGCCAACCATTCCCTGAAGGAAGCCTATGACACGGTGGTTCCGGCGCTGGAGAGCAAGTACGGCCACTGGTCCATCTTCGCCCACTGCATGCCCTTCGACATCTCCCGCGCATATGACGAGGCCAGCGGCATGGACCACCCCCGCATCTGGACCGCCGACCGCGACAAGGAAATGTGGCAGCAACTGGAGCAATAGGAACAGGACTTCAGCGCTCCCGACGACAGGGTGACCGTGCGGTGCGTGACCCTGTCATTTCAGGTCACAGGAACAGCGACAGCACACCCGTATAGGCATAGAGGCGGCTGTTGGCGATCTCGCCATTGCCGAAGAATCCGATCAGCGGCAGGTCGGGGAACCGTTCCCGGATCATCGCGGCCTCGGTGCGGGAATCGTCGAACAGGTTCGGCCCGCGGCCAAGGCAACTGAAGTAGAGCCCGCCGCGCGGTGCGGTGCCGCCCGCGCGCTGTTCCAGCGTGTCCAGCATGCGTTCCATGTCCGCCACGGCTGCTGCGCCGTCGCGACGGCAGAACATCAGCCGCTGCCCCACCGAGACGTCTTCCGCCACTGCCACCAGGCCGTGCTGAGGATCGACGCCCGCGATTTCCCGCACCAGGTAATCGCCACTATCCTGACCCGCCGGGGCCAGTCCGGCAAAGATGAAGCCGGGAATGCGGTCCAGGTTGCGGGACAGGATCTCGCCAATGTCCTGCCTGAAGACCTCGAACGCCGGTCTGCCATCCAGCTCGATGGCGATATTGCGTTCCGCCCGCGTGATCTCCCGCGCCGGGCCAATCGGGGTGCATCCCTGGGTGAGGGCGGTAGCAACCGGAACCTGATCGGAGAAGGCGATACCCGCCGGACCACCGGTCGTCAGGGTCTTCGCCACCACTGGATTCGGCCCCCGGGAAGCCGCGAGGCCGCCAACCCAGTAACCACCGGGCTGCTGCTCCAGCACCTGCAGGCTCTCCCGAAGTTCGGGCTGGCCCGGATCGGCATGGACAACACCGAACCATGGTGTGAACGGCAGTGATGACGCGTCGCCGGGGCGCAGCAGTTGCGACGTGCCCCCGGGCATCGCGGTCAGCATCACGGCAATGGCAGGGGTATCGAAGAACTGCCGGTCGTTGGCCAGGATTCCGATCCCTGCCGTGCCCACCCAGTCACCGATGCCCGTCCGGCCACGCAGAACAGTCAGAATACCCTGCGCATCGCCGGAGAAATGGTCGGACAGATAGACAAAGCCGGGGCCAGCGTGCTGCAGGTCCGGATCAATCATGTCCAGGCATTGCCCCAGCGCGATGCGCCAGTCCGCGTCCGCACCCCAACCCGTCTGAAAGCGTTCGTTCGTGCTCATCAATGCATTTCTGGACGTGACGACCGACGCACACAAGCCATGATCACGATGTTTCGCTTTTTCCCTGTGCGGGCGGAAGGATAGATTGAACGGATGAAACGCAAGTACGTCATCGCCATGCTGCTGGTCAGCCTCACCCTGCTTTCAGGCTGTGAGGCCCTGCGCGTGAAACTCAACGGCGGCAGCGAATCCGGTGTCGACTGGGCAGTTGGCGTCAGATTCTGAGTCCCTCTCCCGCCGAGGCCGGAATGACAACTGCGCGGTGACAGGTTCGCCTCACCCCTGACATCAGCCTGCCAAGGCCGCCTTGCGTCCGCCCAGGAACGCGACGGCGACACCCGGCGCCGCCACGACAAGGGCGATCAGACTCAGCTCGGTGTGGCTGAAACCGATCATCTCACCGCCAGGTGCGGCGAAGATCAGACCCCCGACAAACAGGCTGGCGCGACCGATCACGCCCATCACACCTCCCCCCAGCCGTCCGACACCGAACAGGTATCCCTGCAACGCCGCCGCAACCATCAGGATGCCGATCACGGCCGTCACGCAGACGACGATGACCTCCAGCGTTCCGGCATTGCCCAGCAGGGCCGGGTTGAAGACGAAGAAGAACGGGATGAAGTAGATGATGGAGCCGATCCGCATGGCCTCGAAGCCGGTCTGCATCGGCTCCGACCGGGCGACAGAGGCGGCGGCGAAGGCGGCCAGCGCCACCGGCGGGGTGATGAAGGACAGCATGCCCCAGTAGAGCAGGAACATGTGGACGCTCATCGGATCCAGGCCCGCCGAGATCAGTGCCGGAGCGAGGATGATGGCCAGGAAGATATAGGCCGCGGTCACGGTCATGCCGATGCCGAGAATGAAACTCGTCACCGCGCCCATCACCAGCAGCACCAGCGGATGGCCACCTGCCAGATACACCAGATCATTGGTCAGGGTGCCGGTCATGCCGGTCGCCTGCAACGCGCCGACGATCAGGCCGACGGCAGCCAGCAGGCTGGCCAGTTCCGCCAGCAGACAGCCGGTGGCATAGACGAACTGCTTCAGTTTCAGCCAGTCGAGCCGATGCTTCGGATTGAACTGGTTGATGATCAGCAGCAGCGCGGTGGCATAGAACGGTGCCTGCGCCTCCCGCTTCATGTAGATCAGCATGAAGATCAGCAATGCGAAGACGAACAGGTAGTACCAGCCCTCGATCATCACCCTGCGCACGGACGGCAGTTCCGCCCGCGGCAGGCCGGTCAGCTTCTTCTCCGCCGCATAGGCATCGATCTGCATGAACAGGCCGAGGTAATAGAGCAGTGACGGAATGGCGGCGGCCAGCGCCACGTCGATGTAGCGGACCTGCAGGAAGTCGGCCATGACGAAGGCCGTCGCCCCCATGATCGGCGGCATCATCACGCCACCGGTGGAGGCACAGGCCTCGATCGCGCCCGCTGTCTTGGAGCGGATGCCGATGCGTTTCATCGCCGGAATGGTCAGGGAACCGGTGGTCAGGACATTGGTCACCGGCCCGCCGGACATGGAGCCGAAGAGACCGGACGAGAAGATCGCCACCTTGGCAGGGCCGCCCCGAACATGGCCCAGCAGCGCGAAGGCGAAGCTGATGAAGAACTGGCCGGCACCGGTGTAGATCAGGGCCACACCGAACAGCAGGAACCCGAAGACCAGCAGCGCGAAGGCCTTCATCGGGATCCCGAGATAGCTCTCCTCCGAGAACATGTGGAACGCCGCCGTATCCAGGAACGGACGGCTGAGGCCTGACACCACCTGCGGCACCTGGTCGGCGTAGATGGGGTAGAGCGAGATCACCAGCACGATGAAGAATACGGCGGGGCCACCGGCACGGCGACCCGCCTCCATGATCACGGCCCACATGACCACGCTGACCCACATGCCATGCAGGGGCGCCGCATATTCCCAGGCTTCCAGCAGGATCGATTCCGCGTACCAGACGTAATAGCAGGTCAGGCCGAGGGTCAGGATCATCAGGGCAATGTCGTAGAAGGGCACCTTCGTCTTCGAGGACCGCTTGAAGCCCGGCAGGACCACGAACACCATCGAGATCATGATGCCGCCGACCAGGTAGAGGTAGCGGTTGTCGACCAGTGCCTTGCCGATCAGCGCCTGCAGCACCTCCAGCGCGAACATGCGATCAATCGCGATCAGCATGGCAATGCTGGTCATCGCGGAGATGATGCCCAGCCAGACGGGCCCTAGCGTGCGGTAGCGGCTGGCTTCCCGATCATCGATCTCTTCAGGTTCGGTAGACGGATTCGTGGCGCTGTCGGACATGGGACCCCCCAAAAACGATCTGAGCAGGACAGGCAGCATTGCTGCGGACAGGAAGGGCCGGCGCGGCGGTGCAATGCCGGCCGGCCCCTGCTGGTCTCAAACCGGCGCGAAACCGCGCCGGGTCGTCGCTTCAGTCGGTCAGATCACCAGGTCTCGAAGATCGTGATCATGCCGGCGGCTTCCAGGGCATCGAAGCGCGCCTTCATCCAGCCGGTGTTGAACGCCTCTTCATCCGATGATGCATCCTTCGTGTAAGCCGCCCAGGCATCCTGCAGCACCTTCTGGCGGGCCAGGTTCTTTTCCTGGTTGGCCTGTGCACCGTCCGACCACTTGCCGACTTCCTTGTAGTAACGGATGGCACCGGGGTGGAACGGCAGGAACACATGCTCCAGCTTCTGACGCTCCCAGGCCCAGCCGTTGGCGCCCGGTGCGGAAGCCTTGTAGTCGTCGTAATGTTCGTACATCGCCTTGGTCATATTGTAGGCGAGGTCGTCGCTGGCCTGCGTCGTGCCGACCAGGATCGGGTAGGCGGTGCCGACGCCTTCATAACCCTCGGCGGGAACGGCAGCACCCTGCATGCACTTGTGCGGGAAGTACCACGGCACCACCGCATTCAGCCGCTTCCAGCCTTCGGTGTCGGCATGGGGCTGCGGCGGATGCATCAGGCCGCGCGGGCTCGCCTCCAGCTTCACCATGGAGGTCGAGAACGTCGCGCCCTCGGCCGCGTCATTGTCGCCATTGATGATGCTGTCGATGGAGGCACCATAGCCACCCACCTGCACCTTCTCGACGTCGTCCCATGTCAGACCGGCGTGGGCCAGCATGGCCTCCACCGCCTTGTTGAGTGCCGGCGCACCCTGGACCCAGGAAATGCGCTTGCCCTTCAGGTCGGCCATGGTCTTGACCCCGGCATCGGCTGCCACGGCCATGGAGACGGCACAGCCGTCAGCCACATTGTGCAGCAGCAGACGGATCGGCTGCGGGCCCCAGTTGCGGTTGCCGAATGTATAGACGGCTTCCTGCGCGTAGACGCTGTCCGAACCGGTCGCGGAGAACTGGGCAACGCCCTTCACCAGCGGCGTCAGGCGGGACACGTCATTCTTGCCCGGCAGCACCCGCAGGTTCACGCCATAGGTGTTCTTCAGCACCGAACCGATGCCAACCGCCTGGTTGTAGCCGGAGGTGCCTGTGTTGTATGCGGTCCAGACAAGCGTGTTCGGCAGATTGATTTCCGCCGTCGCGGCCTGCGCCGCAAGGGCCACAGCCGCCACCGCAGCGGCAGGCGCAATTCTCTTCCAGACTGACATGATCGTATCCTCCCCATTCAGGTTTCTGCCGCCCCTGCTGGAGACGGATTTTTTATTTACGTTGCGGAAAGGTTATGCGACCTCCAGCCGATTGAACAGACCTGAAATCCAACAACTCCGAATCCGCGTTCCGGTGCCGATTCCATCCTGTGCCGGATCAGTCTAGGTTCTGGCACCTGCCTTGGGGGGAGAGAAACGAGATGACGCAAACCGGATTTGGCCACATCGGATTCATCGGGCTCGGCGTGATGGGGGAGGCGATGTGCCGGAACCTCGTGCGTCGTGGGACATGGGCAGTCACTGCCTTTGACCTGAACCCTGCGCCGCTGGAGCGACTGGCCGGCGAGGGGGCCGGGATCGCTGGCTCGGTGGCCGAACTGATGGCGCAGGTTGACCTTGTCATCACCTGTCTTCCAGGGGGCGAACAGGTTCGGGCGCTGGTGCTCGGGGCCGATGGCCTGGTCGGCCACCTGCGTGAAGGCCAGGTCCTGATCGACATGTCCACATCCCAGCCGACGCTGATGCGGGAGATCGCGGCAGAGGCGGCGGAGAAGGGCGCGCGTTTCGCCGACGCCCCGATCGCCCGCACCCGCCAGGCTGCCGCCGACGGGACACTGGCGATCATGGTCGGTGCACCGGATGACCTGTTTCAGACGATCCGGCCCGTTCTGGCGACCATGGGCTCCGATATCGAACATTGCGGTGCGGTCGGATCAGGTCAGGTCATCAAGATCATGAACAACATGGTGCTGTTCCAGACCGTCCTCGCCCTTGGCCAGGCGGTTGCGATTGCCGAGAAGGCGGGGGTTCCGGGCAAGGTCCTGCTGGATACGATGATGAAGGGCTCCGGCGACAGTTTCGCGCTGCGCAATCACGGCGTGAAGGCGATCCTGGCCGATACCTACCCGGAGAAATCCTTCTCCGTGCGCTATGCCGCCAAGGACCTGTCCTACGCACTGGAGATGGCGGCGGAATTCGGCGTCCGCGCGCCCGGCGGCGAGACGGTCGCGCGGATGTTCGAGGAGGCCATCGCCAATGGCGACGGTGACCGCTACTTCCCCGTCATGCGTCGCATCCTGGATGTCACCGACGCCTGATCAGATGAGTGCTGGCCGCGCCTTGCCATCGACAGCGGGGCCTCCGGACTGGCAGTCTGGTCCGATGTGGATGTTGCGAGAGTGTGCGCCATGATGAGTCAGAAGAACAACGACCTGATCACCCGCGTCGGGCCGGGTACGCAAGCAGGCGCATTGCTGCGGCAGTACTGGCAGCCGGTGGCACTGTCGGATGAACAGGTGAGTGCGCGGCCCGTGGTGCCGGTGACGGTCCTGGGGGAGCGGCTGGTGCTGTTCCGCGATGAAACGGGCACGCTGGGACTGATCGGTCGTCACTGCCCGCATCGCGGCGCTGACCTGGCCTATGGGCGGCTGGAGGATGGCGGCCTGCGCTGTCCCTTCCACGGCTGGCTCTTCGACTGCACCGGGCAATGCCGGGAACAGCCGGCGGAACCGGACGGCAGCGTCATGCATCGCCATGTCCGGGCCGTGAATTACCCGGTGATGGAACGCAATGGTGCCGTCTTCGCCTGGATGGGAGGCGGTGAGCCACCGGCCCTGCCCGCGCTGGATTGCTTCAGCGCGCCGGACAGTCACGTCTTTGCCTTCAAGGGACTGTGGGACTGCAACTGGCTGCAGGCCCTGGAAGTCGGGATTGACCCGGCCCATGCATCCTTCCTGCACCGCTTTCTCGCGGACGGGGACCCGGCAGAAAGCTACGGCAAGCAGTTTCGCGATTCGGTTGCCGACAGCGAGATCCCGATGACGAAGCTGCTGCGCGACTATCCGCGGCCGGAGCTGATGATCGAGGATACCGACCACGGCATGCGGCTGACGGCACTGCGGCACATGGCGGACGGGCGGACCCATGTGCGTGTCACCAACCAGATCTTCCCGCAGGCCATCGTCATCCCGATGTCGAACGAGATGACGATCACCCAGTGGCACGTGCCGGTGGATGACGGGAGCTGCTACTGGTTCTCCCTGTTCACCAGCTTCGCCCGGCCCGTGGACAAGGCCGTGATGCGGGAGCAGCGGCTGAAGCAGCATCGCCTGCCCGACTATCGCCCGATCACGGGTGCGGCCAGCAACTATGGTTTCGATGCCGACGAACAGGCGCGGGAGACCTTCACGGGCATGGGACAGGACATCAACGTGCACGACCAGTGGGCGGTCGAGTCCATGGGCCGCATCCAGGACCGGCGACAGGAACATCTGGGCAAGTCCGACGTGGGTATCGTGCGCTATCGCCGCCTGCTGCGCGATGCGATCCGCCAGGTGGCGGCGGGGGAGGGCGTGCCGTTCCGTGACAGCCAGACCCGGCAGAGCGGCCCGGTGGCCGTCGACAGCATCTGCGCCACCGGGAGCTGGGAACAGCAATGGCGCGACTTCGATACCAGCCGGCGGGCGGCATGCCCGTGGCCAGCCACACTCGGGGCCTGAGGCATGTCTGACCACGCGCTGCCGGAGGGGGCGGAGGCGGTTCTGGCGGAGGCGCAGGAGCGGGGCGTGGAAACCGTCCGCATCAGCTTCACCGACCAGCATGGCATCCTGCGCGGCAAGGCCCTGCCCGCCAGCGCCTTGGAAAGCGCCTTTCGCAATGGGGTCACCATGACCTCGACCCTGCTGCTGAAGGATACGTCCCACCGTACGGTCTTCCCCGTCTGGGGTGACGATGCGGGTTTCGGGGACGGTGTCCTGACCGGTGCGGGTGATGTGGTCATGCGACCCGATCCGGCCAGCTTTCGCGTCCTGCCATGGGCATCGCATTCAGCCTGGATGCTGGCCGACATTCATCTGCCGGATGGTGAGCCTTTTCCCTTCAGCCCCCGGCACCTGCTGCGCCAGGCGATGCAGCGGCTGGCGGATCGCAACATGCGTCTGGTGACGGGACTGGAGCTGGAGTTCCATGTCTTCCGCATCACCGATCCGCGCCTGGGCCACGCCGACACCGGCATGCCGCCCGAGGCGCCGGAGACGGAACTGCTGGCGCATGGCTACCAGTATCTGACCGAGGATCGCTATGCCCGGCTGGAACCGGTGATGGACATGCTGCGCCGCGCCGCCGAGGGGCTGCATCTGCCGGTCAGATCGATGGAGGTGGAGTTCGGGCCGGGACAGTTCGAGTTCACCTTCGATCCCGCCGGGGCCATGGTCCATGCCGACAACATGATCATGTTTCGCGCCATGGCGAAGCAGGTCTGTCGCGAGCAGGGACTGCATGCCACCTTCATGACCCGGCCACAGGTCGCGAACGGCATGGCCAGTGGCTGGCACCTGCATCAGTCGCTGGTGGACCGGATCAGCGGCCAGAACCTGTTCATGGCCCGACCGGACGGGTCACTGTCGGCCATCGCCAGCGCCTGGATCGCCGGATTGCTGGACCATGCGGCAGCGACCTGCCTGCTCTCCACACCGACCATCAACGGCTACAAGCGCTATCAGAACGCCTTCCAGCTTGCCCCGGACCGGATCGCCTGGGGCCGCGACAACAAGGGCACCATGCTGCGGGCGCTGATGGGTGCGGACGACGCCGCGAGCCGGGTCGAGAACCGCGTGGCGGAGGCTGCCGCCAATCCCTACCTGCACATGGCTGCGCAGATCCTCGCCGGACTGGACGGGATCGCGCGCGGGCTGGAGGCGGGTGCGCCGGTCACCCGTCCCTACGACAATGATGCCCCAGCCCTGCCGCGAAACCTGGGGACCGCGCTGGACGCATTTCAGGCCAGCCCCTTCATCGACCAGGCCTTCGGGGATGGTTTCAACCGCTACTTCAGCACCATCAAGCGTGCCGAATGGGACCGCTTCCTCGCCACCGTCACGGACTGGGAACAGCGCGAGTACTTCTCGATATTCTGAGGTTTCCTGCCGCGCAGACTGACGGATGGTGTCCCCACAAACAATGACGCGGCCGGATTGCTCCGGCCGCGTCATCCTCCCCTTCCCGGCCTCCTCCCCAGTAGGCCCGGCGGAAAAGCTTGGTCCTTTGATCTGTCAGGCGGCGGCCTGTGCCAGACGTTCGGCAGCAGGCGGTGCCTTCTTCAGTTCCGGCATGACTTCCCGCGCGAACAGTTCGGCGTTGCGCATGGATTCCTCCCGCGGCATCCCGGCGTAGGAGAACACCCCATTGAAGCCATCCGCACCGATGGTGTCGGCGGTCTTCATGATCTTCTCGAGGCACATCTCCGGCGTGCCCCAGACCTGCAGGTTCATGAAGAATTCGGTCGCCGCGTCGGGGCCATTCTTCAGCAGGTTGTCGCGGAACTGGGCGTAATACTCATAGCCCTTCATGTTCTGCATGTGGTCGCCGTCGAACTGGTAGTGGTCCATCACCGTCTTCCAGTAGCCACCGATGTATTTCAGCGCCATCTCGTAGGCGCGGTCCCGGTTCTCGTCGCAGAAGACCCAGCCACCGGCGATCGGTGCGGGGGCGTCCGCATTGTTCACCTCGCGGTAGATCGCGCGGTATTCGTCCAGCTCCTTGCGCACGGCGGCCCAGGGCTTCTGCGGAATGATCAGGATACCGACCCCCAGCCGCGCCATGATGCGGGCTGATTCAGGGCTGACTGCGGCGGCATAGGTGCGACCGCGGAAGCTGCTGTGCGGGTTCGGCCGGATCTCGACGCGGGGCTGCTTGTAATGCTCGCCATCGAACTCGGCGTGACCGGTCTCCAGGCTGTCGAGGACCATGGTCGCGGCCTCGACGAAACGCTCGCGGCTCTCCCCCATGTCCAGGCGGAAGCCATCGAACTCGACCTTGCCCGCGCCGCGACCGATGCCGAGGATGAAGCGGCCACCCGACATGTTGTCGAGCATCGAGATCTGCTCCGCAGCGCGCAGTGGGTCATGCCATGGCAGCACGACCACCATCGACCCGAGCTGGATCGTCTTCGAACGTCCGGCCATGTAGCTGAGAAACATCAGCGGGTCCGGGCACATGGTATAATCGGTGAAGTGATGCTCGACGGTCCAGACGCTGTCGAAACCCAGGGGTTCCGCCGCCTCTGCCAGAGCCATGTCAGCCTCGTAGACTTCCCTGTCCGAGCGTTCCTTGCCCGGATTCTGGAAGATCACACCCATCCCCACATGCATCAGCCTACTCCGTCGTGTTGAAGTGCTACTCACGGGTATCCTTGTGCCTGAAACGGACGATTGGGTCAAGTGGTCGCAGTCGGAATGGCAAATTCCTGGGCATCCGGGACAGCAGACGCCTGAATATCGGGCATTCGGCACATGATGCGACTATGGACAACCTGATGGTTGCAGGCGCTGGTCAGTCGGCTGTTCGGATTGGGAGGGGCCGATCAGATCCGGAAGGGACGGTCAGATCCGGAAGGGCTGGCGCAGACCGGCACCGTCGGGCCGCAGGACCATCGCGGAGAGATCGCCTGCAGCACGATAGGCGATCACGGCATCGGAAGCCCGATCCGCCATCGTCACCGCCCCGCCATCCAGCTGCGCCTGGCGCTGCACTTCGAAGAGCAGGCGATGCCCTATCAGGCCGGACAGGGTCGGAACCGGCCAATGGGCCGAGGTCGCGGGTGCGGAATGCGCGGCATTACCGGGGCCAAGCGGATTAGGTGGCGCGTCCTGCTGCCCGCGGCTTTCGCTGATCCGTTCGGTTGGTGCGACAGGGCGGTCGGCGGCGCTGCCACGGTCTGTCGGCGCGACGCCTGCCGACATCGCACGCAGTACCGGACCGGCGCTGGTACTGACCCCGTTCACACGCATTTCGAGTCCGAGAATGACTGTCGCATCCCCGGAATATATCGCCCAGGAAAATCGTATACAAATAGTTAATCAGAAATCTTGGTTAATTTCTGTCGAATTTGTTTACAATTTTACTCAAATGATGGCCATCAACCCTTGGGCTTCATCATCTTCTCAAGTTGGCGCTGCATGGCGTCAAGTTGATCCTTCATCTGCTCGATATCACCCGACGCGCCAGCGGTTAACGGCTTCTCGCCTGTCCGGGTCGCGGGCTTTGCGGGCGCTGGCTCGCCTGCCGCAGGTGCTCCGTCCTGCACTGCCGCGAACGGATTGAACATGCTCATGGCCTGGTCGAACAGCGCCATGTTGCGCTTGGTCGCCTCCTCGAAATGCTGCAGGGGCGAGCCAAGGCTGCCACCGAAGCGGGTGCGCATCTCGTCCTGGTTCTTCGAGAACGCATCCATCGACATGTCGAGATAGCTGGGCAGCAGTCCCTGCAGGCTGTCACCGTAGAAACTGATGAGTTGACGAAGGAAATTCACCGGCAGCACGTTCTGGCCCTTGCCCTCCGCCTCGAAGATGATCTGCGTCAGGACGGACCGGGTGATGTCCTCCCCCGATTTGGCGTCGAAGACCACGAAGTCGATATCGTCCCGCACCATCTCGGCCAGATGGTCCAGAGTGACGTAGGAAGAAGTGGAAGTATTGTAGAGCCGTCGGTTCGCATACTTCTTGATGGTCACCGGACCCTCTCCGGCCTTTTCTCGACGGGACATTCAGCAACTCCGACCAGGTTTGTGCGCGACCCTGTCATGCCAGGGCACGTGAACATCGAACTATCGCCGTTTCATGTTGCATTGCGCAAGGCGTATTCGCTCTTGCAGCGAAGTCACGCCGGGGCGCGAAGATTTCTTGTGGCCCGGAAATGCTGTAGATTGGCCGCAATGACAACGCCAGCATCTGATCCTCCCGACCCGGACCGCCTCGCCCGCCAGTTCGTTGACCTCTGGCAGGAGCAGGCTGCCCGGGCCTCCGCCGATCCCCGGCTGAGGGAGAGCTGGAAAGCCTTGAGCGGATTATTGCATGACCGCAGCGCCGAACAGGAAACAGCCGGGCCCCGGGGTGAGCCGACGCATCGGTCCCCGCCCGCTGGCGCTGCATCTGGCGACAGCGGGGGCGACGCTGACCGGGGCAATGGCGGCACTGCCCCTGGCGCAGTCCGGCGGGATTCCCTGGCACCCTGACATTGCCGACAGGGCCAACGGCCTGCTGGCCGCCATGGCAGCAACGGACAGCACGAAGCTGGGCGCCGCGATTGCCGCCGAGTGCGCGCGACGGATGCAGGCCACCCTGGCAGGCATTGAACAGTACCAGACCCATCCCTGGCACCGGATCGCCGATGAGCCACCTGCCCTCTGGCGACAGGGCGCGGTGCGGCTGCTTGACTATGGTGTTCCGGGTCAGGCCGACGCGCCGGTGGTCATGTTCGTGCCATCGCAGATCACCCGGGCCTGGGTCCTGGACCTGCTGCCCGACAACAGCATGCTTCGCTGGCTGGCAGCGGAGGCGGGGTTGCGTCCCCTGTTGCTCGACTGGGGCACGCCGGGAAAGCCGGAGCGCCGCTACGATGTCGCCGCGTTTCTCGAGGGACCGCTTTCCTCGGCGCTCGATGCGGCGGTCCGCCTGAATGGCGACCGGCCTGTTCCACTTGTCGGCTATTGCATGGGCGGCACATTGTCAGTCGCCCTGAGCCTGCTGCGCGGCGATGCCATCTCCGCCCTGGCCCTGCTGGCCTCCCCATGGGACTTCCACGCGGACCTCAGCCCGCAGGCCGAAGCCTTCGCCGCGTCGCTGCCCATGTGGCAACCGGTGCTGGAGGCCTTTGGCGAGATGCCCATCGACCTGATCCAGGCCTTCTTTGCCGCGCTTGATCCCAATCTCGCGCAACGCAAGTTCGCCCGCTTCGCCGGCATGGACCCAGGCAGCGAGAAGGCCCGGCAGTTCGTGGCGCTGGAGGACTGGCTGAACGACGGACCGGCCCTGCCGCCCAGGGTCGCCCATGACTGCCTTGTCGGCTGGTACAACGAGAACCTGCCCGGCACGGGCCGCTGGCAGATCGGGGACACGGCAATCCGGCCCGGCGACCTGAGAATGCCCGTGTTCGCGGCCATCCCGGCACAGGACCGGATCGTGCCACCCGCCTCCGCCCGTGGCGCGGTGCGCGACCTGCCGCAGGCCACCGTGATCGAACCTGCGGCGGGCCATATCGGCATGGTGGTCGGATCCCGTGCCCGGCGCAGCCTCTGGCAGCCCCTTGGCGATTGGCTGGGGACCGTGACATGACAGGCGATTCGGCATTGGTGCGTTGCAGCAAGAATACCGCTGCGCCGTCGCGACATACCGACACATTAACCATTCCACAGTTGCCGGAACCCTCGGAGACCGGCACTCTTTTCGCAATGCAGCAATCATATGTTGCGTCGCAGCAATGTCTGTGTGACGCAGCGTAAGGCGTGATATGCTGTCCGAGAAACCACCAAGGAGGAAATCCTGAATGTCCGATATCGTCATCGCATCTGCCGCCCGTACCCCGGTCGGCTCCTTCAACGGGGCGTTCGGGTCCGTTCCCGCGCATGATCTCGGCACCGTCGCGATCAAGGGCGCGCTGGAGCGCGCCGGTGTCGACGCCGCCGAAGTCTCAGAAGTCATCATGGGCCAGATCCTGACCGCAGGTCAGGGCCAGAACCCGGCCCGCCAGGCATCGATCAATGCCGGTGTGCCGCAGGAAAGCCCGGCCTGGGGCGTGAACATGCTGTGCGGCTCCGGCCTGCGCACCGTTGCGCTCGGCTGGCAGGCCATCCGCAACGGCGACAGCAAGATCGTGGTTGCCGGCGGCCAGGAAAGCATGTCCATGGCACCGCACGCCCAGCATCTGCGCGCCGGTGCCCGCATGGGCGACATGAAGTTCATCGATACGATGATCCGCGATGGTCTCTGGGATGCCTTCAACGGCTATCACATGGGCAATACCGCAGAGAACATTGCCCAGCAGTGGCAGATCACGCGGGAGCAGCAGGACGAATTCGCCCTCGCATCCCAGAACAAGGCCGAGGCAGCGCAGAAGGCCGGGAAGTTCAAGGACGAGATCGTGCCGGTCACCATCAAGGGCCGCAAGGGCGATACGGTGGTGTCGGAGGACGAATACATCCGCCATGGCGCGACGATGGACATGATGACGAAGCTGCGTCCGGCCTTCACCAAGGATGGCTCCGTCACCGCCGGCAATGCATCCGGCATCAACGATGGTGCCGGTGCAGTCGTCATGATGACCGCTGAAGAGGCGGCGAAGCGTGGCATCACCCCGCTGGCCCGTATCGTCTCCTGGGCCCAGGCCGGTGTCGATCCCGCGATCATGGGCATCGGGCCGGTCCCGGCGACGCGCAGCGCGCTGGAGAAAGCGGGCTGGACCGTCGATGACCTGGACCTGATCGAGGCCAATGAGGCCTTTGCCGCACAGGCCTGCGCCGTCGGCAAGGACCTGGGCATCGACCCGGCGAAGCTGAACGTCAATGGCGGCGCCATTGCCATCGGCCATCCCATCGGTGCCTCCGGTACCCGTGTGCTCAACACCCTGCTGTTCGAGATGCAGAAGCGTGATGCCAAGAAGGGCCTCGCCACCCTGTGCATCGGCGGCGGCATGGGTATCGCCATGTGCGTCGAGCGCGACTGACCCGAACGACCGACGAACCGTTCCGATCCGCGGCCCTGCTGCAGGGCCGCGGGTCAGGAACGGGCGTCACAACATCCTCCCCCAAGAAAAAGAAACCAAGGAGTCCAATCAGATGGCACGAGTAGCACTCGTCACTGGCGGCACGCGCGGTATCGGCGCGGCCATTTCCACCACCCTGCGCGATGCCGGGATCAGCGTTGCCGCGAATTATGCAGGCAATGACGAGGCCGCCCGGGCCTTCACGGCGGAGACCGGCATTCCCGCCTTCAAGTTCGACGTCTCCGATTTCGACGCGGTACATGCGGCCGTGGCGAAGATTACCGCAGAAGTCGGCCCCATCGACATCGTGGTCAACAATGCCGGCATCACCCGCGACGGCACGCTGGCGCGGATGAGCAAGGAAGCCTGGCAGGCGGTCATCGACACCAACCTGGGCGGCTGCTTCAACCTGGCCAAGGCAACCTTCGACGGCATGAAGGAGCGCAGCTTCGGCCGCATCGTCAACATCGGCTCCATCAACGGCCAGGCCGGCCAGTACGGTCAGGTGAACTATGCCGCCGCCAAGTCCGGCATCCACGGCTTCACCAAGGCCCTGGCGCAGGAAGGCGCACGGTTCAACATCACCGTCAACGCCATCGCACCAGGTTACATCGACACCGACATGGTGGCCGCGGTTCCGGCCAATGTGCTGGAGAAGATCGTTGCCAAGATTCCGGTCGGGCGCTTGGGCCATGCCGACGAGATCGCGCGTGGTGTGCTGTTCCTGGTTTCCGATGACGCGACCTTCGTCACCGGCTCCACCATGTCCATCAATGGTGGCCAGCACATGTACTGACGGCACACGCCAGTCAGTCGCAACCAACGGGAAGGCGGTGTCCGGAAACGGATGCCGCCTTCTTGCCATGGCGCACCGGTCAGGTCAGGGCGCGCTGTGAATCGCCGTGATGCCCAGGGTGTCGATGATGCTGGCGGGCGGCTGGCGCTGCAGGCCCATCAGCTGGATGACCGGCAACGGCGTCTGCAGGCCGGTCGAGACCTCCAGCGTGCCACCGGCCGTGATGAAGGCAGCCAGCTGCTGCCCTATGGCCCGGCTCGCATCCGTCCCCATGCTCGCCCCCATCTGTTCCGCCATTGCGGCAAACTGGGTGCCGATCATCTCCGCAGTCGCTCCCGGGCGCTGTGCCGCCTGCGATTCCAGCAGCAGCAGACGCAATCCCTGATCGATCAGGGTGATCCGTGCACGGGCCAGATCAGAGGAAAGCGCCACCATGTTGCGTTGCTGCGCCGGGGCATGGCGCAGCTTCTCGAAATCCACACCGGTGAGGTCAAGTTCGGCCGTCAGTTCGGCAAGACCGGTACCGGACATGCCGATGCCAAGTGCGCCGGTACTGTCCGCCAGTCCCGCCTTCAGTGAGATGGCAGTTCCGAGCTGCAGGTCCTCGACGCCATTTGCCTTCAGCATCTGCAGCAACATCGCCGCTTGTGGCTGTGTGCCGGCAGCACTGTCCAGTGGCGCCGAGATACCATCCATGCGGAACGCCATCTCCACGGACGCGTCCGCGCCGACCCGGATGCTTTCGATCGCGAAGAAATCCACCCGAACCGGTTTCCCGTCAGGACCGGCTGCGTCCAGGCCTTCCATGCTGAACGTGCCGAGATCGAAGACCGGCACCAGTTCTGCCAGGGTCTTGCCCGCGGCCCAGGCACGGGCCTTCTGCAAGCTGTCCTGTGTCAGGGGCGTGCCGAAGACCGTACGCAGCCAGGCCGGCAGCGCGGAAAGGTCCCCGACCCGGCCCTGGTAGCGTTCGATGCTCGACCTGGCATCGCCCGCACCCTGCTGGCTGATGCCGGCAACTTCGAAGCTGCCACCCTTGAGGCCGAAGATCTCCCGGATATCGAGCCGGTCGATCGACACTGAAGTCGCCTCACCGAAACGCGCCTTCATGCCTGTCAGCCCGGCGTGACCGATCCCTGTCTGCAGGTCACGTGCGCGCTCCAGAATGACAAGATAGGCCTCCAGAAATTCGGTGAGCTCGGCAGGATCCGGCTTCGCACCCGGCTCCTGCGCCGCCAGATACTCGATCAGCGACTGCCAGAGTGCCAGCACCTGCGGGTCATAGCGGAGATCCGTCAACTGGTAGGTTTCAACCGAAAACAGGAACGGACCCTGCGTCTGCATCATCCGGGCGACTTCAGGATCCTGCACCGCAAGGACATTGTCGGGCAGTTGCAGCATTTCGGACAGACCGGTCATGCTGACCTTGCCGACCGTGCCGATCTTGCCGGGCGCGCCCTTCTGCCAGTCGGTGACCGACAGGCTGTCGATGGCAAACTCGGCCACGCCCTCGGCTGCCGCAGGGGAGGATGCAGGGGAAGATGCGGGGATTGACCCGGCGGCGGTCGCGGCAAGTCCGCTCAGCAGGATGCTGTCCGCGCCATCCTTGCGCCATCCGTTCACCGTCGCCGAAGACAGTCCGACCCGGATCACCAGGTCCTCCCCGGCATCCAGATAGGCGGCGGACGGTGTCATCACCATGTCCTGCAGGATCAGCGCGTCGAAGCCGAGCGAGGT